>UQMM01000056.1 GCA_900542165.1 uncultured Collinsella sp. | reverse complement strand
CCGCTGTACGGCGTGAACCACGTGATTGGTCACCTGGCCGTCGACAAGCTGGCCGAGGGGCCTCTTCCCGAGCATTTCATCGGACTGGTGGTCTCAGGCGGGCACTCGAACATCCTGGAGATCCGCAATATCGCGACCGACGTCGTGGAGCTGGGCGGTACCCTGGATGATGCTGCAGGCGAGGCTTTCGATAAGGTCGGGCGTCTCCTCGGCCTGCCCTACCCGGGCGGCCCCCACGTGGATCGCCTGTCCCAGCAGGGTGATCGCGAGGTGATCCGTTTCCCGCGCGGCCTGGCCGCCGGTAAGGACAAGGAACGCCACAAGTACGACTTTTCGTTCTCGGGCCTCAAGACTGCCGTGGCTCGCTACATTGAGGGGACGACCGCGCGCGGCGAAACCGTCAGCAAGGAAAACGTGTGCGCCGCCTTCTCCGAGGCCGTCAACGATTCGCTGACCGCTAAGGCCGTGCGCGCGGCGCTGGACACCGGCTGTGACACGATTGTCGTGGGCGGCGGATTTTCCGCCAACTCGCGGCTGCGTGCCCTCCTGACGGAGCGAGCCGAGGCCGCGGGCGTGACTGTGCGCATGCCTCCGCTGCGGTTCTGCACGGATAATGGTGCTCAGATCGCAGCGATCGGCTCGGAGCTGGTGGCGGCGGGCCTGCCGCCGTCGGACTGGGACTTTTCGCCGGATTCGGGCATGGAGCTGACGACGACCTACGTGCCCCCGCGCGCCTGAGCAGCGGCGCTGAATTGCGTCCCGGAACTTGGACGCGTTTAATGGTAGCCGTTATGCGGCTTGCTGGAGGGCCTGATCTCGGTATTCTGCCGGGGTCAGGCCCTTGAGCTTTACTTGGCGTCTTTGTGTGTTCCAGTAGGTGATGTAGGCGTTGAGGTCGGCTTTGAAGCTTTCGAAGGTTTGCCAGTCTTGGCCGCGGAAGAATTCGTCCTTGAGGTGCCCAAAGACCTGCTCGGTGGCACCGTTGTCGATGCAGTTGCCTTTGCGTGACATGCTCTGGATGAAACCGTTCTCGGCGAGCGTTCTGATGTAGGTCTCGTGTTGGTACTGCCATCCCATGTCTGAGTGCAAGATCGGCTCGGCTCCTTGGGGCTTGGCGTCCATGAGTATCTGGAGCATCTCTTGTTGTTGGGCGAGGTTGGGGTGCATGGAGATGGAGTGGGCCACGATCTCTTTGCTGGCAAAGTCGTAGACCGGAGCGAGGTAGGCCTTACCGAAGGAGAGCTTGAACTCGGTGACATCGGTACCCAGTTTCTGCCAGGGCCCATCGGCTTTGAAGTTGCGGCCGATGATGTTGCCGAAGCTTTGCCCCACGTTCCCCTTGTAGGAGTTGTACCTGTGGTAGGCCCTCTCGCGGCGTATGCTGCAGCGTAGCCCCATTTCGCGCATTATTTTCAAGACCGTCTTGTCGGCGATGCGCTCTCCTTCTTCGGCGCGCAGGCACATGGCTATCTGCCTGTGACCGCACCCGTTGGGGGTGCGCGAAAAGATCTGAGCGACCTTGGGCCGCAGATGCGCTCTGGTTGACTGCTGGGGGTGAGCCAGTGCGTAGTAGTAGCTCGACCTGGCAAGGCCGGCCGCCTCGAGGAGATCGCACACCGCATGTCCGCGCCCTGAAAGCTCGGCGACCACTAGGGCTTTGTCCCGGTTTGGGAGCGCCTCTGCGCCTTCAGGGCAATCGATTTTTTTAGGTACGCCACCTGTGCCTCAAGCTTGCGCACACGCTCTTCGAGTTCCTCCTCACGCGTTGGTGGCACCGCCCGCACCGACCCCTTCGGCCTGCCCTTAGGCTTGGGCTTGAGGGCCTGCGCGCCGCCCTCGCGGTACAGCCTGCACCACCGCTTCAACGGTGTCGCACTCGCAATACCAAAACGCACCATCGCCTCAGGCTTACTCATCCCGCCGTCAACCACGGCCCTCGCCGCACCGACCTTGGTCTCATAGTCGTATCTGGTCTGCTTTACTCCCATGGCAAGAAGCCCATCCTTCCCAATTGCGCGGTACGTCTTCTGCCAGTGTCGCACGGCCTCAGCAGGCACACCCAGCCTCTTGGCGGTCAAACGATAGCCAAATCCCCTCTCAAACATCTCCACCGCCTGCTCCCGAAGCAAACGATCATGCCTCAACCCCAGAACCACAGACACGAAAAGCCTCCCATTCCC
>UQMM01000055.1 GCA_900542165.1 uncultured Collinsella sp. | reverse complement strand
GCATACGAGATAGGAGTCCGTCTCGTGGGCTCGGAGATGTGTATAAAGAGACAGTTTTGCATGTGCCCCGGCGGACAGGTTGTTGCCGCCTCTTCAGAACCGTGCCATCTGTGCGTCAACGGGGCCAGTCTCAATGCCCGCGACGGACGCAACGCAAATGCCGCCCTGCTCGTTAACGTCACGCCTGAGGACCTTCCCAACGATGACCCGCTCGCCGGCATCGAGCTCCAGCGCGCCTGCGAGGCGGCCGCCTATCGCCTGGGCGGTTCCAACTGGAACGCACCGGCACAACTCGTCGGAGATTTCCTCGCAGGACGCGCCAGCAAGGCGCCCGGAAAGGTAAAGCCCACCTATCCGCTCGGTGTGACCTGGACGGCAATTGACGAAGCCCTACCGCAGCATATCGTCGAGTCGCTCCGCCTGGGACTTCCCCTACTCGGAAAAAAGCTACGAGGCTACGACCGTCCCGATGCCGTTCTTACCGGCGTGGAGACTCGTTCGAGCTCACCGGTCACTGTCACCCGAGACCGAACGTGCCATGCCGTGTCGACCCCGGGCCTCTACCCTTGTGGTGAGGGAGCTGGATATGCCGGCGGCATCATGAGTGCGGCCACCGACGGCATCCGTTGTGCTGAAGCCCTGATCGCAGACCTCTAACGCACGAATTCCAGCGCGCAAAAGACATAGGCCCCGAGCTCCACAGGGAACTCGGGGCATGTTCGCTATTTCTTAAACCGTGCACCCTGGCGTTTTCTGCCCGATGCGAACGCGGAACCCTTGCGGGCCTGCGAACGTAAGCGCTCGATCGTCTCGTCCTCAGACGCACCCTCGAGCATCGCCCGAATCTGAACGACGGCATCGCGCAGGCGCGCCGCCTCCTCAAAGTCCATGGCGGCAGAAGCGTTACGCATGTCCTCTTCCATGGTTTCGACGATCCGCACAAGCTCGTCATGCGGCAGTTCTTCCAACTGCTCCGCAAGTGTCTGCTCGGGCGCCACCGTTTCCGGCACGCCGCCCTCACCCGACTCATCGGGCGTATAGAATGCGCCATGGCCAAGAGAGTCGCCCTTCGAGCGCCCCTTGGAACCCACGGTTTTTTCGGCCTCGGCAATAAAACTTGAGATGTCGTTGATGGCCTTGCGCACTGTCTCGGGCACAATGCCATGCTCTTCGTTATATGCCATCTGAATCTCACGACGGCGCTGCGTCTCCTCGATGGCCTCTTTCATCGAATCGGTCACAACGTCTGCATACATGATGACTTCGCCATCGGCGTTACGGGCCGCGCGGCCAATCGTCTGAATCAGCGAACGGCGGTTGCGCAAGAAGCCTTCCTTATCGGCATCGAGAATTGCCACCAGTGAGACCTCGGGGAGATCCAAGCCCTCGCGAAGCAGGTTGATGCCAACGAGAACATCGATCTTGCCCTCGCGCAGCGTTCGCAGGATCTCGACACGGTCCATTGTCGCCGTATCAGAGTGCATGTAATTGACCTTAATGCCCGCGTCGAGCAGATGGTCGGTCAGGTCCTCGGCCATGCGCTTGGTCAACGTGGTCACCAGCACGCGCTCCTTGCGGGCAACGCGCTCGCGAATCTCGTCCTCAAGATCGTCAATCTGACCGCGAACTGGACGCACGTCAATCTTGGGGTCGAGCAGGCCGGTCGGACGAATAATCTGCTCCACGTCGTTTTGGCTCACCCGCAGCTCGTAGTCGCCCGGCGTGGCCGAAACATAGATAAACTGGGGGATCCTTGCCTCAAACTCATCGAAACGAAGCGGGCGGTTATCGAGCGCCGAGGGCAGGCGAAAACCGTGTTCCACCAGCGTCACCTTACGCGAGCGGTCACCTTCGTGCATGCCGCGAATCTGCGGCACCGTCACATGGCTCTCATCGATGATGCAGAGCATATCCTTGGGAAAGTAATCGATTAGGGTAAACGGCGGCTCACCCGGCTTGCGACCGTCCAGATGACGCGAGTAGTTCTCGATGCCGTTGCAAAAGCCCATCGTCTCGAGCATCTCAAGATCATAATCGGTGCGCTGCTGCAGACGCTGCGCCTCGAGCAACTTGTCGGTCGCCTTGAGCTCCGCCACGCGTTTCTCGCACTCTTCGCTGATCGATTTCAGAGCCGCCTTGACCTTCGGCTTCTCGGTCACGTAGTGCGATGCCGGCCATACGGGGATGGCCTCGTACTCACGAAGCATCTCACCGGTGACCTCATCGATCTCGGCAATCAGCTCGACCTCGTCGCCAAAGAACTCAAACCGCAACGGATGCTCGGCATAAGGCGGATACACGTCAACAACATCGCCGCGCACGCGGAACGTGCCACGTGCCAGGTCATAGTCATTGCGATCATATTGAATGTCGATAAGCGCATGGATAAAGTCATCGCGCTCGAGCGGCACCTTCTTGTCGACGTTTGGAGCCAGACCCGCATAGTCCTCAGGAGAGCCAATGCCATAGATACACGAGACCGATGCGACAACGATCACATCACGTCGAGAGAGCAATGACGCGGTCGCCTGATGGCGCAGCATCTCGACCTCTTCGTTAATCGAGGAGTCTTTCTCGATATATGTATCGCTTTGCGGCACATACGCCTCGGGCTGATAGTAGTCGTAGTACGAGACGAAGTAGACCACAGCGTTGTTGGGAAAGAACTCTTTGAGCTCGCTCGCAAGCTGAGCAGCGAGCGTTTTATTGGGGGCCATGACCAGCGTCGGCTTTCCCAGGGCCTCAATAGTCTTTGCCATCGTGAAGGTCTTGCCCGAACCAGTCACGCCCAGCAAAACCTGATAGCGGTCTCCGTCCCTCACGCCCCGCACAAGTGACTCAATGGCCTTAGGCTGGGAACCAGCGGGCTCGTATGGAGACACGACCTTAAACGGCACATCAGCGCCCTCAACGCCAAAGCGCTTAAGTTCACCACCAACGCGTTCTACTTCAAATTCCGCCATGGATACTCCTAACTCGTACATCTGCAGTATACGCAGGCGGTGGGCTTAGTCCTATACGAACCGATCGGGATAGAGAGTCTTATATCGAACCCAGGCATTATTGACGCGAATCAGATAAGCCTGAGTTTCAGGGAAGGTAATCGCATTATGGAGTGACGTGTTCTGCTGCGCCCATCCGTCGACATTGCCCATACCGGCGTTATAGGCGGCGATGGCACTATCCGTCGACCCGTTGAAATAGGCGAGAAGATACGAGAGGTATGCGCAGCCAAACTCGATATTCGTAGCCGGATCGTTAAGATTGTCGACCGAATACTCCCCTCCGTCGACAAGGCCCTTGGCGATCATGTCCTGGGCAGTCTCGGGCATCAGCTGCATCAATCCCTGAGCACCCTGATTCGACTCGGCCTCGGGATCCCAATTCGATTCCGACTTAATGACAGCGCACACCAGATACGGATCCAGATTATGCGAAATACTGGATTGCTTTACATACGCCTCGTAGTCAATCGGATACAGCGGCTTAAAGAAAGCGGCAGGAGCACACGAGTAGACGAGCGAAATAAGGCCGAAGACGAACACAACGGCAAGTGGCGCCACGCGATACCACGTAAAGAAACGTGCCTTAGGCATCGGCCTCCTCCTTATCCGGAGTATCTATAAACCCGTGGCATGCAAGCCATGAGTCAAGCTGCTCAAAGAGCGAATTATCGGCTGCCGAATTATCAATCACCGTTGTAGCGAGATTGCACAGCGCAGATTCATCGGGCTGGCAAGCAGAACGGGCATCGAAATCAGATGGCTCCATGCCACGTTGAATAGCGCGCTCGCGACGAACTGACAAAGGGGCGCTAATGACCAGAATTTCATCAGCCAAGCCAAATGCATCCTCAAAACCAGTCGGAGCTGAAACCTCGACCACCGCAAAAGGATAACGGGGAGATGAAACCGTACAACAAACCGGATCGAGAATCCTAAGCGAAAGCTGTTCAATCAGAACGGGATGCACGATGCCATTGAGCCGTGCGACCGAATCAGGAGAAGCGAAAGCTCGAGAAGCGAGGATACTGCGGCGAATGCCGCCTTCCTCATCCAAAATGTCCCAACCGAATTCATCCGCGAGAGCATTGACGATATCAGAGCCCGGCACATACAGCGATTTTGCAAGCTCATCCAGATCGATAAGCATAGCGCCACGAGATTCGAAATAGCGGCAGGCAGTCGACTTACCCGAAGCAATATTGCCCAAGACAAATACGGTAAACATCAAGCCCTCCCTAACGCCAATGCGAGTAATTATCGCTCAAATACACTAGAAGGACTCAAAATACAGCCAAAGAGTAAGAGCGCATACGGGGGAGCTAGGTCCCAAAGCACAACGTGTATACAACGAAAAAAGGGGGAGGCCGCGAGGCCTCCCCCTTCTCAGTTCAAGCGTACGGCTCGGT
>UQMM01000054.1 GCA_900542165.1 uncultured Collinsella sp. | reverse complement strand
CGTCCCAGGTGCCGCCGACGCCCATCAGGAACACGGCGTCGTAGCCCTCGTCGGCGACCTTGTCGGCGAGCTCAATCATCTTCTTGCCGGTCTCGTAGACGTTCTTGCCGTCCTCGACGTAGCCCTCCTGGCTAAAGTGCATGATCTCGATCTTCTCGGTTTCCTTCATGGCTTTTCCTTTCTGTCCTGCACGCAACTCTATACATCGCGTTTCTTTTCGATACCAATTATAGACATACACCTAATGTGTTTTTAATACCACTTATCAATCTGCTCCAATCCTCGGTGAACGGTCGATATTCTCGGGTGAGTGGTATTAAATTAAAATTAGATGTATATCTAGCATTTCTGCCGCCTCCCCTGTGCTACAAAGAACAGCGTTCCTACCAGCGCAATGATTGTCGAGGCTCCAAACAGCACCGCTTGAACGCCCAGGGCCTCTGCCAAAAACGGAGCGGCCAGCAGCGGCAGCACACCGGCACTCATCAGGCCAAAGCGTACAAAGCCGGTAATGCGTCCCAGGTATTTGATGTCGGCGCGCTCCTGAATCAAGATCATCTGCAGCGGTTCCAGGAATCCCCAGGCCAGACCGTTAATCGCCTGACCGATAATTGCGACCCCCAGCATATCGGTGCCCACGTACACCATGGACCCAATGCCCACGGCCATGAGCGCGCCGAGCAGCAATCGCAGGTTGACATGGCGAGCAGGAAGCTTGGTCAGGATGAACGCGCCCACCGAGGAAGTGAGGCCCACGACCGAGGACAGCCAGCCCAGCCAGACGATATCCACGTTGAGCACATCGCGGTAGAACAACGACTCAAGCGAATCGAACGCGCCGAACGCAAAGAAACCCAAAAAGCCCGAGATAAAGATGAGGCGCAAGTCGTGGTCGCGAAACGTAAGTCGCGCGCCCTCGGCCATGCCGCCCAGAATACCGCCCTTCGGCTTCTCCCCTTTTGCGGGAGCAACACACTCGTGACAGCCCAAGGAGAGCACGGCCGCCACACCCATCATGCCCGCCATGAGCAGATAGACCGATTGCGTGGCAAAACAGCTCACGATGGCACCACCGAGCAGCGGGCCAGCGGTATAGGCGATATTGCTGTAGAACACCATAAGACCGTTCACGCGGGTACGGCCCTCGGTGGTCGACTCCAGGTATCCCGGAAACGCATGCGTGCAGGTGTTGATAAAGCCGCCCGCAAGTCCCAAGACGCACGCGGCAAACACAAGCCCGGGGACAGACAACGGCGCCAGCCCCACGCCAAGCGATAGCACTGCCGTAATCACGCACGTCACAAACGACGTCCGGCGCGGTCCGAAGCGATCGATGACCGAGCCCGACACCATATTGCCCGCCGACGTCATAAGATTGCGCACGAGCGTAATGGTGGCAACCAAAAAGGCCGTGCCGGCCAGATCATACGTGGCCGCACCGATAAGCCCCAAAAAGTAGACCGCGTTGTTGGCGCACCACTGCAGGGACTCAATAAGAATCAGCCTGACCTCTGCCGGCGTCAGGCGCATTGCTTCGCGATCCTTCGCGAACATACGAACTCCTTCTATACAAAAAGGGATGGAGGGCATAGGCCTGCTCCATCCCCTTTCCAGGTTGCAACGAAAATCTATGCAGCCGGGCCCTTACGCCAGCACGCCGAAGAACGCGCCGATGATGCCCACGACCATGGTGGCCACGATCAGCACCATGGGGTTGATCTTCTTGGACAGCAGCCAGTAGTACAGCCAGAAGGCGATCATGCCGAGCATGCCGGGCATGATGCCGTCCAGGATGTCCTGGAGGGTCTGGGCGTCGTCGCCCGAGCCGATGGCCACCGGGATGCTGGCCCAGAACATGTCCTTGCACATGGCGCCCACGACCATGACGCCCACGATTCCCACGCAGGTCATGATCTTCTGCATGAGGCCGGTCCTCTGGGCCTCGTCCAGGAAGCCCACGCCCAGCTCGTAGCCCTTGACGGCGCCCCAGATGCGCAGCGCGAAGCCGGGGACGTTGTAGATGAGCAGGAAGGCGATGGGGCCGAAGGGGTTGCCGGCCTGGCACAGGCTGATGCCCACCGCGGCGGCGACCACGCGCAGCGTCGACAGGAAGATGGAGTCGCCGATGCCCGACAGCGGGCCCATGAGGGCGGCCTTGACGTCGTTGACGCTCTCGGGCTCGATCTCGCCGCGGGCGACCTTCTCCTCCATAGCCATCGCGATGCCGCCGACGAACGGGGCGAACTGGACGGTGACGTTGAAGAACGCGCAGTGGCGGTGCAGGGCCTCGGCGTAGTCGTCGGGGCGGCCGGCGTAGATCTTCTTGAGCATGTTGGCGACCATCAGGCAGAAGGCGATGTTCATCTGCTTGTAGTAAGTCCAGGAGAACTCCATGCCCAGGGCGCCGACGTTGACGGCGCTCTTGACGAGGTCGGAGCGCGTGATCTTGTTCTCGGGACTAGAAGTCATCGTCCTCATCCCCTTCCGCGGAGAGCTGGGGCTGGGCTCCGCCCAGGCCGAGCAGGTCGAACTTGTCGATGCCGATGATGATGGCGATCAGGGCGACGCCCAGGACGGGCACGTTGGCGTAGGAGCACAGCAGGAAGCCCAGGAAGTAGAAGGGCACGAGCTGCTTGGTGAGCACCAGGCGGCCGAGCATGGCGAAGCCCATGGCAGGCAGGATGTTGGCGGCAACGCCAAAGCCAGCAAGGACAAAGTCGGGGATAAAGTCGAGCACGCCCTGGATGGCGTCAGCACCCAGATAGAACGACAGCGAGCACAGCAGGAACGCCATGATGATACCGGTCAAACCGATCAGGAAGTGCATCGCATAGACACCCTTAAGGTTGCCCTGGCCGGAGAAGACATCAGCGCGGTCAACCAGGATCGGCAGGGCGGCGTTGAGGATGTTCTTGATGGCAAGGCACAGCGTGGCGATGGGCATGGCAAGCGCGATGGCTGCCTCGGTGCTCTGGCCCAGCTGGATAGCGAAGGCGCAGGCGAGCACGCCGCCGATCGTCTCATCAGGCGGCACGTAAGCGCCGATGGAGATCGAGCCCATGAACAGCAGCTCCAGGCTCGCACCGATCGCGAGGCCGGACTGCAGGTCCCCCAGCACCAGGCCCACGAGCGGGCACAGGACGATGGGGCGGAACGCATAGAGCGTACCGAGCTGGCAGTCGAACTTACCAAATGCGGCGATAAGTCCGATGAGGATTGCTTGGGTAAGCATATATCCCCCTTTCCTAATAGGACACTACGAAAAGCTCAGACTCTTCGAAATTGAACGCCTAGAGCACGCTGGCGCAGTCAACCTTGGGGTCATCGGCCAGGGGTCGAATCTCGACCTCAACGCCACGATCCAGCATCTCGCGCACATCGGCTTCCTCGGCCGCGGTCAGGAAGATCTGACGAGAGACCTGACGAGCATCGGGACGCTTCTCGTCCTTGGGCTTGGTGTTGCCCAGGTTGACCGACTTGATCTGCGGGCAGCCCTCAACAAGCTGCTTTGCCTCAGCAATAGTGGCGACACAGATGATCATCTTGTACTTGTCGGTCACGCCCGAGTTGATAGCTTCGATCGCATGCTCCATATCTTTGATGACGAGCTTGCAGCCGGCAGGCTTGCCCATCTTGAGCGTCGTCTTCCACACCGGGTCGTTGGCGACCTTATCGCCCACGCAGAAGATGCAGTTGGAGCCAAGGCCCTGAACCCAGGAAACTGCGACCTGGCCATGAAGCAGGCGATGGTCAACGCGAAGTAGCTGAATCATAATGTGACCCCCCAAAGGTCTTGTGCCGTCTTACGGCGTGTCAGTAGGTGCTGCGGATTAGAACTCTTCTTCCTCGTCGTCATCGACCAAAAGATCGTTGACAAACTTCACGCGCGTATCGTCCGCAGCGACGATGGCGCGAATCGTCTCCTCAACCGGCGCCGACTCGTCAGAGAACAGCAACTGGATGAGGAGAGGAAGGTTCATGTTGGTAACGAGGTACGTGCGGGGACGCGTCTGGACGATCTTGGTAAACTCGTTGTTGACGCTGCCGCCAAAGAGGTCGGTGCAGACAACGACATCATCGTCAGCAGACATGCCTGCCAGCAGTTTTTGGGCCTCCTCGGCCACGTCCATGCGGCCATCGACGAACATCGAAAGATCGTGGACGTTGTCGCGAGCGCCCGAGAGCAGCTCGACGCTCTCCTTGATGCCGGTAGCGAAGTGCGCATGGCTGGCGATGATGTACTGTCTCATTCTGTGTTCCTCTCAATAGCCCGGCACGTTCCCGCACCCGTTTTCTTTAGTAGTCGAACTGGTGATAGTAGCGACGATACTTGAGGTTGTGCTTGGTGACCGTCTCGTAGTAGCGAGCCAGGCGGTCGGTCACGAGCACCGTCAGAATCCACGGGGAGACGATGACGCGGAACTCGTCGTCAAGGCCGGGGATCGCGAACTCGGCGGTGTCGATGACGTTGACGTCGGTGTCGCCGGTCACGCCGCGGTTGAGGAACGCGCGGACGCGCTCGTCGAGC
>UQMM01000053.1 GCA_900542165.1 uncultured Collinsella sp. | reverse complement strand
GTGCCGAGCCTGCCGCTGCCGCTGAGCCTGTCGTCGAGCCTGAGCCTGCTGCAGAACCGGAGCCCGAGCCCGAGCCGGCAGAGCCCACGACGGCTGACCTCTACGCCCGTCGTCCCCGCAAGCGCAAGGCCGTCGTCGACCAGCTCGCTCGCGAGCTCGAGGCCGAGGACGACGCCGCTGTCGCCGACGCCCCGAAGGGAGGCGATGAGTAATGCCTATCGGACCTGCGCGTATGCCGCTCTTCGATCACCTGGGAGAGCTCCGTCGCCGCCTGACCATCGTGGTCGTGTCGGTGTTTGCCGCCGCCATCGTGCTGTATTTCGCCACGCCCGTGGTGCTCGACATCCTGGAAGACCCCATCCGCTCCTTTGTGCCGGACGGTAAGTTCTACATCACCACCACGCTCGGCGGCTTTGGCTTGCGCTTCTCGCTGGCCATCAAGATGGCCGTGGTCATGTGCACGCCCATGATCATCTGGCAGATTCTGGCATTTTTCCTGCCGGCACTGCGTCCCAACGAGCGCAAATGGGTCGTGCCCACGGTGCTCGCCTCGACGGTGCTGTTCTTCCTGGGCGCCATCTTCTGCTACTTCATCATCATCCCTGCGGGCTTTGAGTGGCTTATCGGCGAGACCTCGGCCGTTGCTACGGCGCTGCCCGATCTGGAGAACTACGTCAACATGGAGCTGCTCTTTATGATCGGCTTTGGTGTGGCGTTTGAGCTGCCGCTCATCATCTTCTACCTGTCCGTTTTCCACATCGTGTCCTACGCGGCTTTCCGCAGCGCCTGGCGCTACGTGTACGTGGGCCTGCTCGTGGGCTCGGCTGTGATCACGCCCGACGGCTCGCCCGTCACGCTGGGCCTTATGTACGGTGCCCTGCTTTCGCTCTACGAGATCTCGCTCGCCATCGCCCGCGTGGTCATTACCGCGCGCGAGGGCAAGGAGGGCCTGTTCGTGAGCCGTCTGGACCTGTTCTCGGACGACGAGGACGACGAGGAGTAAATCGGTATGCACGAGGTTGGCATTGTCAACGGCATACTCGATACAGTGATTCGCGCGGCGCGTGGGGCGGGGGCCTCGCGCGCCGTTTTGGTAACGCTGCGTATCGGGGATATGACCGAGGTCGTGCGCGAGGCGCTCGACTTTGCGTGGGAGACGTTTCGCGATGAGGACTCGCTCACGCGAGGCTGCGAGCTTGCCGTGGAGGAGGTCCATCCACAAAGCGAGTGTCTGGACTGTGGCGAGGTTTTCGACCACGATCGTTTTCACTGTCGCTGTCCCCAGTGTGGTGGTGCCAACGTGCGCCTACTGCACGGCCGCGAGCTCGACATCGCGAGTATCGAAATCGAAACCCCCGACGATTAGCCCGCTAGCCATCTGGTGATGGGGTATAAAGGGGCCAAAGTAAGGAGCGCTAAGTATGGCTGAGAAAACGATTGATATCGCGTCGCCGATTCTGTCGCGCAACGAGCGCCTGGCAGATCAGCTGCGTCAGCGATTTAATGAGACAAACACCTATGTGATCAATGTGCTGTCGAGCCCCGGTTCGGGCAAGACCACCACGATCCTGGGCACCAACGAGCGCCTGCGCGACAAGGCCGGCTTGCGCTGCGCCGTCATCGAGGGCGATATCGCCTCGGATGTCGACGCCATCACCATGAAGGAAGCCGGCATGCCCGCCATCCAGATCAACACGGGCGGCCTGTGCCACCTCGAGGGCAACATGATCATGGAGGCCGTCGACGCCTTCGACCAAGCCGTCGGTCTGGAGAACATCGACGTCATCTTTATCGAAAACGTGGGCAACTTGGTCTGTCCGGTCGACTTTGACCTGGGCGAGAACCTGTCCATCATGATTCTCTCGGTGCCCGAGGGCGACGACAAGCCTATCAAGTACCCGGGCATCTTCCAGCACGCCGGCGCACAGCTGCTCAACAAGGTAGACGTGGCCCCGGCTTTCGATTTTGACATGGATAGGTATACTAAGACACTCGATGACCTCAATCCGCAGGCGCCGCGGTTTGCCGTGAGCGCGCGCAAGGGCGAGGGCATGGATGCCTGGTGCGATTGGCTCATCGGGCAGATCGAGCAAGCAAGGGCGTAAATCGGCCGCCATACGGGCGGGCGTAGCCGCAGAGACACGAGATAGGAGCCTCTTTTGAAGCTCATCATCGCAGAGAAAAACGACGCCGCGCGTCAGATTGCCGAGCGTCTGTCCACGGGCAAACCCAAAAAGGACAAGGTGTACAACACCGCCATCTACCGCTTTGAGTGGAAGGGCGAGGAGTGCGTGACCATCGGCCTTGCCGGTCACATCCTTGCGCCCGATTTTTGCGACAGCGTGCTGTTCGATAAAAAGCTGGGCTGGTATTCGGTTACCGAGGACGGCGAGATGCTGCCGGCCGACATGCCCGATGGCCTGGCACGCCCGCCCTACGACACCAAGCGCAAGCCGTTTCTTGCCGACGGCATCTCCATCAAGGGCTGGAAGCTCGAGAGTCTGCCGTATCTCACCTGGGCACCCGTCATTAAGCTGCCGGCCGAGAAGGAACTCATCCGCTCGCTTAAGAACCTCGCCAAAAAGTCCGACAGTGTCATCATCGCCACGGACTTCGATCGCGAGGGTGAGCTGATCGGTTCGGACGCCCTCAACAAGGTGCGCGAGGTGGCGCCCGACTTGCCGGTCGCCCGCGCCCAGTATTCTTCGTTTACCAAGGCCGAGATCACGCAGGCCTTCGATAACCTTGTCTCGCTCGACCAGAACCTGGCCGACGCCGGCGAGAGCCGTCAGCACATCGACCTCATTTGGGGTGCGGTGCTCACGCGCTACCTGACGCTCGCCAAGTTTGGCGGCTTTGGCAACGTGCGTTCCGCCGGCCGTGTGCAGACGCCGACGCTTGCCCTGGTGGTCGAGCGCGAACGCGAGCGCATGGCGTTTGTGCCCGAGGACTATTGGCAGATCCGCGGCATGGGCGCCGCACAGGGTGCTGCCGAGGACGATCGCTTTAAGATCGCGCACAAGACGGCGCGCTTTACCGACAAGGATGCTGCTGAGACGGCGTACGGCCATGTTGACGGCGTCGCGACGGCAACCGTCGCCGCGGTGACCAAGCGCTCCCGCAAGCAGCAGCCGCCCACGCCGTTTGCGACCACCTCGCTGCAGGCCGCCGCCGCTGCTGAGGGCATCTCGCCTGCGCGTACCATGCGCATCGCCGAGTCCCTCTACATGGCGGGCCTTATCAGCTACCCGCGCGTCGACAACACCGTGTATCCCGCGACGCTCGATTTGGGCGCCGTGGTGAGTGACCTGGCAAAGATCAACCCGGCGCTGGCGCCCGTGTGCAAAAAGGTACTCGCTGGTCCCATGAAGCCCACGCGCGGCAAGGTCGAGACCACCGACCACCCGCCTATCTACCCCACGGGCGAGGGCGATCCGTCCACGCTTGATGGCGGCCAACGCAAACTCTACGATCTTATCGCCCGCCGCTTCCTGGCGACGCTTATGGGTCCCGCGACCATCGAGAACACCAAGCTCGAGCTCGACGTGAACGGTGAGCCGTTCGTGGCTTCGGGCGATGTGCTCGTGACCCCGGGTTTCCGCGAGGCATACCCGTACGGACTCAAGCGCGACGAGCAGATGCCGCCGCTGGAGCAGGGCGATACGGTTGATGTGTTCGACATTAAGCTCGAGGCAAAGCAGACCGAGCCGCCCGCACGCTACAGCCAGGGTAAACTCGTGCAGGAGATGGAGAAGCGCGGCTTGGGCACCAAGTCCACGCGCGCGAGCATCATCGAGCGCCTGTACGCCGTGCGCTACCTCAAAAACGATCCCGTGGAGCCGAGTCAGCTGGGCATCGCCATCATCGATGCGCTGACGCAGTTTGCCCCGCGCATCACGAGCCCCGATATGACCAGCGAGCTCGACGGCGACATGACCCGCGTCGAGCGCGGCGAGGACACCGAAGAGCATGTCGTGACGCACTCGCGCGCACTGCTGGCCGGCGTGCTCGACGAGCTGCTCAAGCATACGCAGGAGCTGGGCGACGCCATCAGCGACGCCGTCACGGCCGATGCACGCGTGGGCGCCTGTCCCAAGTGCGGCAAGGACCTGGTTATGAAGACGAGCGCCAAGACCCGCGGCAGCTTTATCGGCTGCATGGGATGGCCCGACTGCGACGTGACCTATCCGGTGCCGAGTGGCGTCAAGGTGAGCCCGCTCGAGGGCGAGGCCGCCGTGTGTCCCGAGTGCGGTGCGCCGCGCATTAAGTGTCAGCCGTTCCGCCAGAAGGCCTTCGAGATTTGCGTGAACCCCACATGCCCCACCAACTACGAGCCCGACCTTAAGGTGGGCGAGTGCAAGGTGTGTGCCGAGGCCGGACGCCATGGCGACCTGATCGCGCACAAGAGCGAGAAGAGCGGCAAGCGCTTTATCCGCTGCACCAACTATGACGATTGCGGCGTGAGCTATCCTCTACCGGCGCGCGGTAAGCTCGAGGCGACGGGTGAGACCTGCCCCGAGTGCGGCGCCCCCATCGTGGTGGTCAACACGGCGCGCGGCCCGTGGCGTATCTGCGTCAACATGGACTGTCCGACCAAGGAGAAGAAGCCGGCCCGCGGCCGCAAGACTACGACCAAGGCGAGCACGGCCAAGAAGACGACGGCGGCCAAGAAGACTGCTGCCAAGAAGACGACCGCCAGGAAGACTGCCGCGAAAAAGACGACCACCAAGAAGTCGGCCGCCGACAAGTAACCGAGCACATATAGACACGGTGGGGCCGGGCGCGCAAATGCAAATGCGCGCCCGGCCCCACTTCTAAGTTGCGGTGAAATAGGGACTGTTTTTGCTGGCAAAAGGGGGTGCGGACGATTTCTTGGACCGCGCCTAGGCGTATCCAAGCTTCCTGCG
>UQMM01000052.1 GCA_900542165.1 uncultured Collinsella sp. | reverse complement strand
GTGGTACATAGCGGCATCGGCCGTCAGGCGTGAGATGGGCGGCAGCACGCCAAAAGCGTCGCAAGTCAGGAACAGCACGACACTCGGAGTGGTGCCCATGCCCTTAGTCCACGCGTTAGGAATGTGCTCCACGGGATAGGCCACGCGCGTGTTGTGCGTGATCGAGATGTCGTCGTAGTTGGGTTTGCGGTTCTCATCGAGCACCACGTTTTCGCAAATGGCGCCAAAGCGGACAGCGTTGAAGATCTCGGGCTCGTGGAAGGCGTCCAGGCCCTCGCATTTTGCGTAGCAGCCACCCTCGATGTTGAAGATACCCATGTCGGACCAACCGTGCTCGTCGTCGCCGATCAGCAGGCGCGTGGGATTGACCGAAAGCGTGGTCTTGCCCGTGCCGGACAGGCCAAAGAACACGGCAGTCTCGTGCGTGACGGGATCCATGCTGGCCGAGCAATGCATGGGCAGCACGTCGTCCTCGACGGGCAGCAAGTAATTCATAACGCTGAAGATGGACTTTTTGATCTCGCCGGAGTAGCCGGTACCCGCGACCAAAATCACGCGCTCCTGGAAGTTGATGACCACGGCGGCGCTGGAGTTGAGGCCCTTGATGGCAGGGTCGCATTGGTAGCCCGGCGCGGCGAGCACGCAGAAGTCCGGCTCGCCGGTGCGCGCGATTTCGCGGGCGAGCGGGCGGGCGAGCATCTGCTTAATGAAGAGCGCCTGGCTGGCACGCTCGCAGGCGACGAGCAGGCGGCGCGTATGGTTGCGGTCGGCGCCGGCCATGCCGCGGGTGACGAACACATCGCGCTCGTTGAGATAGTCGACGATGCCGGCTTTGATGACCTCGTAGCTTTCGACGGACAGCGGGCGGTTGACGGCGCCCCAGGCAATCTTGTCGTGGACATCGGGGGTGTCAACGATAAAGCGGTCGTTGGGCGAACGTCCGGTACGCTCCCCCGTCTCGATCACCAGCGCGCCGTTGGATGCCATGCGGCCTTCGTTGCGGCGGATGGCATGCTCGACGAGCTCGGCTGCCGGCAGGTCAACCAGCAGGCGGGGCTGGTTCTCAGCGGGGTCTTCGACCAGCGTAATGCCAAAATTGGACAGAACTTCTGCAGGGGTAACACCAGGCATGGGGCCTCCTTTAAAAACGCGGCACGTGGACGCGGCGCGCACTTTACTCACGTAAAGCCCGTTGTACCCGATATGCAAAAACGTTTTTGCGGCAAGGGCGGCAAGCCCGCCCAACGGTCAAAAATCGCAGGCAAGCGGCCCAGTCATTGGGAACGTTCTTAAACGACTAGTCATTGGGGACACTCTTGAACAGGCAACATTCAAGGAGCGTCCCCGGATGCCGGCACTTAGGGACGTTCCCAAAGTGCCGGCACATAAGGAACGTCCCTAAGTGCCGACTACTGAATGGCGCCGCCGAAATTATTGAACAACCTGTTCAAAAACACGAATGGATACCACCGCGACTATACTAGAGCGCAGCAATAGAAAGGACCCCGCTTTGAGCATCACGCCCCTCGATAGCATTCGCCGCGCCATCGCCCGCCGCAACGGCATCTCCAACCCCGCTGCATTGAAAGACGGCGCCGCGAAGGCCCAGGGCGGCCGCATCGAGAACGGCCTCTTCCCTGCCTCCCACACGGCCGAAGAGCTCGCACGCATCCAGGAGCTGAGTCAGCGCAACGCCGGCGGACCCGATAGCAGCCAAGCCACACGTCGCCGGCGCGAACGCGATCAGGAGCCCGGCCCCGTCCGCCGCATGGTCAACGCTTGGTGGAACCGCCTGCTCGGCGCCATCTACGGCGGCGGCTTCTCCATGCAGGAAGCGGAATACGAGGAGCACGCCACCCGCCGCGACTATCTCTGGAATACCCTGGGCACCGCCGTGTGGGGCATGGCGTTTCCTCTGCTCACCATCGTGTCCACACAGCTCGTGGGCGCCGAAGAAGCAGGCAAATTCTCCATCGCCTTCGTCACCGGCACGCTCATCATGATCGCGTGCAACTACGGCGTGCGCAATTTCCAGGTCTCAGACATCGACGAAAAGACGTCCTTTGCCTCCTACCAGCTCAACCGCTGGCTTTGCGGAGCGCTCGCCCTAGGCTGCGGCCTCATGTACAGCAGCGCCCGCGGCTATGACGCGCATATGGCGACGATCGGCCTGGGCGTCTACCTCTACAAGGTGATCGACGGCGTCGCCGACGTGTACGAAGGCCGCCTGCAGCAGGCCGACAAGCTCTACTTGGCTGGCATGAGTCAAACGCTACGCTCCGTCGGCGTCATCGCGGTCTTCAGCGTGGCGCTGTTCCTCACGCGTAGCATGCCCATCGCGGCCATGGCCATGGGCATCGCCGCGATCGCCTCGCTCGTGCTGGTCACCGCGCCGCTCGCCCTGCTCGAGACCGAAAAATCGCGCCGCGTAAGCCTGCGCGAGGTCGGCCACCTGTTTGTCCAGTGCGCCCCACTCTTTGGCGCGCTATTCCTGTTCAACCTAATTGAGAGCATGCCCAAGTTTGTGATGGAAGGCAAGCTGGCATACAAATATCAGCTGTACTTTAATGCCCTGTTCTTTCCGGCGCAGGCTATTCTGTTGAGCATTGGATTTATCTATAAACCGCAGCTCCTGCGCTTGTCGAGCATTTGGGCTAATCCTCGCAAGCGTCGTCGCTTTGACCTGATTATTGTTGCCGTTATGGCGCTGATCGTGGCCATCACCGGCGTGTGCGCCGCATTTATGGCAGGTCCCGGTATTCCCCTCATGAGCTTTATGTACGGCCTCAGCTTTGAGCGCTACCGTACGCTGGCGTTGCTGATGGTCGTCGCCGGCGGCGTCACCGCGGCCATCGACTTTATCTACGCCATCATCACGGTGCTACGCCACGCTGGAGACGTCACCAAGATCTACCTGATCTGCTTCGCCGTAAGCGTGGTGCTGCCGGTGATCTTGATTAAGCTGCTGGGTCTGATGGGCGCTGTGGTGAGCTACCTAGCCATCATGGCCCTACTCCTGGTGCTACTGATAATCGAGTACGCCCACATCCGCCAGCGCATAGAACGCGACCGCAACCCATACGGCGCCTAATTAGCTGCCCGGTCACCGGAATTTGCGATGGAATCACCCCGTCTGGGGTCTCGTTGCGGACAATATTCATCACGCAAAACTAAGTGAGTAGACTTTTACCGAATCTCCGACCACACCAACAGAGCACAAGTCTGTGACCTGCGGTTTTATTGAGGCAAATATGTTGGGTGCTCGGCATTTCCAAAAAAGTCTACTCACTTAGCCAGCGGGCAGCCAAATGATTATTTAATCCCCGTCCCAGAGAAATCAATTAGCGGGCAGAAGGGCAAAAGTAGTCAAAAAAGCCCCGTCCCAAATTAGCTACCCCTTGCACCGATTATTCGCCCGGGTTGATGTTCGCGTAGAACTCCGCCCCGTCGTCCAGGCGCAGGATGCCCACGCGACCGAACTCGGAGCCGGTGGCGGCAGCGCAGTCGATGTCGATGCGATCGGGCACACCGGCGGCATCCTCGCCGCCCAGGCGCACGATCTGCCCGCGGCCCGACTCCTCATCGAGCCCCGCAAGACCACCGACCTCGCAATAACGCCCGAGCGACACCGTTGGCGTGTGACCGCTCACCACGACCGGACCCTTGCCCTCGGCAGAAAGCAGCCCGGTCGGCACATCCCAATAGCCGTGACGAATCCACAGCAGGTCATCGGACGACTGCACTGCGAGCATCTGCTGCAGCAGCTCGCGATCAGCACCCACCGCTCCGACGCCATCGGCACAATCGACACCATGCTCAAGCAAAAACGCACGCGCCGCCTCGGTCTGAATGCCGGCGTGCACCAGCAGGTACGGCCGCTCGGCAGTCTCGACCACCGCGTAGAGCGGCAGCGCGGCCATCCATCGCACGAGCTCCTCGTATGCCTCAAATTCCATGTCGTTGAGCTGCTCGCGCGTCGTCCAGCCACCGTTGATATCCCAGGTCTCGGCATCGAGCGGATCCTGGCCAATGATGGCATCGAGCATGATCTGCTCGTGATTGCCCTTGAGCACGCGGGCGTTGGGCAGCGAGCGCACGAGCTTAATAACACCGACCGGATCGGGCCCGCGATCGATCATGTCGCCCAGCACGTACAGTGTGTCGTCGGACGTCAACGAGATCTTAGACAGGGCCTCGTCAAGCGCACGCACGTGCCCGTGAGCGTCAGATGTCACATAGATCGCCATGGTACGCCTCTCCTTGCATTGCGGCCGAAGCCCGGTGCCGCAACTAAAACTTCAAGTTGAACTTAAACGTTACCCATTGTACTCCGTTGCAATAAAGCTGGAAAGGGTTTCCGAGCAGAGGCAAAGACGGCAGCCGTCTATGACGATATCGCGCACGCCCGCAATCCAACCCCATAAACCCACCATCTTTGGGTACAAATAACCGCAGACAACTGACCGTGCCACGCCAACCACCCAGGAGCGGACACCATCTATGAACCAGATCCTTCTCTTTATCGGCCTCGTCATCATTTTGTGCCTGACCATCAAACCCGTCGGCAAAAAACTCCCCTTCCCCACCCTGCTCATCTTTATCGCGCTCGGCATGCTGTTGGGCGTCAACGGCCCGGCGCATATCGACTTTAGCGACTACGCGCTCACCGAAACCGTCTGCAGCACGGCGCTGCTGTTCATCATGTTCTACGGCGGCTTTAACACCAACATCGACCGCGCCAAGCCCGTCGCCGTGCCCGCGGTGCTGCTGAGCACGCTCGGCGTCGTCATCACCGCAGGCATCACCGGCGTGTTCGCCCACTTCGTGCTGGGCTTCGACTGGATCGGCGGCCTGCTGCTGGGATCAGTCGTGGCATCCACCGACGCGGCCAGCGTCTTTAGCGTTCTGCGCGAGCACAGCCTGTCGCTGAAGGGCGGCACCGACTCGCTGCTCGAGGTCGAATCGGGCTCCAACGATCCCGTCGCCTATATGCTCACCGCCGTGCTCGCCACACTCGCGGCCGGCGGCGACATCAACATTCCCGCACTGCTGGCCAAGCAGATTATCTTGGGCGTGGGCCTGGGCCTCGCCATCGGC
>UQMM01000051.1 GCA_900542165.1 uncultured Collinsella sp. | reverse complement strand
CAAAAGGTCAATGCCGCCTTGTTTCAAGGCACCTTGCTCGCTCTGGCGGGCTTTCGCTGACTTTTGCTCTACCTGCGGTGTTGGCGGGATAGCTAATTTAGGATGGGGCTCTTTTAACTACCCGCAAAGTAGTCATTGGGGACGTTCTTGTTTGACTAGTCGTTTAAGAACGTCCCCAACGACTATCTGGGCAAACGTCCAAACCGCCGTAAGGGAGTTGCCTTCCCTCGTGGCGGTCTTCTAGCAGAAAAACCAAGTGAGTAGGCTTTTTGCAGGAGGCCAAGCACGCCCCAAAACGCCACAGTTCTGACCTGCGGTTTTATTGAGCATTTGTCACGATGTGCTCGGCAGGTTCAAAAAAGTCTACTCACTTGTATCTGAGACGCACCAGGTTGGCAAAAACCGCCGCGAAAGGGCCCCTGGTCCCTTCGCGGCGGTCATACGCCTCTGATTTTGCGACGATTTTGCCCGCTTGTTACTCGCTGTAGCGGGTGGCGATGGCGGCTCGCACCATGCCGGTGCTCATAAGGTAGGTCACCAGGAAGTAGCCACCGTATGCTGCCAGGAAGATTGCACAGGTGAGGCCCACGGTGCCGCCGATGCTCATATTTCTGAAAATGCTCACCAGCTCGATGATCACCTTAAGTGCCACAAAGGAGTGCGCCAGGCCCACTGCCAGCGGGAACAGGAAGAATACCGCTTGCTGCGCCATCACCGAATGGCGAATCTGGCGGTCGTCGCAGCCGATCTGTGCCAGCACACGATAGCTGCGGCTGCCGTCGGCCACGTTGGAGAGTTGCTGGATCGACAGAATCGCCGCGCATGCAACGACCAATACAAAGCCGATGTAGATGGCTAGGTAGCTAATAAGACCGTTCATTTGCGCTGCCTGCGTGTACATCTCGGAGCGTGTGATGAAGGTTCCCCACGACCCCGGCTCCTTGCCGTCAACGAGCAGATTGTCGAGCACAGTGTATTTAATGCTCTCGTCTGCCTCGGTCGTATCCATCCCCTGTTTGTAGTTAACGAGCAGGCTACTGGAATACGGCTGCAGATTAAGTTGGGACAACAGCTCGTCGGCAACGACGACGGTACCCCCATTACTGCCCATCGCCGAGTTGGCGATGGCCGCCGTATCTTCGTCCGACTTATCGGTTGCGGGCTTGAGCGTATGCCCGCCCAAGGTAAGGGTATGGCCGCCAGCCATATACTTGGTGTACAGGTCGACCAGCTCGCCGCCCATATCACACGTGAGCAGATACTGGTCGTGACCGATGTGCACCGGCTCCTCGCCCATCATCTGGCGCAGTTTGTTGTACTGGCTCGCCGGCGTCACAAACAGACCCATCGCATCGGCATTGCTACCCCCGAACGCCTTGGGAAGCTTTTCGCCTATGATCTTGCACATCTCACTTGGGGTCACCGAAGGATTCGAGCCGCCAAACGGGTAACTCAGATACGAATCGATTTGCACATGCTCACCGGCAACATCGGCGATATCGACCTTCTTGCCGGTCTCGTCGTTGTTGTCCGCCGACTTGCCCTTACGATCGCCGTGCCATGGATCGCCGTGCCATGCGGGGTACAAATCGACCGTACTATCGGCCAGCACCATGCGATCGGCTTCAGACGGATTGACATACTCTTTGTAGTAGTCGAGCGTATCGGGCGTGTAATAGGCATACGTCTGAGACACGTCAACAGGGTTATAGCGCTCCAGGTTTTCGTTCATCACGTTGGCAATCGACATACCGCACGTCACCGAGGTGATGGCCAAAAACAGGAGCATCGCGATGACGCCCATCGAAAAGCACACCGTGTTGACCTTGGCCGCAAGCTGGCGCACGGTAAACATGTTGAGGCCGCGCCAATACACGCCGCGCAGGCTCTGCAGCAGCTTGATGAGCATGCCCGAGAGTCCCCAGAACAGGGCAAAGGTGCCAACTGTAACCATAGCGGTCGTAATACCAAACTGGTTCATGGCCTCTTGCAGCTTGCTGTCCGTCGCGGTTAGCGGGAACCCATCACGTAGCAGACGGTAATAGGCCACGCCCACAAGCGCCACGCCCACGGCAAAGATGGCAATCGCGATCCAGGGGTTGCGTGTCTTGATGCTCTCGTTGCGACGCTCGGCACCCATAAGCTCGATAAGTTTGGTACGACGCACGGCGCGAAGGTTCAGCAGTAGCGTGAGCACAAACATTACGAGCATGCAGGCAAGGGTCAGATTGAACGCATGCACCGAGAAAAAGAAGTGGAAATTGGCGATTTGTGTCTTAAAGAGCGAGGCCGTAAAGAACGTCATGAGCTGGGAGAGTCCCACACCCAGCACAATGCCGGCGACAAAGGCCACCACCGAGACAATCACCGTCTCGAGCGCCATGATCGTAGCGACGCGCCCGCGCCCCATGCCGAGCACCTGGTACAGGCCAAACTCCTTCTTGCGGCGTTTCATGATGAAGTTATTGGCATACACCATCAAAAAGGCCATGACACCGGCCAAAAAGTACGTCAGGTAGCCGAGCATGCTGCCCATAACCTGCGCCAAGCCCTCTTCATCGATTCCGGCGATGTCGACCTGCATCGAGATGGTGTTAAAGGCATAGAAGACTGTGACGCCCAGGGTGAGCGTCAAAAGGTAGACAAGGTAGTCGCGACCGGCGCGGCGGACGTTGCCCCAAGCGAGTTTACAGAGCATCGGAGCCCTCACCGCCCATCATGGCAACGACCTCCATAATGCGGTCGAAGAACTCTCGGCGGTCGGTATCGCCGCGGCGCAGCTCGGTAAAGATCTTGCCGTCACGAATGAACAGCACACGGCTCGTGTAGCTGGCGGCAAAGCTGTCGTGCGTGACCATGAGCACGGTGGCGCGTAGGCGGCGGTTAAGGGCCTCCAGGCTCTCGAGCAGCAGGCGGGCGCTCTTGGAATCGAGGGCGCCGGTGGGCTCGTCGGCCATGATCATGGTGGGGTCGGTGACGAGCGCGCGAGCCGCGGCAACGCGCTGCTGCTGACCGCCGGACATCTGGTAGGGATACTTGTCGAGCACCTGACTGATGGACAGGCGCGCTGCCACATCCTGCACGCGGGTCGAGATCTCTGCCGAGTTTGTGCGGGCGATGGTGAGCGGCAGGGCGATGTTCTCGCGTGCCGTGAGCGTATCGAGCAGGTTGGAGTCCTGGAAGATAAAGCCGAGCTCCTCGCGGCGGAACTGCGAAAGCTTAGCCTGCTTCATGCGTGTTACGTCCTGCCCGTTGATGCGGATGGTACCGCTCGTGGCGCTATCGATGGTCGACACGCAGTTGAGCAACGTCGACTTGCCCGAGCCCGAAGCGCCCATGATGCCAACAAATTCGCCGCGGTTGACGGTAAAGCTGACGTCGTTGAGCGCGCGGGTCACGTTGCCCAGCGCTCCATATACTTTTTCGAGATGCGCGACCTCCAGTACCGGGGTCGCCATGTGCGTGGTTTGCATACCGAGTCCTTTCTTGCGATTAGTCTACGGCATCTATAGTCGCAAGAAGACGAGTCGGCTACCATCGATATGGCTTACGCTTGCCTTACCGTTGTGTAAGGTACGGGTAGCTACCCTGCCACGTGTTGATATTGAGAGAGGACTCCTGTTGAAGACTGTTCATGTTGCCGCTGGGATCATTCGCAAGGAAGGATCTGACGAGCTGCTTGCCGTACAGCGCGGCTATGGCGACATGCAGGGACTTTGGGAGTTCCCCGGTGGCAAGCTCATGCGCGGTGAGACGCCCGAGGACGCCGTACGCCGCGAGCTTATGGAGGAGCTGCAGGTAAAAGTCACCAACCTGCGCGATTTCTACACCGTTGAGTATGACTATCCCGATTTCCATCTCTCCATGGAGTGCTACTACTGCTCGCTCGCCGATGAATCCGATGAACCCCAGAAGCATGACCGTCAGCTTGATATCCGCTGGATTCCACGCACCTCGCTTGCCACGGTGGAATGGATGCCCGCCGACAAGGGGCTCATTGATGCTCTGATTGAGTTAAAGGAAGATCGGCTTGAGGCTAACGGCACTGTCAACGACGCCGAGGCCGCCACGACCGAACACCCCGCTACCAAACCCAAGCGCGCACCTAAGCGCCGCAGCAAGAAGCGTCCCAAGCCCGGCCTACTCGACGGCATCGATACCTCGGACCTCTCCGCTGACGAGCGCGAACTGGTCCGCCGCCGCGCCGCCATCAAAAAGTCCATGAAGGGCAACAAGCGCGCCAATACCAAGCCAGAGCTGCTCGTTCGCCAGCGCCTGCGCGCCGCAGGCCTTACGGGATACCGTCTGGAATGGAAGGTGCCTGGAAAGCCCGACATCGCCTTTCCCGGGCGCAAGATCGCCATCTTCGTCAACGGCTGCTTTTGGCATCGCTGCCCTAAGTGCAATCCGAGCCAGCCCAAGCGCAACGTTGAGTTTTGGGAGGCAAAGTTCCGTCGCAACGTCGAACGCGATCGCGCCGCCGTGGCAGCACTCACCCAAATGGGCTGGACACCCATCACCGTCTGGGAATGCGAGCTCAAAAAAGACCGCATCGACGCCACGATGGAAAAGGTCATCGAGCAGGTGCGCGCCGCAGAGCCGCAGCGTTAGGAACGAGCCGTCCACACGCCCCACACAGGCGAGCCACATCCGCGCCACAAACCTTAGAAAGCCCTTAAGCTCAAAACCTTTCAAGAGTGTTACTCGATAGCTTTTACCTGCGGTTTCATCGTAACACCAAACCAGGTTAAGCCTTGGCTTAACAGTGATAAGGAACTAATTTACTTATCAACTGTTAGCTGACGGTTTCCGGGGTGCATACGGACAAATCCCGTCTGATTTCTAACAGGAAGTCAGACGGGATTTTCGCTTTATATTTCGAATTATGGAAGACATACCATGAAAACCTTAATATCTTGTGCTTACACTATGGATAATTGCTGTGTGGAACTGAAATTCAGGGACGGCAGAATGATTGCGATTGACACTATCGCTGTTGAGAACGAGATTGCAGACAATATGTATCAGCGGTCAGAGTTGGATTATTTGATCTACAATGACCCGATAGCATATGCTGACTTGATATTGAATGGCGATCCCGAAACCTATCTGAAAACTGTAACAGAATACAAGCCTTTGGATAGCTGACAACACGCTGCCCGCAGGAGAAAATCCTGCGGGCGTTTTTCTGTTTAT
>UQMM01000050.1 GCA_900542165.1 uncultured Collinsella sp. | reverse complement strand
CGCCGGGGCCGCCTTGCAAAAAGAGGAGGAGCGGTAGATCGTCGTTGATGCGGTCGGGGGCGCAGACCACGCGGTAGAAGAGCTTGATGCTCTCGGGCGCGCCGGCGATGGGTGCCGGCATGGCGCCGCGGCGCATGGTGCTGCCGACGGCCAAAAGCATGGGGTCTAGGCCGCGCCAGTCGAGAGGGACATCGATGCTGTGGTCCTCGACATACAGGCCGGGGACGTGGTACGAAGTGATGAGCGCCATGTGATGCTTCCATTCGTTGCGGTGTTTCGGGTTGACCAATTCTACCGCCGTCGGCGAGGGTGCGCATAAATCGGCTACCATGGGTGGCAAACATCTAAGAGAAAGGGCCGCCCATGTCGGTCGATATAGCCACGTATGTCCACGATCTTGCTGTTGCCGCCAAGGCCGCTTCGGGCGCGCTTGCCACGGCGAGCGATGTCCAGCGCCAGGAGGCCGTGCGCGCTATGGCCGCGGCGCTGCGCGACGGCGTTGATTCCATCGTTGCCGCCAATGAGCTCGATATGTCTGCTGCGCGCGATGCGGGCACCTCGGCGGGGCTTCTCGACCGTCTGCTGCTGACGCCCGAGCGCGTCGAGGGCATGGCCGCCGGTTTGGAGAAGCTCGCCGAGCTGCCCGATCCCGTCGGCCGCGTGCTCGACCACCGCGTGCTTGCGAGCGGTGTGGACCTGACCCGCGTGAGCGTGCCGTTGGGCCTGGTCGCCATGGTCTACGAGGCGCGCCCCAACGTGACGGCCGACGCCGCAGGCATCTGCATCCGTACCGGCAACGCCTGCATTCTACGCGGCGGCTCGCTGGCCTATCACTCGTGTGCCATGATCGCCGAGCTGCTGGCCGATGCGCTCGAGGCCAAGGGCTTCCCGCGCGAGGCCGTGTCGATGATCGAGTCCACCGACCGCGAGGCCACCGGCGAGCTCATGAAGCTCCGCGGTATTGTCGACGTACTCATTCCGCGCGGAGGTGCAGGCCTGATCCAGCGCTGCGTGCGCGAGTCGCTTGTGCCGGTGATCGAGACGGGCACGGGCAACTGCCACATCTACGTGCATGAATCCGCCGACTTTGATAAGGCGCTCAACATTATCGTTAATGCCAAGACCCAGCGCGTAGGCGTGTGCAATGCCGCCGAGTCGCTGCTGGTCGACCGTGCTGTGGCCGATGCGTTTTTGCCCGCGGTCGTGACCGTGCTGCATGACCACGGCGTGCTGATTCACGGCGACGAGGCAACCTGCGCCGCATGCGCCGATGCCGGGCTTGTGGAGGGCGATGACTACGTCGCCGCGACTGAGGAGGACTGGGGTCGCGAGTACCTGGCGCTCGAGATGAGCGTGAAGGTCGTGGCAAACGAGGACGAGGCCATCGCACACATCAACCGCTACGGCACGATGCACTCCGAGGCCATCGTTGCCGAGGATACGGATGCTTGCGAGCGCTTCCTCGATGCTGTCGATGCCTCGGCCGTGTACTCCAACGCCAGCACTCGCTTCACTGACGGCGGCGAGTTTGGCCTGGGTGCCGAGATCGGCATCTCGACCCAAAAACTCCACGCCCGTGGCCCCTTTGCCGCCGAGGCCCTCACCACCTACAAATACAAGCTCCGCGGCACCGGCCAGGTCCGTCCCTAACGCCCGCGCAAACAAAAACCACCACAAAGGTGCCTGTCCCCTTTGTGGTGGTTTTAGGTGGCGTTGACGGTTAGGCCTGGAAGGTATCTCGGTCGGGGGCGAAGGACTGCATGGCCGCGATGGTGCGGTCAAAGAGCTCGGGGAGCTCCCAGCCCAACATCTCGGCGCCCTGCGAAATCACGTCGCGCGAGCAGCCGGCGGCAAAGCGTTTGTCCTTGAACTTCTTCTTGAGCGACTTAGTCGTAAAGTCCATAACGCTCTTGCTCGGGCGCATGATGACGGCAGCGCCGATCAGGCCGGTGAGCTCATCGCAGGCAAACAGGATCTTTTCCATCTGCAGCTCGGGCTTGGGTAGTGAGGTGTTGAAGTCCGACGTGTGCGTCTGGATGGCGCGAATGAGCTCGGGAGACGCACCTTCGCCCTCAAGAATCTCGGCAGCATAGATGGTGTGGTTCATGGGGTCGTCCTCATGCTCCTCCCAATCCAGGTCGTGCAGCAGACCGACGATGCCCCAAAACTCCTCGTTCTCGGGGTCGAACTCGCGCGCAAAGTAGCGCATAGTGCCCTCGACCGTCTCGCCATGGGTGATGTGGAACGGATCTTTGTTGTGCTCGTTGAGCAGTTCGAACGCACGGTCGCGGGTGATTCCAGCGGTAAGCGGCTCTGCCATAAGAGACTCCTTGTGCTCGTGGGTATCGATAAGAATGAATACTACTAGAACAAGAAAACCACCACAAAGGTGCCTGTCCCCTTTGTGGTGGTTTTTGGCGCGGATGGGTTAGTTGAGGGCGGCTTGGGCTAGGCGAGCTTCGGCGTCCTCCTCGGTGACGCCCAAGGCCACGGCGAACTCCTCGATGGAGCGGCGCTTGGCCTCCTTGAGTACGCGCATGTAGTAGGAGCTGGGTTTTTTATCAGCTTCCTCGGCCTGGCGAATGCGGTGCATCATGGTCTTTGCCACGCGGACCGTCTCGGGCGCGCCCAGCTTGAGCTGCTGCTTAAAGTGTGTCTCCTCAAGCGAGCTGTTGCGCTCGGTAAAGGTGTCGCACTCCAACTCGTCATAGTGGCTCAGCAGGTGCTCGGCATCTTGCTGCGAGATGGCGGCGTGCAAACGGTCGGCCTGCGCCACGGGGTACATGAGGATCGTCTGCGCATGTCCCTGCTTGGTCTCGAGTAGCAGCATGGGCTGCGGTGTGTCGTCCCTAAAACCGACGACGGTGCAGACTCCCTGGCCCGGATGAATGACGTGTTGACCGATTGAGAACATGCTACCTCCAACTTATACGAATTTACGTATGTCTAGAATAACACGCTGACGTGCGCAAACCCGTACTTTATGCAGGAAAAGCACACAACTCTGATAGGTAAGAGTATTCGATAACAGACGCAGCTCATTCACACCTTTATGCATTTTCAACGCCTGCATAATCTGCAGGCAGACCGGCATCTTTGAGTGACTCCATACAAGCTGTAGTCATTTTTGTGCATATGCAATATCTATTAGCTTTACCCTGCGACAGTGCCCGTCGCTTGTGATAGAGTGCTACAAACTCTGGCTTTTGCCCTACGAGTGACCAAGAGCTCGGGGGCTTTAACACAAGGAGGATCTATGCCCGAGAAGATTGAAGAGCTGGTACGCGCTGCGCTTGCTGCGGCCCAGGAGGCCGGCGACCTTTCCGCATTTGAACTTGACGATTGCGCTATCGAGCGACCGGCTGACACTTCTCATGGCGAGTGGACCTCTACCATGGCCCTGAAGTCCGCCAAGCTGGCCCACTGCGCCCCGCGCAAGATCGCCGAGGCCATCGTTGCCCATATGCCCGAGGACCCCGCGATCGAGAAGGTCGAGATCGCAGGCCCCGGCTTCATCAACTTCTACCTCTCCGTTGCCGTCAAGAATGCCATCTTTGGCGAGGCTCGCGAGAAGGGCATGGACTTCGCTAAGTCCAACGTCGGTGGTGGCCTGAAGACCCAGGTCGAGTTCGTTTCCGCTAACCCCGTCGGCCCCATGCACATCGGCCACGGCCGCTGGGCCGCGCTGGGCGACTCGCTCTGCCGTGTGATGGACCACGCCGGTTACGACATCCAGCGTGAGTTCTACATCAACGACCACGGCTCTCAGATGAACACCTTCGGCAACTCCATCAGCACGCGCTATATGCAGCTTGCCGACATCATCGCCAAGCAGGGCGTGGATATCGACGAGGCTCACAAGCTGCTGATCGCCGACCGTGACGCCTTTGTTGCCGACGAGAACGACGAGCACCCCGAGACCCATCCGTATCAGGACAACTTTGCCGAGACCCTGGGCAAGGACTCCTATGGCGGCGACTACATCATCGACGAGGCTGCCGAGTTCTGGCGCACCGACGGCGATAAGTGGGTCGACGCCGACCCGCAGGAGCGTATGGAGAGCTTCCGCGAGCGCGGCTATGTGAAGATGGTCGACAACATGCGCGACCTCTGCCACGCCGTCAATTGCGACTTCGATCGTTGGTACTCCGAGCGTTCGCTGTATGTGAAGGACACCGAGGGTGAGACCGCCGGCACCTCCGCCGTCGACCGCGCTTTTGAGAAGCTCGACAAGATGGGCTACCTCTACACCAAGGACGGCGCCCTGTGGTTCCGCTCCACCGACCTGGGCGATGACAAGGACCGCGTCCTGATCAAGTCCGACGGCGAGTACACCTACTTCGCCTCCGACGTTGCCTATCACTGGGATAAGTTCCAGCGCGTCGACCACGTCATCGACATCTGGGGTGCCGACCACCACGGCTACATCGAGCGCGTCCGCTGCGTCTGCGACGCCCTTGGCTATCCCGGCAAGTTTGAGGTTCTGCTGGGCCAGCTCGTCAACCTGCTGCGTAACGGCAAGCCCGTCCGAATGTCCAAGCGCAAGGGCACCATGGTGACCCTGCAGGAGCTCGTCGACGAGGTCGGCTCCGATGCCGCTCGCTACACGCTCATCTCCAAGAGCTCCAACCAGATGGTCGACTTCGATATTGAGGCCGTTAAGAAGCGCGACAACTCCAACCCGGTCTATTACGTGCAGTATGCTCACGCCCGCGTGTGCTCCATCCTGCGCCGTGCCGCCGACGTTACGCCCGAGCAGGCTGACGAGATGGGCATGAAGGCCGTCGCCGAGAAGGCCATCGGCGAGAACGTCGATTACTCGCTGCTGACCGACCCGACCGAGCTTGCCCTTTCGCGTAAGCTCAACGAGCTCACCGACCTCATCGCCAGCTGCGCTCGCGACCGCGCCCCGTTCCGTCTGACGCACTTTGCCGAGGAGCTTGCCGGCGACTTCCACAGCTTCTACGCTGCCTGCCAGGTGCTGCCGAGCGAGGGCCGTCCCGTCGACCCCGAGCTTTCGCGTGCCCGTCTGGCCGCTTGCGATGCCGTCCGCGTGACGCTCGCCCTGGTGCTCACCCTTGTTGGTGTCTCCGCTCCCGAGCAGATGTAAGCTGCGGGTCATTTAACCGTGTAGGTTCGGCTTTGCTGAGCCCTATAAGCCCGATCTCCATGCGGAGGTCGGGTTTTTTGCAAACGCCGACGTATTGACGAATTTGGAACTGCTGGAAATACGAAACTATGCCGGTTCACTACGATGAATATGAGAAATTCCAACCACGCCAGCTTTTCGCAAAAAAGTGCAGGGCATCTACCTGCGGTTTTAGTTCAACAAGTTTCGGAGTGGTCGCGGTTGAGCGATTCATCGTAGTAAACCGCCATAGTTTTGGCGGAGGCAGTCAGATTTGTGGGTGTTAAACCAAAGAGTGCCCCTTTTGACTAGTCGTTTAAGAGCGTTCCCAATGACTAAGTTGCAGGTGGCGGCGGTTGTGTTACACTAACGCTGCGTATATGACGCAATCATCTCGATACAGATCAATGATGTCCGTCGTTTTGAACGGAACTAGACTGTTTAGCCGCCCTGAAGGTTTATGCAGGGAGCATGTGATCACAGGGCTTGAAAAGAAAGTTGAGCAAACACTGTGTCTGATCAACAGCAAGAAAACGAAATAACGACGACGCAAGCCGCTCCCGCTGCACCGGTTGCGTCGGACCAGGTCGCGGCGCCCGCGCATGCCTCGGCTCCTGAGACGCCTAAGGCTGCTTCGACGCCTACGCCTGCAACGGCTGAGAAGGCCGTGCCTGCAACTGGTGAGGAGGCTGCTCCGGCAAAGCCCAAGCGTACGCGCCGCACGGCCAAGCCTGCTGCTGACGGCGAGGAGGTCACCAAGCCCAAGCGCCGTACCACGCGCATGACGCGCGTCAAGCGCACCGTTGCAGCTGACTCCTCGGCGCCGATTTCCGATGAGGTCGCGCAGGCACGTGCGTTGGCGCAGATTAGCGAGGCTCAGGTGGTGCGCGCCCGCCGTCGTGCTGCCGAGCGCGAGGCCGCGGCTCTGACCGAGCTTGCAGCTCCGTCTGTGCCCGAGACGCCTGCCGCCACCGAGACCCCTGCCGCCGACCAGCCGACCGAGAAGCCGGCACCGCGCACACGCCGTCGCACGGCTGCTAAGGCCGAGCAGGTTGCCGATCAGGTAACCCTCGAGCTCACCGAGGCTTCGGTTCGTTCCGCGGCAGGGGAGGGCGCATCGCCTGTTGAGTCCGCTGCGCCTGTCGAGGCCAGCGAAGTTCCCGTTGTCGATCCGGCTTTGCGCCCGCACCGTCGCGGTCGCAAGCCCAAGGCCTTCGTCGAGGCAGAGAAGGCCGCAGCCGCAGCTGCAGCCGCTCGGGATGCTGCGGCGACCGCCGAGTCTGCAACCGCTGCCGATGCACCCGTCCAGGAT
>UQMM01000049.1 GCA_900542165.1 uncultured Collinsella sp. | reverse complement strand
GCGGCCGCGGCGGCCCGCGCTGCATGAGCATGCCCTTCTGGCGCGAGGACCTCTAAGTCTTTCCGTTTCCGGTGCGGTCTCCCTACAACCGCACCGGTTTCGCCCGTCAAACGGGCAACACTGATACTTATGTAATTCATTTCTTCGAAAGGATTCGAACCATGGGTGTTAACCTCTCCGGCCGTAGCTTCCTCAAGCTCCTCGACCTCACCACCGAGGAGATCGAGTACCTGCTCAAGCTCTCCAAGAACTTCAAGGACATGAAGCGCGCTGGCGTTCCGCACCGCTATCTCGAGGGCAAGAACATCGTTCTGCTCTTCCAGAAGACCTCCACTCGTACCCGCTGCGCCTTTGAGGTCGGCGGCATGGATCTGGGCATGGGCGTCACCTACCTCGATCCGGGTTCGTCGCAGATGGGCAAGAAGGAGTCCATCGAGGACACCGCCCGCGTTCTCGGCCGCATGTATGACGGCATCGAGTTCCGTGGCTTTGCCCAGGACGACGTCGAGGAGCTCGCTGCTAAGTCCGGCGTGCCCGTGTGGAACGGCCTGACCACCGAGTGGCACCCCACCCAGATGCTCGCCGACATCCTGACCGTCCAGGAGAACTTCAACTACGACATCAAGGGCAAGACTCTCGTCTTCATGGGCGACTGCAAGAACAATGTTGCTCGCTCCCTCATGGTCGTCTGCTCCAAGCTCGGTATGAACTTCGTGGCCTGCGGCCCCGAGGAGTGCATGCCCGCCGACGACGTCATCGAGGCCTGCAAGCCCATCGCCGAGGCCAACGGCTGCACCATCAAGCTGACCACCGACGTCAAGGACGGCGTCACCGGTGCCGACGTTATCTACACCGACGTGTGGGTCTCCATGGGCGAGCCCGACGAGGTCTGGGCCGAGCGCATCGCTCAGCTCACCCCGTATCGTGTCACCTCCGAGGTCATGGCTATGGCCAACCCGGGTGCCATCTTCCTGCACTGCCTGCCCAGCTTCCACGACACCAACACCACCATTGGCGCCGAGAAGTGCGAGCAGTTCGGCATCACCGAGCAGGAGGTCACCGACGAGGTCTTCGAGAGCCCCGCTTCCAAGGTCTTCGACGAGGCCGAGAACCGCATGCACACCATCAAGGCTGTCATGTACGCTACGCTCAAGTAAGAGCATCTAGCATCTCGCTCGGGGTGTATTGTTGAACACCCCGAGCGGCTTTATCTGGTAAAAATCTCGCATCGAGCGGCAGGCACGGCACGGAAGAGCCGCTTCGGGCGAGATCAGTAAATGATTTATGAAGGGGGGATGAGAACTATGACTGAGACCGCTAAGAAAAAGCGCGGTATGCCTTCATCGTTCACCATTCTTCTTGCTCTGCTGGCAATTGTTGCAGTTGTTACCGTTATCGTCTCCGGCACGTCCGGCGGCGCGGTTACTGCCGCCCGTCTGAGCGATTTCTGCACCGCCCCGATTAAGGGCTTCGCTGACGCTCTGCCCGTCTGCCTCTTCGTTATGATCCTGGGCGGCTTCCTCGGTATGATGACCGAGACCGGCGCTCTGGACAACGGCATCGCCGTCCTGGTGCAGAAGCTTAAGGGCAACGAGATCATGCTCATTCCCGTGCTGATGCTCATCTTCTCCCTCGGTGGTACCACCTATGGTATGTGCGAGGAGACCGTTCCCTTCTACGCCCTGCTCGCCGCTACCATGATGGCTGCCGGCTTCGACCCGATGGTCGGCGCCGCTACCGTCCTGCTCGGCGCTGGCTGCGGCTGCCTGGGCTCCACGGTTAACCCGTTCGCCGTCGGCGCTGCCGTCGACGCCCTGACCGGCGTTGACATTGCCGTGAACCAGTCCATCATCATCGGCCTCGGTGCCGTCCTGTGGCTTGTTACCACCGTCATGTCCATCGTCTTCGTGATGAACTATGCCAAGAAGGTCAAGGCTGACAAGGGTTCCACCATCCTCTCGATGCAGGAGCTCAAGGACGCCGAAGAGGCTCACGGCAAGGCTGCTTCCGAGGTCCACAAGGAGGTCAAGCTCACCGGTCGTCAGAAGGGTGTTCTGATCGCCTTCGCCTTCACCTTCGTCGTCATGATCGTCGGCTTCATCCCGCTGGCCGACCTCAACGAGGGCGTCGCCAACTTCTTTGACGCTGGCGCTGTCTACGATGCCGACGGTAACGCCGTCGTTCAGGGCTGGTCTGCCCTGATCACCGGCCTGCCCATTGGCCAGTGGTACTTCGACGAGGCTTCCACCTGGTTCTTCCTCATGGCCGTCCTGATCGGTATCATCGGTGGCCTGTCCGAGAAGCAGATCGTCAACACCTTCATCACCGGCGCTGCCGACATGATGTCCGTTGTTCTCGTCATCGCCCTTGCTCGTGGTATCTCCGTCCTCATGGCTAACACCGGCCTCGACGTCTACGTCCTCGACGCTGCTGCCAATGCTCTGGCTGGCCTGTCCGGCGTGATCTTCGCTCCCATGAGCTTCCTGGTCTACTTCGGCCTGTCCTTCCTGATCCCCTCGACCTCCGGTATGGCTACCGTTTCCATGCCCATCATGGGACCGCTGGCTGTTAAGCTCGGCTTCTCGCCCGAGGTCATGGTCATGATCTTCTCCGCCGCCATCGGTGTCGTGAACCTGTTCACCCCGACCTCCGGCGCCATCATGGGCGGTCTCGCCCTGGCCAAGATCGAGTGGACGACCTGGCTCAAGTTTGCCCTTAAGCTCATCGTCGCTCTCTCCGTCGTCTGCGCCGTCATCCTGACCGTCGCCTGCGTGCTGCTCTAAGTACCCAACGGGTACCCCACGGAAACCTTGACGATCCTGTAGAGGATCACCTGGTCATCGTCTGTCCGGTGGGGTGAACCCACCGGTAGACTCCTACCTTTAGCCCCCTTCCGTTCCGTGCGCGGGAGGGGGCGCTCTTGTGTTCCGGCGTTTTCCAAACGCCGGAACCGCTCGACGCTGCAAGCCCGCCAGAGCGGCAATCTGACGTTCAATCGTCGGGCATGGCCAAAAGGCCTATGCCCTTCTCTTTCACGTCACCTTGCTCGCTCTGGCGGGCTTTCGCTGGCTTATGCTCAACCTGCGGCGCTGCCATTGTTGGTGCTGAGTGCCTTGTTTCCCGCCACAAATTAGCTATCCCGGGTCCCCAGTGGTCGCGGTGGGCGTGTTTGGTTGGTGCCAGTTGATTGCTTGGGCGTTGGGGAGGGTCTGCTCCGTTATAATCGCCTAGAACATTAATTGGAAACGGGACGGGAGCCATACATGCGCCAGGGTTTCGACAACGCGAAGTATATCGAGCTGCAGGCTGCTCACATTAAGGAGCGCATCTCGCAGTTTGGTGGCAAGCTCTATTTGGAGTTTGGCGGTAAGCTGTTCGATGACTATCATGCGAGCCGCGTGCTGCCGGGTTTTGAACCGGACAGCAAGTTCCGCATGCTCAAGAGCATCGCCGACGATGTCGAGGTTATCATCGCGATCAACGCGAACCACATCGAGAAAAACAAGGCTCGCGGTGACCTTGGCATTACCTATGACGAGGATGTGCTGCGCCTGGTTGACCTGTTCCGCGGCAACGGTTTTGCCGTCGCGGCCGTGGTCATCACCCAGTACGCCGGCCAGCCCGCTGCCGATGTGTTCCGCAACCGCCTGAACGCGCTCGGTATTCCCGCCAAGCTGCACTATCCCATCGAGGGGTATCCGCACGATGTCGATCTGATCGTGTCCGACGACGGCTATGGCAAGAACGAGTTTGTCGAGACCACCCGTCCGCTCGTCGTCGTGACGGCACCCGGCCCCGGTTCGGGCAAGCTCGCCACTTGCCTCTCGCAGCTGTATCACGAGCATAAGCACGGTACCGCCGCCGGCTATGCCAAGTTTGAGACCTTCCCGGTTTGGAATCTGCCCCTTACGCATCCGGTCAACATTGCCTACGAGGCCGCCACGGCAGACCTCGACGATGCCAACATCATCGACTCGTTCCACCTTGAGGCCTACAACAAGACCACGGTCAACTACAACCGCGACGTCGAGGCCTTCCCGGTAGTCCGTGCCCTGATGGAAAAGATCCTGGGCAAGAGCCCCTACCAGAGCCCTACGGACATGGGCGTCAATATGGTCGGCTTTGCCATCACCGATGACGATGCCTGCCGCGACGCTTCCAAGATGGAGATCGTCCGCCGCTACTTTACCGCGGTCGAAAATGTGCGCCGTACCGGCGTGGGCGATGAGCAAGTCGACCGTCTCAAGATTATTATGAAGAAAGCCGGCATCGATAAGAACTACTCGCCGGCGCGCTCGGCGGCCCTCACCAGGGAGCAGCTCACGGGCGGTCCCGTGGGTGCCATGGTCATGCCCGATGGTTCCGTGGTGACCGGTAAGACCTCTACGCGCCTGGGCGCCGCAAGTTCGCTCATTATGAACGCCCTCAAGCATGTCTCGGGCGTCGACCTTGAGCTCGAGGTCATTAGCGATGAGGCGATCGAGCCCATCAGCAAGCTCAAGACGCATTTCCTGGGCAGCAAAAACCCGCGCCTCCACACCGACGAGACGCTTATGGCGTTGTCGATCACCTCGGCCACGAGTGAGACGGCCGCTCGCGTCCTTTCGGGCCTGGAGCAGCTGCGCGGTTGCGATGCCTTCTTTAGCGTGATCATCTCGCCGACGGACGAGACGGTACTGCGCAAACTGGGTATCAACGTGTGCTGCGAGCCCAAGTTCGAGCGCCGCGGTTTCTTCCATCGCTAAGTTTGAAGCACCGCGGTAATTGCATTGCATTTTGGCCGTATCGGGTTAGCGCCCGGTACGGCTTTTTGATCAATAAAGCGCCTATTTCGGCGAAAAATAGCCGTTTACCTGCCTAGAAACAATTTGAGCGGTATACAATAACCGTAACTGTTTCATCCTTAGCGGGATGCCGCATGATGGATATTACCTGCCATCGTGAGGTGTGTCGGTCGCGCACGGCGCGTTAGATGCTCGTGCTCGGTTTGAGGAGGCTGCTATGGCGGGCAAGGGTCGTGCGAGTGTCAACGATATGAAGCGTGTCGAGGTGCTGGTGTTGATGGAGATCGACCAGCAAACCGAAGACAATGGCGGGCCGTATGGTTTCTCGCGCAAAACGCTTGCCGAGCGCGTGGGGGTTTCGCCGTATCGTGCCCGCGCCGCAATCGATCGCTTGGATTCCGAAGGCATGATTGATGTCGTCTCGCGTTATAGCGACGACGGCGGTCAGCTTGCAAATGGCATTTGCCTCACCGAACGTGGCAAGTGGTATCTTGAGGGCGTCCGTACCGGCATGCTCGTTCAAGAAATGCTCGAAGACGAGGTTGCTGATCGATAGCATCATGTAATCCTTGCCATAGCGACGCCGCCTGGGAAACCGGGCGGCGTTTTGTTTCAAGATTGAGAAATGCAATCGCACGCGAGAAAAATTGCGAACGGTTCGCGGTGCGAGTATTACAATGAAGACCCGTAAGATGTGGATAAACAACTTCTACGGGAAGCGCAGGTAACTCAATATGACCAAGCATGTGTTCGTAACCGGTGGCGTGGTTTCGTCCCTGGGCAAGGGTATCACCGCGGCCTCGCTGGGCCGTCTGCTCAAGTCGCGTGGCTACAAAGTAACGATGCAGAAGGCCGACCCGTATCTGAACGTCGACCCCGGTACCATGAGCCCCTTCCAGCATGGTGAGGTCTTCGTTACCGAGGACGGTTACGAGTCCGACCTGGACCTGGGTCATTACGAGCGCTTTATTGATGAGAACCTGACCCGCGATTCCAACTTTACGACCGGTGCCATCTACAAAAGCCTAATCGCCCGCGAGCGTCGCGGCGACTTTTTGGGCGGTACCGTGCAGGTGATTCCTCACGTCACCAATGCCATTAAGGACAAGTTCCGCCGCATCGAGGAGCAGACCGGCTCCGATGTAGTCATCACCGAGCTGGGCGGCACGATCGGCGACATCGAGTCCCAACCGTTTGTCGAGGCCATCCGTCAGTACCGCAAGGAGGCCGGCCCCGAGAACGTCTGCTACATCCACGTGTCGCTCGTTCCCTATATCGCCGCCGCCCACGAGGTCAAGACCAAGCCCACGCAGCATTCCGTCAAGGAGCTCCGCAGCTTTGGCATCCAGCCCGATATCATCGTGCTGCGCTCCGACCACCATATCGATGACGCTATCCGCGGAAAGATCGCAAGCTTCTGCGACGTCGACACCGATTGTGTCTTTACCAACGAGGACTGCGCGAGCATTTACGATGTTCCGCAGCTGCTTGCCGAGCAGGACTTTGACCTGCGCATTTGCGAGCGCCTGGGTCTGGACCCGCGTGAGCGCGACATGAGCGAGTGGAACGAGTTCCTGCGCAAACAGAATCACGCCAACCATCACGCCGACAAGGTGAAGATCGCCGTCGTGGGCAAGTACACGCAGCTGCCCGATGCGTACCTGTCGGTTATCGAGGCCCTGCACCATGCGGGCGTCTTCTACGATCGCCATGTGGACGTCCAGCTGGTCGACGGCGAGAGCCTCGACGAGCAGAATGTCTCCGAGGTTCTGGGCGACGCCTCGGGCATCCTGGTCCCCGGCGGCTTTGGCAAGCGCGCCCTGGAGGGCAAGATCCTCGCGGCCGAGTTTGCCCGTGAGCACAAGATTCCGTATCTGGGCATTTGCCTGGGTATGCAGGTGGCCGTGTGCGAGTTCGCCCGCAACGTCGTCGGCCTTGCCGGCGCCAGCTCCTCCGAGTTCGATCCGGACGGCCCGTTTAGCGTCATCGATCTGATGAGCTCGCAGGAGGACGTGACCGAGAAGGGCGGCACCATGCGCCTGGGCGCCTATCCGTGCAAGCTCGCCGCCGATACCCTTGCTCGCGAGGCATATGGCGAGGAGCTCGTCTACGAGCGTCACCGTCATCGCTTTGAGTTCAACAACGCCTTCCGTGACCAGCTCGAGGACGCCGGCTTGGTTATCTCGGGTCTGTCGCCCGACGAGCGCCTGGTCGAGATGGTCGAGCTGCCGCGCGACGTGCATCCGTGGTATGTGGCAACCCAGGCTCATCCCGAGTTCAAGAGCCGCCCGACCAACCCGCAGCCGCTGTTCCGCGAGTTCGTGCGCGCTTCGATCGGCCAGCACGAGGGTGTCGACCGTCTGCAGGTGACGCCCATGAACCTCGCTACGGACTAAGGGTGCCGGCGAATAAGGAACATACCGAAGCTACTCCCTCGTCGCTCGCCGTGGCGGCGGGGGAGTATCTCGATTACCTCGCGGTCGAGCGGGGTTTGGCGCGCAACACGATTGCGGCCTATCGTCGTGACCTGACGACGTACTGCGCCTATCTGGAGCGGGCGGGTATTGTGTCTTTTGAAGAGGTGACCCGTCAGGTCGTGGAGGGCTTTGTCGCCGCCCGTCGCGATGGGGGCTATTCGGATGCCTCGGTGGAGCGTGCGCTTGCGGCCGTGAAGGGCCTGCATGCCTTTTTGGTGCGCGATGGGGCTGTGGCCCAAAATCCAACGGCGGCGTTGCGCCTGCCTAAAAAGGCTGAGCGTTTGCCGGAGTATCTATCGGTGGAGGATGTCTCGGCGCTGCTCGATCAAGACTTCCCCGAGGGCGAGATGGGCTTGCGCGACCATGCCATCTTGGAAGTGCTCTACGGATGCGGTTTGCGTGTGAGCGAGTTGGTGGGACTCGATGTGGGCGATATCCATATCGACGATGGCTTTGTGCTCGTTCGCGGTAAGGGCTCAAAGGAACGCCTGTCCCCGCTGGTGGGAAGCGCGGCGCGAGCTCTGACGCTTTATGTAACTGAGGGGCGTTCTCGCTTGGCGGCCCATGCCCGCGGAACCGAGACCTCGGCGGTCTTTTTAAATAAGAACGGCCGCCGTCTGTCGCGCCAGGGCATCCATGCCATCTGTGAGCGCTACGGGCGCCAGGTGGGACTGGTGGGGCTCCATCCCCATACGCTGCGTCACTCCTTTGCTACCCATATGCTTGCGGGCGGCGCAGACCTCCGTGTGCTACAGGAGATCTTGGGACATGCCGATATATCGACCACGCAGGTCTACACGCATGTCGATCGTACGCAACTGACCGAGGTCTATTTGGCGGCGCATCCGCTAGCACATCGCTAGCACCTCGCTGACCTGCATATTTATAAATATTAAATGGGACGGGCCCCAGATTGCCGAGACGCACTTTTGCGCGCATGGGCAATCTGGGGCCCGTCCCATTTTTCGCCAGACACCGACGCGGTGGTGGGCCGTTTGTACCG
>UQMM01000048.1 GCA_900542165.1 uncultured Collinsella sp. | reverse complement strand
GGGCGCGCCGCCGTGGAACCCTCGCCGCCGACGCCAACGAGCAGCATCTGGGCCTCGACGACACCGACCTCATGCTCCGCACCGTCCAAGCCGAGTTCAACCTCAAGAACCTGTTTGCCAAGTAGAAACGCCTGCGGCAAACCCCGGGGGTAGATCACGAGCGGCCTCGCAGCGGAAAACCCCGCAGCGGGGCCGCCCTACGTTCCACAGATAGATCTGCCATCACAAATTCTGAACCCTCATTTTGAACGATTTCGGCCAATTCCCGACACGTAATTCGTTGTCGGATGGCGATGCATCGATATCAAATGTGCAGCAATTGAGTATTTCTATGCTATAGCCAAGCTGCGAAAACTTTTATTTAGGGCATACCAACCCATAATTGCGTCAAGCTTTTGGTCAGCATTTGGTTAGACCTCTAAAACGACTTTTTCACTCAGCGCCATCAACACGGCATTAGCTGACACGATATATACCATGAGTATCGTATTGTCACATACCACTGCAAAAGCGGTCTACCAGGCCGCGCATTCGGTGTCTGCGAAAGGCATCGAGTCCTGTAACCCTGCCGCGATTTACGGATCATGTCCCACCGGAACGCTCCTTGACGCAGCCGCAGAATGGCTCACCAAACATGATGTTTCCCTCGACGCGAATGATTCCCTCGAGGTGATGGTGTTTGATCGCAGGAATGCGCGCCATGCAATGAACTGTCAATGCCACGTTTCTTCAAAACGATTCTCGAACTCACGCTTTATAGAGCTTGAAGATGGCATCTTCATTGTTGGCGTTGAGCTTTGCGCACTTCAGGCCGCCACCTATCTTCCTTTTCGCGAACTGGTGGAGTACTACTTTGAACTATGCGGCGCTTATTCCCTTGGAACCGACTCTTCCACCTCCTATACCGAGCGTTTCGCGCTCACCTCGACCGAGAGATTGAAACAGTTCTTTAATTCCATTACCAGATGCGACGGTCTGGCTCTTGCCCGAAAGGCGATCCAATGTGTGCGCGACGGATGCCGATCTCCCATGGAAACGGCATTTATCATGATGCTTACGCTGCCCAAAAGCGAAGGTGGACTTGGTATTAAGGGAATTGAGACCGATTACGAATTACAGGTCACCGCCGCCGCAAAGAATCTCACGAGACGCAAAAAGTTCTTTATGGATGCGTATCTAAAGAAATCTCGCACAGACATTGAATACAACGGTTTTTATCATGACGCGGAAGAAGACCGCGCCATCGATGAGGAACGCAAGAATGCGCTTGCGTCCATGGGATACGGAATCATCACCGTCAGCCGTTATTCCTTTATGCATGCCAGCTCTTTCGTTAGGGTCATGGAAGCAATCCAGCGGAAAGAGGGCGTACGCCCCTCGCGTCTACCAAAAGACTTTCAAATCATGCAAGAGGACCTGAGACAGTTTGTGCTCAGAAGGTTTATAGAAGAGAAAAGGCGAATTCAGAAGCAGCTTCGCCAGGATTCCGAAGAGCGCCAACGAATCGACCTCGAAAAAGCAACACTCGAAGGCATCACGCTGGATGACCCGACAATTAATGAAGTTACAGCAATCGATGACATGCAGACAGTCGAATCCGACAGCCCATCATTTGCCCAAACAAGCAGCCTCGCGCCCGAGGGCAGGATCTTCGGGGCCGGAAGCTAGACCGGCTAACAAGGTGGGTACCCTAGCGATGTGCAAAATTGCGAGTATTCAGCAGGGTCGGCCCTCCAGCACCCACAAGTTAATCCAAATGAGAAACAAAGACGCTATCGAACGGGAACGTTAGGCAACACTTGAGGAAGATCTTATCTGTTTACCGCCCTTGGATAACTCTTGAGCGGCTTTATTTGGCCCGAAATAGATAAACAGACCCCCTATAGTTGCAGAATACTCCAATTTTTGCACGGCGCGGGGGCACCCACCTCGGCATCGACTATCAAAACCGCTCAATCCGGAATCTCGTCCACTATTCCCCATCATTTTGTGCGATGAATTACTTAAACGTTATTGACATATGAACATACGCTCATATAATCGGAAGTAAGTTATTTGAGCGTATGTTCATATGAAAGGATATTGCAATGAGCATCCGCGTTGATGAAACGAAACCCGACACCGAGGCCACCGAGCCAGTGATCCCCACCACCTGCTCGCCCGAGGACCTTCCCGACGAGGAGCTTCTCTACGACCTCGCCGACCTGTTCAAGGTCTTCAGCGACACCACGCGCATCAAGATCCTTTACGCCCTCATGGGCCGCGAGCTCTGCGTGGCAGACATCGCCGAAGCGACCGAAACCTCGCAGTCCGCGGTGTCGCACCAGCTGCGCACACTCAAGCAGTCGCACCTGGTTAAATTCCGGCGCGACGGGCGCAATATCCTATACTCGCTCGCCGACGACCACGTCTACACCATGCTCAACCAGGGCATGAGCCACATCTGCGAATAGCAGCCAACCACGGTACCAGCGCGGCCTGCACCCAAGCCGCAAAAACGGGAAAGGAACCCACCATGAAAAAGCAGTACAAGCTCGATGAGATCGATTGCGCCAACTGTGCGCGCGAGCTTCAGGACGAGCTGGCCAAGCTCGAGGGCGTCAAATCCGTGTCCGTCAACTTTATGACCCAGAAGCTGACGCTCGAGGCCGATGATGCTGAGTTCGACGAGGTGCTCAACCGCGTTGTTGAGTTTACGGCCGACGCCGAGCCGGACTGCGAGATCATTCTCTAGCCCAGGTTTACGCCAACCTGCAAGGCCGCGCTTGCCGCGGCCTTTGCTCGCGAAATTATATGAGCGAGTGTTCATTCATTCAAATGGGAGGATACGAGTCATGGCCACCGCCGACCCCAAAAAGAAAAAGAAGAAGCGCAAGAAAAAAGAATCACTCGAGCATAAGCGCAACCGCATCCTGGTAGCGCTGGGCATTTTTGCCGTGGTGTACGCCCTCGATGAGCTCAGCACCCTCACTGCCGCATTCGGCACCCCGGGCGACATCTACGCCAGCTTTGTGCTGTTCCTCGTGCCGTTTTTGATTGCCGGCTACGACGTGCTGCAAAAGGCATTCAATAACATCCGCCGCGGCAAGGCCTTCGACGAGAGCTTCCTCATGGCCGTCGCGACCATCGGCGCGTTTGCCATGGTGCTCTTCCCCGACACCGACCCGCACATGGCCGAAGGTGCCGCCGTCATGCTGTTCTACCAAGTCGGCGAGCTGTTCCAGGCATATGCCGTGGGCAAAAGCCGCAAGTCGATCAGCGCCATGATGGACATCGCGCCCGACTACGCTAACGTCGAGCAAGCCGACGGCACGCTCGAACAGGTCTTTCCCGATGACATCGCCGTCGGCACCGTGATTGCGGTCAAGCCCGGCGAGCGCGTGCCCATCGACGGCGTCATCGTCGAAGGCGAAACCCAGCTCGACACCGCCGCACTCACGGGCGAGTCAGTTCCCCGCCCCGCCAAGTCCGGCGACGACATCATCAGCGGCTGCATCAACATGACGGGGCTCATCCACGTGCGCACCACCAAGCCCTTTGGCGAGTCCACCGTCGCGCGCGTCCTGGAGCTCGTAGAAAACGCCAGCGAAAAGAAGGCGCGCACCGAGAACTTCATCACGCGCTTCGCCCGCGTCTACACGCCCGCCGTCACCGGCGCTGCCGCGGTGCTCGCGCTTGGCGGCGGCTTGGTCACCGGCGCCTGGTCCGACTGGATCCTGCGCGGCCTGACCTTCCTGGTCGTCAGCTGCCCGTGCGCGCTCGTGATCAGCGTGCCGCTCAGCTTCTTTGGCGGCATCGGCGGCGCATCCAAACTAGGCGTTCTCATCAAGGGTTCTAACTACCTCGAAACGCTCGCCGACGTGGACACCGTCGTCTTCGACAAGACCGGCACGCTCACCAACGGCACGTTTTCGGTCGTGGCGGTGCACCCCGAGTCTGGCTATACCGAGCAGTCGTTGCTCGAGGTCGCAGCCCTTGCGGAGTCGTTCTCCGATCACCCCATCGCGCAGTCCGTGCGCGCCGCCTACCATGGCGAGGTCGACCCCAAGCGCGTAAGCGACTCCACCAACGACGCGGGCCATGGCGTGACGGCAACCATCGACGGCAAGCACGTCGTCGTTGGCAATGCCAAGATGCTTGCTGCGGCCGGTATCGACGCTCCCAATTGCGAGGTTGTCGGCACAATCCTCCACGTGCTCGTTGACGGCGTGTACGCCGGCCACATCGTGATTGCAGACACCGTTAAGGCCGATGCCGAGCAGACGATCCGCGACCTGCACGCCGCCGGCGTCAAGCGCACCGTCATGCTCACGGGCGACCGCGAGGAAGTGGCTGCTGCGGTGGCCAAGCAGCTGGGGCTCGACGAGTTCCACGCGCAGCTGCTGCCGGGCGACAAGGTCGAGCGCGTCGAGGCATTGCTGGCAGCCGAATCGGGCAAGGGCAAGCTCGCCTTTGTCGGCGACGGCATCAACGATGCGCCCGTGCTCACCCGCGCGGACGTTGGCATTGCCATGGGCGCTATGGGTTCCGACGCCGCGATTGAGGCCGCCGACGTTGTGCTCATGGACGACAAGCCGTCCAACATTTCCCGCGCGATCCGCGTGGCACGAAAGACCATGGCGATTGTCTGGCAGAACATCATCTTTGCGCTGGGTATTAAGTTGCTGATTCTGGTGCTTGCGGCACTGGGCATCGCCAACATGTGGCTTGCCGTGTTCGGCGACGTAGGCGTGGCGATCATCGCCATCCTGAACGCCATGCGCGCGATGGGTGTCAAGAACCTGTAGCGTTCGTGGGCTGTCCGGCCGGGACCGGGCTTGGTTTTGAAAACGTCCTCGCGCATGAGGCCCGTCTTTCCTGCTCCTGCGGAGCAACGGAAAGACGGGTCTCGCGCTGACGCTCCTATTTGGCAAGGTGTTTTTTAGAATCCATTTTGCGCTCGGCCTCGAAGGCCTGCCTGTCCCAATCGAGCGGAAGTCCGGCCTCGACCCATGCCTCGTAGGCCCTCCTTATGGGCTTGAGCTCCCTTTGGCCCCTCTCCAGCATCGAGATGTACTTCTCGCTGGTGCCCAGTATGGACGCCGCCCTCACCTGGCTGACCCTCGCCGCGCGCCTGGCCGCCACGAGCCCCGAGGCGTCCTCGAGCCTCCTGATCTCGTGCGGGCGCATCAGCGCCCGGTACGCCTCCCTGGCCACGTAGCGCTTGAGGCACCTCATGACCTCCCTGTCGCTCTTCCCCCGCGCCCTGGCCCTCTCGGCGTACTCGGCGGTCTCGGGGTCGCGCATGACCCTCTGCCTCGCGATCTCGTGCAGCGCGCTGTTCGCCTGCCGGTCGCCGCCCCTGTTGAGCCTGTGCCTCACGGTCTTGCCGCTCGAGGCGGGGACGGGGCAGGCCCCGCATATCGCCGCGAACGACGCCTCGGAGCGCAGCCTGCCCGGGTTGTCCCCGGCCGCGACCGCGAGCTTGGCCGCGCTCACGGGCCCGCACCCGTACATCGCCAGCAGAGCGGGGCAGTTCTCCTCCAGGGACGCCTCGATCGCGCGCTCCATGTCGAGCGCCGCGTCGCGCGCCGCCGCCCACAGGTCCGCCAGCGCGCCGAGCGCGGCGCCCAGCGCGCCCTCGGCGCGCACGGAGGGCAGCTCCTCCATCAGCCTCGGCCCCGCCATCCCGCGGAACCTCGACCTGAGCCCCTCCGGGGCGGTGGTGAGCAGCGACCTCGCGGTGTTGATCGCCGAGGTCCGCGCCTTCACCGCCCCGGAGCGCGCCGCGAGCATGCAGCGCACCCCGTCGACCCACCCGTCCTGGCTCTTGGGGGGTCCCGAGCTTCGAGCCGGACATCGCCGCGCGGGCGGCCCTCTCCGCGTCCGACTCGTCGCACTTCCCCTGCCCCGGGCGCCTCCTCTGCGTCCTCGCCGGGGAGAGCGCCTCGCGCACGGGCATCCCCAGCGACGCGAGGTGCCTGGTGAGGCCCGCCCCGTAGGACGACGTCCCCTCCATCGCGACGCAGGCCGGCTCCCCGGCCGCCGCGATCGCCCCGGCGAGCGCCTCGTATCCCGCCGCGTCGGCGGGGAACCGGCAGGACAGGACCTTGCGGCCCCTCCAGTCGAGGACGCACAGCCAGTGCGAGTCGGCGTGGGTGTCGACCCCGCAGAAGACCGGCCCGCGGGCGCCGGGTGTCGATTCGGTTCTCATGTCTCGCTCCGTTCTTTCCGTGCTCGCCTGGACCGGGCAGACGGCACACTGACGGGGCGCGATAGAATGCGGTTGTTCGGGTCCGCGGTATCGCTCCATGCTCCTATTAGGTCATGCGGCGGTCTCGGCTCGCCGCGGCCCGCGCGGGACATGTCAGGAAACGAGGGCAGCCCCATGGGCGCCAGCGGAATGTGGGGTCACCGCGCGGTCCGCATCTGATGGTGTCGACGTCAATGGTATACGGGTGCATCATCGACGTCTTCAATACAGAAAATATCAGTGCGGAATGTTTTCAAAACCAAGCCCGGCCCCGACCTGCGTTGACACAGCTGAAGGTTCTTGGGCATCGCTTGCTGGCGGGGTTCCTTGTCTGAATTGAACTTTGTTGGTGGGGCTACTGGTCCCGGTCGCTGGTTCGCGCTTTGCGCGAACTCCGCGCTACTGGGGGTCAATTAGGCTTCCGTTGTTGGGCCCGCCACATCTTCCCGGCCCAACATCGACCTTAGCTTCTCAAAGCTCTCCTCGCTCAGGCAGTGCTCCATGTGGCAGCCCTCTTGCGACGCCACCTCGGCCGATACGCCCGCATCCTCCAAAAGCCCCACGAAAAAGCAGTGGCGCTCCCACATTTGGCGCGCGACCTCCAGACCGCGCTCTGTCAGATGAACATCTCGTTTGCCCATTTCGACATAGCCGTTGCTTTCCAGCGTCGCCATGGCCTTGGAAACGCTCGCCTTGGTTACGCCGAGGTACTCCGCAACGTCGATCGAGCGCACGATGCCCTGACGTTCCGACAGAACGTAGATCGATTCGAGATAGTCTTCTCCGGATTCACGTAGGGCCATGGGCCGCCTTTCGCGATGATTGCTAGTTAGCCTTTGCATACTTTTCACAGCTTACTTTACCGCAAAAGTTGCCCATGTCTTACTACTTTGTCTAAAAGTTAGCCGTGTTTCACAAAACGTGCGGGACGAAAACAAAATGGGGACGCCCCGCAAGGAGTGTCCCCAGGTGCCGAGCCGCAGCTATAACAGTCCAAAGTGCTTCGCGGCGTTGTAGATCCCGTCGTCGTCCACGGCGGTCGTCACATAGGTCGCCGCAGCCTTCACCGTGTCCTGCGCGTTGCCCATGGCCACGCTCGTGCCCACGGCGGAAAACATCGACAGGTCGTTCTCGCCATCGCCAAAGGCAATCGCCTCGCTCGCATCGACACCCAGGCGCTCCAGCGTCGCCGCCACGCCCAGGTCCTTGCCGCCGTTAGCGGGAATAATGTCGCAGAACAGGTCGCACCAGCGCGTGGTGAGCGAATGCGACACCGCATCGGTCACGATATGCTCGTCGGCCGGGTCCACAAAGGCGCAAAACTGGTAGACCGGTGCGTCAAACGCGTGCTCAAACGGCTCCTCGTGGTAGACGATTCCCGCGTTGCTGCCGGCCGTCACCACGCGCTCGGACAGACGGTTCACAAACGAGTTCTCGCCCTGCATGCACAGCGAGTCGTAGCACCCCTGCGCCACCTGGTCCACAATCACCGCGACGTCGTCCGGATCGATCGGGCAGCTGCGATAAACGCCCTTGGCGTCAAAACAGTGCTGGCCCGAAAGCGTAATGTACGCATCCCATCCCAAGTCGAGCAGCCAGTCCGGCATCTGGTAGGTCGGGCGGCCCGTGGCGATCACGCACGCAATCCCCTGTTCGCGAAAGCTGTCGAGCACCTGCTGCGCCGACGCCGGAATCCGGTGCGTCTTAAAGCTCAGCAGCGTGCCGTCGATATCGAAAAACGCGGCTTTGATCATCCTCGCCTACTCCTCGCCCTCGAGCTTCTCGCTCGCCTCGAGCCACGCCATCTCCAGCTCGTCCATGGCGGCGTGAGCCTCGTCAATCTTTTCCTGCTGCTCGCCCAGCGCCGTGTAGTTGGTGGGGTCGACCTGGGCCATCGCGGCCTCGGCCTCCTCCACGCGGGCGCGCTGCGTCTCCATCTTGCGCTCGAGCGAGCTCACCTCGCGGCGAAGCTTCTGACGCTCGGCATTGGACAGGCCGTTGGGCTGACCGCTCGACTTGGGCTTGTCGGCAGCAGCCGCCGCCGTACCGGTGTCGAACGTGCCGGTCTTAGCGCTCGGCGCGCCCACGGGCTCGCCCTCGGCGGTAGCGTTGCACAGGCGCAGGTACTGGTCCACGC
>UQMM01000047.1 GCA_900542165.1 uncultured Collinsella sp. | reverse complement strand
GGACGCCGCCCTCTCAAGGCGGAGATCACCAGTTCGAATCTGGTACGGGCTACCACGCATCTGATACCCGGACTTCCCATGGAAGGCCGGGTTTTTTATTTTCAAACAACCGTCTGCAATTCCCGTTTGAACCAGAGCTTTGCGTTCTGCTTATGGCCCTTACGGGTACAATATCCAAGATATTTTGACTGTTAGAAGGAGTCTCATGACGGAGTCCTCTCAGCATACGTCTAAGCCCCAGGTCGAGGTTGAGGCCTCGGGCGGAGATGACAATAAGAGCGCACGCCGCGGCGCCATCTTTATCGGCGTCGTGCTGGTGGGTTATATCGTCTATCTGGTGGTAACCGGGCAGATGGGGCAGTTCTGGGCCGCAATGTCGAGCGTCCAGGCGCCTTGGCTCGCTGCTGCATGCTTTTGCATGTTCCTGTACCTGTTCTTTGGCATTGTGGCCTATGCGATCGCTGTCTGGCTCGACCCCAATTCACCCGTCGGCATTCGCGACCTCATTTCGGTCGAGGCGAGCGGCATCTTCTTTGGCAACCTCACACCTATGATGATGGGCTCGACTCCTGCTCAGATCTACCGCCTGACCAAGGCGGGCCAAAATGTCGGCGAGGCCGGAGCCACGCAATTCACGCGCTTTATCGTGTATCAGTTTGGCCTCGTTGCCTGGGGCGCTATCCTACTGCTTGCTCGCATGCCGTTTTTTGCCGAGCGCTATGGCGACATGACGCTGCTGTGCGTCTTTAGCTTTGGTGGGCACTGCTGCATCTTGCTTGGCATCTTCGCCGTCGCGCTCATGCCTAAGACCGTCACGCGCGTCGCCCACTGCATCATCAATTGGCTTGAGCGCATTGGTGTCTCGGCCACTAAGATCGAGGGATGGCGCACGTTTGTCGATGGCGAGATCTACTCCTTCTCCGAGAAGTTCAAGCTTTCAGCCGGACATTTTTCTTCCATGCTGCTCACCGTGTTTATCACCATGCTGCAGCTCGCGTTTTTCTATCTGGTTCCGTATTTCCTAATGCTTGCCTTTGGCCACCACGAGGTCGACTTTTTCTCGGTCATGGCCGCGAGCGCCTTTGTCCAGTTGCTGAGCTCTGCGGTCCCCTTGCCCGGTGGAACTGGTGGCGCTGAGGGCGGCTTTGCATTGTTCTTGGGTCATTTCTTTGGGTCGGCTTCGACCGCCGGCTATCTGCTGTGGCGTCTCATTACGTTTATTGCGCCGACCATTTTGGCTGCGCCCCTGCTGGGCCTTAAGAGCGCCCACAACGAGAGCATCCATGCGCGCTGGGATCGCGTGATGCGCAAACTCGGCCGCACGTCTCAGACGCCCTCTGCGCCCACTAAGCCGCACCCCGCGAATGCTGTTACCGTTGACCCCAAGAAGCACGCTCAGAAGGCTTCTGGGGCCGCTAAGCCGGCTCATAAAACCTATGTGCGCCAGACAGGCGACGGTATTCGCGTATCTCCGTCGGCGCTCAATAAGAAGAAGCACCCTAAGTCGCAGTAGGGCAGTCGTGCGTTCTTCATGATGCGGGGCATATTTGTGCTGCATGGGGGATAATCCTCTTACGTAGATTATCTCTCATCTGTTGATGAGTGCTCGCATATCGAAGGGACACGCCCATGGCAACCAGCAAACCGCGTCTTGACCGCCGCATCGTTCGCAGCCGCAATGCCATCCTTTCTGCTTTCGAGCGCCTGCTCATGGAAAAGCCGTTGGCAGACATTACGGTGAGTGCCATCGCGCGCGAGGCCAATGTCGACCGCAAGACCTTTTACGTTCACTTTGGTACGGTTGACGGCCTGCTCGATGCCATTGCCGTCGATGTTGTGGAGATGATTGTCGACTCGGTCGAGAAAACACTTGCTTCCATGGACGGCGACACCAACGAGCGCGCCCTTGGCGCGGCGGCGACCTTCTTTAAAACCGTTAACGAGGCGCTGTGCAACAACCTCGTGCTCAATCGTCAGCTGATCGAGAATATTCCGCTCGATGATTTTATGGCTCGTCTTCGTGCGCCGCTCGAGCACGAGATTGCCGAGCGCGATCTGTTGCCCCAAGGTCTCAAGGACGAGATGTTCGATTACTATCTGGCGTTTTTGCTGTCGGGCATTATCGGTATCTATCGCACGTGGGCACTGTCTGACGGCTCGGTTCCTATTGAGCGTGTCTCTGAGGTCGCCAACGATCTGACTCTCAATGGTCTGTCGAGTCTGGAATCTCGCTTGGATTAGGCCTAGTTGGGCTCGTCGGCGTGGAAATTCCTGTTCACGAGGTTCTCCGGCGCCTTGTAGACCTCGCCGGCGCAGGAGCTGTAGCCTGAGGATCCTTAAAAGAAAGTTCAGTTTATCCTTCCCGCTCCAAATGGGAATCCTCCGATGCGCCTTCGCACGCTTGCATGACCTCGATACCATGCGAGCGTGCGAAGGCGACGAGCTCTGCGTTGCGGGCGTTTATGGTGCCGAAGGCGGCGGGGCACACAATAAGGCGCGCACAGTGGACGAGGAGCTCTTTGGCGCGGGCTATGGTTTTATCCCCGATCGGCTCGAAGGCGCGCTCGGCCACGCATTCCGTCGCCAGGTCGCGCGCGAGCTCGCAGTCGATGTCCCCTTCGTGCAGAACGCCCGCGTAGAACGCCTTGCCCTGCCGGATGAGCTGGCGAAACACAGCCGACCCCGTACCTGCGCCGGCGATGACGAACGTGTGCGCATCACCGTGTGGGCGCCCAATTTCCACGCTGCCGAAGCGCTCGTTGAAGGTGCCATGCTGAAGGCCGTAGAGCTCGCCAATTGTCTCGCGCGTGAATATGTTCTCGGGTGCGCCGGCGCGGAAGACCCGGCCGTCCTTCACGCAAATCACCTTGTCGGCGCTTTTCTGCGCGAGCTCGAGTTCGTGGATGGACATGATGACAGCCACATTCCGCGATTTCGCAAGGTGGCGAAGTATTCGCAGCAGGTCGATCTGGTAGCGGATATCGAGATACGACGTGGGCTCGTCGAGCACGAGCACACGCGGATCCTGCGCGATGGCGCGTGCGAGCATGACGCGCTGGCGTTGCCCATCGCTTATCTGCATGAAGTCGCGCTCGGCGAGCTCTTCCACATGTGCGGTTTTCATTGCCTCGTCGACCCGACTATGGTCGTCGGGCGAGAGTGTGCCCATTCGCCCGGTGTAGGGATGTCTTCCCGCCTCTACGATATCGCGGCAGGTGAGGAGCTCGGTCCGGGGGCGATCTGTCAGCATAACGGCAAGGTTCCTTGCGAACTCCGCCGTCTTCCATCGGGAAATCTCCCGTCCGTCGAGCTCGACCGCGCCGGCAAGCGGTGCAAGATGGCGTGTGATGGTTTTCAAGATGGTCGACTTGCCCGAGCCGTTCGGCCCGATGAGCGCCACGACGTCGCCCGCGCGAACCTCCAGATCGACACCTTCGACTACGACCTTCTTGTCGTAGCCCGCCGACAGGTCGCTTATGCGGAAAAGCGGCGCTCCGTCAGCCTGCGTTTCGACCGGGGTTTCGAGGTTCGACTGCGCTCGGAGGAGGCGTTCCGCGCGCAGTTCCGCACGAGCCGAAAGTGCCTTCTGGCGCTTTCGTGCGAGCTCAGGACTGGCCAAGCATGGAATGTTCCCTCCGAGCGTTTTGGTCCGCGGCACGAATTCCCCCATCTACCTCACCCGCTTCTTCAACATGAGTGCAATAACCACCGGCGCGCCGAAGATGGCGGTGACGGCGCTGATGGAAAGCTCGACGGGGGAGAACAGCGTGCGCGCGATCAAATCGCAGCCCGCGCAGAAGATGGCGCCTCCCAAGAAGCACGCAGGAATCACGCGGATGGGCTTCGACGACTTCAACGCCGACTTCACGAGATGCGGAACCGCGATGCCTACGAACGACACCGGACCAGCGAACGCGGTCACGCAGGCAGAGAGCATGCTCGCTAGAAGGACGAGCACCACGCGGAAGCGTGCGACGTTCACGCCGACGCTTTTCGCGTAGGCTTCTCCCAGCTGGAAGGCGGAAAGGGGCTTCGATATCGCGAATACGCATGCGCTCACGGTGATCACCACGACCGCGATGACCGCGATGTCGTTCCAGCTCGAACCCGAGAAGCTACCCAAAGACCAGTTGTGCAGGTTCACGATGGACTGGTCGTCGGCGAAGGCGATGAGGAAGTTCGTCGCCGCCGAGCAGATGTATCCCACCATGACGCCCGCCACGATGAGCATGGCCATGGAACTTATGCGCCGTGCGATGAGGAGCACGAAGCCGATGGTGATAAGCGAGCCCAGAAACGCTGCGGCCACCATGGCCGGCGAGGACATGGCCTGGTTCGCGTCCAGAAGTGCGATCATCGTAAGCGCGACGACGAACTTTGCGCCCGAGGAGACGCCCAAGATGAACGGGTCGGCGATGGGGTTGTTGAAAAACGTCTGCAGTAGGAACCCGGAAAGCGAAAGTGCCCCGCCGAGAAGCACGGCTGAAAGCACGCGCGGCAGGCGAATCTCCCAGATGACCTGGCTTTCCATGGAATTGGCCGCGCCGCCCGAAAGGATGCCGGGGATGTGGTCTGCTGGCACGAGCACGCTCCCGATGCACAGGTTGGCCCCGACGAGCACGATGAGGGCAACAGCGAGCAGCGCCGTCACGACGCGACACCGCGCGGCGCGCCCCGATTCGTCGTATGTCATGGAAAGTCGGCTTTTCATGGTGCTAGCCGAGCTTCCTCAGATAATGGAAGTCGCTCGCGTCATCGCCGGTGAACGCCCCGTGCAGCTCGTCGATAATGTCGGCGGTAGAAGTCATCTGCTGGTACATGTCGGCGCTTGTGACCCAGACGTTGCCGTTCTTCACGGCTTTGAACTGCGACAATAGCGCGTTTTTGCCTACGAAGTCGTTCAAGGTGGCAACCGATTCGTCGATGGTGCCGTTGTAGACGATGATGTCGGCATCCTTCGCCGTCGCGTAGAAGCGCTCCATTTCGAGCGTTACTGACGAACCTGACGTCGACGCCGTCTGCGCGTCATCGAGCGCGTAGCTGCCGCCTGCAAGCTCGATCATCTGCGCCACGTAGTCGCCCGCCCGCCTCGTGACGGCGGCCCCGTTCGAGTTAATGTAGAAATACGCCACGGTTTTACCTGACGACGCGAGCCCCGACGTTTGCTCGACGCGGGCCTTCTGCTCGTTGAACAGGTGCGCGGCCTCGTCTTCCTTGTCGAACAGGACGCCGAAAAGCTTAATCCACTCGACGCGCCCGAGTGCTTCGGGCTCGCTCGACGACTGTTCGGTGAGCACGACGAGCCCGAGCTTCTGCAGCTTTTCCTTCACATCGGGCGTGTGGTTGATCATGGTGTTCTCGATGGCGAGCGTGCAGCCCGAGGCCGATATTCGCTCGTAGTCGGGCGCGCTGTACTTGCCGCCGTAGGCGATCGCCCCACTTTCGAGCGCGCTTTTGAAGCGCGCGACCGAGCAATCGTCGGCCTTCGTGCCCGACATTAAGATATTGTCGTTCGCATCGAGCGCGTCGACCAGGCACATCGTTGCCGACGACACGAGGTACACCTTGTCGGCGGGGCGCCTTATGACCGCGATGTCGGAGCTCAACCCATCAGGTACCTTCGCATCTTGCGGCACCACGAGGAAGCGCTCCCCGTTCGAAACGCAGATAAGCCGCAGGCCGCCTTCGTACTCGTCGACAGTGAAGTGCTTGGCGTATTCAAGCTGAAGCGCCCCCGTCGGCTCCCAGCCGCAGCCCAAATCGGCGTTGTGGAAGTCGGCCGCGGCGCTTGAAGCCGTTACCGCAGGGGAACCGCCGCTTGCATCGTCGCCCGATTTCTCCTTCATGGTGGATGAGTCGAAGTAGAGCGTGTAGTCGATGCTGTGCGGCGTCGACATGGCGACGGTCTCGGCCGACACGGCGATGTCCTCGTCGAGCGTGACGGGTATCTCGAATGTGGAGTTGCCGCCGTCGTTTACAGGCGCGTAGTCCACGCCGTCGACGGTCATTTTGTCGTAGTTCGAACTCGACCAGGTGATGGTCGCGGTGTAGGTGTCGCCATCCTTCACAATTGTGGTGGGTGAGGCGATGCTTGCGCGCCCTGACCCGCCGGAAAGCGAGACGCTCACAGTGTATTCCTGAGAGCCCGCCGTGCCACCGGTCGCGTTCGGGCTCGCACTGCACCCCGCGAAGGGAAGCGCGAGCAGGGCGACGAGAACGCAGGTGATCGCGCGCGCCGCGATGCTGCGGCGCTTCCTGCTTTCCTTCTTGGGAAGAATCGACCGCATGGCGTTACTTCAGCGCGTCGGCGCGCAGATCGACGCCGGCGGATTCGAACACGAGCGTGCGGTCGTACCACTGCCCTTTTCTAATGCTCCACGCGGCGCAGGCGGTGTCCTCGTCGAGCGCTTCAACGGGTACGTCGTAGGTGTACTTGCCTTCCGCGTTTTCCACATAGGGGATGAAGTCGGCCTCGCTCGCGGCGGCAGCCTCGTCGCCCGTGCCCATGAAGAGCTTGCCGTAGCCCGTGCCGGAAAGTGTCATCACGCAGTGCATGGAGCCGTTTTCCACGATGAGCTGGGCGTCCACAATCCTGAACATGTTCGAGCTGGAATCTACGGTGATCGGATAGGTGCCGTCGGCCACCTTGTCGGCGGTGATGGGGGCAGCGCTTGCGCCCTCGGGCGCATCGGCCGCCTGTTCGGTCTTTTCCTGGGAATCGGCATCGCTTGCCTTTGCGCTGTCGATTGAATTTCCGCCGCAGCCGGCGAGCGAGAACGCGAAAAGCGCCGCCGACAAGGCGAAGGCGAGGGTTTTCTTCAACATGGAGTGGTTCCTTTCAATCGCTTCGACCGCCCGCGCCGTGCGGTGGGCGGGCGGGATGCGAATGCAACGGGCATGCGCCGTCAGTCGGGGAAGGCGCATGCCCGTTGCACGGGGACGCGACCGGCGCCCCCGTGCGCGGCGAGTTTACAGCTTGGCGATGGCGTCGTCCACGTGCGAGACGTAGATGTCATCGACCGCGGCGTTCTGTCCCAGACCCTGGAGCAGGCACGTCACTTCGAAGCCGGCGGCCACGAACTTCGCAGCCCAGCTGTCGGGGTCGGTCTCGTCTGCCATGTCGTTGTTCGCGTGGTCGCCCGCGACCACCATGAACGGCGCGAGCACGGCCTTCTTGTACCCTGCGGCGCTCGCGGCGGCGATAACATCCTCGCAGGTCGGTTCAGCCTCGACAGTGCCGACGAAGAACTGCGTCAAGCCCTCGTTCTTGAACACTTCCTGCATCTTGGCATAGTCGGCGTTGGAATCGGCTTCGGTGCCGTGGCCCATGAGGCACAGCGCCGTCTTGCCGTCGTCGAAGGACGCCATGTTCTCCTTAATGGCTGCGGCCACCTTCTTGTAGTCGTCGTCGGAGGTGAGCAGCGGGTCGCCGAGCGAGATCTTGTCGAACTTGTCGGCGTACTTGTCGAGCTCGTCTTTCACGTCGGCGTATTCCAGGCCAGCCATGAGATGCGTCGGCTGCACGACGATTTCCTTCACGCCGTCTTCCACACAGCGGTCGAGCGCCTCGGTCATGTTGTCAATCGTGATGCCGTCGCGCTTCTTCAGCTTGTCGATGATGATCTGCGCGGTGAAGGCGCGGCGGATGTCGTAGTCCTGCCAGTACTTCTCGCGGATAGCGTCTTCGATGGCGCCGATGGTGATGTGGCGCGAGTCGTTGTAGCTCGTGCCGAAGCTCGTGACGAGGATGACCGGCTTCACGGCCTTCTCCTTTTCACTCGATTTCTCGGAACTCGCGGAGGTGTTGGAGCAGCCCGCGAGCGCGAATCCGGCGAGCGCGACGGCTCCGGTTGCTGCGGCGCCCATGAAGCCGCGGCGTGACATCTGGTCGGACATGGTTTTTCCTTTCCTCGGTTTGCCGGTCCCCCGGCGACAGTTGCTTGTCGGCACAAGCGAAAGAAAAGCGCACCCCTCGGGGTTCACAAGGAGCTAACGCCACGGCGATGCCGTGAGGAAAAGGCGAAGCAGTCTGGCTTGGGGCGCGAGGCGGTTCGCCCGCGCGTCCTATACAGTAATGTCCCTTGCCCAGGATTCCCACCTGGTTCCCTCCGCAAGCCAGCACGGGCTGTGCAGGCGCCGCGCCGGTCATTTCCTTTTATCCGATTGTCATATGCTCGTTGCCGAAACTTTTACTATGATAGTGGGCACTTGTGAACGTGTCAAAGCCAGGGCGGGCGGCATTGCGCCTCCTGCCTGCGTATTTGCGCCGATTGCCGCCGCAGGCGCCGTGTTTTGCCCGCTGCGCGAATGGCGGCGTAAACGGTTGCGATGAGAAACGGGAAGGGAAGGCTCGGATGATTCATATCGTTGGCGCAGGCTCGGGCGCCGCCGACCTTATCACGCTGCGCGGGGCGCGCCTTCTGCGCGCAGCCGACGTGGTCGTTTGGGCGGGAAGCCTTGTGAACCCCGAGCTGCTCGCTGAGTGCAAGGAATCCTGCATCGTCTACGACAGCGCGCACATGACCTTGGAGGAAGTGCTCGACGTGATGTGCGCGGCAGATGCGCGGGGCGAGGAAGTGGTGCGCCTGCACACGGGCGACCCGTGCCTGTACGGCGCCATCCAGGAGCAGATGGACGCGCTCGACGCGCGCGGCGTGGACTACGAGGTGGTGCCCGGCGTGTCGAGCTTTTGCGGTGCCGCGGCGGCGCTTCGCCAGGAATACACGCTGCCGGGAATCAGCCAGTCGGTCGTGATC
>UQMM01000046.1 GCA_900542165.1 uncultured Collinsella sp. | reverse complement strand
GTCGTCGGCGCCCGCTCGGCGCTCTTTTGCCCGCTTGACGACCTGGGCCTCATCATCATCGACGAGGAGCACGAGACCAGCTACAAGCAGGGATCCAGCCCGCGCTACCACGCGCGCGAGGTGGCGGCCGAGATGGCGAGGCGCTATCGTTGCCCACTCGTGTTGGGCTCCGCCACGCCTTCTGCTGAGTCTCTCGATCGCTGCCGCCGCGGCACGTATAGCGGCGCCACATGGACGCGCGTCGAGATGCCCGAGCGCCCGGGACACGCCGTGCTGCCGACAGTCCGCATTGCCGACCTACGCCGTGAGTTTTCACACGGCAGCCGCTCCATGTTCTCAAAACCGCTGATGGAAGGCTTGGAGCGTGTGGTCGAGCGCCGCGAAAAAGCCGTGCTGTTGCACAACCGCCGTGGTTTTGCGCCATTCCTGATGTGCCGCGAGTGCGGCTGCGTCCCCACCTGCAATCACTGCTCCACCGCGCTTACGTATCACGAGCGCACGCACACGCTGCAGTGTCACACGTGCGGTTCGTCTTGGCGCGTGCAGCCGTATCCCGCGCCCACGAGCCGTTGCCCCAAGTGCGGCAGCCGCTATCTGGCAAAAATGGGTCTAGGTACGCAACAAATCGAGGACGCACTGCACCAGATGCTTCCCGAGGACGTCGCCATTATTCGCATGGATGCCGATTCCACGCGCGGCAAGGACGCGCACAAAAAGCTGCTCGAGCAGTTCGATGCCGCCGATTGCGCGGTGCTGCTGGGCACCCAGATGATCGCCAAGGGCCTTGACTTTCCCGAGGTTACGCTCGTAGGCGTGGTCAATGCCGACTTTGCATTAAAGCTGCCCGATTTTCGCGCAGGTGAGCGCGCCTACGATTTGCTGGAACAGGTGGCAGGCCGTGCCGGTCGCGGCGATCGCCCCGGCGAGGTGATCATCCAGACCTACCTGCCCGAGGATCCGGTCATTCGCGCCGTCGCTGAGCACGACCGTTCAATCTTTACCGACTACGACCTGGACCAGCGCCGCGACGCGCTGTACCCGCCGTTTGTTCGCTTGGTCAACATCTTGGTGTGGTCGGCTAACCGAAACGACGCGCAGGACTACATCGGGCGCATTTCAAAGCTCCTCAAGCGTCGCTGGCATGCCGCCGCGCCCGACTTTTTGCGGGCGGGCAGCGCGGTGCCGCAGGTGCTGGGTCCGGCTTCGTGTGTAATCGAGAGAGCCAAGGACCGTTATCGCTTCCACCTGCTTGTGAAGTCGCCCGTGGGGTACCATGTCTCTGATGATATCGACGCCTGCCTCAAAGAGGTAGGCTCCGTGCGCGGCGTGAGCGTGAGCGTTGACGTCGATGCCTATGATTTGATGTAACAACTCGAAAGGATGGCCATGGAAGCCAACGGAATCGTACTGTCGCCCGACCCTCGTCTGCGCCAGGAGTGCGCCGTCATCGAGGAGATCACCCCGGCGATCGAGGCGCTTGCCGAGAAGATGAAGAAGATGATGTTCGAGAACGGCGGTTGCGGCCTGGCTGCCCCGCAGATCGGCGAGCTCATTCAGCTCGTCACCATCGACTGCGACTACAGCGACAAGAACGACTACGACCCGTACGTGCTCATCAATCCCGTCATTGTTGAGCAGAGCGACCATCTGGTGCCGTTTAGCGAGGGCTGCCTGTCCATTCCTGGCATCAGCTGCGAGATCGAGCGTCCCGACCATGTCGTCGTCGAGGCGTACGACTTGGACGCCAACCTGATTCGCTACGAGGCCACGGGCGATCTGTTCTGCGTGTGCCTGCAGCACGAGATCGATCATCTGCACGGCAACACCATGTTCGAGCGCCTTAAGCCCATGCAGAGGCTCAAGGCAGTTAAGGAGTACCAGGACGCCCTGGCCCGCGGCGCTCGACCGGGCGAGACGGAGTAGGTCCCACCGTCCCCGATGCTGAGCGCCCACATATCATCCCGTGCTCAAACATTCTCGCTTTGCTGCGAAACTGCGCGCGGGACGATATGTGGGCGCTCAGCATCGGGGACTGCGTTGTTCTGGCTCGGTTCGCCCGGGTGCCGTTGGGCCAGGGAGGGGCGTCTTCGCTGATAATTGCTTTGTTGGAAGAGCTGCTTTTATTGCGGCTCTTTCTTTGGTTTTGGGTATATTTGTCTTTGTTGATTGTTCTTGCGACTGGGCGCGCTTGCGACCTGGAACGCTTTTTTGTAGCCGTCTCGGCTCGTTATTGAGAGGAGACTAACTTTTATGCGTATTGTGTTTATGGGTACGCCTGATTTTGCTGTGCCTTCGTTGACTTCGCTTGTTGAGGCTGGGAATGAGATTGCACTTGTCGTTACTCGTCCTGATGCTGTTCGCGGACGTGGTAAAAAACTGGAGCCGTCTCCTGTTAAGGCTAAGGCGCTTGAGCTTGGGTTGAGGGTTATTGAGGCTAATCGTATGACGGCCGAGGTTGTTGAGGCGCTCCAAGCTGCGCAAGCCGATATTTTCTGTGTGGCTGCTTATGGCTGTATTTTGCCGGATGAGGTGCTGCATATGGCGCCGCTTGGTATTGTGAATGTTCATGCGTCCTTGCTGCCTCGTTGGCGTGGGGCTGCTCCTATTCAGCGTGCGATTCTCGCTGGTGATGAGGTTGCTGGCGTTTCTATTATGCGTATTGGACATGGCGTTGATACCGGCGCTTATTGTGCCCAGGCGTCTACGTCGGTTGCCGGTAAGCATGCCGAGGCGCTGACCATGGAGCTTGGTGAGCTTGGCGGCAAACTGCTTGCCGATACGCTTCCTTTTCTTGCCGATGGCACCGCCGTGTGGACTGAGCAGGATGAGTCACTCGTCACTCATGCAGCCAAGATTTCTAAGCAGGAGATGCGCCTGGATCCGCAAATGGCTGCGCTCGATTGCGTGCGTCATGTGCTCGCTTCGTCCGATACCGCGCCTGCTCGTTGCGTGATTGCCGGCAAGACCGTGCGTGTGCTCGATGCTGCGCTGGCCGATGTTTCGCTTGGCGAGGGCGCCGTTGACGTTAAGGCCAAGCGTTTTTACCTTGGTCTTTCCGATGGCACGGTTGAGTTGCTCGAGGTTAAGCCCGATGGCAAGCGTGCTATGGCCGCTTCTGCTTGGGCTGCTGGGCTGCAAGGCGCCGATCTTTCGTGGGGTGTTCTGTCATGAGCAAGCTGTCTCCCGCGCGTAAGCTTGCGCTCGATGTGCTGATGGAGGCCGATCGCCGCGGCATGTATGCGCGTGACGTGCTGTCCTCTCGCGCATCGGCCAAGGCTATTGACCAGCGCGATTCCGCTTTTGCCGCTCGCTTGGCGCTGGGTGTTGCCGCCACGCAGGGTATTTTGGACGAGCTGCTCGATCAGTTTCTTGATAAGCCTAAAAAGGTTGCGCCGCGTGTTCGCATGGCGCTTCGTATCTCGGCCTTCGAGATGCTCTATCTGCATACCCCTGGCCGCGTTGCCGTAAGTCAGGGTGTTGAGCTGGTGCGCAGCGGTGCTAAGTCCGCCGCCGGCTTGGCCAATGCCGTGCTGCATAAGGTTGCGGATAACGTTGAAGATTTTGCCACGGCGTCCGACGTGGATGAATCCGAGCGCCGTCTTGTTCGTTTGTCGCGCCTGATGGGTCTACCGCGGTGGCTGTGCGCACGCATTATGTCATCGTTCGACACGCCGGAGGGTGCGCTTAACTTTGCCGGCAATCTGGCCCCCGCGCCGCTGGCCCTTCATGAGAACGCCTTTGCGACTAAGCCAGATCCGTATATCTCCCAGCTCGTCGCGCCTGTCTTCCCAGGCTGCCATGCCCCGGTTGATGCCCAGGTTACGGTTGCGTCGGGCGTATTTGAGCGTGCTGCCGCGGTGGCCTCGGACCTTAACGCTCAGCTTATCGCCACAGCTGCCACGCACCCTGGAAGCTGCCTTGAGATTGGTGCCGGTCGTGGCACCAAGACCTATGTGATGATGTGCCAGGCCAAGCGTGCCGGCTATGAGCGTCAGCATACGGCACTTGATCTTCATGACCGTAAGTGCGATCTGAATCTCGCTCGCCTGCATAAGGCCGGTATTCAGGGCGTTCGTACGGTTTCGGGTGATGCCTGCGAGCTTGATGAGGTGCTCACATCGTTTGATGCCATGCTTGGCGAGCCGGTTAAGTTCGACACGGTCTTTATCGATGCGCCGTGCTCTGGCACCGGAACCATGCGTCGTCATCCCGAGATTCCGTGGCGCCTGACCGAAAAGGATGTGACGGTTGAGCTGCCCAAGTTGCAGCTGACGATGCTCAAGGAGGCTGCTGCGCGCGTGGCTGCCGGCGGTGAGCTCATCTATGCAACGTGCTCGGTCTTCGACGAGGAGAACACGCAGGTCGTGGACGCGTTCCTTGCTTCTCCCGAGGGTGCTGGCTTTAGCGTGGCACCGCTTTCCGAAGCACAGATTCTGCAACTCCCCGAGTTCGATCAGGCCAAGAAGCTCGTATCCGTACGCCAAAACGACCGCGGACTTTTCCAAAGCGTCCCCGTAAACGCCGACTCCTACGACGGCCACTTCTGCGCCAGGCTGGTCCGCAACTCATAGAGCTACCTGCGACACAAAGAAATAGCCCCGCGATCGGTGTTGATCGCGGGGCCGCGTTGTTTCTAGTGGCTGTGAGGGCAGTTGGCGCAGCAGCCGCTGGTGGCGTTGGTGCTGGAACCGCCGCTTCGCTGGTCGGTGTTATAGAAACCGCTACCCTCAAATTTAATGCCGCTGGCCGAGAACGTCTTGGCCGCCGGGGCACCGCAGCTCGGGCACACGACCTCGGGAGTCTCGGACATGGGATGCTCGACCTCAAACACGTTGCCGCAGCTCGAGCACTTGTAATCGTAGCGCGCCATAATACTTCCTTTTCAGCACAAAGCGGGCAGATTACTCTGCCCGCAAAAATTCAAACGTCTGTAACTGTACCCTATATCGGGGGTTTTATCACGCTTCGCCCCAGAATCTATGGTTGTTGCGCAGGAGCTGTGCGGTTCTGTCCTCGGCGGCAGCAACGTCGGCCTCGTCAGCCTGCCAGGTCCAGTTGCCCGTTGCCACGCCCGGTACGTTCATACGTGCGTCGTCGCCCAGCCCCAGGATATCCTGCAGCGGCATCATCACCAGGGGAGCGTCGCTTGCCAGCGCGTCGCTCATCAGCTTGGCCGCCACCTCAACACCGCTCGGCTCGTCGCCGCCCGCAAAGGAACGTGTGCACCAACCGGCCAGCGTCGAGGTGTCGTGCGTCGAGGTGTACAGGATCTTGCCGGGCGTGGGATGCACACCGCAACGAACGTCGTAGTCGCTAAACTCCAGCACGTCCATGCCGGGGAAACCACAGGTCGAAGCCATAGCGCGAACACCGGGCGTCAAATAGCCCAGGTCCTCGGCGATAAAGTTGAGCGGACCCAGCTCGTTGTAGGCGGTCTGGAATAGGTCCTTGCCCGGTCCCGCCAGCCAACGACCTTCGGCGCAAGCCTTGCCTGCGGGGATACTGAAGTAGCTGTGGAATCCCAGGAAGTGATCCAGGCGCACACGGTCGTAGAGTGAAAACGCGCGACGCAGGCGATCCATCCACCAGCTATAGCCGTTCTGCTTCATGTGGTCCCAGCGGAACGTCGGGTTGCCCCACACCTGGCCCTCGGGTGCAAAGTTGTCGGGCGGCGCGCCGGAAATCTCAATCGCCTTGCCGGTATCGGACAGCCAGAAGTTCTCGGGCTCGCTCCACGCATCTGCCGAATCGTCAGACACGTACATAGGAATATCGCCGATAACCTCGACGCCCTTCTTGTGCGCATAGTTCATGAGCTCGCACCAAGCCAGGTCAAAGCGGTACTGCATGTACGCCTGAAGCTCGGCCTCGTTGTGGAAGCGCTTGTCGTCGATCAGATGCTCGTTGTAGCGCGCGACATCTGCCGGCCAATCGTGGCGCGACTCGCCCTCAAAGTACTTCTTAACGGCCATGTAGACGCAGTACTTCTCGAGCCAATCGGCATTGCGATGTTTAAACGCCGTGTACAGCGGATCGGCATCCTCGCCGCCGCGGGTCTTCCAGACAGCAAAGTCGGCGGCCAGCTCCTCGTGACTTTCGGGCAGCAGGTCGATATTGCCTGCAAAGGCCGAAGGACCGGCGTAAGGGGAGCGGAAGAAGTCCGTGGGGTTGACGGGGAGAACCTGCCAGTAGCGCATACCCATGGCGGCCAGATGGTCGATAAAACGACGCGTGGGCGCGCCGATCGTACCGGGCTTGCCGTCGTCGGTCGGCACCGATGTGATATGGCACACAACACCCGCACCGTGATCGAGCGGCTCCTGCAGGCGCTGCTCGGCATGGTGATAGATGATCGACGAACCCAGCGGATACAGATCGAGCGTGACGGTACCGTTGTGGATCTCGCACTCATGACCGCTAATCACATCGCTCGCGCATTCGCCGAGCGCCGGAATGGTCACGCGATGCGAATTGCGCAGACTGCGGTTGATGATAACCGTTGCGGCCTCACCGTCTTTACCGGTGCGCGTATAGGCGAGTACCTCGTCGTTGAGCGCGAAGGCCTTTATCTCGCCGTCAACCATAAACGGCAGCGCGCGGCGCACAGCAGATGCGTTCTTTACGATCGCGAACGTATCGAAGTCGTGCAGGTCTTCCTTGGTCGGCATGGTGCGACGATTGCCCGGATCGGTGAGACCCTCCAAGCCGTACTCGTCGCCATAATAGATCGAGGGAACGCCCGGGAACGTCATCTGCATGAGCGTCGCGAGCCAAAAACGGCTCTTGGCCAGGCCCATCGCGTTCTCGTCCAGGCGCCACTTGCTGCGCTCGCACTCGGGCAGCTGTGACTCGTCGGGGCCGCCGCCGAGCACCGAGATAATGCGCGGACGGTCGTGGCTCGACAGCAGGTTGAGTGCGCAAGACAGGGCCTCACGCGGATAGTTCTCGCGTAGGGTCTCGATATCCTCGGCAGCTTGGTAGGCGTTTTTGTAGCCCATCAAAAAGCCGATGACCATGTCGCGGAAGGGGTAATCCATGGCCGAGTCGAGCTCGGAGCCTTGCAGATAGCGACGCAGATGGCCGTAGCTGATCTTGTTGGAGGCGTCTTCCCAGACCTCGCCGAGCAACAGGGCATCGGGCTTTTCGGCAAGTACTGCCTTCTTGATCTCGGCCAAGAAGTCATCGGAAAGCTCGTCGGCCACGTCGAGGCGCCAGCCATGAGCGCCGGCACGTAGCCATTTACGAATGACGCCGTCCTTGCCCAGGAGCCGCTCGCGTACCAGCTCGGAGCTCTCATTGATGGCGGGCATATTGCCCACGCCCCACCAGCAGTCGTACGAGCCGTCCTCGTGGAAATAAAACGCATCGCGCCACGGCGAATCCTCGCTTTGCCACGCGCCCACGCCGGGGTAGTTGCCGTAGCGGTTGAAGTAGATCGAATCGTCGCCCGTGTGGTTGAACACACCGTCCAGAATGATGGAAATGCCCAACTCCTCGGCCGCCTCGCACAGCTCAGTAAAGTCCTGCTCGGTGCCCAGAATCGGATCGATCTTGGTGTAATCGGCGGTGTCGTAGCGGTGGTTGCTCGCGGCTTCAAAAATGGGGTTGAGGTAGATGGCTGTAAAGCCCAGCTCGGCGATGCGAGGCAGGTCTTCCTGAATGCCCTTGAGCGATCCGCCGTAAAAGTCCCAGGTCTTGATGGAGCCGTCCTCGGCGCGCTCGTACACAGGCGGTTCGTTCCAGTCCTCGATCATGCGGCGCTGAATGCCCTTACGCGGTTTTTCGACCTCGGCCAGTGTGCGCTCGCGCCAGTGCTCGTCACGGGCATAGCGATCGGGGAAGATCTGGTAGACCATACCGCGCTCGTACCAGGTGGGACGGTTCTCACGGTGTTTGTAGACGGTGACCTGGAATGACGGCACCTCGGCGTAGTTGTAGGTTACGCCTTCGCCGCCGGTGCGTCCTTGCGGTGCGCCCAAGCGGACCTCGGGCTGGCCTTCGATATTGCAGATAAAGCTGTACCAGATAAGACAGGGCTCGGTGCACTTAAGCTCTACGCTAAATATGCCGTCGCCCTCGTGCGTCATGGGATATCGAGACTCACCAATCTCATCGACCCAGGTTCGCAGCGTAAGCGTTGCCTGCGCGGGATCGGCATCCTCCAAAATCACTGAGAGCGAAAGGGTAGTTCCTGTGGTCACAGCGCCAAACGGAGTGCGAAACTGCGGCAGACGGCTGTTGTGTATCAATCTCATAGTACGGTCCAGTTCAATAGAATCATGGCCTGCGGGCCATGGGCTTTACGCACAGGATGTAAGTATATCTGTTGTACACAGGCTGTATAAACAACATCCGTTTACCATCGGCGAACGGTTGTCCTAGAAAATCGTTTTACCAACTACCTACAGAGAAGGGGCGCCCGGTTGGAGCGCCCCTTACATAGGGTTTGATGAGGTTTTGATCGTCTGTGGGTTAGCGGCGCTTGCGGGTGGCCGTTGCCTTGCGGACGGATGTCTTCTTGGTCGGAGCCTTTTCCTCGGCCGGAGCGGCGGGGGAGACCGGAGTCTCCTTGGCGGGCTCGGGCTTGGCCTTTACCTCGGCCTTGGGCTCCTCTTTGGCAGTAGCGGGCTTAGTTTCTGCCTTGGGAGTTGTGGCCTTTGCCGTGGTCTTCTTGGTCGTCGTCGTGCGCTTTCGCGTAGTGGTCTTGGCGGCCGGCTTGGCCTCGACGGTTGCCTCGGCCTTGGACTCGGCGGGCGTCTCCTCGACGTTGACGGCCGGCTTTGCGGCTGCCTTGGTCGTGGCTGCCTTCGTGGTCGTCGACTTCGTAGCCGTGGTCTTCTTGGTTGCCGTTGCCTTCTTGGCGGTCGT
>UQMM01000045.1 GCA_900542165.1 uncultured Collinsella sp. | reverse complement strand
CATGCGAACCTCCAGTCCGGACCGCCCCGCGGTCCAACTTTCTGTCCGCACCCCCGAATGGCCAGCTTAAGGGCAAAACAGGAACTATTCCACCGCAACTTTTTTGGCCGGTGGGGCAGTACCTGTCCCACCGGCCATCATTTACGTTCTTTTAGCTAGTCTGCGAGCTTCTCCACCTGATCGAGCATCTTGTCGAGCTTGGCCTTTGCTTCGGCCTTGACCTTCTCAGCTTCTTCATGAGCCTTCGCCTTCTGGGCGGCCTTTTCCTCGGCCTCGGGATCGACGACCACCAGGTTGGATGCATCATGCTCAACCAACTTAAGCGCATGCTCGGGACACACCTTGACGCAAGCTCCGCAACCTAGGCAATACGTGGACTCCAGTGCAAAGCGACCGCTTCCCACCAAATCGCAGGCGAACGTGGGGCATACATTGACGCACTCGCCGCACGACGTGCACTTGTCAAAATCGCACTCCGGCGTGCTCACCTGCATGTTCTGGGCAAGCTCGGGGTGGTTTTGCAGCGTCGAGAGCACCAGCTGCCGCCCGTGCGTGAGCGAACGGCGACGCTTGGTCGTCGTGGTGCCGCACATGGTGTTGAGCGTGCGCTCCAGCTGGGTAATCTGATGGCGATGGGCCTTGAGCTTTTGCGTCACCGAGGCCAGCGCCGCCGTCGCCGGATTGAGCTTGGTCACCGTCAGGCCCGTGGTGCGGGCGATCTTTTCCATGTACTCCTTGCGCTCGTACTCGCGGCGCTTATGGCATTTGAGGCTCTTGGAGTCGACCTCCAAGCCCATACCCGTGCCGGACCACTCCTCGGCCTTCGCAATCGCCTCGCCCAGAATGTCCTCACCGCCGGTGTTGCGGCATTTATCGCACACGCCCAACGGCAGGTACACACTCACGTTGGGATAGTCTGCCAGTACCGAGAACCAGGTCTCGGCCGTAATATCGCCCACGCAGGCAACGACGACTTCGTTCTCGCGCGGCATGCGCTTAAGGGCACGCGTGCAGGTGACGTAGGCGGTCTCGTGGCTCGTAGCCGCCGAGACAATGTCGTCGTAGACGTTTTTGGGCGCCAGGCGCGGCGAGATGATTGCCTCGGTCGGACAGGCAGCGGCGCACAGGCCGCACTTGCGACAGGAGTCGAGGATCTCGATGGAGTCTTCCTCGACCTCGATAGCGTTGACCGGGCACACGTCCATGCACGCGGTGCAGCCGCTCTTTTCGTTTTTGCAGGTCAGGCACGGAATGGTGTTGCCGCGCGGGCGCTCCTTGTAGTCAGCAGGATTCCATTGAGGCGCCGACGGATCGAGTGCATCGGTCACACCGCCAAGCGGGTTTTTAAGAAAGTCGAAACCCTTGCTGATCTCGATAATGTCATCAAACAGATCGTGTTCCTGCGCCATGCGCGGCCCCTCCCTGAGCAGTGCAAACAAGCAAGAGATAATGATACGCCATCGGCCCACGCCTCGGGCAAATTACACGCGGAGCATCTTTGCGGCAAATAGACCTACAATCTATTGCCAGCCTAATCGCCTAGGTTTATTGAGGAGTCACAAGATGAAGATTGCCCTGATCGAACCGTTGGGAGTACCCGAGCAGACCATCGACAGGCTCTCCGCACCCCTTAAGGACGCCGGACACGAGTTTGTCTATTTCGATACCAAAACAACCGATCCGGCCGAGCTCGCTCGACGCAGCGAGGGCGCCGAGGTCGTCATGATCGCCAACAACCCCTACCCTGCCGAGGTCGTCGCCGGCGCCGATGCGCTCAAGATGATCGCCGTTGCCTTTACGGGCATCGACCACGTGGGGCTTTCCGCCTGCCGTGAGCGCGGTGTTGAGGTTCGCAACTGCGCCGGCTACTCCGACGTTTCGGTCACCGAGCTCACCCTTGGCCTGACCATCGACGTGCTGCGCAAGGTGGGCGCCGCCGATGCCGCCGTCCGCAGCGGCAAGACGAGCGCCGGCCTAATGGGCACCGAGATCCGCGACAAGACCGTGGGTATCGTGGGCTGCGGTAAGATCGGCTGCGCCACGGGTCGTCTCTTTAAGGCCTTTGGCGCCCGCGTGCTGGGATATGCCCGCCACGAGCATCCCGAGGCAGCCGAGACCGGCATTGAGCAGGTTTCGCTCGAGCAGTTGCTCGCCGAGTCCGATATCGTAAGCCTGCACCTGCCTAACAATGACACCACGCGCAAGAGCTTTGGCACCGAGCAGTTCGCCCAGATGAAGGACGGTGCCGTCTTTATCAACTGCGCCCGCGGTGCCATCGTGGATAACGATGCCCTTGCCCAGGCACTCAACGACGATAAGCTCGCCGGTGCCGGCATCGACGTCTTTGATATGGAGCCGCCCATCCCCGCCGACTACGCGCTCGTCAACGCCAAGAACTGCACCTTCACGCCACATGTAGGCTTCCTTACGCACGAGGCCATGCAGCGCCGCGCCAAGATTGAGTTCGACAACGTCGTCGCCTACGTCGAGGGTCGCGCGCAAAACGTTTGCGAGCTGTAGTCAAACGAGGGCGGGGCAAAACCTCATCGCAGGCCTACCCCGCCTTCTTTGGTTCAACTAACCTGACCCCTTTGCCCCTTCCTTACCTAAGTTTACTCATCCATAAGGTAGTAATGACCCAGTGCGTCGGCACCCAGGATGGCGTTTGCGACCATCTCGGGCGTCACCTCAAACGGCATGTTGCACATGGTGTCCTCGGGCGCGCACGCGGCCTCGGCAACAATCATGGCCTTCTCGCGCGTAACCTCGGCAACGCCAAGTTCCTTCATCGTGACCGGCAGGCCCAGCTCAATGCAGAAGCCCAAGACTTCCTCGAGCTTCTCGGTCGGGGCATCCTCGAGTACCAGCTGGACGATGGTGCCGAAGGCGACCTTCTCGCCGTGATACATGTTGTGGCACTCGGGCAGCATCGTCAGACCATTGTGGATGGCATGAGCAGCAGCAAGGCCCGAGCTCTCAAAGCCAATGCCCGAAAGCAGCGTATTGGCCTCGATGATGTGCTCGACGGCAGGCGTGAGCGCGCCCTTCTCCAGCGCGACCTTGGCCTTGACGCCGTCGGCCATGAGCGTCTCATAGCAGAGCTTGGCGAGCGCCAGGCCGGCCATGCCGCCCTTGCCGCCAGCGCAGGTGCCGCCGTCGGCATCGTGCGTCGCCTGGGCCTCGAAATAGGTTGCGAGCGCATCGCCCATACCGGAAACCGTCAGGCGCACCGGGCTCGCCGCGATAACCGTCGTATCCATCAGGACAATGTTGGGGTTTGCCTTAAGGAAGAGATACTTGTCGAACTGGCCGTCATCGGTATAAAGCACCGAAAGCGCAGAACACGGAGCATCGGTCGAGGCGATGGTGGGGCAAATGATAACCGGGGACTCCAGGTAATAGGCGACAGCCTTCGCGGTGTCGAGGATCTTGCCGCCACCGACGCCGACGATGATGTCGCAACCGTTGTCACGAGCGAGCGCAACCAGGCGATCGACCTCGCCCTTGGAGCACTCACCGTTAAAGTCCTCAAACAGCAGCTCGGCCTTAGCCTCGGCAAAGCCGCCCTCGATCTTGGCGCCGACGCGCTTCTTGCCCGAAGGCGTCACGATGACGAGGGCCTTAACGCCGAGCGGCTCGACATAGGAACCGAGCTTGGCCAGCTCGTCCGGACCCTGGATGTACTTGCTGGGGCTATTGAAGATTGCAGCCATTTTTATCCCACTCTCTAATAATTAAAAAGAAAGGGGCTCCGTACAGATACGTGCGGAGCCCCTCGTTACGATAACAAGAGTCGATTAGAAATCGATGTCGGTGTCGTAGTAGCAGGCCTTGAGGATCTTCTCGAAGTCGGCAGCCTTGGTCTCACGCGGGTTCTCCGGCGTGCAGGCGTCGGTCTCGGCGTTCGCGGCGATCTCGGGCAGCTTGGCGAGGAACTCCTCCTCGGAAACCATCTGCGGGTTCTCGGCGTCGACCTTCACGCCACCATTCGCGTAATCCTTGATGGACTGCGGAATGTTGAGCTGGTCGTTGAGGTCGCGAATCTTCTGGACGAGCGCTGCGATGAGCTCCTCGTTGGTCTCGCCGGGAAGGTGCAGGATCTCCTTGGCCACGTAAGCGTAACGCTCGGCAGCACGCGGGTCCTTGGAGTTCCACTGGATGACCTTGCCCAGGTACATGGCGTTAGCGGCACCGTGGATGATGTGGCCATTCTCGAAGGCAGCACCGGTCTTGTGAGCCATGGAGTGAACAATGCCCAGCAGGCCCGAGGAGAAGGCGATACCGGCGATGCACTGAGCCTCGTGCATGTGCTGACGGGCCTCATGGTCGCCAGCATAGGACTTGGGCAGCCACTCGACGATCTCGCGGATGCCGTGCAGAGCGTTGGCGTCGGTGAACATAGAGGCGCAGGTGGAAACGTAGGCCTCCATGCAGTGGGTCAGAGCATCCATGCCGGTGTGAGCGCACAGCTTGGCGGGCATGGTGTAGGTGAGCTCGGGGTCGACGATGGCGACATCAGGGGTGATGTTGAAGTCGGCCAGCGGGTACTTGATGCCCTTTTCGTAATCCGTGATGACGGAGAATGCGGTGACCTCGGTAGCGGTGCCGGAGGTAGAGGAAATGGCGCAGAAGTGAGCCTTCTGACGCAGCTCGGGGAAGCTGAACGGCTGGATAATGTTGTCGAAGGACTCCTCGGGATACTCGTAGAAGACCCACATGGCCTTAGCAGCATCGATGGGCGAACCGCCGCCGATAGCAACGATCCAGTCGGGCTCGAAGTCGCGCATAGCGGCTGCGCCCTTCATGACGGTCTCGATGGAGGGATCGGACTCGACGCCCTCGAACAGCTTGACCTCCATGCCGGCCTCTTTGAGGTCGGCCTCAACGTCCTGCAGGAACCCGCCGCGGCGCATAGAGCTGCCGCCAGAAACGATGATGGCCTTCTTACCCTTGAGGTTCTTCACCTCGTGGCGAGCGCCCTCACCAAAGTACAGATCGCGAGGATTGGTAAAACGTCCCATACTGTGCCTCCTAAACAAGCCCCTCTTAGACTTGCGTATATAACGGAGCACCCAATTGGCTCCGTTAGGACCGGTTTGCGCGTTGCCGGCGATGACAATGCGCGATGTCTAAACGTCTCAACGCTCAGACAAACACTATTTTACCGTTCTGGTTGGTCAGTTATTCACCTAAAGCCGCCAATGATGAAACGTTTTTTCTATCCCTGAAGACCCTTGTGCGGCATTCATACTCCCAAGCTGGGCAAACGTTTTATCAAGGTTGACTACATATCCCGGGCAGGACCGTGCCCCTCCAAAATATGCACCGTTCGCCGCCAAAAATCGACCGTTTGCGGCACCGTGATACCACTCGGTCGTCCAAGGTGCCGACATTTGTGCGACATCCGTCTTCGTGGTGCAAAGGTGCAAGTCCAAGTGCGGCACCCCCGTTGTGCCACATGCGGGTAAACTAGAACTTTATATAGAAACATTTGAACCCTAACCGCAGCAAAGGAGGCCCCATGGCATTCGATCCCATTCAAGAGGATTGCCATCGCCTCGTTCTTGAGGCCTTGCGCCGCGACAATATCCCGCTCACCGACGCTGCCGCCGTAGAGCATCTGATGGAACAATTCACCCGCAACCCCGCACCGCTCATCGTGCACGACCGCGACCGCGCCGGGCACCTCATTGCCAAGGTGGTCGAGGCTGTCGACTACCGCATTCCCTTTATCCCTGACGATACCCAGGCAGAGCAGGAAGAGGCAGCTGCCGAGAACATGCTCCGCGAGGCAGCCGCGCTCGACCCCACCAACTGGGACGCTCAGCGCATGCTGACCGCCCTCACCGCCGAATCCAACGAGGAATACGTGCAGTATCTGGTGTCCAAGTGCGACGAGGTGGAGCATGACCTGGCGCTCAAAATCGCCTCGGCGCAGGACCCCTACGAGCGTGAGGCCGCAGGCGACCTTACGCGCCGCCCCTATCTGCGCTGGCTTGCCGCCCTTGCGTCACGCGCGCTCATTAGCGGCCGCTATCGCATGTCGCTCGAAGCCGCAAACCGCAGCCTCGACTTTGCGCCCAACGACCCCGCCGGTGTCCGCCACACCGCGATGCTCGCCATGGCAAAGCTCGAATACCCCGCCGAGGAGCTCAAGCACTTTCGCTCTGCCCACTCCGTCCCCTATCTCGCCAACACGCCGCTGCGCCGTCGTCCCAAGGATGCGGAGCGCGACTTGGACCCGTGGACGCTCATCGCGCTGATGAGCGCTGCCTGGCGCGAGCTGGACTACGAGGGCGCCGAGCACTATTTGCGCATCCTTGCGCGCTCGTGTCCGCACGCAGCCGAGGCACTCTACTTCCAAACCGAGTTTCCCGATGGCGTCTATGCCCGCGTCAACGTGGGTGTGGGCTCCACCGACGAACTTGTCCTTGCGCTGTCCGAGGCGACGCCGGTACTGCAGGAGGGCCTGGGCGCCCCCGACAACGCCAGTTTTGCCGCCTGGGTCGCCACCAACGATATCGTGCGTTCCCAAATCGATGAGCGCATACTGCGGGCGGCCGAGCAGGGTTTGCCGTTTAAGGGAGGAGACCTCTAATGGATCCGAGCGTCTACATCCCCGCCTACCTGGAGCGCACCTATCTGGCGTCGCACCCCGAACTCACCGATGCAGCACGCGAGCTTGTCCATAACGACGTGAGCGTCAACCCTCATAAGTATGCGCAGACCGAGCATGCCCAGGCACTGCTGTCCTATGCCGGTGTTCATCGCCACCTGCTCGACGAGCTCCATCGCATCGAGGACATGGGCAGTGACGAGGAGTTCGAACAGACGCGTAATCGCCTGTTCGACGACATGCGCGATGAGCTGCTCAAAATTGTCCGCGTCGATGCACTGGCCGTCGACGCGCAGCTGCTCGCCATCATCCTGGCCGACACGCCCGTTGACGCCTGCCTGGGTGACCTGATGAAGCTCGAGGCGACCACGGCCGATTACCTGCAGCAAAGCGTGCCCGGGTTCGACATGGAAGCCCCGCACTACTGGGCCAACAAGGTTTTGACGGACGGCGTGACGGCGGCCGATCTCACCGTAAGCGAGCCGGCTCTTATCGGGTGGCTCCACACGCTCGAGGCCATCTCGCAGCTGTGCATGGCAAGCGCTCGCTACCGTGCTGCCGCCAACTATTCTCGCCGTATTCTTAAGGCGGAAGGCTATCCCACCCGAGCTGCAGGCACCGTGCTACTCGCCCTCGCTCGCCTGGAAGACGAGGACGGCTTTTTTGCCCTGGCCCACCAGCTCGAGGAGCAGATGGGGGCCGATGCCCTCGAGAACTCCCCCTGGTACCTGCTCGCCCGCACGATCTTGCTGTTCAAAACGAACAAGATGCGCCCGGCGACACGCGCGCTGCGCGAGTTTGCCAACCGCTGCGAGGGCGGCGCGTTCTTTTTGCTGAACCCCATGTATCAGACGCCGTACCTTCCCTGCCGGCCCGAACCGCACGACCCCTGGGACCTTTCGCATCAGACAGTTTGGGAGGCCGACGGCATCATCTCGGATACTCCCGACTTTGCCCCCTGGGCCAACGCTTGCGAAGACGTATCGCAGCTTGCCCAGGAATTTGCGCGCCGCTACGGCTTTTAGCGACGCGATCGCCCCGACCATGTCATCTATGTTAGGAACGGCTTCATGAACCTCCGCTCATCTCTTGCCTGCACCTCGAGCGATATCGCCCGCTGGGGATTGCGCTCCGTCCTTAAGCGCCAGGGCGGCGTACTCCCCGGCCGCATCGCCATGAAAATCGACCCCGAGCTGCTAAGCGACCTCGCGGACCTTGTCGACCGCAGCGTGGTGATCACCGGCACCAACGGCAAGACCACCACCTCCAACCTCATCGCCGACGCCGTTGCCGCTAGCGGCGCCACCGTGGTATGCAACCGCGCCGGAAACAACATGGAGCCGGGCGTGGTGGGTGCACTGCTCGAGAGCCGCAGCGATCTTAAGCGTGCCGGCAGCGGCAAGCGCGTAGGCGTCTTTGAGTGCGACGAGCTCTACACGGTGCGCGTCCTGCCCAAGCTCAAGCCGACCTACTTTGTGCTGCTCAACCTGTTCCGCGACCAGCTGGACCGCTACGGCGAGATCGACCACACCCAGGACGTCATCGCCCACGCACTGGAGCTTTCGCCGGCAACGACGCTCATCTATAACGCCGACGATCCGCTGTGCGCCTCGATCGCCGCGCGCGTCCCCAACATGAGCATCGCCTTTGGCATCGACGGCGCCACGGGCACCGAGTCCGATCGCATTAGTGACTCGCGTTTTTGCTCGCAGTGCAACGCGCCGCTGGAGTACGACTATGTGCAGTACGGCCAGCTCGGAGCCTATCATTGTCCTTCGTGCGGCTGGAGTCGTCCCGCGCTGCTCCGTCGCGTGACGGACGTTGAGCTCACCTGCAACGGCTACGGCTTTGACCTGAACTTTGGACCCGATACCGACGCACCCACAACGCACATCGCCACGCGCTACAACGGCCTGTACATGGTCTACAACGTTGCCGCCGCCTTCTTTGCGGCGCGCGAGCTGGGCGTGGACGCAGCTCACCTACAGCCCACGCTCGATGCCTACGTCCCCGCCGGCGGACGCATGGGTCGCTGGGAGATCGCCGGCCGCACCGTCGAAGCCAACCTGGCTAAGAATCCCGTAGGCTTCGATCGACAAATCCAGTCCATCAAGACGGCAGGCGGCAGACTCTGCGCTTTCTTCCTTAACGACAACGATGCCGACGGCCACGATGTATCGTGGATCTATGACGTCGACTTTGAGCGCATCGCCGACACGCCGGGTCTTGTCGCCTTTGCCGGAGGCACGCGTGCACACGACATGCAAGTACGCCTCAAGTACGCCGGCATCGATGCCGCGATTATCTCGGACGTCGCGCAGGCAATTGGCGCCGTGGCAGACGAGGCCGCCAATGACACCTTCTACACCGTCGCTAACTACACGGCCTTCCCGCCGCTGGTCAAGGAGCTCGACGGACTGAAAGGCGCCACTTCCGACGCTGTTGCCGGGCGCGCCGTAGCCCGTGCCGACGGCAGCGCTCTTCCTGTCGGCATCGCACCAGTCGAGCTATCGCGCCCGCTGCGCATCGTCTACCTGTACCCCGATGCCCTCAACCTCTATGGCGACGGCGGCAACGTCATTGCCCTCGAGCGCCGCTGCGCCTGGCGTGGCATCCCCGTGCGCGTGGACGAGGTCCGTATGGGCGAGTCGCTCGATCTCACCGACGCCGACATCGTCATGATGGGCGGTGGCTCCGACCGCGACCAGCTTGCCGTGGCACACGAACTGCTCGCTCAAAAAGACAAGGTTGCGGCCTATGTTGAGGACGGCGGCACACTGCTTGCCATCTGTGGCAGCTATCAGCTGCTCGGCCGTTCGTACTACATGGGCGACGATCGCATTGAGGGTCTGGGCGTCATTGCCGCCGAGACTGTGCGCGGCTCCGACCGTCTGATCGGCAACGTCGCCGTCAAAACCGACCTGGCACCCAAGCCCTTTGTGGGATTCGAGAACCACGGCGGCCGCACGCTTTTGGACGCCGATGCCACGCCGCTCGGAACGTCCGTCGTCACGGGCACCGGCAACAACGGCGACGATGGCTTTGAGGGTCTCGTCTACAAGGGCGTCATCGGCACGTACCTACACGGACCGGCACTGCCCAAGAACCCCGAGCTCGCCGACTGGCTCATCGCCCATGCCCTCGAGCGCCGTGGCGATGCACAGGCCGCCGCCCTGCTGCCGCTCAAGCCCCTCGACGACACCTACGAGCACGCCGCCCACGACGCCGCCATGAAGCTCCTCCCCTAGCGCCCCACCACCACAAAGGGGACAGGCACCTTTGTGGTGGTTTTTCAGTTTGCCAACGATATGTGAACGACTAAAAAAGTCTGCTATACTCTTTCCCGCTGTCCCCATCGTCTAGCGGCCAAGGACGCCACCCTTTCAAGGTGGATATCGCGGGTTCGAATCCCGCTGGGGGCACCACAGAATCTAAGAAGCCCGTTACCAATTCGGTAGCGGGCTTTTTGCT
>UQMM01000044.1 GCA_900542165.1 uncultured Collinsella sp. | reverse complement strand
AAGGTCAATGCCCTCCTCTTTCACGTCACCTTGCTCGCTTAGGGGCGTTTTCGCTGTCGTTGCCAAAATATCGGCGTTGCCTTGGTCGCAAGTAGTCATTGGGGACGTTCTTTAATAACTAGTCGTTTAAGAACGTCCCCAATGACTACACTTAGGAGTCGCGACACCGAACACTCAAAAACGGCGCCCGTCGGCGATGTTGCCGGCGGGCGCCGTTGTCTTGAAGACGAAGTGATCCGTTTTCCTCTGTCCCCAAGGGATCATTGCAGCGAGTCGATAAAGCGCTGCTGGGCGGCGCGTCCTGCCTCGTCCCACTTAAAGACGCCGGCGTTGTCGAGCACGTGACCAAACACCACGCCGACCTCCTCGTGCAGGATGTCGATGGCGTTGTCGGCCGTAAGCTCGTTGGCACGGCGGGCAAAGACGTCCTCGGCCCATGCGGCGTGGCTGCGGCAAAGGTCGTCGCCCTCGAGCGCGCCGGCGAGATCGTAGCTGGCATCGGCCTTGGCCGCCAGCAGATGCTCACGGACAGCGCCGAGCTCGGGAACCAGGCGCGGCGGCAAAATGGCCAGGCCCATGACCTCGATCAGGCCGATGTTTTCCTTCTTAATGTGGTGGTACTCGGCATGCGGGTGGAATACGCCCAGCGGATGCTCGTCGGCCGTGATGTTGCAGCGAAGCGCCAGGTAGGCCTCGTAGATCTCGCCGCCGGCGTTGCCGCGGGAGTCGACGCGGCGAATGACGGGCGTCACGGTGTTGTGGGCCACACCGTCAGCCGTGTGTGCGATGACGCCCACGGACGCATCGGTCCACTCCCGCCAGGCGAGGATAATCTTCTCGGCAGCGTCGAGCAGCTGGGTGCGGTCGTGCGAGCGAAGGCGCAGCACCGAGAGCGGCCACTGCAGCACGGTACCGCTGACTTGGTCAAAGCCGGGCACGCTAAACTGCGAGACCTCGGCGGCATGCATCATGGGGAACTCGTGCGCTCCGCCCTGGAAGTGGTCGTGCGACAAGATCGAGCCGCCCACGATGGGCAGGTCGGCGTTGGAGCCGATGAAGTAGTGCGGGAACAGGTCCACAAAATCGAGCAGGCAGGTCAGTCCCTTACGGTCGACGTGCATCGGGCGGTGCTCGGAGCTCATAGCAATGCAGTGCTCGTTAAAGTACGCGTACGGGCTGTACTGGAAGCCCCAGCGCTCACCATTAAGCTGAATGGGGATAATGCGCAGGTTCTGTCGAGCGGGATGAGCACCGCCGTCGGCTGCGGCGGAGCGTCCGGGGTAGCCCTCGTTCTCGATGCAGAGCTGGCAGGCGGGATACTTCTCGCCCAAGTTCTTGGCTGCACCTGCCGCGGCGATATCGTGCGGGTCCTTTTCGGGCTTTGACAGGTTGATGGTGATTTCCAGGTCGCCCCAGTTGGTGGGGGTGCTCCATTTGATGTTGCGCGCGATGGCGGCACGGCGCACGTAGCCGGCGTCGCAGCACAGGCCGTAGAACCAGTCGGTCGCGGCGCGGGGCTCGTTGACGCCCATGCGTCCGTTGAACTCCTCGTTTACAACCGAAGGCCTCGGCATCAGTACGCCCATGATGCGCATGGCGATGCGGTCGCGGCCCGATGCCGTGTCCTCGGCGGCACCGTTGGCAACGGCGGCCTCGGAAAGCGCGGCAAGCGTGCCCTCCAGGTCAAAATCGGGGAGCGTATCAGGGTGCAAGAGCGAGAGCTTCTCGTTCTGCAGCGCCCAGGTCATGTCGAGCGCGGGACCCGTAGTGCCGATGCACTCCAGAATGGTGTTGTAGGCCCAGATGCGGTCGTCCTGTCCGATCATCGATCGGTGGATGGCATATTCGATAAGGCCCTGCGCAGCCTCGCGTACGTCGGTCATTACAGCCATGCCGCGTAAGCCCCCTTGTCAGTAATTGCGTAGTGGCGGGCAGAGCCTTCGCCCAGCCAGCTGTTCATCTTGGTGATAAAGGTGTTGACGAGCTCGAGCGGCACGAAGGCCTGGATGGTGCCACCAAAGCCGCCACCGTGAATACGAACGGCACCGCGGCCGTCGAGCACGTGCTCGGCCAGTGCCAGGGCATACATTGAGGGCTGCTCGGAGCCCAGCTTGGCGACGACATTCTGCAGGTACATGGCAGAGCTGGCGCCGGACTTGCGCGTCAGGACCAGGAACTGGTCGATGTCGCCGGCGTTCAGGGCCGCCCAGCGCTTGTCGACCAGGCCGTTCTCGTACCAGTAGTGAACGGCGCGCAGGCAGGCGCGGTCACCCAGCTTGGCGCGCAGCTCGGGGAGCTTGGCATCAAAGTCGGCAACGTTTACCTCGCATAGACGTGCCTTGCCAAACTCGGCGGCGACGTCCTGCATCTCGCGCGGAACGGCGGCGTAGTCGTCGGTGGCGGCCACGTGGTCGGCACCGACCTTAACGAGCACGAGCGCGTAGCCGTGATCCTCAAAGTTAAGTTCGAGCTTCTGGGTCTTAGGCTGGGCCTGATCCTCAAAGTCCATGTAGGCAAGGCCGCCCAGACACACGGCTGCCTGATCCATAAGACCGCAGGGCTTGCCGTAATAGTTGTTCTCGGTGCGCTGGCTCATCTGGGCGAGCGCGACGGGCTCGATGACGGGCGCACCCCAGAGGGTTTCCATGGCACGACCGTACGCGGCCTCGACGGCGGCGGAGCTGGATAGGCCGCCGCCCGAAGGGACGGAGCAGGTAAAGGCGAAGTCGAAGCCCTTGGGCTCAACACCAAGTGCTGCGATCTCGTGGGCCATACCGCGGACGAGGCTTGCGGACGTGCCCTTCTCGGACTCCTGAACATCTAGCGTATCGAGTGTGATCTCAAAGGTAGGGTAGCCCTCATCGGCGACGCGAACCTTGTTGGTGTCGGTCGCTACGGCAATGCCGTCAACGGCGACATCGAGCGAGCCGGCGATGACGTGGCCGCCCTCGTGGTCGGTGTGGTTGCCACTGATCTCGGAACGGCCGGGCGCGTGCACATAGAGCACCTGGCGGTCGCCGATGGGGCCAAACTCCTCCTCGAACAGCTTGGTGAGCGTGGCGAGTGTCTTTTCGTCGGGGGTGGTCATGGGAGTCCTTTCCTTGGCGCGCACGGGGGAGTTTTGCGTCGTTATGAGTACGTTAACAACTTGAAGCGGCATGAACCAAATGTTCACGATACCGCACGTTACAGGCTATGTTAACGTACTCATAACACATCGCTTGTCACTTTTTGAGAATCTGGTAATCGGTAGAAATTCAGCCGTGAACGGTACTGCCGTATGGACTTATAAAGCAGAAGAGATGCAGATAGAAAAAGTAGAGTACGTTAACATGCGTCCGACGATAGCGGGCCTCGGCGCGGGATGTATTTCTGCCCGGGCCGGCATTCACGCTATTCAGATCTCGCAAGGGTGAAGGTGATCCTGTGGCAAGGCGCCCGTCCAACGATACAGGCACGCGTCCGGTTTCCATGGCCGACGTCGCCCGCGCTGCTGGCGTTTCGCAGCAGACGGTTTCGCGCGTCGCCAACGGCTTGCCCAACGTTAACGAGCAGACGCGCCAGCGCGTGCAGGCCGCTATGCAAGAGCTCGGCTTTCGCCCGAGTTATGCCGGTCGCTCGCTGCGCGACGGCCGTTACCATTCGGTCGGCCTGTGCATCAACGATGTCACCAAGTTTGGCAACCTCTCAATGATCGACGGCATCGCCAGCGCTGCTCGCGAGCGTAATTGCGCCATCACGCTGGTCGAGATGTCCAAGACCGAGGAGTTTTCGCTTGCCGAGGCCACGCGTCGTATGGCCGCATTGCCGGTGGATGGCATCATCATCGGCATGAGTCGCATGGCGCCCGATTTTGAGACGTTTGATCCACTGCCGGGCATTGGCACGGTCATCGTTACCATGTACGCGCATCCGCGCGTGACCACGGTCGATTCCGACCATTACGGCTGCTCGCTCTTGCTTATGGATCACCTGTTTGAGCTGGGGCACGAGCAAATTCGCTATATTGGCGGCCCGTCGTTCTCGGTCGACGAGCAATTTCGTCGCGCCGGTTGGCAGGATGCGCTCGAGCGTAAACACATCAAGCCGGCAGAGCCGCTCGAGGGCGACTGGTCTGCCAACAGCGGCTACGAGGCCGGCAGATATCTGGCCGAGCACGATCGCACCATGACGGCGATCTATGCGGCAAACGACCAGATGGCAAATGGCACGATTGCCGCGCTGCGTGATAGCGGTCTGCGCGTGCCTGAGGACGTGAGCGTGGTGGGCGTCGATGACTCGCTCGATGATTTTGTCGCGCATAACGAGCTTACGACCGTTCGATTCGACTTGCATCAACGTGGGCGCGAGGTGTTTGAGCATGCGGTTCCCGAGGCGGGTACGGCGGGCAAAACCGTTGCCATTCGTATTCCCGGCCAGCTCATTATTCGACATAGCACGGCGATACCGCGCTCATAGTTTGCGCAGGTAAACGGTGGTATATTCCGCCTAAATTCCAATCGATAAGGATGCTGACGGATAGCCGTGGCTATGAAGGCGAGTGTTATGATAGACGGGTTCTTTTGTCTATCTAGGAGGCTTTGCCTGATGGAGATCACCAAGGATATCCGCTATATCGGCGTCGACGACCACGACATCGACCTGTTCGAGGGCCAGTACGACGTGTCCGAGAACGGTATGGCATATAACAGCTACGTTATCTTGGGCGAGAAGATTGCCGTCGCCGATTCGGTCGACGGTGGTTTTGTCGATGAGTGGCTCGGTAACCTCGAATCCGTACTCAACGGCCGCACGCCCGACTACCTGGTCGTCCATCACATGGAGCCCGATCACTCCGCTGGCATCGCCGCCTTTATGGAGCGCTATCCCCAGGCACAGATTGTGGCCAGCATGGGTGCTTTCCGCATGATGGCCAACTACTTTGGCACCGACTACCCCGAGCGCAAGATGGTCGTCAAAGAGGGCGACGTGCTCGACCTGGGTGGCCACAGCCTAACGTTTGTCGGCGCCCCCAACGTGCACTGGCCTGAGGTACTGTTCTCATACGAGGCAACCGACAAGGTGCTCTTTAGCGCCGACGGCTTTGGCAAGTTTGGCGCCAACGACATCGAGGATTCCGAGGGTTGGGCTTGCGAGGCTCGCCGCTACTACTTTGGCATCGTCGGTAAGTTCGGCAAGTTCGTGCAGGCCGTGCTCAAGAAGGCCGCCGATCTGGATATCCAGATCATCTGCCCGCTCCATGGTCCTGTTCTTACCGAGAATCTGGGCTATTACCTCGACACCTACAACACCTGGTCGAGCTATCAGCCCGAGGACGAGGGCATCACGATCGCCTATGCGAGCGTGTATGGCCATCTGAAGGCTGCCGTTGAGGAGCTTGCCTCTGCGCTCAAGGCCCGCGGCCAGAAGGTCTCCGTCTTTGACCTGGCTCGCGATGATATGGCCGAGGCCGTTGAGGATGCGTTCCGCTATGACCGTCTGGTGCTCGCCTCCATCACCTATCAGGGTGAGATCTTCCCGTTCATGAGCACCTTTATCCACACGCTCGCCGAGCATGCCTACCAGAACCGTACGGTGGCACTCGTTGAGGCTGGCTCCTGGGCGCCCACCGCTGCCAAGGTTATGACCAAGGAGCTCGAGGGCATGAAGGACATCACCCTGGCGCAGAACAAGGTGACCGTGCTGGGCTCGCTCAACGACGCCTCGCGCGCTCAGATTGAGGCCCTCGCCGACGAGCTTTCCAAGTAGCGATATTTCGCTTTTAACGAGCAAAACCACCACAAAGGAGACCTTTGTGGTGGTTTTTGTTTAAGCGTCGGCGATGATGAGGGCTGGGCGTGAGCTGTCAGTGGCCTCGGCGATTGAGGTGGCGACGGCATGGTCGGGGTCACGGTCCATCACGATGGAGTCGACATCGGCAAGCTCGGCAAAGCGGTACATGCCGCGTCCGTTAACCTTGCTGGCGTCCATGAGGGCGACGCTTTGACGGGCCGCGGCGATCATAGCCGTTTTGGTCTCGGCCATCTGGGGAAAGTCGGTCGTAAAGCCGCAGCTGGGGACAAAGGCGCCGGGGCACATGACGGCCAGATCGGCATGGACCATTTGGAGCGCCTGCATAGTGAGCGGTCCGTACAAATAACGATGGCCTTTGCGCAGCGCCCCGCCCAGCATGACGACATCGACCGAGGGCATGCTCTCGTCGATGTAATCAGCAATGGTAATGTCTGCCGTGATGACGGTGATACCGTCGCGCTGATCGAGGAGCCGGACGAACTCGAGCGCCGTGGTGCCCGAGTCGACGAGCAGGGTGTCGCCGTCATTGACGAGCTCGATGGCGCTTTGCGCGATGGCCTGCTTGGCGGCGACGTTGACATTGATGCGGCGATCCTGCGTGGAAACGGTCAGGCGTTTGTGGAGCGATACGGCACCACCATGCGTGCGGCGCAACTTGCCTGCTTCGGCGAGCGCGTCAAGGTCGGCGCGGGCGGTGACGGAGGACACGCCAAAGGTCTGGGCGATTTCTGCTACCTGCACCGAGGCATTATGATCGAGCATTTCCAAAATGGCGGTACGGCGTTCGTCGGCGAAGGCTCGGGTTGTTACATGGGCCATAGCTGCTCCATCCTCAACTGAAATTTGCAGGAATTGTGTTGAGTCCATTTTCGTTCATTTTCTTTTTGAGTAAGAAAACGCCTTTCGATTACTTATCTTTTCTATAAAAGAAAGATGATTCGCTTGAAAACTGCAATGTCGTATAGAGGGATCCGGCGCGAATCCCTTCCGTTTGCTTTTCAAAAACGAGTGTCTTGACCTGTGTGCCGGTGATATCTCATACGTGCAACGCCGTTGATTTTCATACAATGAGCGCAGCAAAACGCAAGGTAAAACGCCTTGTGAACAACTACGCCCGATGTCCAGATGCGGGCGAGGGAGAGGAGCAAACGCTCATGGCACTTGTTACCACCGAAAAGATGCTTAAGGACGCTCAGGCCGGCCACTACGCCGTCGGCGCGTTCAACGTCGAGAACCTCGAGTTTGTTATGGCCGTTCTGGCTGCTGCCGAGGAGACCAAGTCCCCCGTCATCATGCAGACCACCCCGGGCACCATCAAGACCGCTGGTCTGGACTACTTCTACGGCATGGTCAAGGCTGCCGCCGAGCGCGCTTCTGTGCCCGTCGCTCTGCACCTCGATCACGGCGATGGCTATGACCGCTGCATGCAGGCTTTCCGCACTGGCTACACCTCTGTCATGATCGACGGTTCGCACGAGTCCTTTGAGGACAACATCGCCCTGACCAAGTCCGTCGCCGACGCTGGCCGCGCTATGGGCGTGCCCGTCGAGGCCGAGCTCGGTAAGGTTGGCGGCAAGGAGGACGACGGTCCTGCGGTTGAGGGCGAGAGCCCCTACACCGATCCGGCCGAGGCCAAGGAGTTCGTCGAGCGCACTGGCTGCACCTCCCTCGCTATTGGCGTTGGCACCAGCCACGGCGTGTACACGAGCGATCCGCACATCGAGCAGTCCGTGGTCAAGGCCATCCGCGACGCCGTCGACGTGCCGCTGGTTCTGCACGGCACCTCCGGTGTGCCCGATGAGCAGGTTGCCGAGGCTGTGAAGAACGGCATCTGCAAGGTTAACTACGCCACCGAGCTGCGTCAGGCCTACACCAAGGGCTTCATGGCTTACATGGCCGAGAACCCCGCCTGCTTCGATCCCAAGAAGCCGGCCAAGGAGGGCATGCGTGAGATCACCGAGCTGGTTAAGATCCGCATGACCAACCTCAACTCTGTGGGCAAAGCAGAGTAACAGCAAGGGTACTCTGATTCCACCGGACGGTTTGGGCGGGTCCCGTACTTAGTTTCCAAAACGTCCTCGCGCATGAAGGCCCCCGTTGTCTCACTTCTTCGAAGCGTTGACAACGGGGGCCTTCGCGCTGCGGAATGATTTTGGAAACTAAGTACGGGACCCGCCCAAACCGTCCTGCTCAATCGCCCTTGTGGCGTTAGTGTCGGAAAAAAGACGTTGCTTTTTGCCCCTGCGGAAAGATTGGGGAACTAAGCCCTCGTCCCTCCCAGGTTGACCTACTCGAGGTCGTCGTCCTTGTGGCGTTGGGGCTGAAAGGGTGGGGCGCGGGGGTTACTTGGTTGTTAGGGTTAGTAGGTCGTTGGGGGTTTTGAGGTTGTAGGTGGCGTTTGGGATATCTTGGTGTGATCCCCATGCTGCTCGGGCAAAACTGACCCCTGCCGAAGTTGCGCATTGTTCGTCGTAGACGGTGTCGCCAACGTAGACGACGTTGCCAGGATTCGCGCCCGTACGCCGGAGATATTCGAGCATGGGAGCGGGTGCGGGTTTATGTTCGGTTGTGTCTTCGACAAGGATGATGTGCTCAAAATACTTATCGAAGCCAAGGGGTGCAATTTCTTCTGCGTATTCGTCGCGCGCACGTGAGGAGACGATGCCAAGTTTGCAGCCGTTGTCGGAGAGTGTTGCGATAACTTCGTGCAAGCCGGGAAACACGCTGATGGTGCTTTTAAAGCTGGCGGCAACTTGGCACCAGCGATCCAACGTTGCCTGCGAGTAGATCCCAAGTTTCTCAAGGGCATCCTTGCCGGGTATGCCGAGGGCAAAGTCAAGCTCGTGTCGGGGAAGCGTTTTGCTGGTCTCTTCTTGGACAATCTGGACAAGCGATGACAGAACGCTTTCTTCTGTATCTGCCAATGTCCCATCAACGTCAAATACGATATGGTCAAAGTGCTTCATATGATTGCTCCTCTCTGTTGTTTGCCTGCAAGTTTGATGCAGTGACAGAAGAAGGGCTAGCGGGATTTCTGCCTGGTGCTATCGAGATTCTGCCTCGCTGCTCGATAGCTCGAAGGAGTGCACCCCATTTGTTCTTTAAATACCTGGCCAAGATGGCTTGCTGTTATAAATCCGCATTGGCGTGCGACTGTCTGTACCGTTCGCGTGGTGTGTGCCAAAAGTTCGCAAGCACGGTTTATGCGGTATGCGCGTAGATATGTCGCCGGGGTCGTTCCTGCGCAAGCTTCGATAATGCGGTAACACTCTCTTTCGCTTACGCCGGCTGCAGATGCCATCTGAGGCACATCTATAGCGGCTGCATAGTTTGCGCGGATATAGTCCAGGATTGCCTTGAACTGTACGTCGCGGTTGGTCATCCAAGAGGCGTTGTCGGAGGCAAAGAGCGGTTCGGCCTTGGCGTAAATCTGAATCCAGAGCTCTGACAAGCTATTCCGAAGCGCCATCTCGTTCTGCGGCCGTTGAAGGTCGTGGTTAAAGGAACTCTTTAGCAAATCGATAAAGGGCATATCGTCGGGGTTGGTGGGCGACCATTTGAGCACATCGACGCCTCGACATTGAAGCAATGGGTTGATGTAGCGCTTTTGGAGACGTCCCGTGGGATCGCCGAGCATCGACGGCTGAAAGATATGCAACATTTGAATGGCTGGTGCCGAATTGGGTGATTGCAGCGTGCTGTGCAAAACGCCGCCGTTGATAAAGCCGGCGGACCCTTCCTCAAAGCGTACGTGCTCATGAGCCGCGCGCGTTCGATAGTCAATCGCTCCCTGCTCCATGTAGAAAAGCTCAACTTCGGAATGCCAGTGCCAGGGGACGGAATTGCCCGGATAGCGAGCGAATTCTGCGCGTTCGGCAATATAGGGCCAGTCTTCGGCGGTTTCGGGAAACGCTTCCTCGCGTCCTCCGCGGTGCAATTCTATGTGATCCATGTTTCGCATGGCATCAGTATAAAGCGCGATGGGCTTAGATTGCTCTTGCCTGTTCGGGGAACGCCTTGTCTAGGGATGCTTGGAGCTTTTCGAACGATGCTCGCAAGTTGTGGCTCTGGTCGGTTGAGCGTTTGGCTTTTGTGGTGGGGGAGTCGAGGAAGCCGTCTCTCTGTGTCGGGGGGAAGGAGAAAAGGTCTGCATATTTTAGGGATGGCTGCTGTGCTGCGTCATTGAAAGAATGCATGCTTATGCGGCCTCCTCGATGTCCACCAAAAGATTGCGCACAGGGTGTGCTGCTAGGTCCCGTGCGTTGGCAGTATTATGCAGCGGACCGTTCAAAGAAGCGCTAAAGAAAAGGTTTGCGTTATTTATGGTCTAATTCTTGCAAACCATTTAGAAACACTTACAGAATTCACGCACGAAGAATTGATTGTCTGTAAAGCTTTGGAAAACGCTACGGATTATGATCTGAAGAATTTCAAAGAAATAATGGAGAACTATCTTAAGCCAACATCAAATGGAAGAAGAATTGTATTTCCAAAAGACTTTGCAGATATTGCTGCTTTCACCACCACATGCGATTGGTGTGTATATAATAGAATCTTTGTTTCCCGAACAGCAGAGTGGGGTGAAATGGAAGAAGGCGTTTTGGATATAAGCACGTACTATTACGAGGCAAATCCTGCATCTGTTCTTCTGGATAATATAAATGCTGCAAGACAAACCTGGAATTATGGTTAATTATTCCCGCTGATTACTTAGAAGGAAGGTGCGCTATGCTGAATGATTTTACATGGAATATGACCGGATACATACCAAAACACGCTGTCAATCCGCACGGTGACGGCATCATTCCCTATGTGGCAGAGCGCATCTTCCAACTGGAACCGGAGCCGCCATCAGTGGGCAATCTGAACGAATATATCCTGTCTGCTTTGCATGAAAAGAATTTGCTACATTTTTCGTTCTTTCTACATCACTACGAGCCGCAGCTTAATAAGCGCATCAAGAGCTTTCTTGGTGTGGATGGCGGCGATTTGTACGATACAGACCGTTTTCTGGATATAAAACTGTCCTGCCGGGAGCAAATGCTCCAAAAGCTGATGGACTATGATCCTGCCAAGGGTG
>UQMM01000043.1 GCA_900542165.1 uncultured Collinsella sp. | reverse complement strand
GCCATCGGCTGGGCGGCGGGCCGCCTGATTGAACGCGCGCACGCAACGGCCGAGGGCGCGCAGACCATCTTTTTGTTCGCCGTGGCCATCGTCGCCTACGCGCTGCCGAGCTACCTGGGCGGCAACGGATTTTTGGCCGTGTACCTGGCCGGCATTGTGCTGGGTGCGAGCGACATCACCGGCAAGGTCGAGATGGCGCACTTCTTCGATACCCTCACCGAGATGGCCGAGATGACGATCTTCTTCTTGCTCGGCCTGCTCGTAACGCCCGCACGCCTGCCGCAGATGCTGCTGCCGAGCCTGGCACTCATGGCGTTTATGCTCTTTGTGAGCCGCCCCATCGCCGTCGGCGTGCTCCTAGCGCCCTTTAAGACGAACCCTCGCCAGGTTGCGCTCGTAAGCTGGGCGGGTCTGCGCGGAGTAGCTTCGGTCGTCTTTGGTCTCTTTGCCGTGGTTGCCGGCGTTCCTGGCGGACACGACCTATTTGACCTGGTGTTTGTGATTGCCGTGTCGAGCATTGTGGTGCAAGGCTCGCTGCTGCCGGCGGTGGCGAAGAAGCTCGATATGATCGATGAGACCGGCGACGTGCGCCGCACCTTTAACGACTACCGCGACGAGGACGGCATGTCGTTTGTAAAGCTCAAGGTGGGCGCTGGACATCCGTTTGCCGGACGCTCGCTCGCGGACATTGGCAGCGCTACAGATATGCTCGTGGTCCTGGTACTGCGCGACGGGGCGCACCCGGTGCTGCCCAACGGCGATACCGTGATCCAGGAAGGCGATCTACTGGTGATGGCCGCCCCAACATTCGAAGAGCGTGCCGAGGTTACACTGCGCGAGGTCACCGTGACCCCCCACGGTCGCCTGGCCGGTCAGCGCCTGCGCGACGTGCCGCAAGGCAAGCATCCGTTTATTGTGGTGATGCTCAAGCGCGAAGGCCAGACGATCATCCCCGATGGCGACACCCTCATATACGCCGGCGACGAAGCCGTCATCGCCACACTGGCGTCGTAGTGACCAGGAGGTAGCTAATTTGCGGCGAAGAGATCAAGCGCCTAGAGAACCTCATGCCTTCGCTCGCAGATTCGGATTTGCCCGAGGAGTAAAGCACCCCTCCCCCATGTAACCATCCTGTAAATCATAGCAGCGCACTCGAGTTTTACCGTGATGCGGTCGCACCTGGCGCTCCACTGTGCTAAAGTATCCCGAACGTTCAAACGACTACGAGGGGGACTAGAAGATGGCACGTGTGCACAACTTCTCAGCTGGCCCGGCCGCACTGCCTACAAGCGTGCTCGCCGAGATCGCCGACGAGATGATGGACTACCGCGGTTGCGGCATGTCCGTGCTCGAGATGAGCCATCGATCTAGCATGTACCAGCAGATCATCGACGACGCCGAGGCAACCCTGCGTCGCCTGCTGAGCATCCCCGACAATTACCGCGTCCTGTTTTTGCAGGGCGGCGCCACGCTGCAGTTTGCGGGCATCCCCATGAACCTCATGCGCCGCGGCCGCGCCGGCTACATCGTGGCCGGCAACTTTGCCAACAAGGCATACAAAGAAGCCGCCAAGTACGGCGAGGCCGTGCTGCTCGCGAGCTCCGAGGACACCAACTTCGACCGCATTCCCAACATGGCCGACATCAACGCGCGCATTGCCGACGAGGCTGCGGGCGACGGGCTCGACTACGTCTACATCTGCCAGAACAACACCATCTTTGGCACCATGTACCACGAGCTGCCCAACTGCGGCGACGTGCCGCTGGTCGCCGATGTCTCGAGCTGTTTTCTGTCGCAGCCGCTCGACGTCGAGCGCTACGGCCTCATCTACGCCGGCGCGCAGAAAAACGCTGGTGCCGCGGGCGTGACCGTGGTCATCGTGCGCGACGACCTCATCGCCGACGGCCCCGCCTTTGCGCAGACGCCGCAGTACATGGACCTTAAGACCCAGGCCGCCAAGGGCTCCATGCTCAACACGCCTAACACCTTTGGCATCTACGTGTGCGGCAAGGTGTTCCATTGGGTCGAGGAGACCGGCGGACTTGCCGCCATGGCCGAGCGCAACTGGGCCAAGGCCAACCTGCTCTATGAGCTGCTCGAGCACAGCGAGCTGTTCCATAGCACTACGCAGGCCGACAGCCGCTCCATCGCCAACGTCACCTTCCGCACCGGCGACGCCGAACTCGACGCGGCCTTTGTCGCAGGCGCGGCCAAGCACCAGATTCAAAACGTCAAGGGCCATCGCCTGGTGGGCGGTATGCGCGCCAGCGTCTACAACGCCGTAACCATGGAAGACGTGCAGGCACTGGCCTCGTACATGAAGGACTTCGAAGCGCAGCATAGTTTGAGTCCGCGATCTAACTAGCCCGCAACGCGCGGGCCGACCAGCCACTTCAAACCACCTGTTTAAACCAAACCTGCTAAGGAGTTTTTCCATGCGTAAGATTAAGACCATCGACGACATCACCAAGGACGGCAAAGTCGAGTTTGGCGAGGGCTACGAATTTGTGAGCACCGCCGAAGAGGCCGACGCCATCCTGATGCGCTCGACCGACCTGCACGGCTACGAGCTGCCCGAGGGCATCCGCGCCATCGCCCGCTGCGGCGCCGGCGTCAACAACATCCCCGTCGAGGAGTACGCCAAGAAGGGCGTCGTCGTCTTTAACTCCCCCGGCGCTAACAGCAACGCCGTTAAGGAGCTCGTCCTAGGCATGCTGGTGCTCTCGAGCCGCGGCGTGGTGCAATCGATGAACTGGGTGCGCGACAACGCCGACGACCCCGAGATTCAGGTCGATGCCGAAAAGGCCAAGAAGGCCTTTGTGGGCCGCGAGCTTAAAGGCAAGCGCATCGGCGTCATCGGCCTGGGCAACGTAGGTTCCAAGGTCGCCAACGCCTGCGTCGACCTGGGCATGGACGTTTACGGCTACGACCCGTTCATTTCCGTCGAGCACGCGTGGGTGCTGAGCCGCGAGGTGCAGCGCGTGGGCACGCTCGAAGATCTCTGCCGCGGCTGTGATTACCTCACGGTGCACGTGCCCAGCAAGGCCGACACCATCGGCATGATCAGCACCGAGCAGATCAACCTGCTGGCCCCGGACGCCGTGCTGATCAACTACGCACGCGAGACCATCATTGACGAGGACGCCGTCGACGCCGCCCTGCGTGCAGGCAAGCTCAGCTGGTTTAGCTGCGACTTTGCCACGCCCAAAACCGTCAAGATGCCCAATACGTTTATCACCACGCACTCGGGCGCAGGCACCGGCGAGGCCGAGGCCAACTGCGCCGACATGGCCATCAGCGAGCTCAAGGATTACCTGGAGAACGGCAACATCGCACACAGCGTCAACTACCCCGCCTGCAGCATGGGCAAGGCGCGCGCCGCAAGCCGCATCGCCTGCCTGCACGCCAACGTGCCCAACATGATCGGCCAGATCACGGCAATCCTTGCCAAGGACAACGCCAACGTGCAGCGCATGACCAACGAGTCCGCCGGCGAGAACGCCTACACCATGTTCGACACCGACGAGCACCTTGACACCAGTACCATCGAAGCACTCAAGCAGATTCCCTCGATGTATCGCGTGCGCGTGATCAAATAGCGCCGGCTGATCTGACGGGCAGTTCCCCATGTGGCCCGCCCGTCGCTGACATTGAATGCCCGCGGGGGCGCCTTTCGCACGAGAGGCGCCCCCATTTTGTGAGCGCTCCATTAAATGCACCGAGCCGCTTCTTGGCATACAATCTGTATGTTGACCTAACTATCTGTGAGGTGCCTATGGTTGATACAGATTGTGCTTGGCGGCTTACGCAAGGGCTCGTGCGGATCGACAGTTCCGACCCAGGTGCGTATGAGGGCGAGATTGAACGCTATATCAAAGCGTTGGTTGAGGAACGGTTGGCGCAGCTGAGCCATCCGGTACTCGATGCCGTGCAGATTGCAGAGCTCGAAGTACTCCCTGGGCGCCGCGATCTTATGGTCACCGTGCCCGGTTTGAACGACGAGCCACGGCTGGTCTATATCTGCCATATGGACACCGTCACCTTGGGTGATGGCTGGGACGCGGACATTGCGCCGCTCGGGGCGGTCGTGCGCGACGGCAAGCTCTACGGCCGCGGTGCCTGCGATATGAAGAGTGGCCTGGCCTGCGCCATTGCCGCACTGGTCCATACGCTCGAGCGCGTGGCGGCGGATGGCGCGCTGCCCCGCCGCGGCTTTTCACTCATCTGCTCGGTCGACGAGGAAGACTTTATGCGCGGCTCAGAGGCCGCGATCGATGCTGGCTGGGTCGGCTCGCGCGAATGGGTGCTGGACACCGAGCCCACCGACGGACAGATCCAGGTGGCGCACAAGGGGCGTACGTGGTTCGAGATTGAAATGGCTGGCGTGACGGCGCATGCGAGCCAGCCCTGGAAGGGCGCGGATGCCGTCGCCGCCATGGCCGAGGTCGTGTGTTCGCTCCGTCGCGCGTTTGTGGCGCTGCCCGTGCACGATGAGCTGGGGCCTTCGACCATCACGTTTGGCCAAATCGAGGGCGGATATCGCCCCTATGTCGTGCCCGACCATGCCAAGGTCTGGGTCGATATGCGCCTGACCCCGCCGACCGATACAGCCGCCGCGACGCGCATGGTAGAGCAGGCCATCGCCGGCGCCGAAGCCGCGGTCCCCGGCTGCCATGGAAGCTATACCGTGACAGGCGACCGCCCCGCTATCGAGCGCGACCCGAACTCTCCCCTTCTAGCTGCACTCAAGTGCGCAGCAGACGATGTGACGGGCGCGGACACGACCGTCGGCTTCTTTACCGGCTACACCGACACTGCCGTCATTGCCGGCAAGACGGGTAACCGCAATTGCATGAGCTACGGTCCCGGGTCGCTCGCGCTCGCCCACAAGCCCAACGAATATGTGCCCCACGCCGATATCGTTCGCTGCCAGCAGGTGCTGATCGCGCTCGCCGACAACACGCTCTGGGGCGCGGATAGCCAAGTTGGGGCATAATAAGCCGCGAACAAACCGACTCGCGCGTTAGGACCGTCCATGAAAGCTCTTCCGTTTCCCTGCATCCGCCCGGCTCAGGACCGCGTGCTCGAAGCGCTGCCTGCAATGGGCAGCATTCTGAGCGGCAACGATGCCCTGCGCGGAGCCATTGCCGATGGCCTGATGCTTAAGGACCCAGGTGCGGCGTATTACGTGTACGAATGCTCGGGCGAGCCGGGACGCGTGACGGGTGTCGTGGCGATTTGCCCGATCGGTGTGCTGGCGGGCGACGACGTAGCCTTCGCAGATGCGGCCACAGCCGCCCGCGCGATCGCCGAGCTCAAGGTGCAGCCGCGGCCCGTGTCGCTCGCCTACGAGGCGTCGCCCGTCATGGACATCATCCTGAGCGCTGCCAAAGAGGGCGCCTCGCTCTACGCCGTCACCGATCCTGCGGGCATTACGCACCGCGTGTGGGAGGTCAAGCGCGAGGACGCCGTCGGCGCCATCCGTGCCATGCTCGACCAGGCGCCGGAACCGACGCCGGCTGATGCCGCCTACGCCGCCGCGCTGGCAGGTGCGGCACAGCTCCTGGCCGACGATGCCCGCGCAGCCGGCACCTACACGGGCAAAGAGCCGTTCAACTTCGCCATTGCCGCGCTATTCCCCGCCGCGCAGGTCGCAGGCGCCGCACCGCAGGTTCCAACGGGCCTGCTCACCCACCAGATTGCACGGTGGTTCTAGCCAGGCTTAAACGCTCGGCACAAATACTCGGCTGCTCAACAAGCAAGGGGCGGGGATGCAATGCCTACGCATGCATCCCCGCCCCTTGCTTGTTGAGCAATTATGTCGGCGATCCGCATCGCTGCGTCCGCGCTATCCGCGCTGCGGACCCGCGGCAGCCACGAGCGGCTCTAGCCCCAGCTCGCGTGCGTAATCCTCCTGCGTAAAAATCTCAATCAGCTCAAACGTACCGGCATCGTCGTCAAACGCAAAATGCAGCACTGAGCAGTTGCCCGGCACGCGATCGCGCTCGTCGGCCGCCGCACCCCTCACGTGGTCCATGAACTCCTTGATGGCCGAGCCATGGCTTACCGCGAGCACGCACGTATGGTCCGGACGCTGCATAAGCTCGGTCAGCGTCGCCACCATGCGGTCGCGCACCTGCATCTGGCCCTCGCCGCCAAACTGGCGATAGAAGTCGCGCCACGGGCGCTCGGGCATGAGCATCACGCGCTCGGCCTCAAAGTCACCAAAGAACCACTCACGCAGGCCGTCCAGGCGCTCGTACGCCAAGCCCGGCCACAAGTTGGCGATAGTCTGCTCGGTGCGATGAAGTGTGGAGGTGTAGGCATGATCGGGCTCAATGCCGCGCGCACGTAAAAACATGCCGGCGCGCGCCGCCTGGTCGCAGCCCAACTGCGTAAGCGGCGAGTCACTCCACCCCTGAATGATACGCTTGAGGTTGAATATCGTCTGTCCATGACGGACCAGATACAGATCTTTATTCATAGGGGTCCTTTCGTTCGTCACCAATCAAGGAGCGAAAACGCCCCGTCGCAATAGCCAAAATGAAGCACGGCGCCGTTGTCGGGTAGCTCCCCCTCGCCAGTCACATACTCAAGAAACTCCTGGCAGGCTGAGCCGTGGGAAACCGCCAGCACGCAGTCGTGCTGCGGCCTGGCCATGATGCGGGACAGCGCCGCGACCATACGCGCCCGGAGCTGCGCTTCCGACTCACCGCCAAAGGCCACCGGATAATCGCCCCAGGGCTGCGGCGGCATCTCGCGATTTGATGTGCCCTCCAACGAGCCAAAATGCCACTCACGCAGGTCATCGACCAGCTCAATAGAACGGCCCTCGCCAACGATAAGCTCGGCCGTATGCCGCGCCCGGCCCAACGGCGAGGAATACACATGATCAAAGGCCACGCCGCGCGCCTCAAACGCCGCGCGCGTCGCCAGCGCCTGCTGACGCCCGCGCGCCGTAAGCGGCGAATCGTGCCAGCCCTGCAAAATGCTCTGCACATTGAGCTCAGTCTGCCCATGCCGCACCAAATACAGATCGGCCACATGTCCTCCTCTCGTACCACCACAAAGGGGACAGGTACCTTTGTGGTGGTTCACCGCCGGATCACACCGCGGCGACGCTCAGCTACACCAGCACGTCGGCAAGCGGACGCTTGGGCACGTGGTGCACCTGCGCCTCGTCACGCCAGTAATTAATTGAGCCGTCGGGGTTGGAATCGATCGCATCGACCACCTGAGTCTCGGCCGGAACGCCAAACGCCATGATCAGCTTGAGCTCATACTTGTCGTTATCGAGCCCCATGGCATCGATCGCGCGGGGCGTAAAGGCCTTGAACATGCAGGCTGCCACCTCGGGCGTGGCGCTGCGGGCGGCGAGCATCATCGTCTGCGCGGCAATGCCCGTGTCGACCTCGGTAATGGGAGCGGCAGGCTTGCCCGGAACGGCGCACTCGGCCAAAATCGCGATGTAGCCGGTCGGACGCTCGCCCTCGGCAGGACCCGGCCAATCCTTAAGCGCGCCAGCCCATGCAAGCTCATCAAATACACGCGCGCAATCCTCGGCACCGCTCACCACATGAAAACGAAGACGCTGAGCATTGGCACCACAGGGAGTCAGGTGCGCCAGCTCCGCCAGCTCGAGCAAAAACTCGCGCGGCACGCGCATGGACTCGTCAAAGCGGCGGCACGTACGGGCACGACGGACCAGCGCATCAAACGCTTCCAGACCGAGCTTTTCGCAACCTTGCTTTGCCATCGATTCGACACTCGACGGCGCCTCGGGAACTGCTTCGTTCATAGGGACCCCCAATACAAGCCAATTGTCCTTAGGAAAATCTAACCTAAAACGTAGGCAATAACGAACAGGGCTGCAATGTTCTACACCTGTTGAATAGAAAATCGCAACGTGGGGAACAACGGAAACAATTCGGGGCCTTTGGGTTACGTTTCGCCCTCTCCGACCCATACGCCAGCGCCTTTAGGCGATACTGGTTGTAACGATCAAGGCTTACGCCGCACGGAAAGGAGACATTATGGGCATCTTTAAGAACGATGACCAAAAATCGAGCCAGTTTGGATTTGACGAGAAAAGCATGGCGGGCAAAGCCGTCAAGGCCGTGCGCTGGATTTACGCCATCACGGGCGTCTTAGCGCTCATTGCTGGTATCGCGCTGCTTTTTGCACCCGCCAAGTCCCTCGTCTTTTTGACGACTGTCCTGGGTTTTTACTTTGTAATCACTGCTGCCATCAGGCTGTTCACTGCCATTTTTGAGCCGCTGCTGCCCACCGGCTGGCGCGTGACGAGCATCATCTCCAACCTACTCATTATCTTGGGCGGCGCCATAATCCTGCGCAACCAGGCCTTCTCGACCGCGACGCTCACCACGATGGTGGTTATCGTGGCCGGCTTTGGCTGGATTGTCGAAGGTGTCATGTCCATTCTGGAGTCCGAGCTTTCGTCCAACCGCGCCCTCGCCATCCTGAGCGGCGCACTCTCCATCATCGCCGGCATGTTCGTGTTTATCTATCCGCTGTGGTCGGCCAAGATGCTCGTCATCTTTAGCGGCGCCGCACTGCTGGTGTTTGGCGTAACGCTGATTGTTCGTGCTATTCAATTTGGCAAACTGGTGCACTAGATGCCACGAACGCTCTTTATTGATGCAGACGCCTGCCCGGTCACGCGCGAGTCGATTGACTGCGCGCGGCGGGCGGGCGTCGCCGTTGTTATCGCCGGCAACAGCACGCAAAACCTAGAACGGCACATTCGCCGCGACGACCCGCGCGATGCTGAGCACGCTCGACGCGGATTTTGGGTCACGACGCTCGATGTGAGCGTGGGCGCCGACAGCGCCGACTTTGCCATTGTCGAACGCCTGCAGGCGGGCGACGTGGTCGTGACGCAGGACATTGGCTTGGCGAGCATGGTGCTCGGGCGCGATGCCGCCGCCATCGGCGTGCGCGGGCGCGTGTACGACAAGGCGACTATCGACATGCAGCTGTTTATTCGCCACGAGGAAAAGAAGGTACGCCGCGCCGGGGGACGCACTCGCGGACCGGCGGCATTTACCAGCGAAGACCGGGCTCGCTTTAAGCGCAAACTCACCGAGCTGCTGCGCTAACCAAGGTAGATTTTTGGGACATGCCCGGAAATCTGCTTTTTTTTGCTTTGGGCGGTATGAGCGCTCAAAATCCATGGCTCAACAAAAAACGGGCTTCAAAATGCCATGCGTCGCCGCATTGTGCAGGCGCCGAGCATGGCTATTTTGAAGCCCGTTTTGTTAGGCCCACTTAGAGGCCGAAGGCGGAGAGGATGAGGCCCCAGCCGGCACCGATGACGTACATCATGATCAGGAACAGGACGTTTTCGCGGGCGCTACGGTTGGTGCGGAACAGCACCAGGTAGCCCACACCGGCAGAGATGAGCGTGCCGGCGAGCATCGGGGCCAGCTGCAGCGCGCCTTCCAGGTACAGTTGCGTGATGACGACGCTGGCCGAGCAGTTGGGAATCAGGCCGACGAGTGCCGAGCCCAGGACCGCAAGCGTCTCGTTGCCGCGCAGGAACTGCTCGATCGCGGACTCGCCGAAGGTCTCGAGCACGGCGACCAGGACCAGCGTCACCAGAAAAATGAATACCGAGACCTGCACGGTGTGCGAGATCGCGCTGCGGATGATCGACAGGACAGGCGTCCCTTCGTGGGAGTGGGAGTGACCGTGGCCATCATGGTGTTCATGCTCGCCCTCATGACCGTGATCGTGGCCATGTCCGTGTTCATACTCGTCCTCGTCTTCATCGCAACCGCAATGATCGCGCTCGCACAGCTCGTGGATGTGGTCGGCGCTCACGCCCGCCTCGGCCACCTCGTCGATGATGTCACCGCCGCTGTGGTCGTCGTGCGCGCAGTTCACATGAGCCGAATTAGCAGCGGCCCCCAGCACGGTACGGCGAATCGCCGCATGCGCGCGAGCGTTACGACGCAGGCCGCGAATGGCGGCGTCCACGATAAAGCCCGTGACCAGCGCGATCAGTGCCTTCGAAGCCAAAAGCATCGCCATGGTCTGCACGGGCACCTGCTCGGCGAGCAACAGCGGCAGCATCTCATCGGAGGTCGAAAGGAACACCGCCACCAACGTGCCCAAGGTCACGACACGACCGGCGTACAGCGTGGCCGCCATTGCCGAAAAGCCGCACTGCGGCACCATGCCCAGCAACGAGCCAACCACGGGGCCCGCGGCACCGGCGCGCTTGATGGCGCCGTTAACGCTGTCGCCCGCGACGTGCTCCAGGGTCTCGAGGGCCAGATATGTCACCAATAAGAACGGTACCAGCGAGAGCGTGTCCTTGCCGGCGTCGAGCAGAATATCAATCAGCAAATCCATGACGGATGGAACCTTTCGTGTCTTTCGGCAGCATTGTAAAAGTCCTAGCGGTCAACTAGGGTATTGTAGTTGTCCTAGGCGCGATGCCAATAGTTGCCCATGGTAAACTATCATCTCGCCACATCTTAATGACCCTGAGCCGCACGACGCGGCCCATCCAAGGAGCAGTTATATGAACGTTTCACAAGCACTCGAATACGAGCGCCAGCCGTTTATTCCCATGTTTATCTATGGCGATCACGGCGCCATGGAGTCCGAGCGCCAGAAGGGCGAAGAGGCCCTCAAGGTGCTCGAGACCGAGTACTTTACCGCCGAGGTCGACCCCGGCTTCGACTTTGCCACCGTGCGCGACCTGGCCGACCGCAACCGCGACCTGTGCGACCAGATTGGCGAGGCACGCCTGCGCAACGTGACGCCCGCGACGCTTTCGCGCGGCCTGTCCGATGCCGACACCTGCGCCGCCATCGGCAAGATGCAAAAGCGCACCGCCGCGTCCGTTATGCGCGAGATCCGCGGCGACCGCGACGCGCTCGGCGTGGCCTACGCCCGCAAGCCCATCCAGGGCACCGTGCTCGGTGTCGACATCGAGACCACCGGCCGTGCACCCGAGCGCGGTTATATCATCAATGTGGGTTGGGAAATCATGGAGCTCACCAGCGACGCCGTCCCGCACGACGCCGAGGCGCACTACTGCGGTCTGCCCGACATCTACCGCGGCGAGGATGTGCCGTTGTCGAATATCCACCACATCACCTGGGACGACATCGACGGCAAAAAGCCGTTCCGCGAGAACAAGGAACTGCAGAAGCAGCTGCTCAAGCTTATGAAGAAGTACCCGTACATGGCGCACAACGCCGCCTTTGAGGACAGTTGGTTCAAGATCCACCTGGACGGTTACGCCGAGGCACGCCGCGCCGGCAAGATCATCGTCATCGACTCGCGCCAGATCTGCCGCAGCCTGGATGCCGACGTCCGCTCGCTCCCCCGCGAATCCGCCCCCGCCGCGCTCGAGAAC
>UQMM01000042.1 GCA_900542165.1 uncultured Collinsella sp. | reverse complement strand
ACCGCAGGAAGCTTGGATACGCCTAGGCGCGGTCCAAGAAATCGTCCGCACCCCCATTCAGTCCCTAATTCACCGCAACTTGTTGGTGGTGACTTACTGGTAGCGCAGGCACTCCACCGGGTTGAGCTTTGCCGCCCGGCGAGCGGGGTAGAAGCCAAAGATTACGCCGATGCCGACGGAGACGGCGAAGGCCAGCAGCACCGTGGCGATTGAAAAACTCGGTGTGATTTGCCCGCTGGCTCCGAGCTCGCCAAGAACCCCTGATCCTGCGGCAAACATCGCGAGGCCCCAGGCCAGCAGATAGCCAATCAGGACACCCAGCAGGCCACCGGTGACGCACAGTGCCGAGGACTCGGCCAAAAACTGCGCGGTGATATCGCGACGACTGGCGCCCAGGGCACGGCGAATACCGATCTCGCGGATGCGCTCGGTCACGTTGGTGAGCATCATATTCATAATGCCGATACCGCCGACAAGCAGCGAGATGCTGGCGACAGCACCCATGATAAGCGAGAACGCGCCCATAAAGGAGTTGAGTGCATCGATGGCGCTTTTCATGGAGGTCGCCGATACACTGTCGTACTCATCATCCTCCGCGATGCCCTTCATCGCGCGCACCTTGGACTCGATGGTCTTGCAGAGCTCATCCATGTCCGTGCCCTCGGCGGCAAGTGCCGTCACGCTGGGGAATGAAGGGTTCTCGTCGCCAAACAGCCCGGAGATGGTTTCGCGTGGCATATACAGCGTGAGCGAGCCCATGGAGTCGCTGCCGCCATCAATCACGCCTACAATCTGCACCTCGCCGTTGGACACCTTGATGGTTTTCCCCAGCGCATCCTGTTCGTTGCCGTAAAGCTGATCGGCGCCGCCGCGGCTGATGAGCGCCACGCGCGAGCCTGATTGGGACTCGGCCTGGGAATAGGTTCGCCCCGCAACGAGCTTGCTGGCCCCCACGGCGTCGAGCATGTCGCTATCGACACCCTGTGCCATGACGGTATAGCTTTTATCGCCGGTCTTGTACTCGGTATACGCGCTGTCGACAATGCCGATCTGCTCTATCTGCGGCACCAGTTTTTGAAGCTTCTCGATGTCCGACTCGGTGAGTTCTTGCGACGAATAGATTTGCACCATGCGTGCCGCATTGAGGCCCAGGCTGTTGACCAAACTGTTTTGGATGCCGCCGATGAGCGAAGTCATGGCGATAACCGAGGCGATGCCAATGACGATGCCCAGGATGGTGAGCAGGCTGCGGCCCTTGTTGGCCTCGAGCGAGTGAAGGGCTTCCTGGATGAGATCGCGGGCGCTCATGCCACCACTCCTTTCGGCGGGTTGGCGGAGGCGGAAATCATGGGCAGGCTATCTACGGCGCTGCGTAGGGTCTTCGGTGCATGTGGAATATACGCGCCGTCATGGATGCGGCCGTCGCGGATGGTCACGGCGCGGTCGGCTTCGGCGGCGATGCCGGGGTCGTGTGTGATGAGCACGATGGTCTTGCCGCGCTCCTGAAGCTTGTGGAATGTTTCCATGACGAGCACTCCGGTTGCGGAGTCCAGGTTTCCCGTCGGCTCGTCGGCCAGAATGATGGGCGGGTCATTGACGAGGGCTCGCGCGATTGCGACGCGCTGCATCTGTCCGCCCGAGAGCTCTGATATGCGGTGGTCCCAGTGGTCGACCGGCAGCGTGACGGCCTGCAGCGCGTGCACGGCGCGCATTTCGCGCTGGCTACGGGGCACATTGGTGTAGGCCAGCGGCAGCATGACGTTTTCGATAACCGACAGGCGCGGCAGCAGGTTGAAGCTCTGAAAGACAAAGCCAATGCTCAGGCCGCGGACTTCGGTGAGCTCGTCATCGTCAAGCTCGGCCACGTTGAGCCCTTGCAGGTAGTAGTCGCCCGCCGTCGGCTTATCCAGGCAGCCTAGGATGTTCATGAGCGTTGATTTGCCCGAGCCCGAGGGGCCAGTGATAGCGACGAATTCGCCGGGATTTACCGCCAGGCTCACGTTGTGCAGGATGTGGGCGCAACCCGCCTCGCTCTCAAAGATGCGGTGCACGTTGCGGATGTCGATAACGGGACGCATTACATGTCCTCATCGGCAGACATACTGCCCGAATCCGCGCTGTAGCCGCCGTCAGCCGTTGCGTCCGCTCCGGTGTCCATGACGAGCGTGTCGCCATCGCGCAGCTTGGTAACCGGTACGTTGGGGTTGATCTCGTTGCCCTGGTCGTCGCGCTTGACCTGTGTCTTGCCGACTACGGCTTCGTTGTCGTTTTGCGTCACGACGGTCACCTTCACGCGACGGGTTTGCTTGCCCTCTTCATCAGCCGCCACGTTGACGTAATAGTGTTCGCCGTCTTCGGTCATGAGCGCCAACGTCGGAACCATCACTACGTCGTCGAGCCGCTCGGTCACCACCGAGACCTCGGCCGTCATGCCCGGCTTCAGGCGCGCGTCGGGCGCCTCGATGAGAATGTCGACGTTAAAGGTTACGCTGCCGCCGCCACCGTTGGCGGCGTCGGAGTTTGCCACCGACGCGATAGCCGTGACGGTGCCCTGGCTCACGATATCGGGAAACGCGGGATACGTGACGTTGGCGCTCTGCCCAACGGCGATCTTGGCGATGTCCTTTTCGCCCACCTGCACGGTCACCTTCATCTTGGATAGGTCGGCGATCTGCATGCACTGCTTGCCACCGCTCGTATCGCTTTCGCCCATGATCATGCCGCCTGTTACCGTGGCGCCCACCTTGGCGTTGAGCTCCACGATGCTGCCCGAGCTCGGTGCCGTGACCGTACGGCCGGCGGCCTTGGCGTTCGCCTGATCGAGGTTTGCCTGGGCCGAAGCGAGGCTGCGCTGCGCGGCCGATACGGCGTTCGTGTCCGCTGATGCGTCGGAGACGCCAGCCGCTGCGGAAGCTCCATCGACGTCCGTCGTTGGGGTGGCCTGCGCGGCAGCTGCGGCTTTCTTCGCATTAGCGAGGTCTTCCTGAGCGGCAGCAACTGCACGCTGCGCCTCGGCAACGTTGCGATCGAGCTCGTCGTTTTTAATGGTCATAAGCACGTCGCCCTCGTTGACGGATTGGCCCGCCTGCACGTTGATCGAATCGACTGTACCGTCGACAGAAGGGGAGACCACTGAGGACGAAATGGGTTTGAGCTGGCCTTTAGCCTCGACCGTTGTGGTAAACGTGCCCTCGGTCACCATGTCGGTCACAGGCTCGTTAGCGCCCTGTGGCTGCGCATTGATAATCAGGGTTGCGACAATGGCAATGAGCGCGATGGCACCCACGACGCCGGCGGCAATACCGCGTCGAATCAGCTTTTTGCGTCGACGTTCGGCACGCTTTGCTTTGAGCTTGGCGTAGGCCTCTTCGTCAGAAATCTCGGTTGTATCGCTTGTGCTGCCATTTTGCTGTGTGGCGTGCACGTCTGTTATGAGGGGAATCGTTTCGGTGGCACCCTCGGGCGCTCGCTCGGTATCATTTGGTCCCGAGCTGATGGTGGGGACATTCGACATGGCGTCTCCTTTATAGAAAGTTCCTCAATTAGTATATGCGCCCGTCGCGTGAGGCGGGCGCATATGGCGGATTCTTTCGGAACTGTTAGATTGGAGCGTCAGTTTCCCGTTGTGTGAAGGCGTGTTTTCCTACGAGTGGACAACCACGCACAGGCCGACTTTGATGCAGTCGTGAAGTGCCTTGGCGTCTGCCAGGCGCAGGTTGATGCAGCCGTGGCTGCCGCACCATTTGTACGACTCGGCGTTATCGAAGCTCTTGTCGTTTTGCCAGGTGGCATCGTGGAAGCCGATCATATTGCCCTCGAACGGCATCCAGTAGCTCACCGGGCTTTCGTATTTGGGCTTACCGGTCTCGGGGTCCTTGGCTCCGATCAGGGTGCTGCCGCCGTCGTTGCTGTTGATCTGCCACACGCCCTCGGGGGTGGCGTCTTCGCCCGGTTTGCCGGAAATAAAGTTGGCCTCCCAAACGATATTACCGTTCTCGTCATAGTAGCGCGCGTGCTGCTCGGACAGGTCGACGTCGATATACGCCTTCCAGTCGGGCTCTCCCTTTGCGGTAAAGGTGTCGGCCTTCTGGGAGTACTTGATCTCGATTTCGCCGGTCTGCTTGTTGTTAATGGCGTCCTCGACCTGCTTGGCGAGCGAGCTGCTGTCGATGGACCAACCAAAGTCACCGCCTTCGACGGCGCACTGCTTGCCATCGGCGCGCGTCCACCAGCGAGTAGAGCCCACGGTATTAAAGCCGTTGGCGAGCTCGGCTGCCCAGCTGCTGATCTGCGACGAATCGAGCGTGGGGTTGGCCGGATCGGCAAAGCTGATCCACTGCAATACGGAGCTGCCATCAACCTTGCCGGCATCCTCGCCGTTGAGCTTGAGGGTCACGTTGACGCCCAGGAAGTTGTTGGCGGCATCGCATGCGGCCTGAATCTGATCATCGGTCAGCGTTCCATTGAGCGGCTCATAGGCATCGTTGCCGAGCTTGGAAAGATCTACGGTCTCGGCCAGCGAGGCAAGCTCGAGCTCGGCATATTTAATGACATGGTCGCGGTTGAGTTTTTCGTTGGAGCGCGCCTTCTCGACGGTAAACTTGCCGGCCCGCTCGTCATAGGAGCTATTGGCCTCGAACGTGCCCGAACGGCCTTCGTTAAACTCGTCGATGGCGGCGCCCAGATCCTTCTCAAACTTCTTTTGGTCAAAGGTGTCGGAGAGCATGGACAGGTCGACGTCTTGATCAAGATCGACTTCGTTGGAGGTAGCGGTTGTTTTGGTCTTGCCGCTTAAGGATTCCACAAGGCGGACCGGCCATGCAAAGGCTTCGTTGTGGCTGATGATCTCTTTTGCGGCAGCCTCTCCGTCGACGATGGGCTCATCGGACTCGGGCTGATAGGTCCAGCTAAAGTCATCGCCTGTCACGGTGAGCTTATAGTGCTTCCATGCCGAGTTGACCTTGGTGGCGGCAGACGAAGCGTTGGAGAACGAGACGTCGACGCCGGCGATGGTGGTGTTGGGGTAGGCTACCTGCGAAAACGCTACGATGCCTACGATATAGACAATGACGATAAGACCCAGGACGACAAAGAGCGTCGTCTTTTTGCCCGACTTATTGTTGCCGGCGGACTTGCGCGCGGGACCGCGATCGCCTCGGGCGTGCGTGGGGGGCTGCTTGGGCGCATTGCCGTTTGCCTGGCGCTGCTGACGTTGTTGACGCTGCTGTCGCTGCTGGTTCGGGCGTTGGGAAGCGTTTGCCGCACCACGCTGCTGACCGTGGCTCGGCGCGATAGGACGCGGTGACTGAACGCCGCCGGTGTGCCTGCTCGGCTGCTGCGGATCGGGAATCAGTTGAGTTCGATCGTTTTGCGACATCGTATGCATATCCTTCGAATTTCGCCTTATGGCTCATCGTGTTTTTACTGGGCTTGCATTATAGCGATTGCCCTGCTGTTTGTGGTACGGAAACGGTGGCATTCAAAAGAGGTGGGACATTTGTCCCACCTTTGAGTCATTCTTTGCCGCTATCCGCACACACCGCATTTTGCACAGGCCGAAAGTGCGGCCGGAGCCTGCGCGATGCCGCCCTTTGCCGTCTCGCGCAGCGTGGCCGGCAACGCGTGACCCACCGAGAGCATGACATGTGCCATCTGGTCAAACGGCACCAAGCTCTTAATGCCTGCGAGGGCGAGTTGTGCCGAACTAAAGGCCGCTGCCACGCCGATGGCGTTGCGGTTTTGGCAGGGCACCTCCACGAGGCCACCGACGGGGTCACAAACGAGGCCCAGCAGGTTACTCAGCGCGATGGAACTGGCGTCGAGCGCCTGCTCGGGCGTGCCGCCGAGCATCTGCACCAGCGCGGCGGCTGCCATGGCGGCGGCGCTTCCCACCTCGGCCTGGCAGCCGCCCTCGGCGCCGGCGACGCAGGCGCTCGTGGTGAGGTTGAGGCCGATGGCGGCTGCGCAGTAGAGCGCGTCCATGACCTGCTCGTCGTCGAGCTGAAGGTGATCGGCGAGCGCCAGCACGCAGCCGGGCACGACACCCGCGGAGCCTGCCGTGGGGGCGGCGACGATCACTCCCATCGTGGCGGAGCGCTCGAGCACGGCCATCGCGCGGGCCACGGCGTCGGTTTGAACGGTGCCCATTAAGTTGGAGCCAAGGTCGTTGCGGCCGGTGGCATCGACAAGCTTTGCTTCGCCGCCGATAAGCCCGCCGAGCGAGCGCTGCGGATTGACGATGGGGGCCGTGGTCTCCTCGCGCATAACGTCGAGCACGCGGCGCATGGCGGCGACGGCGTGGGCCTCGCCGGTCAGACGCGCCTCGCGCATGGCCATGATGGCGCCGATGCTGAGCCCCAGTTCCTTGCACGCATCGAGCAGCTGCTCGCCGTCGTCGAAGATCTCCTTGGCCGAGACGCCGGGGGAGAGCGACGAGGCAGAACCGGGGAGCTCGATAAAGGTCGCGTAATCGACATTGTCGAGCTTGCGCAGCATGGGGACGACGGTGTCGTCGGGCGCGCCGTCGGTCTCAAAGACGGAGTAGGCCTGGCCGCCCACTTCGGTGCGGTAGGTGCGGCAGAAGGCGATATTCACGTGTGCGTAGGCGAGAAGGTTCGTGAGCGCGGCGAGCACACCGGGGACGTCCTGGTGCGCCACGAAGAGCGTGGAGTACATGCCCGAGATGTCGACGCCGACGCCGTTAATGCGGCTGATGCGCATCTTGCCGCCGCCCAGGCTCTCGCCGCGGACCTGCGCCGTGGCGCCCGTGTCGTCGACCATGTCGATGTCGACGGTGTTGGGGTGGATAGAGGCGTCGTCGCCCTTGATGTCAAAGTGATATTCGAGGCCCTGCTCGTGTGCGAGGTCGAAGGCCTGCTTGATGTTCTCGTCATCGGTGTCGAGGCCCAGGATGCCCGCGACGAGTGCGCGATCGGTGCCGTGGCCGCGGTAGGTGTGGGCGAAGGAGTTCCACAGGCCAAAGGTGACTTTGGTGATGCGGCCTTCCAACAGGCTGGCGGCAACTTGGGCGCAGCGCAGGGCGCCGGCGGTGTGCGATGAACTGGGGCCGACCATGACGGGGCCCAAGATCTCGAATGCCGAGGTCGTAGCTAGTGTTTGCGGCTTGCCTGCCATGGGTGCTCCTTCTCTATCCCGTCGTTCCGAGGGCTTTGGTATTTGGTCGCCTGCTCTACAGTCCTGGCTCGCACGGAGGCCACATTAAGTGGCCTCCGGCTCGTGCGGAACTCGCGATCGACCAAATACCAAAGCCCTCGGAACTTAGGATACATGGTAGAGGCGCTCATGCTGCAAAATCCATCAGCTGGAGACCTATTCTGTGCTCCATGTCGACTTATCTTCACCACCGATTAAATAAAAAAGAGGTACCGGTTGTTTCGGTACCTCTTTTTGGTGCGTTTCTATTTGGCTGTAGCTTTAGCCGCGTGCTTACAGGCCGCAGGCTGCTTTGAGTTCTTCGACTCGGTCGGTCTTCTCCCAGGTGAAGTCGGCGTCTTCGCGGCCAAAGTGACCATAGGCTGCCGTCTTTTCGTAGATGGGGCGACGCAGGTCGAGGTCGCGGATGATTGCGCCCGGGCGCAGGTCGAAGGTCTTCTCTACGGCTTCAACGATCTTGTCCTCGGCAACATGTGCGGTACCGAAGGTGTCGACCATGATTGAGAGGGGCTTGGAAACGCCGATGGCGTAGGCAAGCTCGACTTCGCAGCGGTCGGCAAGACCGGCGGCGACCACGTTCTTGGCGACCCAGCGCGCGGCATACGCGGCGGAGCGGTCGACCTTGGTGCAGTCCTTGCCGCTAAAGGCACCGCCGCCGTGACGGCCGTAGCCGCCGTAGGTGTCGACGATGATCTTGCGGCCGGTGAGGCCCGTGTCGCCCATGGGGCCGCCCACGACAAAGCGACCGGTGGGGTTCACGTAGATGTCCGCGTTGTCCCACGGCATGTTCTCAGCGGCCATGACCGGGGTGATGACGTGCTCGATGAGGTCGGCCTTGATCTTGCCCATGTCCTCGATCTCGGCGGCGTGCTGCGTGGAGATGACGATGGTCGTGACCTCGACGGGCTTGCCTTCCTCGTAGCGCACGGTGACCTGGGTCTTGCCGTCGGGACGCAGATAGGCGAGGGTACCGTCGTGACGCACGGCGGCCAGGCGCTCGGCCAGGCGGCTTGCCAGGTAGTGTGGTATGGGCATGAGGGTCTTGGTCTCGTTGGAGGCATAACCGAACATCATGCCCTGGTCGCCGGCACCGATCAGGTCGATCGGGTCGGTGGTAGCGCCGGTCTGGGTCTCGAAGGACTCGTCAACGCCCTGGGCGATATCGGGCGACTGCTCGTGGATGAGGCTCATAACGCCGCAGGTGTCGCAGTCAAAACCGAATTTGGCACGGTTATAGCCAATGCGGCGGATAACGCCGCGGGCGATTTCCTGTACGTCGACGTAGGCCTGGGTGCGAATCTCGCCGGCGACGATGACGGTGCCGGTGGTCACGAGGGTCTCGCAGGCGCAGCGGACGTTCTCCACGTTGGCCGGCACGCCGTTGGGGGCGATGTAGCCCTGCTCCTGCAGCTCTATTTCTTTGGCGAGGATTGCGTCGAGGACGGCGTCGCTGATCTGGTCGGCGATCTTATCGGGATGACCTTCGGTCACCGACTCCGACGTAAAAACAAAGGACCCGTGTTGAGGTGGGATGGAACGAAGTTCTTCTGACATGATTGTCCTTTCAAAAACGTGTCCCGGCGACCGTTACCATTCCGCCGGGCTCTCTATGCAAGGGCACATCATAGCGCGTAAATCCAACATTCACACCCTTTCCGCACCTACTCATTGGGGACAGACTTAAATGACCAGTCTTAAACCAAGAATGTCCCCAATGACTACAACGATTGGTCATTTAAGTCTGTCCCCAATGACTAGGTCGGTGCCCTTTGTGCGGAGGTTGCCTTGATGCTTTATACTGGTGCGGTTAGACATCCATCCTGCAATCGAGGAGATTTCCATGGCATCAGACGTTCGCGTCCGCTTTGCACCCTCACCGACGGGCAAGCTGCACATCGGCGGCGCCCGCACCGCTATCTATAACTGGGCTTTCGCCCGCGCAAACGGCGGCACGTTCATCCTGCGCATCGACGACACCGATCCCACCCGCTCCACCGATGAGAACACGCAGATCATCCTGCGCGCCATGCGTTGGCTGGGCCTGGACTGGGACGAGGGTCCCGAGGTGGGCGGCGACTTTGGCCCCTACGCCCAGACCGAGCGCCTGGACCTGTATAAGCAGGCCGCCCAGAAGCTTTGGGACGAGGGCAAGGCCTATCCCTGCTTCTGCACCAAGGAACAGCTCGACGCCGACCGCAAGGCCGCGCAGGAGCGCAAGGACCCCTTCCAGGGCTATCAGCGCCGTTGCCGCGATCTTGATCCCGAGGAGGCCCGCCGCCGCATCGAGGCCGGCGAGTCCTACGTCCTGCGCATCAAGGTGCCCGAGGACCGCGGCGACGTCGTCATCCACGACGCCGTCCACGGCGAGGTGACCTTCGACGCCAAGGAGCTCGACGACTTTGTCATCTTCCGCTCCGATGGCACGCCCACGTACAACTTCGCGACCGTCGTCGACGACGCCATGATGAAGATCACCCATGTCATCCGTGGCGACGACCACCTGTCCAACACCCCGCGCCAGGTCATGGTCTACGAGGCCCTCGGCGCGCCCGTGCCCACGTTTGCCCACATCTCCATGATCCTGGGCGCCGACGGCAAGAAGCTCTCCAAGCGCCACGGCGCCACCTCGGTGGAGGAGTACCGTGACGCCGGTTACTTGTCCGATGCCTTCGTCAACTACCTGGCGCTGCTCGGCTGGTCGCTCGACGGCGAGACCACGATCATCCCGCGCGAAGTCCTGGCCAGCAAGTTCTCGCTCGACCGCATCTCCAAGAACCCGGCGACCTTCGACCCCAAGAAGCTCGACTGGGTCAATGCCGAGTACATCAACGGCATGTCCGATGCTCAGTTTGCCGACGAGATCATGGTCCCCGAGCTGCATGAGGCGGGTCTCATCGAGGGTAATGTCGAGTACGGCGAGGATTGGATCGACGCGCTCGCTGCCATCGTTAAACCGCGCACCAAGATGCCGGCCGACGCCGTGACCGTCGCCGCTCCCATCTTTGCTACGGCCGAGACGCTCGAGTATGACGAGAAGTCTGTCAACAAGGGCCTGGCCAAGGAAGGCATGGGTGCCATTCTGGATGCCGCTAAGGCCGCGCTCGAGGGTGTGGACGAGTGGACGGCTGTCAACATTGACGCCGCGCTTGAGCCGCTTCCCGAGCAGATGGACCTTAAGAAGCGCGTGGTGTTCCAGGCCGTGCGCGTCGCCGTCTGCGGCAACATGGTGAGTCCTCCGCTGGGCGAGACCATGGCGCTCGTCGGCCGCGACGACTGCCTGGCGCGCATCGACCGCGCCCGCACGATGGCGCTGTAATCGCTGCGCAAATGTATGTATCCGAGCCCCGTTCACTCAGAGCGGGGCTCTTGTTTCTGTAGACGTATGGGATAGGAGGTGCTGGGGCCATGGCCGAGCAACTTTCGCTGTTTGGTTCGCCGGAACCGGAGGAAGCTCCGAAGTCCGCGACTCCTGCCGCCGCCCCGGCGCAGCCCGAGCCCGTACCCGAACCCGTCGTCGCCTATGCGAGCGTAGTCCTCGACATCCCGACGCGTGCGCTGTCCGAGCCATTCGCCTACGGCATCCCAGGGTCCCTTGCTAACGAGGCGCAGGTCGGATCCACGGTCCTAGTCCACTTTGGCAACCGTGCGGCCGCGGGCTACATCGTCGACATCGCGCCCGAGCTGGCCGACCTGCAAGGTAATGAAGCTCTCGACCCCGCGCGTATTAAAGCCATCGAGGCTATCCTCAGCAAACCGCTCTTTACCGCCGAAGCCGCCCGTATCGCACGTTGGATGAGCCGCGAATATGTCGCGACGCTTTCCGAGTGCCTGCGCCTGTTTTTGCCCCCGGGCGGCAGCCCGCGTGTGGTCAAGGGTGACGACGGCGTGTGGACGGTTGAGCGTCCCGCCGTCAAGCCTATCCAAAACCGCTGGGTTATGCTCACGCCCGAGGGTTTCGACTATACGCCGCCCAAGACTGCTGTCCGCCAGCGTCAGCTCATCGAGGCGCTCCAGTGCGGGCCGGTCACGACGCGCGACCTCAACTTGCTCTACAACAGCATGTCGGCGACCATCAAGGCGCTCGAAAAGCGCGGTGTCGTGGTGGTGGAGGAGCGCCGTGCGTGGCGTGGCTGCAGCGAGCAGACCACGCTGTCCTCGGCAAGCGGTAAGGCGCCGGTCTCCCTTACCAACGGCCAGCAGCAGGCGCTCGCGCAGATTGAGCGCACCCGCCTGGATGCGCACGGCGACGTGTTGCTCGTGGACGGTGTTACAGGCTCCGGCAAAACCGAGGTCTACCTCTCCGCCATCGAGCGCGTACTCGCGGCCGGCCGCTCAGCCTGCGTGCTCGTGCCCGAGATATCGCTGACGGCTCAGACCGTCGGTCGCTTTCGCTCGCGCTTTGGCGAGACGGTTGCCGTGTTCCATTCGCGCCTTTCGGCCGGTGAGCGCCTGGACCAGTGGGATATGGTCGCCAGCGGTGCCGCCCGCGTGG
>UQMM01000041.1 GCA_900542165.1 uncultured Collinsella sp. | reverse complement strand
GGCTTTACGGCTAAGATTCCCGGCACCGAGGTCGGCGTCACCGAGCCCACGCCCACGTTCTCTTCGCTGTTCGGCGAGCCGTTTATGCCGCTCGACCCCATGGTTTACGCCAAGATGCTTGGCGAGCGCATTGCCGACGGCCGCACGCGCGTGTACCTGGTCAACACCGGCTGGATTGGCGGCGGCTACGGCGTGGGCCATCGCATCGAGCTTGCCTACACGCGCTCGCTGGTCGCGCGCGCCCTCGACGGCACCATCGAGGACAGCGAGTTCGTGCACGACGACATCTTTAACGTCGACATTCCCACGACGTGCCACGGCGTGCCCGATGGCATCCTGGTGCCGCGCCAATACTGGCAGAGCACCGCGCGCTATGACGAGGCCGCGCACAACCTGGCAGTGATGTTCGAGGAGAACTTCGAGAAGAAGTACTCGCACCTGCCCGAGTCCGTCAAAGCCGCCGGCCCGCACGCTCAAGTACACGCCGACGCCCGTCATCGCGGCCGCGGGTTGCTGGGACTTCGCCACTAGCTTCGCCGTGAGTCCATATCCACCACAAAGGGGACAGGCGCCTTTGTGGTGGTTTTGCTCGCGTGGATGACTCGGGTTACAATACGCCTGACATATCGTCCCCTTCTCCGGATGGGGACAGCGCAAGCGTTCTTGTGACGGCACCGTAGGACTTTGAAGGTGGCCGTCGTGAGGGCGCTTTTTGTTTAGGCGCCCTCACTCGAGCGCGCATAATGAAGGGAGAGCGTATGAAGAGCTTTATTGCCGAGGATTCATTCTGGGAGCTGTTTCCGCAGGCAGCGGTCGGTGTTGTGGTCGTGGAGGGCATGAAGCCCACGGCTCAGATTCCTCAAGAGGACGTGGATGCGATTGCGGCGTTGCTCGACCGCGCCAATATCGATGCGGAGCGTCATCTGACCAGCGACACTATCAGCGAGAACGCGCCGGTTAAGGCATGGCGCGAGGCGTATCGCCTGTTCAAGACCAAGAAGGGCGCGCGTTGCTCAGTTGAGAACCTGCTCAAGCGCGTGCTCAAAGGCAAGCCGGTCGGCCACATCACACCGGCGGTGGATATCTACAACACGATTTCGTTGACTTATGCGCTGCCCGTTGGCGGCGAGGACCTGCATGCGATTGAGGGAGATCTTCGCTTGAAGGTGACCGATGGTGGCGATGCGTTCTTGCCGCTTGGCGAGGAAGCGGATGACCCGACGCTGCCCGGCGAGCTGGCCTACATCGACGATGCGGGCGCCGTGTGCCGCTGCTGGAACTGGCGCGACGGCGTTCGAACGGCTCTGTCCGACGATTCGGCCGACGCGTTTTTGGCGATTGAATGTGTTGAGCCCGAGCGGATGGGGGATTGCCAGGCTGCGATCGATCGCTTAGCCGAGCTGCTTGAGCGCTATCTGGGAGCGACGGTTGTCATTAAGACGCTTGTGACCCGCGACAATCCTTGCGTGGAGCTGTAGCGGCGCCTAGAACCTATTGATGCCCCAAACCACCACAAAGGTGCCTGTCCCCTTTGTGGTGGTTTTTATGTTGATGGGTTAACAAATGGGGTATTTGGGTACGGGTGTCGCCTTATGCGACTAAGATGTTTACCCGTTAGCATTATGCAAGCGAAAGGCGGTCGTCTCCCATGCAGCAGAGCGACGAGACACGTTTCGAGGACTTTGTCGGACTGATCAGCGGTCTCTACAAGGAGATCCAGCGCATTAAGACGTCTGAGGGCGCTAGGCTGGGTCTCAAGGGCTCCGACGTTATGTGCCTGTACTATCTTGAGCGCAGCAAGGATGGCCTGACTGGCGCCGACCTGGCTCGCATGGCAGGCGTGACCCGCGCCGCCGTCTCGCGTACGCTCGCGCATCTGGAGGAGGGTGGCTACGTCGAGGTCGATGATTCGGGCGATGCCGCCGTTAAGTATCGTGCTCCGGTGCGCCTGACCGCTCTGGGCGGCGAGAGCATGAGCGAGGCGGACCGCATCATTCGCGAGGTGCTCGATACCACCGGTAAGGCTATGGGTGTGGAGCAGCGCGAGCAGATGTATGCGTCGCTGCGCACGATTCTCAACACCCTGCGCGAGATCTAAGGCCGCCAAGGCATTTGCTTCCCATTAACAACTGCATAGTCCCGTTTGAGCGCGTATACCGTGCCGGGGCATTGCTGTCAAAATTCCCCGCGCGAGCTCCGCGCAAGAAAGGATTTGTTATGTCCATTCGTATTATTACCGATTCCGCAAGCGATATGTCGCCGGCGGAGCACCCCGCTCTGCGTGTTTTGCCGCTGTCCGTCACCTTTGGCACCGATGTGTATATGGATGGCGTCGACATCGATCATCAGCGCTTTTACGAGATGCTCGTGGAGCGCGATGAGCTGCCCAAGACCGGCCAGGTCAACCCGTACGCGTTTTCGCAGGCGATTGCCGAGGCACGTGAGGCCGGCGACGAGGCAGTGATTATTACCGTGGGCGCCAAGCTTTCGGGCACCAATCAGAGTGCCCGTACCGCACTTGCCGAGGCGCCGGGCGGCGACGTGTTCGTGGTGGACAGCAATAACGTCACCCTGGGCGAGCGTGTCCTGGTCGAGTATGCGTTGCGCTTGGTGGACGAGGGCCGTAGTGCGGCCCAGATCGCGGCGGCCGTCGAGGCAGTCCGTGACCGCGTGGTGGTTATCGGTCTGCTTGAGACGCTGGAGTACTTGGTGCGCGGCGGTCGCCTGTCTGCTGCGGCCGGCGCTGTGGGCACGTTGCTCAACGTAAAGCCCGTTGTGGCCGCCGAGGACGGCCTGATCGTGCAGCTGGGCAAGGCGCGCGGTTCCAAGAACGGTCGTAACCTGCTCAACCAGAAGGTAGAAAAGGCGGGCGGCGTCGACTTTTCCATGCCGCTGGCGCTGGGCTATACAGGCCTTTCGGACGCCGTGCTCAAGAAATATATCGAGGACAGCGCGGCACTGTGGGCCGGTCACACCGAGGGCGAGCTGTCCATCCACACCATTGGCGCCACCATCGGCACCCACGTGGGCCCCGGCGCCGTAGCCGTAGCCTTCTTCCGCCCCGCCAACTAGCTTTCCGGTCAAAACCACCACAAAGGGGACAGGCACCTTTGTGGTGGTTTATGCTTTTCCGGGTGGAAGGGAGCGAGCAATGGCGTCTGAGGGCTTTTTTGAACGGGTGTACGAGGTGGTCGAGCAGATCCCCGAGGGGATGGTCGCCACGTATGGCCAGGTGGCGCTGCTTGCCGGTCGTCCACGAAGTGCGCGGTACGTGGGGTATGCCCTGCATAGTAATCCGCGCCCCGGCGAGATTCCCTGTCACCGCGTGGTGTTTGCCGACGGGCACATATGCGAGGGCTTCGCTTTTGGCGGTCCCGATGCTCAACGTGAGCTTTTGCTAGGGGAAGGTGTGGCGTTTAAGGACGACATGCACGTCGACTTGGCCGCCTGTCGCTGGCCTGCCGGGCTCTAGCGGTTCTTCCGTGGCGAAAACCACCACAAAGGCGCCTGTCCCCTTTGTGGTGGTTTTACACTGTAGGTTTACCAGAGCTAACTTATGGAGAAGGTGTGGCGGCGTACTTTGCCGTCAGAAAGTAAACCACGGTGAACTATATTGGTTTCAGCAAGGGAGCAGGCAATAGGCGATGAAAAAGCCTGCCCTGTTGAGTTTGATTCGCATCCCTCCCCTCTGTGCGATTCAACGGTGTACTTCGGGAACAGGCCCGCTGGCAGCTAACTGCCGGCGGGCCTGTTCCTGTTTGTCGAGGGGGTGCGATGGACGGAGCCGAAGCGGTCCGGCTCCAAAAAAGGCGGACGCCGCAGCGCCCGCCCTAAAGCAATCGAAAGCTCAAGCCAGTAGATCGGTCTAGTACACCATGCCCATGGCGTCCTGAACCTCTGCCAGGGTCTGATCGGCGATCTCGTTGGCGCGACGGTTGCCCTCGTGCAGGACGTCCTTCACATAGTCCAGATCGTTCTCGTAGCGCTGGCGACGCTCGCGGATCGGTGCGAAGTACTCGTTGACGGCCTCGGTCACGTACTTCTTGAGCTGGCCGGAGCCGCCCATGCCGATCTCCTCGGCAATCTCGACCTCGGAGCGACCGGTGCAGATGGCGGCTGTCGAAAGCAGGCCGGACACGCCGGGGCGGTTTTCGGGGTCGAACGTGATCATGCGCTCGGAGTCGGTCTGGCTCTTCTTGATGCGTTTGGCCGTCTCCTCGGCGGTCATCGAGATATTGATGGCGTTGCCGTAGCTCTTGCTCATCTTGCGACCGTCAAGGCCGGGAAGCAGCGGGGTCTCGGACAGCAATGCGTCGACCTCGGGAAATACCTTGCCGTAGCGGTTGTTAAAGCGGCGAGCGATGGTGCGGGTGAGCTCGATGTGCGGCAGCTGGTCGCGACCGACGGGCACGACGTTGCCCTTGCAGAACAGAATGTCGCAGGCCTGGTGCACCGGGTAGGTGAGCAGAAGACCGGTGAGCTCGTGGCCCGAGGCCTCCATCTCGGCCTTGACGGTGGGGTTGCGCGCCAGCTCGGCCTCGGACACCAGCGACAGGAACGGCAGCATGAGCTGGTTTGCTGCGGGCACGGCGGAGTGCGCGTAGATCATGGTCTTGTCGGGGTCGATACCGCAGGCAAGGTAGTCCATGACCATGTTGTACACGTTGTCCTGGATGTGCTCGGTCGTGTCGCGGTCGGTGATGACCTGGTAGTCGGCGATGAGCACGTTGGTCTTGGCGCCCATGTTCTGCAGCTCAACGCGGCCCTTGAGGGTGCCAAAGTAGTGGCCCAGGTGCAGGCGGCCGGTGGGGCGGTCGCCGGTGAGCATGGTGAACTTCTCGGGCGTCTTGGCCAGGCCCTCGCGAATGGCGTTGCTCTTTTGCAGCGCGACTTCGTAGCTGTTCTCGTTTGGCATGATTGCTCCTAACGTATGTTCATGGGTCAAGATGATAACGCGTTTATTGGAGGGGCGGGGCGTAAGTAGGCGAGGGGCGGGAGAGGGGCGCGCGTGGTGCGGCATGTGCGATGGGTGCGGCGCGGCCGCGCTTGGCTAACGGTGCCTTGGCACATCCTCGGCAGCTTGCCCTAGAGCTTGTGGTGGCGCTCTTCTTTGCGCTCCTCGGCTGCCTGCTCCTCCTGCTTAAAAGCGGGGTCGTCGGGGGTGACCAGCTCGTCCTCGTGCGTGCGCTTGTTGTAATGGTGGCGCAGTACGGGCTCAAACAGATGTAGATGCTTGGCAAAGGCCGCCGAGCCAATGGCGAGCACGGTAAAGATGAGCACGCGCATGGGCACCTCGACCTGGTTAATCGCGGCGGCGCCGGCCGAAAGCATAATGCACCAGGCATAGATGAGCAGCACAGCCTGTTTTTGGTTGTAGCCTTCTTGGATCAGGCGGTGGTGGATGTGGCCTTTGTCGGCCTGCCCGATGCTAATGTGGGCGCGCTTGCGGCGCACAATGGCGCTAAACGTGTCGATGATGGGCACGCCGGCAACGATGAGCGGGATGATGAGCGAGGTGAGCGCGGCGGTGCGGCTCACGTTGAGCAGCGAGATGGAGCCCAGCGCAAAGCCCAGAAGCAGCGACCCCGAGTCGCCCAAGAAGATGCTTGCGGGGTTGAAGTTGTAGCGCAAAAAGGCCAGACAGGCGCCAAAGAGCGCAATGGAGAGCGCGGCGGCGTCGATGCGGCCCGAGAGAACGGCCATCGAAAACATGGTGAACGACGCGATGCCGCAGATACCCGTCGCCAGGCCGTCAAGGCCGTCGATGAGGTTAATGATGTTGGTGAATGCCACCAGATAGATCACGGTGATGGGGTAGGCGAGCCATCCGAGCATGATTTCGCCGGGGGCAAACGGGTTGACGATGACGCCGATTTTTAGGCCGCCCATGCAGGCGATAAGCGCGGCGAGGACCTGTCCGGCCAGCTTTTGCTTGGGCTTGAGCTGGAAGACGTCGTCGATAGCGCCGGTCGCAAAGATGACGGTAAAGGAGAGCGCCAGCATGGGATAGCTAATGTGAAGGCGCGGGTGCGGCACCAAAACGGGCGGCCAGCCCAGGTACCAGGTGCCTAGGATTTGCACAATGCAGGCAACGACCAGGCCCAAAAACACCGCCGTTCCGCCCAAACGCGGGATGGGCTTGGTGTTGATGCGGCGCTTAGAAGGATAGTCGACGGCATCGAGCTTAATTGCCAAGCGCTTGACCAGGGGCACCGCGAGGAAGGTCGTGATAAAGGCCGCCGCTGCCACGCATAGGTACGGTATGTAGCTCGGGGATGAAGCCATGAATCTAAAAACCGCCAAGCGTCGAAGGAAAAGGTCAGAAGAACGCCATGCGCAAAGGGCATAGCCGAACCATAATACTCGACCAAGGGGGGTGCATGGAATTGCACGCAGCGATAATCACGCGCTTACCAGATATTGGGATGTTGTCGATGGCTTGTCGGGATGCCGGCGGGGATCCATATGGACTGTAATGGTGATTTTCGGCAAAAGAAAACCACCCCCCACGTTACGAAAATGAACCCACCTAAAACAGGTGGGTGCCCTCATCGACTGTTCCAGCGTCCTTAACAACGAAGGATACCTGTACTAGGTACGACTGTGTGGGCTCCCTAAATAAACGCGACGGTTCACCCAGTTGCTCCGCGGGGGGCGGAATACCTACATCATAAAGCGGCACTTTATCGATTCCAGTCTTGACATTACAAAAATCGTGTCGGACGATTACGGCGCCTTGGGCTCGAGCCGTCTGTGGGGTTGATCCCTTTACGTTTGAGCTGCTGAATCGTTGTTTTGGAGCATGGTTTTATGCCGACGTCGTTGACCGAACTTTTTTCGCCCGCCTGCCATTTGTGTCCGCGCCGTTGCGGTGCGGCGCGCGATGAGGGCGCGCACGGCGTCTGCGGTGCTAACGACACGCTCAAGGTGGCCCGCGCCGCGCTTCATATGTGGGAGGAGCCGCCTATCTCGGGCGAGGCCGGTTCGGGCACGATCTTCTTTAGCGGCTGCTCGCTCAAATGTATCTACTGCCAGAACCACGAGATCTCGACCGGCAATTTTGGCCTTGAGATTTCGCCTGAGCGCCTGGTCGAGATTATGCTGGAACTGCAGGACCAGGGTGCCAACAACATCAATTTGGTGACGGCGACGCACTATGCGCACCTGTTGCCTGCCGCGATTGCCGCGGCACGGGCGCGCGGACTGGTTATCCCAATCGTCTACAACACGAGTGGTTACGAGCGCGCGAGTGCCGTGGCGGCGCTGGGCGACCTGGTCGATGTGTGGCTCACCGACTTTAAATATGCCGATGCCGGGCTTGCGCAGTCGCTCTCCCATATAAAGGATTACCCGCGTGTGGCCGTGTCGGGTCTGGCCCAGATGGCGCGCGAGATCGAGCGCCGCGGGGGAGAGTTGGTGGACGAGGACGGGCTTATGAAGCGTGGCATGATCGTGCGTCACCTGGTGCTTCCGGGGCATGCAGACGATTCGTGTCGCGTGCTGGACCTGGTGTGGCAGACGGTGGGCGACGTGCCGATCTCGGTTATGAACCAGTACACGCCCAATGCGCTCATGCGCGAGCAGGGCGGCGACCTGGCACGCGCCGTGACGCGTGAGGAGTACGAGCAGGTGCTCGACCATGCCGACGACCTGGGTTTTACGACGATGTTCTGGCAAGAGGGCGGCGCGGTAGACGAGAGCTTCACCCCCGCCTTCGACACCACCGGCGTCCTCACCAGCGCAAAGTAGAGCGCACGCTGATGATTTTTCTGGGACGGGGATTAAAAAATCATCGAGAGGATCGCCTGTTCGAAAAGTTGTCAAAATAGCCGCGTCCCAAAAAGACTGGTTATTGGGCGTTGACAGTTGGCGAGCCGTAGGTAAAATATCGACTTGTCCTGGGGACGTAGCTCAGTTGGGAGAGCGCTGCCGTCGCATGGCAGAGGCCGAGGGTTCGACTCCCTTCGTCTCCACCCATGGATTTGATAAGCCGCTGACATTGTGTCGGCGGCTTTTTTTAAAAGAAAGGGCTATATCATGGCCGAGCTTGAGTCCCAACCATTGTCCGACGAGGAGCGCGCCGAGTTGGAAGAGCTCCGCGCTGAGAAGGCCCGCCGCGAGGCTCGGGAAGAGGCCCGTCGCGAGCGTGAGGAGCTGGCTGCCCTGCGTGCCGAGCGTGCGAAGGCCGAGGAGGCCGCCGCGAACGCCGCATCCGCATCGGCGCCCGCGCCCGCACCCAAGCCCGCTGCTGCGAAGCCTGCACCTGCCGCGCCCAAACCTCAGCCTAAAAAGGCCGCCCGTCCCAAGTCCGTCGAGCCCAAGCCGAGCCGTGACGAGATGACCTTTGCCCAGCGCATGGTTACCTCCAAGGAGCCTATGGGCGAGAACGAGATCCCTGGCATGGCGCCGGCTCAAAAAATCATCATTGTCCTTGCCCTCATCGCGTTTGTCATCTTTATGGGCTACACGATCCTGACCAGCATGGGCCTGCTCTAACCGACTCGCATCGGGCGTCATGTCCGCATGCTCTGCTCTCGTCCAACCCTCAAATTCTGCACCACACATCCGAAAGGTCGCCCCATGGCTTTGACCGACATCTCGCATCCCACCGACATTGCAATGCTCACCGATCTGTACGAGCTCACTATGGCCCAGGGCCTGTGGGAGAGCGGCAAGGCCAATGAGCAGGGTTGTTTTACCGCGTTTTACCGCGACCATCCCTTTGGCAGCGCCTATGCCGTCATGTGTGGCACCGCCGAGCTGCCCGAGCTCGTCGAGAACCTGCGCTTTACGCCCGAGGATATCGACTACCTCGCCTCGCTTGAGGCCCCTGCCGGCGGCGCGATGTTCAAGTCCGCATTCCTCGACTACCTGCGCGATTTTCGTGCGCATGTAAATATCGACGCCGTCCCCGAGGGCGAGCTCGTCTTTCCGCGCGAGCCCATGGTGCGCGTCACCGGTCCTGCGCTCGAGTGCCAGCTGCTTGAGACGGCGCTGCTCAACATCGTCGGGTTCCAGACGCTTGTCGCCACCAAGACGGCGCGCGTGGTGCTCGCCGCCGACGGTCGCCCCGTGGCGGAGTTTGGCCTGCGCCGCGCCCAAGGTGCCGATGGCGGCCTGGCCGTTGCGCGCGCGAGCTACGTTGCCGGCTGCTCCTCTACGTCCAATGTGCTCGCCGGCCGCCGCTATGGTATTCCCGTCTTTGGCACGCATGCGCACAGCTGGGTGATGAGCTTCGATTCCGAGCTCGAGGCCTTCCGCGCCTTTGCCAAGTCGAGCCCCAAGAACTGTACGCTGCTCATCGACACCTATGACGTGCGCGAGGGCTGCGAGCATGCCATTACGGTTGCCAAGGAGATGGAGGCGGTGGGCGAGCGTCTGTCGGCTATTCGCATCGACTCCGGCGACCTCGCCAAGCTCTCCAAGTATGTTCGCGGCCGTTTTGATGCCGAGGGCCTGCCCTATGTGGGGATCTCGGTTTCCAACGATCTTGACGAGTACACGATTCAGTCGCTGCTGGACCAGGGCGCGCCCATCGATAGCTTTGGCGTGGGTACCAAGCTCGCGACCTGCTATGACCAGCCGGCGCTGGGTGGCGTGTACAAGCTTTCCGCCCGCCGTGCGAGCGAGACAGATCCATGGACGCCGGTGGTCAAGCTCTCCGAGCAGCCCTATAAGCGCACGATCCCGGGTGTGCAACGCGTGCGCCGTTATTACGACGGCTTTGGCGGCCCAGTCTGCGACATGATCTACGACGAGGACCATCTGGCGGGGGAGGGCGCCGCGCGCGGCAATACCCTCGTGGCCGTGAATGATGCCGCCCTGGTGACCGACGTGTCCGAACTTGAGTATCGCGAGCTGCTGGTGCCGATCGTGCGCGATGGCAGTGCGGTGGCTCCGCGTGAGAGCATCCAGGACGCGCGCGAGCGCTGTGCTTGGGCGCTCGATCATCTGGACGCAGCTTTCAAGCGCTTCCTGTACCCGCAGACCTATGTGGTGGGCATGGAGCAGGGCCTGGCTCAGGTGCGCGACGAGCTCGTGCGCAAGAACATGGCCGCGGCTTCGGCCTTCCCCTGGGCAAAATGATCCGAAGGGGACGGAGGAAAACGGATCATTTTCGTCCGTCCCGCACCGGGTGCCCCGGCTGCTCCAGCTCGCCCGCCTGCTCAACACTCGATTGGTTTGACGTATGACGACTTCTTATAAAACGATGGTGGTAAAGATCGGCTCGTCCACGGTGGTGGGCGCCGACGGCAAGGTCAACCGCGCCTTTATCGGCGGGCTTGCCGATCAGGCCGCAGCGCTGCGCAAGCTCGGCTGGCGTCTGGTCGTGGTGAGCTCGGGCGCTATCGCCTGTGGCTATCCCGTGCTGGGCTTCGACCGTAAGCCGGTCGGCGACCTGCCGAGCCTGCAGGCCTGCGCTTCGGCCGGCCAGTGCATCATCTCGTCGGCCTACGACGAGGAGTTTCATGCGCGCGACCTGCTCACCTCGCTCGTGCTGCTCACGCGTCACGACACGGCGCGCCGTACGTCCTACCTGCACGCGCGCGACGCCCTGCTGCGCCTGGTGGAGCTTGGCGTGGTGCCGGTCGTCAACGAGAACGATACCGTTACTGTCGATGAGATCAAGTTTGGCGACAACGACACACTGGCGGCGCTTGTGAGCTGCCTGGTTTCTGCCGATCTGTGCGTGACGCTCTCGGACATCGATGGTCTCTATACTGCCAATCCGCATGAGGACCCCACGGCCGAGTTTGTTCCTGTCGTGCATAAGATCGATGCCAAGATTATTGCCTCGGCGGGCGATTCTTCCACATCGGTGGGAACGGGCGGCATGATTACCAAGATCCGCGCGAGCCGCATCCTGATGACGGCGGGCATTCAGAGCGTGATTTGCTCAGGCGAGGAGCCCGATGCGCTCGTGCGCCTCGCCCGCGGCGAGAGCGTGGGCACGCTGTTCGATCCGCCGGCGGAGCGTCTGGACATCGCACCCCGCAAGCTGTGGATCGCACTGGGCGACAAGGCGCATGGCTCGGTGACGGTCGATGATGGTGCTGCGAAGGCGCTGGTTAGCCGTGGCTCTTCCTTGCTTGCGGTGGGTATTCGCGAGGTCGATGGCCAGTTTGCCGAGGGCGATGTGCTCGATGTGTGCGATCCGAGCGGTATGGTCGTCGCCCGCGGTATCGCCGAGGCCGATTCGGACGTGCTGGAGCTTGCTGCCGGCCGCCGCCAGGACCAGATCGCCAGCAACCGCCTGCTCGCTAACTTGGCCGAGAAGCCGGCGATACACAGGGATAACCTAATCGTCTTCGCTTAACCAATTGACGCTGCAAACGCCCCTAAGCGGCAATCTGACGTTCAATCGTCGGGCATGACCAAAAGGTCAATGCCCTCCTCTTTCACGTCACCTTGCTCGCTTAGGGGCGTTTTCGCTTTCCGTTCTCTACCTGCGATGGCCGTAACGCCGGCATATCGTAAGTTGCGGTGAAATAGGGATGGTTTGGCGGCTTTAAAGCCTTTAACAGTCCTTATTTCACCGCAACTCGTTGAGGCGGCGGGGTCCCACTGCCGGCACTTGGGGACGTTCCTTTTGTGCCGGCACTTTGGGACACTCCTTAGCTAGAAGATCCGGCGCAGGTCTCCGCGGTTGAGGGCTTCGTCGAAGAGGTGCTTGAATACCACGCTGCCGTGCAGACCGTCGTGCTCGAACTCGTTGGTCACCCAGGCATGCGAGTTGCCCACGCGGCTGAGCGTATCGAGCTGCAGGCCCGAATCCACGTACATGTCGTCGAAATATACCGCGGCCTGGAGTGGCACTTCGTTGCAGGCCAGGCGCTGCGGGTCGTAGATCTTGTCCCAGCTGGTGTCTTCCATCAGCAGATCCATCGCGGGCTTAAACGGCTTAAGTTCGGGCATCTGCTCGAACATCCACGGGAACATGGCCTCGCCGGTAAACATGAGCGGGCGCGCGAGCGTGTCGAACTCGGCGCGGTGTGCCTTCTCTTCTGCCGCGGCCCAGCGAATGGGCATGGTGTCGCCATCGGCGTAGATGAACTCCTGCAGCGTCCAGTACAGCGGATTCGTGTGCGTGTTGGTGCGCTCAAAGGCGCGCATCAAAAAGCTATCGGATACCGAGGAGCCGCAGCTCAGCGTACCGTCGCCATCAACAAACGCGTGATCGATAATCCAGTGCATGCGCTCAAAGCTCGGCTTCATGCCAAAGTCGCTGCCCATGAGCTGCAGGCGCTCGACCGTCATCGGCGAGCCGTCGGGCAGCACGGGCTTCTGAGCCTCGAGCGCATCTGCCAGGGCCGCCACGCGCTCGACGTCGGCGGGGTAGCGGTCGTAATACTGCTGAGTCTTGGCGGCCATGCGCGGGAAGGTGTGCGCGTAGACCTCGCTGGCGCTCGCCGGCACGTGCGGAATGCCGCCACAGGTAAAGCTTGCCGCTACGGCCTCGGGGAAGAGCGACAGATAGCTCAGCGTCAAAAAGCCGCCGTAGCTCTGCCCGAGTGTGACCCAGGGCTTGCCGCCAAAGCCCACCAGGCGCAGGTACTCAAAATCGCGCACGATGGAGCTGGCGAGATGGCGCTTGAGGAAGTCCGCCTGCGAGCGGGCCGCATCGGCTCCTGCTGCCTCGGCGCGATCGCCCAAGGCGGCAATCGTGCGCCCGTCCACGCAGCTGCTGCGCCCGGTGCCGCGCTGGTCGCGCAGCGCCGCGGCCATAGCGCGCACGGCCTCCTGGCGCTGGACATCGCTC
>UQMM01000040.1 GCA_900542165.1 uncultured Collinsella sp. | reverse complement strand
CAAAGAATTGTTAGATTAAAAGTAACAGACCGGATGAAGATACGTGCGACGGGGGGCGAGGCGAATGGCTGAGCGGTATCGATATGCGGGTTCAACGGTATCATATTGGCCACATAGATTTTTAACTTGCATTTCTACCCGCCCTTTTCGTAGAGTCGCCGATACGTGCTTAGCGCACCCTCGGCGCGTCCGGCAGGCTTTGCGAAATGGGATCCAGGAGACTTCGGCGCAGCATCATCTTGCGGAATGCTTCTAATGAGCCTCCCATCCTTCAAAAACAGAATCTCATCGCACAGCCTATCGACCGAATCCAAGATGTGGGATGACATGATGATGCACGTACCAGAATCGGCCAGCTTCCTGAGAATCTCGGAATGCAAGTCCACCCTGCTGGGGTCGAGCGCGTTCATGGGCTCATCTAATAGAAGGTACCGCGCGCCCGTCGCATACGCAATCGCCAGGGTAAGCTGCTGCTTCATGCCCTGGCTCAGAGTGCGGATCCTCATCTTCGCGAACTCGCCTATCTGCGTTTGTTCCACTATCTCTTCGATATCGCGAGCATGCGGCCACATATCGCAAACCATCTTGAGGTGATCTTCCGCACGCAATCCGGGATACAGCAGCGTCCCCTCACCAGGTGCATAGAAGATCATAGAACGGACCTCTCTCGCACCCGTACCCTGCACCTCATCCAGAACGATGCTCCCGTCCACGCGAGGACCCGGCAAACCTGCCATCGCACGCAGCAACGTCGTCTTTCCATGCCCGTTCGGAGCGACGAGACCGTAGACCGTACCCGGGGCAAACTCAGCGTTCACCGAATCTACGAGCACCTTCTTTCCATAAGAGATCGTCAGCGTTTGAAGGTCAATCATCGAGATCATCCCCTTTCGATCTTTGGAACACTCAGGCGCACCATCAACGGAGATACGGCGCCCAAGACCACCAGCAGAGCGCCCGATGCGCCGACGACCTCTCCAAAAGGCATCGCGTTCGTCCCTCGCCCAAGGAACCCAATCGTCCCCACCTGGGAAGCGGGATCAAACGAGGCGAATGGAGCCAGCAGCGCGACGCCCATGCCCACGCTTTCAACATGAGCGCTCAACGAACCCAACACCAAGAGAACCGCGCAAACCATTCCGGTGACAACGGGGTTGCGGCTAATCGCTGCTGTCAACGCAGCGACGACGGAAATCACGCCGTATGCCATGACCAGCAACGGAATACTGCACAACACCGCCTCCCCCACCATGGACGTTGTCGAAGCTCCCGCCCGAATGAGAGCGACGGGATACTCCGATCCACCCGCACCGTTCTTAATCACGGACACAACGACAGCGGGAACCATCGACACCAAAAGCAGCACCAAGCCAAGCAGGAGAGCCAGCGCAACAGCCGTCAGAAAACGCACATGCGCTGTTGCGGGGATCTGGAGAACCAGAAGGGAACGACACTGCAGGTGGGTGCACGCGAGCGATGTGACAACCACGGGCAACAGCAAAAATAAGGAGGGAAGCGCTGCCTGGAGATACGAAAGGAGGATTAATGGGGGCATCTTCGTACTTAACTCGTAAACCTTGGGGTCCGGCAAGCTCGCGATCGACTCAAGCAGAAGGGCGCGCGCCTCCGCACGAGAAGGAGTCTCCGGCTCGATTCCGATCGATTGCAGGAGAGTCGCATCTGCCGCGCCCAGCTCACCTCGAGCGCGCTCGTACGTCGCAAGGCTTCGAAACCCCTCCGCAGGCATAGGCGCGTACACGAAACCCGAAAGAGCATCCCGCATGTCTTCCAGGGCCGCTTTGCCCTCGACGTCCATATTCGCAGCGTTCTGCTCTAGATACCGATCTATTGAACGGAGCTCCCCATCCCTATACCGAACAGCGGAAACGTTATCAGCGTCAGGAAACATCTCGACCAGAGCCGGGGCCAGCATCGTCGTCGACATTGCAATCGCGCATACGGCGAGGGTAGGAGAACGCAGGAGCAGTTTCCCCATCGTTCTTACGTATGCAACGGCGGAGGCACAAGCGCTCGAACGAGTTGCCGTTCTCGATGCAGTGAAGGAACCTCTCTCAAGACAAATCGGGGATATCGGGCACGCGCAGCCGCTCTTTCCAGCAACGCAAAGCAGGCTAATTGCCAGCACCTCGATCCCGATTGCGCATACGAGGGCAATCGCGCCACGCTCGAAGCAAAGTCCAGGCAGATTCACTATCTGCGTTGTCGGGTACGGGCTATAGGCGCCGACGGTCAACTCAGTGTTCGCATACGTAAGGGGATTCAACAGGGCGAACTCACGTAAAGCGATGGATCTTCCGTAATACCCGGGAACCATCGTCACCCCCATCAGGGCACATACGAACACGATTCCAAGCGTAAGGTTATTGGCAATCTTCACGGCAAGGTGAACGACAAGCGAGATGAACGCTGCCACCAAGAATTGCAAGATGGCCGTCTGCGCGAACACCAGCCAAGCCGGTTTGATAACCGGAGTCGCATATTGAATGTAGCCTATCGGATAGAACGGCGAGCCCGGGCCATTCTTCACAAGCGCGGCGATTATCCCTGGAAGATTGATGGCGAGGACGGCAAGCATTGCAAAAACACTCGCCCATACGCTCGATGCAACAAGTCTACCCAGCTCGCCCATCGGTGCCTGGATGATGAGCTTTTCACGTTTGTTAAGACGCGCGGCAAGGAACGAGACGGCAACGGCCGTTGCGACCCATAGCAAGTACTCCTTCGATCCGTCATAATAGGTGTACTCTCCATCCGATATCTGCAGAAACGGAAGTAGGGGAGAGAGCGGTGCCAAGATAAGACGTCCCGCGGCAAGAGGGTACAGAAGCGCGGGCATGCTTGATGAAGAGGTATAGACACCGTCCTCCCCCGCATTCACAAGCGCATCCGCATAGGATGCTGACAATTCCTGCTCAACACGGGTTATTCCCGACTCGAGGTATTCGACCCGTCCGTCGATGCCAGCCGCGCTCCTGAAGACGGGCAGAGCACAAAGAACCATCAACGCAACAACGACAACACAGAGCGACCTGGAGGAGAGAAGCGACCTAAAGATCGCCTTCGAGATTTTGAGCATATTCATCGCCAACCTTAACCTCATCCAGTCGGAACAGAGGGGCCGAACAAAATGCTCGGTCCTTCCTCGCATCTAGTAGGTGCTATAGACAAATTGCCATTTATCAGTTGTGCCAAGAACACCACAGGAGCACATTGCAGCGAGGCGGGATTCCCTATGATGCGCGGATCGGCGATAGCCATTTCGGTAGGAGATCGTCTTGTAAGAGATGTTGAACATCGAGATGCTGTGCCCGCTTACGCCGCGAGGACAGCTGTAGCTCCAGTAGGTATCGACGACGTCGTCCGTATACCCGAGGGGCTCAACGAGGGCACACTGGCTGCTCTCCTGGGAAGGAGGCATCGGGGTATCCGCAAAAGCGGGGGCTCCCGGCAGCAACAGACAAAGAGCGAGGCCGAGGAAAACCAAGAGCTTACACGACTTAACAGTACCGAACATAATCCTCTCCAATCTAGAGGGGTTTCGGTTGCAGCATGCTGTGATTACTTGCCGGCAAAGTCAATTTAACATAAACTGTTAAAAAGTAACCTGAGTTTTTTAAATTCTTCGGAGGCTATTATGAGTTCCGACAATCGCACTCCCCGGCTTCATTCCTTCCGCATCGCATGTGCGATAGCCTCTGCGACCCTTTGCGCCACCGCCATCGCACAAGTGGCGTTCTCCTTAAAGCCAGCAATCGAAGTGCTCGACAACCCTGTAATTGCAGACTCCCCCGCGTATCCAGCCCTTGCGATCTCGACATTGGTCCCTGCCGTCATCGGTATCGCTACGACCATCCTCAGCGCCGTTCTCGTGTGGACGATCAAGAGCGGAGACCCCTTCAAGAAAGGGTCTGCGACATGCTTGAAGGTGCTCGGCATTCTCTTCGTTGTTCAAGCTGCCACCAGCCTCTACGCCGGCTCACTCAAAACCTCCGTTTCGATGTTTGGCGGCGAGGGGGCCGTCGGCGCCCAAGAGATCGCTTCATCATTCGATTGGACCTCTCTGGTTCTCGGCATCGTCCTGTTCATGCTTTCCCAGCTCTTCTTGTACGCCCGAGAGCTGTACCTCGACTCCGACGAGATTGCGTAAGGAAACGCCATGCCCGTAATTGTTCGCCTCGACAAGATCATGGCCGAGCGAAAGATTTCCTCGAACGAACTTGCCGAAAGGATTGGAACCACGCCCGTGAACCTGTCCCGTATTAAAAAAGGGCATATTCGCGGCATTCGCTTCAACACACTCGAGCAGCTATGCCTCGCCCTTCGTTGCCAACCCGGAGACCTTCTCGAAGTCATGAGCGAAGAGGATGCCCGAAAGGAGTTCGGACTCGATTGGTCCGCCGAGGATTAGAGGGCGGTCGTACTCGCCCTGCACACGGGGATGCGAATCGGCGAGGTCTGCGGCCTTCGGTGGTGCGATGTGGATTTCGAGACGGGCCTGATCTCGATCAGACACTCGGTGGCGTACGCGAAGGGAATGGGTTCGTTTATCAAGGACACCAAGACCCATGACGCCAGGGGTATCCCCATCGACCCGGTCGGCCTACTCCCCTTCCTGAAGGAGACCCACGAGATCGACTGCGGAAAGCTGCGCTTGCGCGGCCTTACCGGGGCGGTCGAGATCGGGGACTGCTACATCCTGTCGGAGCCGGGCGCGACCTTCGCGACGACAAGCTATATCCGCAGGGCGTTCAAGACGTTCTCGGAGACCAACGGCCTCATGGGCACCAACGACGAGCTGATCACGTTCCACGGCCTTCGCCACACGTTCGCAACGCAGTGGATCCGCCAAGGCGGCGATATCAAGGCGCTCCAATCGATCCTCGGCCACAAGGACGCCATGGCGACGCTCAACGTCTACGCCGACATCGAGCCCATCTCCAAAATCCATAACATGCTGCGCGCCACGCCGTGCCTTTGGCGCGGGCACCTCGGGCCGAGGGTCGATCCGGGTCCCATGTTCCAACAGAGGATCCAGGAGTCCATCGAGACGCTCCAGGCGTTCGGCTACGGCATCACCGAGCCGGACGACCGAAATATCGCCATACGCGACGTGAAGACGAACAGTTGGCTCTAGCTCACCGAGTACGCGGCAGTGCTGGGCCCATCCCAACTGAGGTCACGGTGGTCCGATAGGGGCGCCGCCCGCGGCATGCGCCGCGGAGCGGTATCCCCTACCGAAGGGCGGGGATGCCCTCCGCTTCCAGTTCGGAATCAGCCGTCGGAGGCGTTCGGCTGACTGCGGGAACGGCCTGTCCGCTCAATGTGTTCGGCTGAGATCGGAAATCAACCCAACACGAGCCGGACACGCGCCAGACGGCTCTTCCCCGTACGGCCTTCCCCCTTACGCTCATGTTGCAGGCATGTAACGCCGCAGCGAGCGCGCCTTTTTTGCGCCAGACAGGTACAATGATGAACACTGTACCGTAGCGGAGCGCCCCGCGCGCGCCGCAATCACGCGAAAGGGTTTCCCATGGCCGAGATCTCGTCCTCCCGTATCGTCATCACCGTCCTTGGCAAGAACCGCCCCGGCATCGTCGCCGGCGTCACCCGTGTCCTGGGCGAGGCCAACGTCGACATCCGCGACATCACGCAGTCCATTATCGAGGACATCTTCACCATGACCATGCTGGCCGATACCGCCGAGTCCAAGCTCGACTTCGCCGAGCTGCAGAAGGCGCTGGCCGAGGCCGGCGAGCTTTCGGGCGTCAACGTGTCCATCCAGCGCGAGGACGTCTTTAACTTTATGTACCGCCTGTAGCGAACAGGCCGCCCGGGGATAGCCCGAAGCGCGCACGCCCAAGTGCGCCGCCCCGACGCGGCCCGGAGAGGAGCGCGCATGGCCTACGACGCCAAGAAAATCTACTACCGCTTCGACGACCACCTGAGCCGCCTGGTCCTGGATTACGAGGCAAGCCGCCAGATTTCGCCCGAGAGCGAAAACCTCTACCACGGCATGCCGACTAATCCGTATGACGAGGGTCTGTTCGTCGAGCATAACGTCAAGCGCGGCCTGCGTAATGCCGACGGCTCGGGCGTGGTCGCGGGCCTTACCCGCATCTCGGACGTGCACGGCTACAACAAGGTCGACGGCAAGGTCGTACCCGACCAGGGCAAGCTCACGCTGCGCGGCTATAGCATCGAGGATCTGGTCAACAATGCCCAGGCCGAGAATCGCTATGGCTACGAAGAAGTCGCCTATCTGCTTATCACGGGCTCGCTGCCCAACAAAGAGGAGCTCGACGGCTTCTGCGAGCGCCTTGGTGCCTTTAGACATCTGAGCGACGAATACGTCAAAGAGTTCCCCATGACCACGGTGTCGTCGAGCATCATGAATGTGCTCCAGCGCGCCGTGCTGCTGCTCTACGCCTTCGATGCCGAACCCGACGTAATTACGCCCGAGCATGAGATCGACGTCGCCATCTCTATGCTCGCCCGTCTCCCCCGCATCGCCGCCTTCGCACACATGGCCTCGGTCGCCAAGCTTCGCGGCTCCGAGGTTCATGTACCGCACCCCACACCCGGTCTCTCCACCGCCGAGACCATCCTACAGGTCCTGCGCGGCGGCATGGCGTTCACCCGCGATGAGGCCATGCTGCTCGACGTTATGCTCATGCTGCATGCCGAGCACGGCGGCGGCAACAACTCCACCTTCGCTTGCCGCGTGCTGTCGTCTTCGGCCACCGACCCGTATTCCGCCTACGCCGCGGCTATCGGCTCGCTCAAGGGCCCGCGCCACGGCGGTGCCAATGCCAAGGTCGTGTCTATGCACGAGGACATCCGCGCGCATGTTTCCAACTGGGAAAACGAGGACGAGGTCGCGGCCTACCTGGGCAAGATCCTCGACAAGCAGGCCTTCGACGGCACCGGCCTCATCTACGGCATGGGCCACGCCGTCTACACGCTGAGCGACCCACGCGCCGAGGTGTGCCGCCGTTACGCGCGCTCGCTGGCAGCCAAGAAGAACTTGAGCGAAGAGTTCGCACTCATCGAGCGCATCGAGCGCCTGGCACCCCAGGTCATGCGCGACCACGGCATGACCAAGCCCATCTGCGCCAACATCGACCTGTACACGGGCTTTATCTACAAGATGCTCGGCGTGCCCGAGACGCTCTTTACGCCGCTATTCGCCGTCGCCCGCATGGCCGGCTGGTCGGCACACCGCATGGAAGAGCTCTTCTGCGCGCACCGTATCATCCGCCCCGCCTATCGTCCGGTGATCGAGCCGCTGGAGTACAAGCCGCTCGCCGACCGCTAGGACGCGGACCGTTATAGAACTCGAGCGTGGCCAGGGACCCAAGCCCTCGGCCACGCTTTTTATGCCAGTGGAAAGGGCTGCATCAAATGATTGTGTTTTCCGATATGGATGGGACGCTGCTGACGAGCGATAAGCAAATGAGCGATGCCACCTGGGCAATGCTCGACGAGCTCGCACGTCGTGACATCGAGTTTGTTCCCTGCACGGGACGTCCGCTGTCGGGCATCTTTGAGCCCATCCTCGCCCATCCCGCCGTGCACTACGCGGTCTGTGCCAACGGCGCCAGCGTCTGGCAACTCGACGACGGTACGCCCACCGATACTTCGCGTGCCACGCGCATCTTGAGCCGTCCGCTCGACCGTGGCATTGCCCACCGCATCCATCGCATTGCCGCCGGCCACGATGTGACCTTCGATATCTTCGCGGATGGGCAGTGTTTCCTCCCCCGCTCGCTATACGGGCGTCTGGATGAGTTCTGTGGCGGCGACCCCCACATCGCGGCTTCGCTCAAGCGCACACGAACGCCGATCGACATGGATATCGACAGCAAGATCGACGGGGTCGAGACGCTCGAACGCATCGCCATGTACTGGCACGACCCGGCCGATCGCGACGCCATCGCGGCTGAGCTCGACACGCTCGGAGGCATTGAGGTCACGCGTTCGTACGCCATGAATATCGAGGTCATGGGCGAGGGCGCCACCAAGGGAACGGCCCTCACGTGGCTATGCGAGCACCTGGGCGAGCGTCTCGCCGACGCCTGGGGCTTCGGCGACAACATCAACGACATTCCCATGCTGCAGGCAGCAGGCCACGGCATGGCCATGATCAACGGCGAGCCCGAAGACCGCGACGCCGCCGACGCCATCACCGAATACGACAATGACCACGACGGCGTCGCCCGCACCATCATGGCCGCCCTCGCCTAGCCATCGGCTAGTCATTGGGGACGTTCTTGAATGACTAGTCGTTAGGGACACTCTTCGCGAAAAGCTGCAAGGACTGTCCCCCACTGCCGGCAGAACGGGAACGTCCCCATCTGTCGGATTAAGCGAGGCTCTCCAGCACACGGCGGAGTTCTTGCTGGACAGCGTGGTCGCGGTTGCGCCCCACCACGCGATCGGCCACCGCTTTGAGCGCCGGACGCGCGTTTTCCATCGCACAGCCCGTGCCGACAAAGCGAATGATCTCGTAGTCGTTCATCGAGTCGCCAAACGCCATGACCTCGTCGCGCCCAATGCCATAATGCTCCGCAAGCTGTGCGATGCCCGAGGCCTTCGACACACCGGGCTGCATGGCATCGATCCACGCGTTGCCCGAAGGCGCAAAGGTAAAGAGCTGACCGAGTTCTCGCTGTAGCACGTACGCACTGTCCATAACGGCGCAGTCATCGCAAAAGATACTCGCCTTGATGATATTTACGCTGGGATCGGGCAGCTCCCAAATGCGCTCGGCATTGGGAAGGTCCTTATCGACCTCACGCACGAACTTGCACTCGTCATCGAGCAAAAAGGACTTGGTTCGGTCAAAGAGCGCAAGATGCAAATTGGGAAACGTCGCGACGGCCTGGGCGAGCTTTCGAATCGCCAGGTGCGAATACACCTCGCGGTCTACCATTTTGCCGTCGGCGAAGACCTGGGCACCGTTAGCTGCGACAAAGTCCATCTTGTCGCGAACGGGCGCAAAGAACTCGCACAGGCGATCGTAGCGGCGGCCTGACGATGCGGCAAAATGCACGCCATGCTCGCGTAGCGCCAAAATCAGTTCGTAGGTCTCGGGAGGCACCTGGCCGTTTTCGTCAAGCAACGTGCCGTCCATATCGGATGCAATCAGTTTAAACATAGAAAAGCTCCCTTCGGGCTTGTTGGAATCGAACGTGTATCCGATTCCAACGTACCCAAAGGGAGCTCAAATAAGACCCCGCAGTCATAAACGTTACAACTAGTCGTTTAAGTGCGTCCCCGATGACTAGTCGGCGTAGGTGAAGGTTGTGACGTCGAACATGCCCTCGGGGCGGATGCGGAGCGTCGGGATGACCGGCAGGGGCAGGAAGATGATGCCCATGATGGGGTCGAGCGGCGGCTCAATACCCATGGCGCGCGCCTTGACCATAAAGTCGTCGTGCTGCGCCGCAACGTCTTCGGCAGCGCCCTCGCTCATCAGGCCGCCGAGCGCCAGCGGAATGCGCGCCACGACCTCGCCGTTGCGCACCAGCACGTGGCCGCCCTGGCCCACGGCCTCAACGGCAGCCATCATATCCGCCGCATTGTCGCCCACCACGCACACGTTGTGCGAGTCGTGGCCGATCGTGGAGGCAATGGCGCCGCCCGTGATGGTAAAGCCGCGCACCCAACCACGGCCGATATGCTTGCCGACCAAGCCCAGACCCGCGGGGCCGTCGCCGTCGGCGCCCTCGGCCTGCAGCGACACGCCACGGCCATGGCGCTCAATCAGCATAATGCGGCGCAAGTCCTCGTCAGTCTCAGGACGAACCATACCCGTGATGGCCTTACCCGGCACCACGTCAATCACAGCCTCGCCCGGCTTAAAGGCATAGTCGAACACGTCGAGCGATAGCTTCGGCAGTTTAACGGAAGCACGCAGCTCATCGGCAAGGGCCGCAACCTCGGCCATCTCGGGTGCAATCTCGCCCACAAAGGTGCCGTCCTGCGCCACCAGGGCACCGGCGGCATATACGCGATGCGGAGCCTTAGCAAACGTCAGGTCATCGAGCAACAGCAGGTCAGCGCGCTTGCCCGGGGCGATTGCGCCGCGGAGCTCGTGCGGGTCGCGACAACCGTGGTCCAGACCAAACGCCTCGGCCGTAGAAAGGGACGCCATAGAGATGGCAACCACGGGGTCAATACCGGCCTCGATAGCCACGCGGCAGGCGTTGTCGATCATACCGGTCGAAAGCGCATCGGAGGGAGCACGGTCGTCAGTCGCAAAACAGCAGCGGCGGGCGCGCGCGGGATTCTCCAGCAGCATCGGGGACAAATTGGCCAGGTCGTGGCTGCACGTGCCCTCACGCAGCATCACATACATGCCGCGGGATAGCTTGTCGAGCGCCTCCTCGGGAATCGTCGACTCGTGGTCGGCGATAATGCCCGCTGCGGCATAGGCGTTGAGGTCCTTACCGGCAACGAGCGGCGCATGGCCGTCGACCTGCTTGGACGGCGTCTGGTTGGCAGCATCGATGCGAGCACAGGTCTCGGGGTCGGCCATAAAGACGCCCGGCAGGTTCATCATTTCGCCCAGGCCAAAGACATCGCCTGGATGCTCGGCAAAAAACTCCTGCATATCGGCGGCAATAATCACGGCACCGGCCTGCTCGTCGGGCAGCGCGGGCACGCACGAAGGCATCATGTACTTGATGGAGATGGGCGCGCGGCGGCCATCCTCGATCATAAAGCGCAAGCCGTCGAGACCGGCAACATTGGCAATCTCGTGGCTGTCGGCAATGGCGGTGGTGGTACCGCGCGTCGCCGCCATGCGCGCATACTCGGCGGGGCGGATGTTCGAGGACTCAATGTGCAGATGCCCGTCAATAAAACCGGGAGCGAGATAGCGACCCTGGCAGTCGATGACCTCAGTTGCCTCGTAGGCGCCAGCGGCATCGTCGCGACCATCGTAGAGCACGCCGACGATCACACCGTCCTTGACGGCAACACTGCCGGGCGCCACACGCTGGCCATACACGTCGACGATCTGCGCATTGGTAAACAGTGCGTCGACGGGCACGCGCCCCTCGGCAGCATCGATCACAGATCTCATGACCTCAACGGACATACATACTCCTTTAACCGTAGAAAACAGCTGCGGAGCGGACAGGCCTTCACCGCAGCAAGTCAATAGCCATTGTATGCCCAAAAGGAAGCCCCGCTAACACCCCTTCCGCTTAACGGCACCGCCAAATGATCCCTCCGTCCCCAAGGGATCGTCGTAACCAAAAAAGGCCGCAGTCGGGAATCCCGGCTGCGGCCTTGTTGCACTTGTGAGGTCAACTCGCTCGTTAGACCAACTTGAAGCCCTTGCGCTTGCCCACGGAGAGGGTATCGCCCAGCTTGAGGGCGCTCGGATCGATGTTGTAGCTCTTGGGAGCCACGGCCTTGCCGTTGATTTTGACGCCGCCGCCGTCGATATCGCGGCGGGCCTGGCCGGCGCTGGCCGAAAGACCCAGGTCCTTGAGCAGGCCGGCGAGGTAAATCTGGCCCTCGTCATTGACAGTCAGCTCGGCATGCTTCTCGGGGAAGTCGGCGAGCTGGCCCTCCTTGAATACGCGGTCGAACTCGGCCTGAGCCTCGTCGCCGGCGCCGGCGCCGTGGTAGGTGTCGCACAGGTCGCGACCCAGAGCGCGCTTGAGCTCGTAGGGGTCGGCGGAACCATCGGCCAGGGCGGCGTCGATCTTGTCGACCTCGGCCGGGGTGAGCGAGCTGGCCAGACGATAGTACTTGCCGATCATCTCGTCGGGGATGGACATGGTCTTGCCAAACATATCCTTGGGAGCGTCGGTCAGGCCGATATAGTTACCATAGGACTTGGACATCTTGCGCACGCCGTCGGTGCCCTCAAGCAGTGGCATGGTGAGCGCAATCTGCGGCTCCATACCCATCTTCTCCATGAGCTCGCGGCCGGCGAGCAGGTTGAAGAGCTGATCGGTGCCGCCCATCTCCACGTCGGCCTTGATCTGCACGGAGTCAAAGGCCTGCATCACGGGATACAGGAACTCATGCAGGGCGATCGGCGTCTGAGACTGGTAGCGCTTGGTAAAGTCATCGCGCTCAAGAATGCGGGCGACGGTGAACTTTGAGCACACCTGCAGCAGACCGGCCAGATCCATCGACAAGATCCAGTCACCGTTGTGCACGATGGTGGTCTTCTCGGGATCCAGGATCTTCATGGCCTGGCTCACATAGGTCTCGGCATTGGCCTCAATCTGCTCCTGCGAAAGCTGCGGACGGGTGGAATTCTTGCCCGAAGGGTCACCGATCAACGCGGTACCGTTGCCGATGATGAGGGTGACGTTGTGGCCCAGGTCCTGGAACTGACGCATCTTGCGCAGCGGCACGGCGTGGCCCAGGTGCAGGTCGGGGCTGGTGGGGTCGACGCCGAGCTTGATGTTGAGGGGCTCGCCCTTCTCAAGCTTCTTGCGAAGGTCGGCCTCGGGAACGATCTGCGCGGCGCCCGAGGTGATGATACGCATTTGCTCGTCAACAGACAGCATTGGGTATCCTCCTTTTGCTATAGCACCCTCACCGGATACGGCGGTGCTGGAAGTCCATAAACTCTCATATGATAACAAACTGACGCGACGCGGCACCTACGACAGGAAAATCCTCGTCCTGCCGCACGCGTCAACGGCGACCGGCAGACGCGTACCGTCACGTTCAACTAAACAGCGCGTTTGCTGACGGCGCGAGCAGTCACGACAACGGACCTGCCC
>UQMM01000039.1 GCA_900542165.1 uncultured Collinsella sp. | reverse complement strand
ATGCCAAGGCAAAGGCTGCGATGGACGCTGGGACGAAGTTCTCGGTGAAGCTGACGGACGGCAAGACGCTGACCTACCGAATCATCGGTATCAACCACGACGAACTCGCGGACGGGTCCGGCAAGGCAGGTCTTACATTCTTTACAACATCAACGAATATCTCCTCACGCATGAATCCCGATGGCAAGACTATCGGCGGTTGGGAGAAGTCAGAGCTCCGCGGGAAAATGAACTCGGGTGAAATCTGGAACCTCATGCCCTCAGATTTCCAGTCCAAGGTGAAATCCGTCAGGAAGCTCACGAACAACGTCGACAGCGGTATCGAGAACAAGGACGCCGCCGTGACGGCTACCACCGACAAACTGTTCCTGCTTAGCTATTCGGAAATAGTTGATAACCCCGAAGTAACCGAAAATGGCGCTAAATGGCCGCCGAACAGTTGGCTCAGTAAAGAAGGGACTCAGTACGAAGTGTTCAGAACACCCGAGAATAAAAGTCAACTTGGGAATTCTTTGAGTAACGGCGACGCCTTTTGGGAGCGCTCTCTTCGTCCGACCTACTATAATCCGACGGATTTTCTTGATGTCCTTTCAGGAGGTTGGGCATCAAATGCTCAAAACGCAAAATATTCAAAGGTTGTCTGTCCCGCCTGGTGTTTCTAGCTTGTCTTCTAGCTTGTCTAGCGAAAAGCCCGCGCGAAGTGAACTGCGCCCCAAATCTTGGACGCCCTAAATAGCGACTAGGCCGCGAGGGCCTGATTCCGGTACTCCTCCGGGGTCAGGCCCTTCAATCTTACCTGCCTCCGGCTCGTGTTCCAGTGGACTATGTATTCCTCCAGGTCGCGTTTGAAATCCTCGAACGTCTTCCACTCGCGGCCCCTGTAGAACTCGTCCTTGACGTGGCCGAAGAGCTGCTCGGTGGCGGCATTGTCGATGCAGTTCGCCTTCCTGGACATGCTCTGGACGATGCCGGCGGCCTCGAGCCTGGATGTGTACGAGGCGTGCTGGTACTGCCAGCCCCGGTCCGAGTGCATGGTCGGGGCGGCGCCCTCGGGGATCTTGGACAGCAGCCCGTCGAGCATCCTCGCCTGCTGGGCCATGTCGGGCGTGGTCGATATGTCGCTCGCCACGATCTCCTTGGTGCAGAAGTCCAGCGTCGGGGCCCAGTAGGCCTTGCCGCCGGCCACCTTGAACTCGGTGACGTCCGTCCCCAGCTTCCGCCACGGGGCCCCGGCGTCGAAATCCCTCGCGATCACGTTCTCGAACGTCCTGCCGACGACGCCCTTGTACGAGTTGTACCTGTGGTAGGCCGTCTCGCGTCTGATGCCGCAGCGAATCCCCATCTCGCGCATCATCTTGAGCACGGTCTTGTCGGCTATCACGGCCCCCTCTTCCGCCCTGAGGCACATCGCTATCTGCCGGTGCCCGCAGCCGTTGGCGGTGCGCGAGAAGATCTCGGCGGCCGCCTCCCGGAGCTCGGGGCGCGTGGGCCTCGGCGGGTGCGCGAGGGCGTAGTAGTAGGTCGACCGCTTGAGCTCGGCGCATGCGAGCAGGTGCCCGAGCGCGTGCCCCTCGGCGCGCAGGGCCGCGACCGCTTCGGCCTTCGCCCTGGTCAGAGCCCGTCCCTCTCGACCAGGGCGCGTAATTTTTTTAGGTAGGCCACCTCGGCCTCGAGTCTACGGCACCGCTCCTCGAGCTCCTCCTCGCGGGTCCGCGGCCTCGCCCTGGAACCGCTCGGCCGGCCCTTGGGCCTCGGGCGCAGGGCCTCCGCGCCGCCCCGGCGGTATAGCGCGCACCACTTCTTGAGCGGCGACATCGACATTATGCCGAACGCCGCCATCGCCTCGGTCTTCGTCATGCCGCCGTCGACGACGGCGGAGGCGGCGGCGACCTTCTGCTCGTATGTGTACCTGCCCTGCTTTCCGTCCATGCGCAGCAGCACCTCGCTCCCGAACGCGCGGTATATCTCCTGCCATCTTCTCACGGCTTCCGCGGGAAGCGAAAGGGCAATCGCGGCAGATTTATACCCGTGCCCGAGCTCGAAGAGCCCTATGGCCGCCTTCCTGGCCTCGACATCATGCTTCACCCTCAAATCAACGCGCATAAAGAAAGCCTCCCATTTCTCATGTCCAAGAAATGGGAGGCAGTTCAAAGTCGTGCGGGCTTTTCTTTTGGCAACCGAACGAACGGTTTGAAGTTCGTGGCACAGGTAATCGGGTTGAGGGGAAATGGGGCCATGCAGCGGCTCTCAGAGCACCTGCCACACTCCCCTACGAGCTCCGTTGCCGCAGCGGCAAGACCGGTGCAGAAATCTGAAATAGCCCTACCCTTGAGCCGTATCTACAAACCCTGAGCGAAGGGAGCCGCATATGCATGCAGCGGCAATTAACCTTCGGGGGGGGGGTATCTCCTAGAGGTACTCTTCTCCGAGGGCAAAGTGTCATCGAGTACGTCCTGATCATCGCGATCATCGGCCTGGTCATCGTGTTCGCGGGACCCGGCGTGGCGGGGGCCATCCGAAACCAGTTCAACTTGGTCGGCAATACGGTGAACAACGGGACGACCGGCGGCGTAGAGGGAGGCGCGTCCGGTGGAGGCTCCGCCGGGGCCGATTCCGCGACCGTCCAGGCGGCCGTCGCCAAGGACGCGAAGGACTGGACGCTCGAGGAGCAGAAAGCGGTTGCCGAGGACATCGCCTCCAAGGGCGAGGCATCGCCGGCGTACGCCAAGGCAAAGGCCGCGATGGATGCGGGAACGAAGTTCTCGATGAAGCTGACGGACGGACAGACGCTCGAGTACCGTATCATCGGCATCAACCACGACGACTTGGCCGACGGCACCGGCAAGGCGGGACTGACGTTCCTCACCACCTCGACGGATATTTCGTCCCGCATGAACGCCATGAAAACCAGCGATGGCGGATGGGAGGCATCCGAACTCCGTGCGAAGATGAATTCGGGCGAGATCTGGAACCTGATGCCCGCCGATTTCCAATCCAAGGTTAAATCGGTTAGGAAGCTCACGAACAACGTCGGCGGCGGTAACGCGAACAAGAATGCCGCCGTGACGGCTACCTCCGACAAGCTGTTTCTGCTCAGCTACTCCGAGATCGTCCCCACCTCCTATTGGGCTTCCGACTACCCCTGGAGCTCCTCCGAGGGAACCCAGTACGAGGCCTTCAAGGGCAAGGTGATGAATAGCTATTCGGACAACCCTGCCATTGCCAGTGGCAGCTATTGGTGGGAACGTTCGGTGCGTCCGGACCACTCTACGTTCTTCCTCCGTGTCCACGCCGGCGGCGATCCGGCGATCAGTGACAATGCGACGGTCTCGAATTGCGTCCGCCCCGCCTGGTGCTTCTAGCCTCAGCTGTTAAGCCCGCACAGGCTGTGCGGGCTTTTCTTTTGGCAACCAAACGAACGATTCTCGTCTTGAAGCATAGTTGTCGGGTTGAGGTGAAATGGGGTCATACAGCGGCTCTCAGAGCGCCCGCCGCACTCCCCCGCCATTACCCCTGCGGCGTCCTCGTATAGAGCCCATCCCGCTTGGCGTTTCGTTGCAGCAGCCCACTTGTCCACCGATCAAGTGAACTACTGGAATAAATACAGCGACACGCTTGTTCACTATAGTCGCTATATCTGTGTAAATCGCCGCGATAAATACAGCCCGTACTCGGCTGTATACCAGCTACGCGTATGTAGATTCACATCGCGTTAATAAATCGGCTCAAGCGCGTGCAAAACGCGCAAGTAGCCGCAAAAGGCGATTATCGCGTAGGTAGATTTTTGGCACCCTGTTGATTAATCAAAATTAAGCAATTGCTTAAAACAAAAAAGGTCAGGCACTAGGTGCCTGACCTGCAAACTTCTGGTCGGGACGACTGGATTCGAACCAGCGACCCCTTGACCCCCAGTCAAGTGCGCTACCAAGCTGCGCCACGTCCCGAAGCTTTTGTTTGTTGCTCTGCTCTCGCTCGCAACAGGGTGTATATTAACCCGAAACTTTAGACTTGTGCAAGAACTTTTTTACAATTTTTGAAGCAAGTCCAAAATTGTATCTGCGAGCTGGGGTTTTGTTAGTACGGGAAGTTCTTGCGTACCCGTTGTGCTCACAATCCAGGCCTTGTTGGTGTCGGTCCCAAAGCCCGAATCGGTGCGTGAGATATCGTTGGCGATTATTACATCGCACCCCTTGCGGGCCAATTTGCGCTCTGCGTACTCGACAACGTTATCGGTCTCGGCCGCAAATCCGATCACGCATCGCTCGCCCTTCTGGCGCGAGAGCTCGGCCAAAATATCGACCGTCTCGACCAGTTCGATGCGATCCAGGCGCTCGTTGGCCTTTTTGAGCTTATGGTCCGCAGGGGCCGCGGGGGTGTAGTCGGCGACGGCGGCCGCACAAATTGCCGCATCGGCCGTCTGGAAGGCGCTCAGGGCCGCCTGGAGCATCTCTGCGGCGGTCTGCACGCGCACGCACTCCACGCCGCAGGGCACATCGAGTGATGTCGGTCCCAACACGAGCGTGACCGCAGCGCCGCGGCGTGCGGCCTCCCCCGCCAGGGCGATGCCCATCTTGCCCGAAGAGCGGTTGCCAATGAATCGCACGGGGTCGATCGGCTCGTGCGTGGGACCGGCGGTAATTACGATGCGCTTACCCGCCAGGTCCTGTGGCGCGGGGTTGAGCACCTCACAGACAGCCTCTACGATGTCCTCGGGCTCGCTCATGCGTCCCGTGTCCACGTCGCCGCAGGCAAGGTAGCCGCTGCCCGGACCCACCACATGGACACCGCGCTCGCGCAGCGTGGCCATGTTGGCCTGCGTCGCCGGCGCCTTCCACATGCCGTTGTTCATAGCGGGTGCGATCACGATGGGTCGCGGCGTCGCAAGCAGCGTGGTGGAGATGAGGTCATCGGCGACGCCGTTGGCCATCTTGGCGATGATATTGGCCGTCGCGGGCGCCACGACCACCAGATCGGGCTCCTGCGCCAGCGAAATGTGGTGGATGGGGTCGGAGGGATCGTCGAATAGGCCCACCGCGACCGGCTCATTGGTGAGTGCGCGGAAGGTAAGCGGCCCCACAAACTCGGTGGCATGCTCGCTCATAACGACCTTGACGCGCGCGCCGCGCTTTTGCAGCAGGCGCACGATATTGCACGACTTATAGGCGGCGATCCCGCCGGTAATGCCCAGCAGGATCGTATTTCCCTCAAGTTGTATTGAATTGTTGGGTGCCGCCATCGTTTAAGCTTCCTTGCTCGGGAGCACCAGGAGGCGGTGGCAGTACGGGCAGTGCGTAATCTCGCTACCGTCGTGGTTCAGGTCGCTCATGGACGATGCCTGCAGCGCGGTGTGACAGACCGTGGGGATGTTGCCCTGGATGGTCTCGACGGCCAGGCCGCGGAACTGCTTGAGCAGACGCTCGTAGTCGGTGAGCACGTCGGCCGGCAGCGTGGCAGCAAGCGCGGTGCGCTCTTTAGTGGCGGCGTCAATCTGAGCCTGAAGGTCGGCAGCCTTGGCGCGGGCGGCCTTGGTATCGGCCTTCACGCCCTCCTCGAACTTGGCGATGATTGCCTGCGCGCGGGCCTCGCGCTCGAGCGCCTCCTTATGGGCGACAACGACGTCCTTGCGGGTGTGCTCAATCTTGTCCAGACGCTTGGCCAGGGTGGCGAGTTCATTCTCCAGGTCCTGAACCTCGCGGTAGTCGGAGCCGTCGACATGGCGCTTCTTGGCAGCCTCGATGGCGTTGTTGGTCTGAATCTCGGTGGTGTTGAGATCGTCGAGCTCAATGTCCAGATCCTTGCGCTGGGCGTAGAGCTTGGTCATCTCGGACTTGAGCTTCACATAGGTCTTGCGCTTGGAAGCGAGCTCCTTGAGCTCCGGCATATTGGCAAGTTCGCTCTTGTTGCGGGCGAGCTCCAAATCGATCTGTTGCAGCTTGAGTAGCGTAGCGCCGGCGCTCATAAGTTCTCTCCTTTTGTCACAGTCCACCATTGGCAAGGGTTCAGTATTTTAATCGCATGACGGGGGTCGACCCCGGCGTCAACTGCAGAGTTCATCAATATATCAACGAACGGCTCCTCAGAGCGGTCGTGGCCGAGCAAGATCACCGACAGCCCGCGCAAGGCAAGGTCTTGCGCCACGTGGTAGCCCGCCTCGCCCGTCACGACAACATCTGCGCCTGCGGCGATGGCGAGCTCTCCAAAGTCGCCCAGGGAGCCGCCCAAAATAGCGACGGTTCGGCACGCGTGCTCGGCTTCGCCCCACACACGCGGGTCGCTGCCAAATGCCGTGGCGGCACGGGCGGCGAGATCGCGCAGGCTACAGGGGTTGTTGAGGGTCGCGAGTGCACCCAGGCCGGTGGACTCGGGGTCGTCCACGTGCTCCAGTGAGCTCACGGGTGCGGCACCCAGCAGCTCGCTCAGGCAGACGCGGGCTTCGTGCGAGCGGTCCAGGTTGGTGTGGAGCGAAATGATGCTCACGCCGCAACGCGCTGCCTCGTAGAGTGCCGCGCTGCACTGGGGGCGTGCGGCATCAGCTGGGCAAAACGCCTCGGGCGCCTTGATGTATATGGGATGATGCGTCAGCAGAACGTTGGCACCGGCTTCTTGTGCACGGCGAACATTTGCCTCGGTGGCATCGAGCGCGCAGGCAACGCCGGTAATCTCGGCAGCGGGATCGCCAACGGAGAGACCTACGTGATCCCAGCCCTCGGCGTCCGCCTTGGGGTAGCGCGCCAGCAGCGCACGTTCAAACTCGGCGACGATCATGCGGCACCCACGATCGAGAGCAGCGTCTGGGCAAAGTCGTCCAGGTCGGCAGGGTTCACACGGTCATCAAACGAGATACGCAGAGCGCCCAATGCCTGCTCGCGACCAATGCCCATGGCGCTGAGAACATGGCTCGGGTCCATGCTGCCGCTCGAGCAGGCAGAACCGGCCGATACCTCAAAGCCGGCGGCGTCGAGCTTGATGATGAGCTCCTCGGAGTCCATGCCGTCAATGTAGATCGATACCATGCTGGGCAGACGGTCGGCATGCGCATAGTCGCCCATGGTGGCGTGAATGCGCGGATGGGCCGTAAGCTTGGCGTAGAGCTTGTCGGAAAGGGCTTGCAGCTTCTCGCGCTCCTCGGCCACATGGAGCGTCAGCGTGCGGGCGGCAGCGGCAAAGGCGAGCTGCGTGCGCAGATCCTGCGTGCCGGCGCGACGTCCGGCTTCCTGTCCGCCGCCAAAGATGCGCGGGCGCAGCGGCGTGCGGTTCTTAAGGTAGAGCGCGCCGGATGCCACGGGGCCACCGATCTTGTGCGCAGCAACGGTCATGGCGTCAACTCCCAGCTCGGTAACATCGAGCGGAATATGCAGATACCCCTGGATGGCATCGGTGTGGAACAGGGCGCCCACGGTATGCGCGGCCGCGGCAAGCTCGCGGATGGGCTGCACCACGCCGGTCTCGTTGTTGGCAACCATGATGCTCACGAGCGCCACGTCGTCGCCTAGTAGCTCGACAAGCGTGGCAGGCTCAATGTAGCCCATGCGGCAGGGCTGCACCAGGTCGACTCTAAAGCCTGCGGCACGCAGCAGCGGCAGGTTGTCCAGAATCGAATCGTGCTCGATGGCAGATACGATCACGCGGTTACGCTTACGGTCGCGCTGACGTGCACCCTCGGCAAGACCGAGTAGCGCCAGCTGGTTGGCTTCGGTGCCGCCGTTGGTCAGAACAATCTCAGACGGGCGAACGCGCGCGCCAAAGCTGCGGGCGATCTCGCGACGTGCAACCTCCAGACGCGCGGCAGCCTTGCGGCCGAGCGAGTGCAGCGAGTTGGGGTTGACGCCGGCAAGCTCGCTGTCGTCGTACTCGCGCTGCGCAAGGAGCGCCTCGGCGCGCATGGGCGTCGAGGCGGCATAGTCAAGATTCACGGGTATGCGGTTTTGACCTGCGGTCATAAGGGTTTATGCCTCCTGTGCAGCCTCGTTGCCCAGCTTCTGCAGCAGCGCAACCTCGGCGGCGGGATCTTCGGACTTAAATACGGCGGAACCGGCCACCAGGACATTTGCGCCGGCCTTGACGACCTCGGCGATGTTTTTGGAAGAGATGCCGCCGTCGACCTCGATCATGGGCGACACGCCATGTCGCTCGCACATGGCCGTAAGCTCGTGCAGTTTGGCGATTGTACCAGGGATAAAGCTCTGGCCGCCAAAGCCAGGGTTCACGCTCATCAGCAGCACCATGTCGACAACGTCGATGATGCTCTCGAGCACGCACACGGGGGTGGCGGGGTTGAGCACCACGCCGGCCTTGACGCCGCGCTGCTGCAGATGCGTGAGCGTGCGGTGCAGGTGCGTGGAAGCCTCGTAGTGCACGGTGATCATGTCGGCACCGGCGTCGGCATACCAATCGACCGTCTCGTCGGGGTTCGACACCATGAGGTGCGCGTCGACCGGTACATCGGTGGAGCGCTTGACGGCCTTAAGGATGTCAACGCCAAAGGTGAGGTTGCCGGTAAAGTGACCGTCCATAACGTCAAAGTGTACGTAGTCGGCACCGGCGATCTTGTCGAGCTCGCCCTTGAGGTTGGCCATGTCGGCCGAAAGGACGGACGGAGCGATTTTGATGGAACCCATGGTAGTAGCCTTTCTGTGCTAGTCGGTGAGTCCGTAGAACTCTTGAGAAGGGACGCGATCGGTAAGAATCTCGAGCGCCCTATCCAAAGTAACACCGTTGTAGAGCGTTTGCTCCACGGCAAAGGTGAGCGGAATGTCTACGCCCAGCGAACGGGCAAGCTCGCTGACGCTGCGGGCCGCGACGGCGCCCTCGACCACCATATGTGTGCGCGTCTGATACTCGTCGAGCGACACGCCGTGGGCAAACTCGTAGCCAAAGGTGCGGTTGCGCGAGTGCTCCGAGGTGCAGGTGGCAATGAGGTCGCCCATGCCGGCAAGTCCCATGCAGGTCATAGCTTGACCGCCGCGGGCGTGCACCAGACGGCTGATCTCTGCCAGGCCGCGCGTCATGATGAGGGCAAGCGTGTTGTCGCCCGCACCGGTACCGGCGGAGATGCCGCATACGATGGCGATGACATTTTTCATGGCGCCGCAGACCTCGACACCGGTCATGTCTTGCGACAGATAAATACGGAAGGCCGTGGATAGGAGCAGGTCCTTAAAGGTCTCCCCTATCTGCGGATCTTTGCTGGCGATGACGGCGGCAGAAAGACCGCCGCGGCAGATCTCCTCGGCATGGTTGGGACCCGAGAGCGCCGCCACGCGCGCCTCGTTGCCGATCTCGCTGGCGATGACCTCGCTCATGAGCAGGCCGGACTCGGGCTCAATGCCCTTGGTGAGGCAGAGCACCGGGGTATCGGCGGCGATAAAGGGCGCTGCCCGATGGCACACGTCGCGCAAGTGCGTGGAGGGCACGGCAAAGATGATCGCATCGGCACCGTCGAGCGCCTGGGCGAGCTCGGTCGTTGCTACCACGTTGTCCGGCAGCTCGTAGCCCACAAGGTAGCGGGGGTTGCGGTGCTCACCGTTAATGCCGGCGGCCGTCTGCTCGCTATGGGCCCACATGGTTACGCGCACGGCCCGCGCGGCGGCAAGGCCGGCGACGGCGGTTCCCCACGAGCCAGAGCCAATCAGCGCAACATTCATGACTCTCTCCTACTTATCGTCGGGCTCGGTGACGCGCTTGGTAAACGAGAGCTTGGACTCCTTACCGGTCATGAGCTTTTTGATGTTCGCGCGATGGGCCCACACCACGGTGATGCCGATTATCGCCATGCAGAACTTGAGGCCCAGGCTGCTGTACGGAAAGACCGCGCAAGCAGCGATGGGAAGACCGATGGCCGCGGCAAGCGAGCCCACCGACACAAACTTGGTGATGGCGACGGCCACGATAAACATGCCCAGCAGCGACAGGCCAATTGGCCAATACCAGGCGAGGATGACGCCCAGGCCAACTGCGATTCCCTTGCCGCCATGGAAATTGAGGTAGGGCGAGAAGATGTGGCCCCACACCGCTGCCAGGCAGATGACGCCGAGCATCCAGTCGCCGGGGGCTCCGGGCGCCATGATGTTCGGCGGAAATCCATAGCCCACGCTCGCGATGAGCGGACGGGCGATGACAACGCAGATGGCGCCCTTAAGGCAGTCGAGCAGCAGCGTGAGCGCGGCCACCTTGGGGCCGGCCACGCGCAGCGCGTTGGTGGTGCCGATGTTGCCGGAGCCCGCCTTGCGAATGTCCGTGTGGTTGAACACGCGGCCCAAGATCAGGCCAAACGGAATCGCTCCGATAAAGAACGAGACCACGGCGCAGATGGCGGTCAGCAGAATCGGATTATGCATCCTTTTGCTCCTTCTTCCTAAAGAAGAGTCGAATGGGCGTGCCGGCAAAGTCGAAGGTCGAGCGCATGCGGTTCTCCACATAGCGCTGGTAGGTGTCGTTGACCAAGTCGCTGTGGTTGACGAAGAACGTGAACGTCGGCGGGTTGACGCCCGTCTGGGTCACGTAGTGCATGCGCAGGCGGCGCTTGCCGTCCACCACGGTATGACCGAACTCGCGCAGATCGGTGAGGAACGTGTTGAGGCGCGAGGTGCTAATCTTCTGCGAGCGCGTCTTTTCGGCGGCGTCGACCATCGCCCAGATCTTCTCGACGCTGCGGCCGGTGAGGGCAGAGATGCGCAGGTACTGGGCCCAGGGAGCCATGACGCCCAGACGGCGGTCGATGGTCTCCATGCAGGCCTCGCGCTTGCGGTCATCGTCGAGCAGGTCCCACTTGTTGAGCAGCACAACGATGGCGCATCCGCGCTCGATGGCAAGACCCATGACCTTCTGGTCCTGTTCGGTAACGCCAACGGAGGCGTCGACGACGAGCAGCGCCACGTCGGCGCGGTCGATGGCGCGCAGGCCGCGAACCATGGAGTAGTACTCGATGTTCTCGTACACGGTGCTCTTCTTACGGATGCCCGCGGTGTCGACCATTCGGTAGTGCTTGCCGTTGCGCTCCACGACGGTGTCGATGGCGTCGCGCGTCGTGCCGGCAATGTTGGACACGATAGAGCGGTCGGCGCCCAGGATGCGGTTGAACAGCGAGGACTTACCGGCGTTGGGGCGGCCGATGATGGCCACGTTCAGCGCATCGGGGAACTCATCGGCGACCTCGTCCTCTTCCTCGGGAAGCAGGGCCACGATGTCGTCGAGCAGGTCGCCCGTGCCGTGGCCGTGCAGGGCCGAGAGCGGCGTGGGCTCGCCGATACCGAGCGAATAGAACTCCCAGATGCTGTCGTTCTCTCGATCGGGGTTGTCGAGCTTGTTCACCAGCAGAAAGACCGGCTTGTCGCAGCGCTTGAGCATGCGAGCGACCGACTCGTCCTCCTCGGTGACGCCGGTGCGGCCGTCGACCACAAACAGGATGACGGCGGCTTCCTCGGCGGCGGCGAGGGCCTGGTCGCGAATGGACGTGGCGAAGACGTCATCGCTCTTGAGCGGTTCGATGCCGCCCGTGTCGACGATGGTGAACTCGCGGCCGTTCCAATCGGCCGTGTGGTACGAGCGGTCGCGCGTGACGCCGCGGGACTCATGGACGATGGCGTCCGAGGTCTGGGCCAGGCGGTTAACGAGCGTGGACTTGCCCACGTTGGGGCGTCCGACGACGGCGACGATAGGTTTCATCTGCACTCCTTTAATGGGTAGGGTCAGTGGAAGTGTTAGAGTCGGCAGGCACAATGCCAAGGATGTGCTCCAGGGTATCGAGCAGCTCATGCGGCATGGTCGACACCACATGAACCTCGGCGCCGCGACTGGTAAGGCTTGCGAGTAAATCGTCACGATGATACTCGTCAAGCGTCATGCCGTCAGCGTTGAACATGAGCTTAGGCACAAAGAGCATAACCCCCGAGAGGTCCTGCGGCAGCTGTTCCAGAATGTCGCAGGCGACGATGAGGCCGGTCACGTCCACGTTGCCGCCAAAGTAGCGATTCTTGATGGCCGTGACGGTGCCGGCGAGCCCCTGCGGCGATTCCACGAAACGTGCCACGGTGTCGCGTGCGCTGGCGCCCGAGAGGCACAGCAGGTGCTGGCTGCGAGTGGCGATGGCCTCGCGGACGCGGGCCAGTCGTTCGGCATCGGCGGCGAGCACATCGTCCGTCTCGTCTAGGTATGAGCGGATCATGCCGATACCGTCGTAGTACTGCGGATAGCCGTCGTAAAAGTCCGCCTCGGGCGGATCGATGCCGGCGTCCAGGTAGAACTCGTCGCTCATCTGGAAGGTGTGGCGGCCAAAACGTTCGAAGGCGCGGTCCTGGTAGGGACGGATCATGGCAATGGTCTCGCGCGCGAGCTCGGGTTTGTCGCTGTAGGACCAGCTAAAGCGGTTTTGGTGCTTGGTAAAACCGAGCGGCACAATGCCCAGGCTTGTGATTTGCTCGTGCTCCTCGCAAAAGCGCAGGGTCTTTTCCAGCTCCTCGCCGTCGTTCATGCCGGGGCACAACACAATCTGCGCGTGGATCTCGATGCCGGCGGCCATGATGGCCTCGAGTACGTCCATGCCGCGCTGGGCGTTGCGGCCCATCATACGACGGCGGACGTCGGGGCTCACGGCATGGACCGACACGTTCATAGGGCTCATGTTGCGTTGGATGACGTTTTGCACGTCCTCGTCGGTGAGGTTCGTGAGCGTGACGAAGTTGCCCTGCAAAAAGCTCAGGCGGTAGTCGTCATCGCGAATATAGAGCGTTGAGCGGCCGCCCTTGGGGAGCATCGTCATAAAGCAGAACACGCAGGCGTTCACGCAGGTGCGCATGCCATCGAAGATGGGGCCATCGAACTCAAGGCCCCAGTCCTCTCCCGGGAAGCGGTCGAGCTCGACGGGGGTGACGGTGTTGTCGCGCGGGTCGAAAACCTCGAGGTCGACGGTATCATCGTCGGCCTCCCAGAGCCACACAATCATGTCGGTAAGCTGCTCACCGTTGACCGTGAGCACGCGCATGCCCGGCTCGATACCCACATCCCATGCGGGCGATTCGGGACGCACGTTCTTAACG
>UQMM01000038.1 GCA_900542165.1 uncultured Collinsella sp. | reverse complement strand
GGACGCACGTTCTTAACGAGCGCGCCCTCACCCGGCTCGGGGTCGCGGCTGCGCCCGTAATCGGCCACCTCGGCGGCGTATGCGGGTACGGTCTGGTCCATGATTAGCGGCAAAGCTCCTTGATGCGCGCGACGGCGCGTTCGATGTGTTCTTGCGGTGTGGAAGCGCCGGCGGTGATACCGATGTGGCGCGCGCCGGCAAACCATGCGGCCTCGAGCTCGCTTGCCTCCTCGATATGATGCGTGTGCTCGCAGGCGTCTGCGCAGATCTGCGCCAGGCGGCGGGTGTTGCCGGAGTTTTTGCCGCCCACGACGACCATGCAGTCGCAGCGGTTGGCAAGTGCGGCGGCGGCCTGCTGGCGCTCGCTCGTGGCGGCGCAGATGGTGTTGATCACGCGCAGTTCCTGCACACGCGGGGTGATGGCAGCTACGACGTCGGCGAGGTTCTGTGCGGTCTGGGTAGTCTGTACAACGAGGCCCACCTTGCCCTTGAGCGGCAGCGCGTCCGCATCGGCGGCACAGCTTACGACCTGCGCATCATCGCCGGCGTGGCCCAGGATGCCCTCGACTTCGGGGTGGCCCGGCTCGCCCACGACCACCACGTGATAGCCCTCTCGTACCAGGCGTTCCGCCGCCATGTGGACCTTTTTCACGTAGGGGCAGGTGGCGTCGACCACGGTAAGACCGCGATCGTGAGCCGCCTCGATCACCTGCGGCACCACGCCGTGGGCGCGGATGATTACGGTGCCCGATGCCGCGTCGTTCAGGGTCTCGGCCAAGCCAATGCCGGCCTCGGCGAGCTCGCGCACGACGATGGGGTTATGGATGAGCGGGCCCAGGGTGTGGACCTGAGCGCTCTCCCCTGCCTGCGGCGCGGCGGCCAGCGCCATGTCGAGCGCGCGCTGCACGCCGTAGCAGGTGCCGGCATGGGCTGCGATCTCGATGGTGGGCGCGCCGCCCTGGTCGGACGCGGTCGCGGTGGTGCCCATAACGTTCTCGTCCATGGCTAGAACCTGCCCGGATGCTCGGCGCACAGCTCGTCTCGCATGGCGTAGACGCGGTTCATGGCCTCGGACTCAAACCAGGCCAGACGCTCCGTGCGCTTAAGCCCGGCTGGCGCGTCGGAAAGCGAGATGGCCTTGCCGGCGCGGATCCAGCACTTCTTGGGGCGCATGATCTTTTTGCCCGCAGGCGTGATGTCGGACCAGCCACAGATGGCGAGCGGGTTCACGGGTGCCTTGCCCATCTGGGCGATGAGCGCAAAGCCGCCGTGGACCTCGGGTTTGATCTCGCGCGAGCGGATGCGCGTGCCCTCGGGGAAGATCAGGACGTCCTCGCCGCGCTGCAGCGCATGCTGGGCGGCACGCAGGCACTTCATATCGGCAGTACCACGCTCCACGGGGATGCCACCAACGCGGCTAAAGGCCCAGCGTACGATCTTGCTCTTGGCAAACTCGGACTTAAAAATGGGGCGAATGCGGCGGCCGCCAAAGAACAGCGCCGTCTCTACAGCCAAAAGCTCGGCCATCGAGGTGTGGTTGCAGATGACCACGCTGCCGCGGCCTTCCTGGCGCTCAAACAGCAGATCGGCGTCCTCTACCTTCCAGCGCCACATGAGCTTGGAGAAGGCCCAAAGGATTGCCATGACCACGAAGACGGTGCCGCGGATGAGCACGGGGAACTCGGCATAAGGGGCGTTGTAGTAATCCTCGGGCGTCTGCTTAAACAGGCGCATGGGCTACCTCCTTTGGTTGATGAGGTCCTCGATAATGTGGACGACCTCGTCTATGGTGTGTGCGGTGGAGTCGACGTGCACGGCGTCCTCGGCGGGCACGAGCGGCGCCACCTCGCGGCTGCTGTCGAGCTTGTCGCGCTGCTTGAGGGCATCGAGGGTCTCGTCGACTTCGGCCTCGAGCTGCTCGCTGGTGAGCGGCTGGGCGTCGTTTTGGTGGCGCTGCAGCACGCGGCGACGGGCGCGCTCGCGCGGGTCGGCGGTCAGGAACACCTTGACCTGCGCGTTGGGGAACACGACGGTTCCGATGTCGCGACCCTCGGCCACGATGTCGCGATCCTCGGCGGCGCGGCGCTGATGGACGAGCATGGCCGCGCGCACGCCCGGGTAGGCCGAGACCTTGGACACGTTGGCGTCGACCTGCGGGGTGCGGATGGCAGCCGAGGCGTCCTGGCCATCAATGGTCAGACGTGTGTCCTCGCCGGTGCCGTTGGTAAAGCGGATTTCGATCTGCTCGGCGAGGGCGTCGATGGCAGCCTCGTCGTCCAGGTCGATGCCGCGGTCGAGCGCGGCGAAGGTGACGGCGCGATACATGGCGCCCGTATCGAGCTTGTTAAAGCCCAGCTGGCGGGCGATCTCCTTGGCGATGGTGGACTTGCCGGAACCGGCGGGGCCGTCGATGGCGACGATCATGCAATGCTTCCTTTCGGTGGTTGACGTGCTGGTATGGGACGCGGGCGCTGCGGCTTGGCGGTCTGCCTAGCCGGTGTAGCGCTCGCGGTAGGTGTTGCGCTTGGGCGCGGAGCCGTGGCTGCCGTGGTGACGCGTGCGTGCCGCGGGCGTGCCCTGGGGCTTGCCGCTGTCGCGCTTGGAGCTGGCCTGCTTAGGCGGGATGCCGCCGGCCTTGAGGATTTGCACCTCGCGGTCGGTGAGCTCGCGCCACGAGCCCTTGGCCACATCCTTGAGCTCCAGGCCGGCAAAGTTGCTGCGATGCAGGCGGATCACCGGGTGGTGGATCTTGCCCAGCATGCGCTTGACCTGGTTCTTACGACCCTCGCGGATGATGACCTCCACGGCGGTGGTGCCGGGCTTGACGCCCTGCGGAGCCACGGCCTCGGCTTCGCGAGCGGTGATGACGCGGCAGATTGCCGGCTGGCATAGGCCGTCGTCGAGCTCGATGCCACGACGCAGCGGCGTGAGGTCGCGGTCGGACAGTTCGCCGTCCACGAGTGCCTGGTAGGTCTTGTAGACGTGTTTGCTCGGGTGCAGCAGGTCCTGCGACAGGTCGCCGTCGGTGGTAAAGAGCAAAAGGCCCGTGGTGTCGCGGTCCAGGCGGCCCACCGGGAACAGGCCCGGAAATCGGTCGCGGGGAACAAGGTCCGCCACACAGGGACGCTCCTGCGGGTCGCTCATGGTGGTGAGATAGCCGGTCGGCTTGTAGAGCATCAGGTACACGGCGCCCTGGTCGAGCTTAACGGGCATGCCGTCGACCTCGATATGATCGCGGTCGACATCGACCTTGGTGCCCAACTCGGTCGCGACCTCGCCGTTAACCGTCACTCGGCCGGCGGTCATCAGGTCCTCCGACCCGCGGCGGCTCGCCACGCCTGCGCGCGCCAAAAAGCGCTGCAGGCGCATGGTGTGCGGATAGACGGGCTGGGCGTCGGACTTGTGCACATCCGCGTTGGGCGCCGCAGCGCCGGTGCGCATCTCCCCTGTCTCGTTAGTCTTCGTCATGCGTATCCTCCGCAGTGTCGTCGGTGGACAGCGTTTCCTCGCCGCCGACTGCCTCGACATCATCAATATCGGTATCGAGCAGCTCACGTTCTTCGTCCAGGTCCTCGGCCTGCTCCTCGAGCGTGGACTGAATGCTGCGGCCGCTCAGGCGCTCGCGTATAAACTGGCGCGACTGCTCGTCGGGGGCAAACTGCTCCAGATCGGGCAGGTCGCGGGTGGAGCGCAGACCGAATTTTTCCAAGAAGGCGTTGGTCGTGCCGTAGATGATGGCCTGACCGCGCTCGGGGTCGCGGCCGAACTCGCGCACCAGGCCCTTGTCCACGAGCGACGCAATAACGCCGTCGGAGTTGACACCGCGGATGCCCTTGACCACCTCGCGCGTGACGGGCTGGTGGTAGGCGATAACGGCCAGGGTCTCGAGCGCCGCCTGCGACAGTTTTTGCGTGTCCCAGCTCAGCACATAGGCCTCGACCACATCGTGGTAGGCGGGGTGCGTGAACAGGCGCCAGCCACCGGCGACTTCGCGCAGCTGAAAGCCGCGGTTGGCCTCCTCATACTCAACTTTGAGCTCGGCCAAAAGCGACGCGCACTCGCCGGGGGCGATATCCAGCGCACCTGCCAGGGCGGGTGCGCTCACGGGGTCGCTCGACACCAGCAGCAGCGCCTCGAGGGCTCCTTTGAGGCTGTTGGCCTCCAGCGTGGAAAGGGTTGACATGGTTGCCGCTCCTATTCGGTGAGCTCGGGGCCCTCGCCGGGCACGTATGCCTCGGCCCCCTCGACTCGGTTGATGCAGATGGTTCCAAAGATCTCGTCCTGGCTCAGCATGAGCGAGCCGCGCTTGGCGAGTTCGAGCATGGCCAGGAAGGTGACGACGAGCTGCTCGGTGGTGGCGTCGCCGTCCAACAGCTCGCGGAAGGTGCAGGTTTGATGCGCTATGGTAAAGCGGTCGACCGAGGCCACCGTCAGGTCGAGCGGCACGCGATGCGGTGCCACGTGCTCGGCCTCCAGCAGGAAGGTCTGGCGCTTACCGTCCAGGTCGGCGCAGATGACGGCCAGGCCGCGCAGCGTGATGCCGGCCAGGTAGTCGGGCATAAGGCCCAAAAACTCGGGGTCGGGGCCGGCCACGCGCGGATGCATGCGGCTCTCGGCCTGCATGCGCGCGCCAAGGGCTGCCGCCGCGCCCTTAAACTGCTTGTAGGCGATCAGGCGCTGGATCAAGACCTCGCGCAGGGCATCGCCGTCAAGCGTGCTGAGCTCCTCAAGGTCTTCGTCGAACTCGTCATCGTCGTCATCGACTTTGCGCGGGGCCTCCTGCGGCACCAGAGAGGCGGCCTTGATGTCCAAAAGGGTTGCCGCGACCAGCAAAAAGTCGCTCGCCACGTCCAGGTCCAGCGCCTCGATGCGCTCGGCCTCGGCAAGGTACTGCTCGGCCACCTCACTGATCGAGATGGCGCCGATATCTACTTTTTGGCGGGTTACCAGCTGCAGCAGCAGGTCGAACGGTCCGCTGTAGACCTGCGTCGACACGCGATACGACATCTTCGACCTCCTTTGACGGCGCCTTCGCGGCGCGGTTTGGGTGCATGTTGCGACCGTTTTACACGGTCGACCTGTAAGTTTACCTTAGATGCCGGCGATTGCGAAGTTGAGCAGCTGCTCAGCAAGCGGATACACGGTAACGTCGAAATAGCGGCCGATTACATCGATGCCGGTCCACATAGGCAGCAGGTATAGAACCAGGATGAGTATGGGCATAGCGTATTGCTGCAGACGGTAATAGTTGTTGAGCGCCGTGCCCTTGAGGAAGGGCACGATGATCGACGAGCCATCAAGCGGCGGAATCGGAATGAGGTTAAAGAACGCGAGCGACAGGTTGACCACGATAAACGTGGCGCCGAAGTTCATGATCTGCGACGCCACGGCAAAGGACATGCTGGCGTAGAGATTGCCGTACGTTGCGTGCATGAGGGCGGCCGCGAGGCATGCGAGTGCGATGTTCGACGCGGGGCCGGCCACGCTCACCAGGACCTCGTCGCGCTTGGGGTGCTTGAGGTTGTTGAGGTAGACGGGCACGGGCTTGGCAAAGGCGAACACCGGGCCACCGGCTGCGAGCATGAGCAGTGGCAGGATGATGGTGCCGAACGGGTCGATATGGTTGAGCGGGTTGAGTGACACGCGGCCGCGCGAACGGGCTGTCTTATCGCCGAGTGCCCAGGCCGCGGCGGCGTGCGCACTTTCGTGGATGACGATGCCCACGATGACGGCGACGGCGCTGGCGAGCAGGTTCATGATGTAGCTGCTGGACATGGCGCTCCCCTAGCGGACGCGGCGCGAGGCGCGTGTGAGCAGGTAGTCAGCTACAAACAGGATGACGGCCACGATGGCGTAATCCAAGCGGAAAACGCCGCCAAAGGGTGAGGTGATGACGCCGTAGCCGGCGATGGCGCTCGGCAGCGCGCGAGAAAGCTCAACGACAAAGCCGACAATCTGCAGTTTGGCGGTGAGGCCGCTAAAGCACAGCAGCACGGTCATCGCGCTCATAAAGATGCCGCAGATGCGACAGGCGATGGCGATGACGCTCATCGCCACGGCAGCGGCCTTACGAGAATTCACGCGCGGTCTCCTCTTCGATCTGGGTGGAAAGCTCCAACCATTCGTCCTCGAGCTTAGGTAGCTCTTGCTTAAGGCCGTTATATTCCCCCAGCGCGGCGTTGAACTTATCCTGATCGGCATAAAGCTCTTCGCTTGCCATCAATTCCATAAGCTCGTCATAGCGGGCGCGCTTTTTGTCGAGCTCCGTCTCGATCTTCTTAAGCTGGTTGCGCACGCCCTTGAGCTTTTTGTTGAGCGCAGCGCGGGCCTGGGCTTCGGCGCGCTTTTGCTCCTTGGTCTTTTTGCCCTCGGCAGGCTTAGGCGCCGCGGCGGGGGTGTCGGCCTGGGCGGCGCTGGCTTTGGTGGACTTGGCCGCGGCAGGTGCGCTATCCCCTGCCGCCTCGGCGGCGGCGCGGGCTGCGAGGTCCTCGCGCTTGTAGAGGTAGTAGTCGTAGTCGCCGTCATAGACTGTGACCTTGCCATCGCGGATGTCGATGATGCGATTGGCCACGGCGCGTACCAGGTGCTCATCGTGGCTGATCAGCACGATGGTACCGGGGAAGTTTTGCAGGGCGTTCTCGAGCATGTCCACGGAGTCGATGTCAAGGTGGTTGGTGGGCTCGTCCAGGCACAGGAGCGCCTCGGGGGCCACAAGCATCTTGGCGAGCGCCAGACGCGCCTTTTCGCCGCCGGAGAGGACGCGCACCTGCTTTTCGATGGAATCGTTGTCGCTAAACAGGAAGGCGCCCAGCAGGCTGCGCTGCTGCGGTACGGTCCACTTGGGCGTGACGGTGTCGATCTCTTGCAGGACGGTGTTGGACTCGGTCATGCCCTCGAGCGCATGCTGGGCATAGTAGGCGACGCCGACGTTGGTTCCCAGGTCGCGGGTGCCGGTGGTGGGCGGCTCCAGACCGGCGAGGATCTTCATGAGCGTGGACTTGCCGGCGCCGTTAGGGCCGACGAGTGCCACGTGCTCGCCGCGGTAGAGCTTGAGGTCGATGTCGCTGTAGATGTGCTTGTTGCCGTAGGACTTGGACACGCCCTCCAGGCCGACGACCATGTCGCCGGAGCGCGGCGGGTCAGGGAACTTAAAGTCGATGTGCTTGTGGCCCTCGGGCAGGATGACAAGTTCCTTTTTAATCTGCTCGATCTTGCGGATGCGCTCCTGCGCCTGGGCGGCCTTGGTGGGCTTGTAGCGGAACTTGTCAACGAAGACCTGCATGTGGGCGATGTCGCGCTCCTGAGCGGCACGCTTGGCGCGCATCTGCTCCAGGTTGTCCTCGCGCTGTTTAAGGTAGCTGCTGTAGTTGCCGGTGTAGGTGGTCACGCGGCGGTTCTCGAGCGCGGCCACGTGGTCGACGCAGGCGTCCATAAAGGCTCGGTCGTGGCTGACGATGAGGACGGCGCCGTCGTAGTTAGCGATAAAGCCGCGCAGCCATTGGACGCTTTCGAGGTCCAGGTGGTTGGTGGGCTCGTCTAGAAGCAGCAGGTCGGGGTGGCGCAGGAAGAGCTTGGCCAGCGCGATGCGCATCTGCCAGCCGCCCGAGAACTCGGAGCACGGGCGCTCAAAGTCGGTGACCTTAAAGCCCAGACCGGACAGGATCTTGCGCGCGTTGCTCTCGAGCTCGTAGCCGCCCAGGTGCTCAAAGCGGTCCTGGACCTGTCCGTACTCGTTGAGGAGCGCGTCGACATCCTTCCCCTGTTCGGAGAGCTCGGTGATCTGGGCCTGCAGCTCGTTGGCGCGCTCGCCCATGCGGCGAATTTCCTTGGCGGCCGCCATGACCTCGGCAAGGATGGTGGTGTCTTTGTGCTCCAGGTTGGTTTCCTGCTCTAGGTAGCCTACCTGGCAGTCCTTTGCGTACTGGATCTGGCCGGCGTCGGGGCTGTCGATGCCCATGATGATCTTGAGCATGGTGGTTTTGCCGGCGCCGTTGGGTCCCACGAGCGCAAAACGCTCGCCGGGGTTGATCTGGAAGGACGCGCCACTAAAGAGGACGCGCGCGCCGAAGCTTTTTTCGATCTTGTCGACCAGGAGGATCATGGTGCCGCCTTTGACCTTGTGTGCCTATATGAAAAAGGCCCCAACTTGCGTTGGAGCCTCATTCAATGCTCGGGTGGAGACGAGGGGGATCGAACCCCTGACCTCTTGACTGCCAGTCAAGCGCTCTCCCAGCTGAGCTACGCCCCCGTGCGAAGAAGTACTATACGGGAACTCCCCCGCCGATGCAAGGACAATTTTGGAAAATTTCGCAGTCACGGCGCGGGCCGCCATCCGCTCAACGGCTATCCCGCCGGCGCCAGGCCCGTTACCGGGGCCGATCGCGCTCCCGCCCACCCGGCGATTTCAAAACCATGCCGGTTTACGGGGCCGGGCCGGGAACCCCCGAGCATGCCGTAATCGGTAAAATCAAAACCGCAGGTAGACGACTTGTGCATTCCGTGAAATGCAGGGCATGGACGGCCGGTCCGGGTCCAGCCCCGTAATCCGACATAGTTTTGAAATGACATTAATTCACTAACAGGCAAACTAGGTAGTTCTAGTGCCTTGTCGCTGGCTAATTTCCGATTTCTAACCAGTTGCACAAAACATTTGCTCGCAGTCGCGTCTCGGCGGATTTCATTGCCTCAGTTTTGGCTTTATAGCGAATCCCTAAACGGTCGCAGACACTTCTGACTATGGTGTCTATCAGCTTTGAATCGTTGAGCATATCGTGAGTCACCAGGAATACATCGAATCCCATGCTCTGCAACGCAGTCATGCGCTCCGCATCGTGGTCAAGTATTGCACCTGAGCCATGAATGACCTCACCTTGGATCTCGAAAATTACTGCCTTCATTAGGATTGGGTTTACGATCACGATGTCGCCGTAGCAGACCTTTTGGCCTGCGATGCTTTGGGCCGCCATGGATAGAGGGGTTAAATCGTTGAGGTACACGTATCTGAATCCTGCACCACCTAGACGTCGAGAACGACTTAGAAGCAGGACCCCAGCGACCTCGAGCGGAGACGCAGCAATGCCGATAACCTGCTGAGCGGCATCATAAAACTGCTTTCCCCACATTTGACTTTTGACCTTGTCGGCGAAACGATGCAGGTCGCTCAGTTCGATGAGCGGCTTTCTCATCCAAAGAGAAGTACCTTTGAGTTTCGTAACCTCTCTTCCATCTTCACGCTTGCTCGTTTGGCTATCATTTTCTGGGTCCTTAACGGTTGCGCGGGCGTAAACTCGTTTCCAAGGAACCTCGTCTTCGCCTTCTCCAAGTTCGACCAGATCCTGCGTGCTGGAATTGCGATTCTCCTCTACCGCCAATTTTAACTGTATTTCGGCAGCGGGGGCCGGCTCGAAAACAGAAAACCAACCGCAAAGTTCGTACATAGCCAGTACGAGATCTATTTGGGACACAAAGCGTGTCATAGTAAATAACGTGTTAAGCGGATTGGTGACACTAAAGCCTAAATTAGTGTCGATTGTTGTGCCGGCATCCGATGCCCCTTCCCAGCGAATAGTAGAGCGCAATCCCGAGTGGTGATTAGAACAACCTGGCGAAGCAACAGCGATAATCGGGGTCTTGAGGACTTCGGTTACAAAAGGGGCTTGGGATAGAGCTCGCCAGCCGTCTTCGGAGTTGGGCAGGCGCGGGTAGAGATTGCGCACCTGCGGTGGGCAGCGCCAATAGCGGAATGCAGTGTTTGCGCAGACGATTTCGTCCATTTGCGCCTCCCCTGGTATCGGCCGTAGGCCATGCGGTTGTGGTCGTGGACGATTATCTACTGGGGCATCATGCGGGTAAGTACCGGAAGCTGACCAAACGCTGACCAAAAAATGGATGGGATGTGTTGAAAGGCTGTCACGAGGCGTGAATGTGCTGGTACAAGCTGTGAGCCAGTGGTCTTTTTCTCCACAATTGCGTATGAATCATGCAAAGAATTCGTTGAAAGAGCGCGTGAACTATTTTCAAAATGTTCGACGACGTCACTCTATAGTTGGTCAACGAACGAAAATTATATTCAATATGTAGGAACTATGAAGGGTTTGCGTTCAATAAAAAATAGGACCCCATGCTAATAAAAATCGAAAATTTGGTGTCACTTTTGGTGTCACCCATGGTGTCAAATAGAAAAAGGTCAGAGGCGTAACACCTCTGACCTGTGCTTTAGATGGTGGGCGATACAAGATTCGAACTTGTGACCCCATCCGTGTGAAGGATATGCTCTACCCCTGAGCCAATCGCCCGTCGCCTTTCGGCAAAAGAGATACTAACATAGCCACGCGCGGTTTACCAAGAACTTTTTACCCTCGATTTTAAATTCGTGGGAGCAAACCGCGCAACCGCAATCAGGGTACGCGATAAACCACCAGTTCAACAGCCCTTTATCGCTTGATCAACGAAGTCTCAGGGCGGCAGATGAGTCGCGCGTTGTTGTAGGCCATGTCGAGCGTGAGGCAGGTGCGCGCGGCGTAGAAACCGTCCTCGCGCTGGATGGTCAGCGCTAGCTCGGGCTTGTCGCCGGTCAGGCACAGCGGCAAGAGCAGCTGGATCCGGCCGCCGTAGAACTGCGGCACGGCGAGCGTGTAGTTGGCGGCGGCGCGGCGGGCGGCTTCGACGACGGCGCCCTCAAAGGCGCGACGCAGCAGCAACGAGTTGTCCTCCCCCATCAGGCTGGCGGGGATGCGCGTAAGGTTCTCCTCGTCGCCCAGAATGTGGTCGATGTTGGAGCGGATGGGCAGTCGGTAGTCAAAGACCAGCTCGGAGGGGTCCTCGGCAAAGCGCACGCGGCACGGCAGGTACTCAAACGAGACCAGCATGGGGTCGCTCTCCTTAAAGAAGCCCTTCAAAAACCAGCGCTGGCGCGCGTCGGGCTTGGTGTTGGGCTCAAACAGGCCGTAGATGGTCTCGTAGCGACGCGTGTACAGGCCGGTATTGAACAGGCAGCGGTCATTGTCGAACACCAGCGGCAGGTTGGACGGCCCGGTCTGGTCCAAGTCACGCTCGGTCAGGAACACCGCGCGGCTAAACGAAAACGACAGGTAGTTTTTGAGGATGCGGTTGCCGGGACCCCAGTCCTCGGGGTCGGCGAGGTCGACCAGGCGGTCGTAGCAGGGCTCGGGGCAAAACGCGAAGTCGTACACATTGCTGCACAGGGTGCTGGGGATCTCCATGTGGTGTCCAATCAATTTCATTGCTGTTGTGCGGATGCTTAGATTCTATACGCGCGACGGGTCGCCGGCGCGCACATCGCAATTGCGCCTTAGCTCTTTGACGAGCTCGTCGCGGGAGCGGCTTCCGAATACGAGGTCGCGGATCCGAGCGAAGTGCGGGAAAACCGAGATCTGTCGACCAGACCCCGGTTTTACGCTTTCGCGACATGCTTTTTTAAATAGCAGATGTCTTGGGGCTGCTATGGCGGCCATGTAATTTGAAAAATGGAAGACCGATCAACAAACAGGGGTGCCGCGGCCAACGCCGGGGCACCCCGTCTCAGAACCTATATTGCTTTCCCCTAATCCTCTAAGTACTTAGAGCAATGCAAGGACAACAGCAACGACAATGCACGCGACACCTATCCCGAGCGGAAGTTGTGCCTTTTTCTCTTTGTCCTTAACAAGAAAAGCCTCGATTGCAGACGCAAGGACCAGAAATCCGCCGATAATCAGCAGGTCAAGCGCAACGAAACGGACGGTCGAAATATCGGAAGAGATCCCTCCGGCATTAACGTTCACGAGCGTAAAGATCGCGGCGAAGATGGCAAAGAGTGCCAGCACATTACCGTAAATACGAGATTCGATATTGGCAACTTCTTCCTTTTCGTCTTCAACCTTTTTGAGCTCTCCGGCATAGACGTCGGAATAGTCGGCGAGCCCATTAAAGTTAAGCTCATCGGAAAAGGCTCCATGGTAGGGATGGGCAACCGTGCCTTCGACGTGCTGGAATGCGACCTGCGCGATGCCCTTAGACTTATCGAGGGTAATGGTGCTGCCGCTTACGTTTGTAACACGATAGAACAGCCTAGTTCCATGACCGGGGAAATACAGCGGTGCATCCAAAGAAAGCCCCTGGCGAATGCGCGAATTGCGCAGAAGTACGCTAGCAGTCAGATTATTGGGTAGCGCGACACATTCAACGCAAGAGACAAAAGTCGAGTCTCCGGGGCCAAGCTCGACCTCGAACTGCTTGCTTTCATTAATGTAGAATCCGTCGGTGCGCAAGTCATACGTAACCTGGCCGATGTTCGAAGCATCGGCATTGAGCAGCACCTTGTTGTCGATAAGCTCTTGAATCTTAGTATCGCTCAAGTACATATGAACCACTTCCTTAGGACAACGAGTATAGCACTGAGGTATTGCACTGGCGGCTGTCCCCAAAGGGGACATAGGGGAAGTAAGTTCAACTTCTCTATTCGGCACGCACCCTTAAATAAACTCTCCCGTCTCAAGGTCTACGAAGTCCGCGAGCTTTATCTTTCCTGAGAAGCCGTTCCCCTTGTACTTTCCTGAATAGGTCTCAGAGTCGTACTCGAACGAAATGTTATACAGCTCGCCGCTCTTTGTCTTCCTGACTAGCCCGTTATCCAGCATATAACTCAGTATCCTCTTATGGCCTTCCCTGTCGTTGCCGTTTAGGTAAAAGCGGCAGACACCTTGTTTCGAGCCTTCCGCGATGAGAGTTTCGGGGCTAGAGTGCTTGGCAACCTAGTTAGAAGAGTTGCCATTCTCCATACACATCAGTTGAGCGGATACAATCCTTTAAGGGGAGAAATGAGCCAAGTGTTCCATGCTCAGTTACAGTATGTACTATGCCGACGACCTGACCCAAACCATTAAACACCGGGCCACCACTCATTCCATGGCGAAATGAGCAATTCGTATAACAAAGTGTGCCCTCTTCACTTGGTTCCCCAACCCTGAGCAAATCTCCGCTGTGTAGCTCAAAGCTGAATCTAGATTCGGAAAAATGGTGTTGGTAAGCAGAAATCCTGTCGCCCTTGGTAGGCAAATCCATATTTGATGGAAGAAGGGGAATGTTCTTTAAGATCGCAGGAGGAACATCTTGTAATATTGCGGCATCGCGTTTGTTATCCTGAACCACCTCATTTCCAAACCTAAAAATTGCAAGCGGCGTCTTATCTGAGCTGAATAATTTAATTTCCCTGCTATTTTTATCACGGGAAACGGCATCGCATATCACATGCCAGGCCGTAACAAGACCGTAGCCAGCCAAATAAAACCCGAGACCCTCAAATGAGTTTTGCTTGTCATCCTCTCCTTCTAGATATAGAAGCGAGTCTTGCTGAAGTGCAACTGGGAAAACAGGTGTGTCTTCTGGTTTCGTTTTATTGTACAGGCTGCCTAAACGCATAAGTGGACCCGATGTCCAGGGATCCTTAATAAGAGATTTGTAAAAATCAAGACTTCCGCGTAGAGACGCTTCAAACGACCCTCTTTCTGCATCGGTAAGCTTGGCAATGGTTTTACCGTAATAGCAGCCCATCGCGCCTTCAATGTCGCCATTGCTCAGTCGATGGAGTGTTGAGCGGAGTCGCCGATATTGCTCGCGTTTTATATTTGTCTTTTGATTGCAGACAACGCCCGTGACCAGTTGTCTTGAAAAACTGCAACTGTAAAACGATTTATCCTCGTTGAGCTCAAACGATTCGATTCCATGGAAGTTAGTGATTGCGTTTCGTAGCTTATTGGGCAACCTGAGCTTTCCACCTGAATAAAAATTTCGATAAAAGAAGTAAGAACTATTAAATGAGAACGTAAGATCATCGGCATATCGAGAGTATTGGTATCGATATTCTCGCGATAGGTGCATTAGCTGTTTATCCATACCGAGGCAAATCATGTTCGAAATAATAGGAGATGAGGGAGCGCCTTGAGGGAGTCCTTTCGGTGTCGCAACAATCCTTGAAATACAGAATGCAACTTCAGGGGTTAGACCTAGCTTCTTGGAAACAAGAAGCCCGTACACTCGTCTTGACGAGATAGAAGGAAAGAAGTCCTTAATATCCAGGCCAACAATTACTTGCGAGCCAATGTGATTTTCAGCATTTGTTTTTATTGACCGTCCTTTGACAAAACCATGGACACAAGGCAATGGCTTATAGCCTTTTTCAAGCTCAGAGGCGATGAGTCTTTGAGCCCTTTTTAAATCAGATCTTGGGATTAATAGTTCTCGATAGCCACCGTTTCTTTTTGGGACCAATCTATTTCTATATAGGTCATACATGGAAGTTGGATATACAAAGAGATCAAGCTTTTCCAAGGACAGGCCAAGAAACCCAGCCAGATCGCCTTTCGACTGAAGTTCGTTGAGCATCAGATTATCCTTAAAGTTAATAGCCGGTTCCTCCGTAGAGTCGTACCTGATAGACACGTAGCAGAATATAATGTGCAAACAAAGCACTTCCGATTGCGATGCGCAAACGCTAATTCGAACCGGCTATAGGGTCATTTTACCAGTCTTTAATTTTGCGCAAAGGCTGAACCGCGCTTTATAACTCCGCGATGGGGCAAGTATGATGTTGGCGCGCCTTCCGCGGTGTCGTCTGTGCAATGAGCCCCCTCGTGTCCTTTCAGGTGGAAACAGTAGCCTCCAGATTCCATCGTTGCTACAGTCTGAGTTTCCGTGCTCACGTGTTTGCCTTGGATTTCCATCCAGAATAGGCATTCAGACGATGTCGTCCTTGAAGATGAATATGAATGGAGAGAAGAAATCTTTCTTGTTTGTCATAGGGCGCTATCAATGTCGCGAATTGAACTTATAGCCGACATGTGCACCGCAAATGCTGAGAGATGATCTTCTTGGTGATGCGACGGCATGCTGCCAGTTGTAAGGTCATCGATTAGCGATAATCGGTGATTAGCAAATAGATGAGAAATCGATCACCGCACACTTCTGAAAAATTGGCACCTCAGCAGCGATATGCGGCACCAAAAAGTGCCATTCCCAGCAGTAATAACGATAAAGAGGCGGCGATCCAGTTGCTGTCGGCGGTCTTGGGGAGCGCCGCAGTGGTTGCGGTTGCGGTCTTGGGCCTGGGGGACGTGGACACCGTGGTCTTGGTTACTGTCGTTGTTGTCTTGGTTGGCGCGGCCGCGAGTTTCAGCGCGGGATTTGTCGTGGGCCCTGTGGTGGGCTCTCCGGCAGCGGGGTTAGCATCGCCGGGAGACTTGCCCGCGCTATCGCCCGGTACCTCGCCCCTGTCGGTCTCCCCCGCCGGTGGCGTGGCCACATCGGGCTCAACCACCACATGCGGTGCCACCGCACCGGAGGCATCCACCACGCTACCAGAACCAAAGACCCTGCCAGCAGGCGCCACAAAGCGCGCAGACACAAGCGACCCGCCCAAGCACGCAACGCCGCCATCGGCGCCGGTCGCATCAAGCCACGAGGCGTCGACGGAAAGCCGACAGCCAGTCGCACCATCGCCAAGGCCCGCATCTTGCAGATACACGCCGCAGGCGCGCACGCCCGCTCCGGACCCGGAGCCCGCGGCAATGACGCGCCCGCCGCCGCGCACGGCCATGTCGCCAGCAATCACGCCGGCGACCGCCTCGTCAGAAATATCGGCGCCGTCTGCCCGGGCGTCGACGGTGCAGCCTTCCACCGCTAGCGCCTGAGAAACGTGGACCCCGCACTGCGAGCCCGTCGCCGTCAGGGTCCCGGTGCCGCGAAGCG
>UQMM01000037.1 GCA_900542165.1 uncultured Collinsella sp. | reverse complement strand
CTTGCCAAGCGCCATAGCAACACGGCCCCAGTTGCAGTCGTGGCCGGCGATGCAGCGAATGCGGCGTAGTACCGTTAATGATGTGGGCACGAAATACGCCGCCGGTAAGCGCATCGACGGCCGCGCGCAGCTTGGGAATCATGCCCTTATCGACCTCGCCGCCGTAGAGCATTTCGTTAACCTCGTCGAGCGTTAGGTTGGAGATAAGCGAGTCCTTGTCGCTAAAGTCCTTGTACAGGCCATCGACATCGGTCAAAAAGATCGCCTTATGCGCGTGGAGCGCCGCGGCAACGGCACCGGCGGCGGTGTCGGCGTTGATGTTGAAGAAACCGCCGTCCTCCCCCGCCGCGACGGTAGCGATGACGGGGATGTACTCGCTATCGAGTAAGCGCTCGATATAGTCGGTGTTGACGTGCGTCACTTTGCCCACGCGACCGAGCTCGGGGTCGAGCGGCTCGGCGATGAGCGTGCCGGCATCGCTGCCCGACACGCCCACGGCCAGGTTGCCGTGGTGGTTGATGGCAGCAACCAGCTCCTGGTTAACCTTGCCGCCCAGCACCTCGCGCACGATATCCATAGTCGCCGGCGTGGTCACGCGCTGGCCGTTCTTAAACTCGACGGGAATATCGTAATGGCTCAGCGCCTCGTTGATAGCCTTGCCGCCGCCGTGCACGATGACGGGGCGCATACCGATGATCTTGAGCAAAACGATGTCGCTCATCACGTCGCGGCGCAGCTGCTCATCAACCATGGCGGCTCCGCCATATTTGATAACAACCGTCTTGCCGGTCAGGTTCTTAATCCACGGCAGCGCTTCGAACAGCAGCTGCGCGGTTGCTTCGTTGGATTCGCTCGAACGACAATCGCGTGCGAATTTCATAATCTGCCTCGTCTTTCGTATCGTTATCGCGCCGTGCTCCGCTGTCCGCAATCGCGGCAAGATGCGCAGCGTGCCCGGAATCTAGGAACGGTAGTCGCCGTTGATGGAGATGTACTCATGCGTGAGGTCGCAGGTCCACACGGTCGTTGCCGCGTCGCCTGCGCCCAGGTCGGCCGAGATCACGATCTCGGGCGCCTCGAAACGTCGTAGAGCCTCGTCCTCATCAAAGGGAACAGTCAGACCGTCGCGACAGACAGGCATGCCCATCATGTCGATGGAAACGTCTTCCTGATTAAACTTCACGCCGCACTTGCCAAGCGCCATAGCAACACGGCCCCAGTTGCAGTCGTGGCCGGCGATGCAGGTCTTAACGAGCGGCGAGTTGGCAACGGCACGGGCGGCGATATCGGCTTCCTCGTCGTTCACGGCGCCGGTAACGTTGACCGTAACAAGCTTGGATGCGCCCTCACCATCGGCGGCGATATTGCGCGCCAGGCTCTCGCACACCTCGTGCACGGCAAATGCCAACTCGCCAAAGGCATCGGAGCCCTCGACGATAGGCTCGGCATCTGCGGCAGCGGCGCCGGAGGCAAGCATGATGCAGGTGTCGTTGGTCGAGGTGTCGGAATCGACCGTTACCTTGTTAAAGGTCTGCTTGACGGTCGAGAGCAGCAGGGCATGAAGTGCCGCAGGCTCGACGGGGGCATCGGTGGTGATAACTGCAATCATGGTGGCCATGTTGGGCATGATCATGCCCGAGCCCTTGCACATTCCGCCTACCGTATAGACATTGCCCGCATGACCCGCGGCCTCACTGACGTAGGACACGGCGTACTCCTTGGAGTGCGTGTCGGTCGTCATGATGGCGCGAGCGGCATCGGCGCCACCGTGGGCTGAGAGCGCCTCGTAGGCAGCAGGAATGGCGGTCTCAAACGTGTCGATCGGCAGAATCTGGCCAATCACACCCGTGGAGGCAACCAGAATCTGCTGGGGCTCACAGCCGATAACCTGCGATGCGATGTTGCAGGTCTCGCGCGCGCAGGCAAGGCCGGTCTCGCCCGTGGCGGCGTTCGCGTTGCCGGAGTTGATTGAAACACCAGCGATGATACCGTAGCCCTTGTCCGCACCGCCCAGGTTGGCACGGCTCACCTGCACGGGCGCCGCGCAAAAGCGATTGGTGGTAAACACGCCAGCACCGGGACAGGGTTTATCGGGCACGACGAGCGCGTAATCCAGACGCTCAGGGTTCTTGCGGAACCCAGCATGGATGCCCGTGGCCTTAAAGCCGGCCGCTGCCGTAACGCCACCCTCGACGGCGCGAATCTTGATATCAAACAGCTCGGTATTCATCGTCTTTATGACTCCTTATGTCAAACAAAAAACGGACATCGGTTGGTGCGCCATGCCAGTCGTGATCATGAGACCAGCTTAAGAGTGGCGCCCCACTCGATGCCCGACTACCAAATCGTTAACAATCGAATGTGCTACACCGGGCACGCCACTGTGGGCAAGCCTCGTCGCTCGTCAAAGCCAAAGACGATATTGGCACACTGGACCGCTTGGCCCGCAGCGCCCTTGCACAGATTGTCGATGGCGCCCGTCGCCACCAGCACGCCCGCGCGCTTGTTGAGCGCGAGGCCAATCTGGGCGGCGTTGGTTCCGACGACCGAAGCCGTCTTGGGCTGCTGGCCGGCGTCGAGCACACGCACAAAGGTGCGTCCAGCGTAGAACTGCTTGTAATAGTCGACAACGTCCTCAAGGGTCAAGGTATCGATAGCCTGCGGCGTAAGCGGCATCGTCACCGTGGAGAGCAGGCCGCGCTTGAGCGGTGCCAGATGCGGGGTAAAGACGACGCGATCGGTTAAGCCAAGGATTTGCTCAATCTCGGGCGTATGACGATGTTTACCCACGCCATAGGCTTCCAGGTTCTCGTCCGCGCTGCAAAAGTGGGTGCGGGCGTTGCAGGACTTACCGGCACCCGTCACGCCGCTAATGGCATCGACGATTACGGGGCCGCTCTGGGCAACCCAGTCGGCGCGCACGGCAGGCGCGGCAGCGAGGCTCGTTGCGGTGGGATAGCAGCCGGCGCAGGCGACCAACACGGGCCTGCCAGCGGCATGGCTGGAAGCAGCGGTCTCCAAGTCCTGGCAGAACAGCTCGGGCAGGCCGAAAGCACGCGTCTTGAGCAGCTCGGGACTCGTGTGCTCGGCGGCATACCATGCCTCAAAGACGGACGCGTCGTTCAGACGGTAGTCGGCCGAAAGATCAAAGCAGGAGACGCCCGATGCAAGCAGCGCGGGCACCTGTGCCATGGCAGCCGTGTGCGGCACGGCAAGAAAAACCGCATCGCAGCTCTTGAGCTCGGGGGCGTCATGCGTGGTGAAAACCAGATCGCTCACGCCAGCAAAGCTCGGATACACCGCGGACAGCGGCTGGCCGGCATCGGCGTTGGACGTAATGGCAACAAGTTCAAACTCGGGATGGCCGAGCACGAGGCGAATGAGCTCGGCTCCGGCATATCCAGCCGCGCCGACGATTCCAACCTTCAAAGACATATCAGACTCCTTGTCTGCGATTTATGCACCGATGCGCATTTCGCAGCGGTCGTTATGAAGTGGGTTGAAACTTTAGCACCAAAAGATGCATGAATACGTAAATGGCTTGCATATTCATGCATTGAAACATTCCCGACACATTCGCTTGAAGGAATTGACAAATGGAGCGGGCCCCGTATTGACCGGCGCTCCTAACGGCGCCGGGCAATACGGGGCCCGCCCATGCGAAAACCAAGTTGTTAGGATGCGCCAGCTGGCTAGAGCTCGACCGGCACCCATTCGTCGTGATTGCAGATAAAAGCCTCGGGATCCTCGACGCTAAAGAAGACGAGCGTGGGGTCGTTAGGCCCCTCATAGTGCTCGCCCAGGTGCTCTAGATGCTTCCACCCGGCTTCGCGCATTTCGTCTAAAGCCCGGTCATCCAAGCCGGCACGCCCGCGCAAGATGAGCCAGCCATGGCCCGGCCACCAACTCGTGGCCTCAAAGCGCTGATTTTGCAGCAGCTCTTGCCACACGTCTTTGGTGCGCGCCGTCACAAACCACAGCTTACCGTCCTGAATCTGAGCAAACGAGAACGGACGCACATGCGGCTGCCCATCCACGCTCGTCGCCAGATACCACGCCGGCACCGACGTCAGATACTCCAAAACCGTATTCAATCCGTCCACGTTTCCTCCTGTACTAGCTAGTTTGGGAACCTGGTTTGTGCGAGCTAGAGCTCCAGGCGCTCCTCGCTGCCGTCGATATCACAGAAGCGCGCAGCAATGTTGCGGACCGAAAAGAAAGCAAGGCGGCCGTCGTTGGCACTCTCGTGTTCCTCGCCAATGCCCACCATGTGCTTAAAACCCGCTTGACGCACCTTGTCGCTCGCAACTGCGTCGTCCTCAAGCGCGGCTTCGCCGGTCAATACGATCCAACATTCCCCCGGCTTCCAGCCCGAGAGCTCAAACTTGGGATTCGCGCTCAGCTCCGCCCACACATCCTTGTCGCGCGACGTGCAAAACCACAACTTACCGTCATCGACCATGGCAAACGAAAACGGCCTCACGCGAGGCTGATGCCCGTCGGCCACATCGGTCGTGGCCAGATACCACGCCGGAATGCGCCTGAGATACGAACAGGCGCGCTCAAGCTGAGCCGTGCGGTCGTTGTCGGTCATAGGGACCCCTTTCTTGCGCTCGAATCGCGCCTAAACAAGTTGAAGATTGATGACGATGACGCAGATGAGCAGCAACGCCGTCACCACCGCCGCCAACGCATCGCCGCGGCCAAATGCAAGCGCATGCAGGCGCGTGCGGCCCTGCTCGCCGTGATAGCAGCGTGCATCCATGGCAGCAGACAGCGTCTCGGCATGGCGGAACACGCCGGTGAACAGCGGAATCGCCACACTGCCGAGCATACGCACGCCGCCGAGCGGGCCCCCCGTCACGCGCGCACCGCGGCTCGCCTGCGCGTCCGCCGTCTGCTTCATCTCGGTGGCAAACTGCGGCATAAAGCGCAACGCGATACCCATGATCATGCCGAGCTCGTGCGCAGGAAGTCCCACACGCGCAAACGGTGCGAGCAGGCGCTCAAAGCCCGCGGTGAGGTCGAGCGTCGGCGTGGTGAGCGTGATAGCGCTCATACCGGCCATCATCAAGGTCAGGCGGCACGCCATAAAGGCGGCGGAATGCAGCGAGCCCTCGCTTATCTGCAAAAAGCCGAGCTGCCACAGAATGCGCCCGCTCTGGTCGGTAAACAAGTTGAGCACCGCGACCACGACGACGATTGCCAGCAGCGGCGCCATCGACGACAGAACGCGACGAACCGGCACCCGAGACTCGGCATAGATCAGCACGACAAACATTGCGACAGGGGCCAGTCCGCGGAAGCCGCCGACGGTCAGCGTCGTGATCAGAAACACAAAGCCCAAGAGCAACTTAGTTCGCGGGTCCAGGCGGTGGATCGCACTATCGCCGGGATAGTAGCTGCCAAACGAAAACGCCTCCATTAGCAGCCCTCCTCTCGCGCGACCGTCTTGGATTTAGCAATGTCCGCGACGTTAGAAGGACCGCCCGAGCGACCGATTAGCAGGTCCACCAACTCGTCTGCCAGCGACTCAACCGTATAGAGGCCGTCAAAGCGCAGCGGCACGCCTGCCTTCGCGAGCGCCAGCGCCATGCGCTGGGCGGCGGGAACACCCAAGCCGATTGATTTAAGCTCATCCGCATGCGCAAAAACCTGAGCGGGCGTTCCCTCGGCAAACACCGCGCCCTCGTTCATCACAACGATACGGTCACAACAATTTGCCAGGTCATCCATGCTGTGCGAAACCATGACAACGGTCAGGCCTTCGTCATGTAAACGGCCAATGAGCTCCAGGAAATCCCTGCGGGCAGCCGGATCGAGGCCTGCCATGGGCTCGTCGAGCGCCAGCACCTCAGGTTCCATGGCGAGCACGCCGGCAAACGCCACGCGACGCTGCTGGCCGCCCGAAAGCTCAAAGGGGCTCTTGTCGCCGACCGTGGAAAGATCGAGGCCCACGCGCGAGAGCGATGACTCGACACGACGGTCGACTTCATCTTGCGGCAAGCCAAGGTTGTGCGGACCAAACGCCACGTCCTGCGCCACGGTTTCGGCAAACAGCTGACGCTCAGGATACTGAAACACCACGCCGACCTTGGCCTTAACCGCAGCGGCGTCTTTCTTGTTTGATAGGTCGAGCCCCAGCGCGCAAATGCTTCCCTCCTGCGGACGGATCAGCCCGTTGAGATGCTGGACCAGAGTCGATTTACCCGAGCCGGTATGGCCTGCTAGCCCCAGGAACTCGCCGCGACGCACCGTCAGCGATACATCGCGCAGCGCCCACGGACTGCTGGGGTCGTTTCCCCAGAGAGCCTGTTTGCTCGATTTGCCCGCAGTGGCCGAGCGCTTATGCCAGCGGCGGCGCTCGCGCGGACTGAGCGAATAACTGTACGAAACATGGGATAGCTCTATGACGGGCTCCGACGCGTTGCCCTCGTTGTCTACCGGAACAGTGCCGTCAGCGATTTCCAACTGGGATGCGGAAGACTGCCCCGCGGTGCCTGCCCCACTTCGCTCGGCATAAGTCTGCGCAATCTCGGCGACCATATCCGCCTCACGTACCTGCGCGCAAACGGGCACGCCCTTCGCACGAAGTGTCCTACCTAAGCAGCACGACGCCGGCATATCCAGGTTGAGCTGAGCGAGTTCATTCGCCCGCGTCAGAATCTCCTCGGGCGTACCCAGCATGGCAACATGCCCCGCCCGAAACACCGCGACACGATCGGCCTCGGCGGCCTCTTCCATAAAGTGCGTAATCATCACGATGGTCATGCCGCGATCGTGCAACGCGCGGCAAGCCTTCATGAGGGCCTTGCGCCCACGCGGATCAAGCATCGAGGAAGCCTCGTCCAATATGAGCACGCGCGGTTCCATGGCAAGCACGCCGGCAAGCGCCACGCGCTGCTTTTGGCCGCCCGAAAGCGCATGGGTCTCGTGGTGCTCAAAGCCCACCAGGCCCACGCCCTTCAGCGCCTCGCGTACGCGCTGCGCAATTTGCGCCGATGGCACGCCTAGGTTTTCGGGACCAAACGCAATGTCATCTTCGACAAGCGTTGCCACCAGCTGGTCGTCGGGATTCTGGAATACCATGCCCGCGGTCGAACGAATGTCGTAGACCAGCTCGGGGTCGGACGCATCCATGCCGTTGATGCGTACCGTGCCCGCATCGGGCTGCAACAGCGCATTCAGATGCTTGGCAAACGTCGACTTGCCCGACCCATTGCCACCGAGGATGCAGAAAAACTCCCCGTCCTCGATGTTCAGATCGACGCCGTCGAGCGCCGGTGCGGCACCGTCATAACTAAAGGAAACGCCCCGACACTCAATCATGCGCGGCCTTTGACCTGGTCCTTTTTAGGCGTGATGAGGTTGGAAACCGCCTTGTACACCGCAAGCGTCAATACCGAGTTAAGCACGGTCTTGATAAGGTTGAACGGCAGCACGGCAGGAATCATGAGCGGGGCGATCACATCGACCGAGCCATACCAGAACCATACGCCAATGGTAAGGTTTGCGACCATAGACAACGCCGTAGCGGCAATAACGCCGAGCACCAGGCCAATCACGGCACCCTTATAGGTATGCATCTTCTGGTAGACGATAGCCGCGGGCAGAATGTAGCCCAGCGTGGCAACCAGATTCATAAGCGCGCCGACCCAGTCACCCGTAGTGAGCGCATGGATAACGATCGCCATGGCGGCAACAGCAGTACCGGCACCGGGGCCATACGCAAACCCGCACACCATCGCCGGCACCAGCGACGGGTCATACGTCAAAAACGGTGCCGAGGGAAGGATGGGCAGCTGCACATACATAAACAGCGCTCCCAAGGCGCACATCAACGCCATGGTAACGAGCTGTTTGGTGCTCCACCTATTCGTGTTCTCAAAATGGATATGCTGCGACTGTTCAGACATTAAGATCACCTGCCTCTTTCATCCGGACTCTAACCGTTGGCACTGGGATCTCACCAGTTCAGCCGGCATGCGAACCAACACACGCACGGGTCGCGGACTCATCGGCTCGGTCGCAGACGCCTCGCCTGCTCCACGGCGCCCCTTTGGCACCGCCCGATTTACCGCCAGTGGGGAATTCCACCCCGCCCTGAAACAGCAATTGCAAGTGTAGCACGAGGGAAGAGAGGTACAAGTACGCCAGGGGTAATTTCTGGCGAGGGCCAGTTGCCGCAACAACCACGTTCCCCACCCATCCCAAAGTAACGCGCCTTTCGCGCAAAGCGCGAAACAGCGAAGGGACACGTACTCCTATCGACCACGTCCTTCTACGCCCGCCGACCTCAAGGCCGTAAACGCAGGGAATCCGGGGGCGGGACGGGGACTTCTCTCCGGAATATTCCGCAGGACGCAAAGAGGCTCCGCAGCGCGAAGCGCGATGCGGAGCCTCTTTGCATGTCCGAGGACGTTCCGGAGAGAAGTCCCCGTCCCGCCCCCGGATTCCCGGTGGGAGTTCTAGACCTTGTCGGCCTTAGTACATACCGCCGCCCTGCTGACCAGCGGTGGCAGCAGCGATAGCGTCCTCAAGCTGAGTGTTCTTGGGCACATCGGAGACGGTGGCCTCGGTGATGAGAATCAGGCTGGCAACAGAAGCAGCGTTCTGCAGGGTGACGCGGCTGACCTTGACGGGGTCGAGGACGCCCATCTCGATCATGTCGCCCCACTCGCCGTTGGCAGAGTTGAGACCCTGGCCGGCGGGCAGCTCGGCAACCTTGTCGACCACGACGGCGCCCTCAAAGCCAGCGTTCTTGGCGATGGTAGCAACCGGAGCAGTCAGAGCCTTCTTGACGATGTCGACACCGATCTTCTCCTCGGGGTCGTCAATCTCGACAGCATCGAGCGCAGGAGCAGCGTCCATGAAGGCGACGCCGCCACCGGCGACGATACCCTCCTCGACAGCAGCGCGAGTAGCCTGCAGGGCGTCCTCGACGCGATGCTTGATCTCCTTGAGCTCGGACTCGGTAGCAGCGCCGACCTTGATGACGGCAACGCCACCGGAGAGCTTGGCCAGGCGCTCCTGGAGCTTCTCACGGTCGAAGTCAGAGGTGGTGTTCTCCATCTCACCCTTGATCTGAGCGATACGAGCGTCGATGGCCTCCTTGGAGCCAGCGCCGCCGACGACGACGGTATTGTCCTTGGAGATGGTGACGGACTTAGCGGTACCGAGCATATCGGCGGTGATGTCAGCGACCTTCACGCCCAGCTCGTCCAGGGCAGCCTGGCCGCCGGTGAGGACGGCGATGTCCTCGAGGATGCGCTTGCGGCGATCGCCGTAGCCCGGAGCCTTGACGGCGCAGACGTTGAGGGCGCCACGGATCTTGTTGAGAACCAGGGTAGGCAGAGCCTCGCCGTCGATGTCCTCAGCGATGATGAGCAGGCCACGGCCAGCGCGCTGGACAGCCTCGAGAACGGGCATAATGTCCTGAACGCTGGAGATCTTCTGGTCGGTGATGAGGATGTACGGATCCTTCATCACGGCCTCCATGCGGTCGTTATCCGTGACGAAGTAAGCGGAGACATAGCCCTTGTCGAACTGCATGCCCTCGACGGTGTCGATGGTGATGTCGAACGTCTGGGAATCCTCGACGGTGATGACGCCGTCCTTGCCCACGACCTCCATGGCCTCGGCGATCTTCTCGCCGACCTCGGGGTCACCGGCGGAGATGGTACCGACGGAAGCGATCTGCTCCTTGGTCTCGACCGGCTTGGCCTGCTTCTTCATCTCGGCGACGGCGGCGTTAACGGCCTTGTCGATGCCGCGACGGATGGCCAGCGGGTTGGCGCCAGCGGCGACGTTGCGCAGACCGTCGTTGACGATGGCCTGGGCGAGCAGAGTTGCGGTGGTGGTGCCGTCACCCACGGTGTCGTTGGTCTTGGTGGCAACCTCCTTCACCAGCTGAGCGCCCATGTTCTCGATGTTGTCCTCGAGCTCGATCTCCTTGGCGACGGAAACGCCGTCGTTGGTGATGGTCGGGGCACCGAACGTGCGCTGCAGCGCAACGTAGCGACCCTTGGGGCCCATGGTGACGGTAACGGCGTCGGCCAAAGTGTTGACGCCCTTGGCAAGCTTAGCGCGGGCATCGGTGTTGAACGTAATGTTCTTTGCCATGGTAGGTAATCCTCCAAAAGAAATGTGACTCGCGTCGCCGCTTCCGAGTCCTGTGCGGCGGGCGCGTTCAAAGACGAATCAGAGATTCTGACGAGACTAGGCCTCGACGACGGCGTAGATGTCGTCGGCGCGCATCAGCAGATACTTCTCGCCGTCGACCTTGACCTCGTTGCCACCGAACTTACCGTAGATGACAACGTCACCGACCTTGACGTCCATGGGGATGCGCTCACCCTTGTCGTTGACCTTGCCGGCGCCAACGGCAACGATGGTGCCACGCTGCGGCTTCTCCTGAGCGTTGCTGGCGATATACAGACCAGAAGCGGTCTTCTGCTCGGCCTCGTCGGGCTTGACCAGAACACGATCTGCAAGCGGCTTCAAAGACGACATGCTTGTCTCCTCCTTTTTGGGCCGCGCGGTTATACCACGCGAATTAACCCTTTTTGTTTGCGTACGCGTTGAATGGTACCCACGAATGGCGGGTTATACAACACAGAGTCAAAAAATCTTATTTTTTGGCACTTAGATTTTCTGAATGCCGGGGGATAACTTAGCAGTGGCTCCCGTGTGGCTCCGGAGGGGCGGGGCATAAGGTTTCCTGCTCGGGCAGTCCTGCTCGCACGAAGGCCACATTAAGTGGCCTTCGGCTCGTGCGGAACTCGCGATAAACCTTATGCCCCGCCCCTCCGGAGCCACACGGGAGGCAGGTTAACTAATTCGAGCCCGGCATTCAGAAAAGTCAGTGCAGCAAAAAGGCGATGCGGATAGCGACATGGGCATGGTTTTCGTTGCGAGCACGGGTCCCCTGGGGAGCACCGTGCATTTTTGGGAGTTTTCAGCAGGCCGGGACAAATGCATACGCACCGGGCGCATCTAATTAGTCCCACGGTAGCCTTCGACCGGCGATTTGGGTCGGCAGACAGGCCTCGTCGAGACAAACAAGCATGCCTCGCGCCACGTCGGACCCCAAAATGACGTCGATCTCCGCAATGCTACCCGACTGCAGCGGCACCGGCAGAGCTCGCGGTGCTGAATACTCCGTTTTTTGCACGGCACGGGCGGGGGTACATCAGGATCAGGAAGAATATCCCAGCCTTTTTATGCAATCTGTAATGGGAAGTATGCAAAACACCAAGAGGCAGCATTGCTGATGTCCAAATTGAGCGCGCAGGGCAGCGGCGCATCCGCCCTGCGCCCAAATCCATCAGAGCGGGGACGCTCCTAACAAATCCCCACCGGCAAACAAACGCGACTCGAGCGCTATCCCAAAATAGGCTGTCCGAGCCGCGCTTAACGGTACGGCATGAATACTTAGCGCTCGTAAATCAAGTTACCTGCCAGGTAGGTGGCCTGAACTTTTGTGGCCTGGAGGTCTTGGGGGTCAACGGTGAGCGGGTTTTGGTCCAGGACTACCAGATCGGCGTATTTGCCGAGTTCCAGGCTGCCGAGGTTTTGCTCGTCGCCTGCCGCGTAGGCGCTGCCCAGGGTGTAGTTGCGCAGGGCTGTTGCCGCATCGATGCGCTCGCTCGGCAGCCAGCCGCCCTCGGGCCAGTGGCTTTTGGGGTCCTGGCGCGTGATAGCCGTGTAGAGCACGTTCATGCTGGTAACAGCTGTGATGGGGCTGTCGGTACCGAAGGCTTGGCGAATGCCGCGCTGCTTATAGGTTGCGAACGGCCACATGATGCGGCTGCGCTCCAAGCCCAGGTCGCGCTCCGGACCACCCGGGTCGAGCGTGATATGGCAGGGCTGGCTCGAGGCAACCACGTCGAGCTTGCGCAGGCGGTCGATGTCCTCGGGCAAGAGGTTCTCCAGATGCTCAAGCGTGTTATGACCGTGCTGGGGCAGGCCGTACAGGTCGGCCGCTTCCTCGAAGATATCCAGCGCGGCATGAATCGCACCGTCACCAATGACGTGGATGCGCACGGTGTGACCGCGCTCCGCGGCCGCCAGAACCAGTTTGCGCATGCGCTCAGCCGGAACCGTCAGACGGCCCTGGTCGCCCGGGAAGCGCGGATTGGTATAGGGCTCGGTGAGATATGCCGTGTGTTCGCTCGACACGCCATCGAAGAACTGCTTAAAACCAGGCGCCGAGAGCAGCGCGTTGTTCGCGTAGCGGGTCTGCAGTTCTTCTAAGCGCGATTGGTCATCCAGCAGTGTGGGGAATAGATGGGCTCGGATGCCCAGTTTGCCGGCTGCCTGCAGTTTGTCGTAGACGTCGTCGCGGATAAAATCGCAGCCCGGCATGGGCATGAGCGACATATCGCAGATCGAGGTGATGCCCTGCTCGGCCATACGCTTCATCTGGTCGGCGTAAGCGCTCGCGATGCGGTCCTCGCCCAGCCACTCCAGGCAGCGCGGTAGCAGCTGCATGGCAGCCGCCTCGTGAGCAATGCCCGTGAGCTCGCCGTTTGCATCCTTGTCGTAGCTGCCGCCCGCTGGCGGCTCGCTGTCGCGTGTGACGCCGAGCGCCTCGAGTGCGCGGCTGTTGAGCCAAAGCGTATGCCCGTCGCCCGAATACATAACGCAGGGACGATCGGGGAATGCCGCATCGAGCGACGCCTTGGTAGGATGCTCGGGCGGGTCCCAACGGTAGTCGCGCCAGCCCTGCGTCACAACCCAAGCGTCATCGGGCAGGTCCTGGGAAAACTCGAGCGCATGTTGCACCAGCGCCGCCTCGGACGTGCCCATATCCATAAGCATGTACGGCGAGGAACCGACCGAGGTATGGAAGAAGTGCAGATGAGCGTCATGGAAACCGGGGCAGACAAACTGCTCGCCGTAGTCGATAACCGACGTGGCGGCGGGAGCGGCGGCGATCACGTCATCGGGCGCACCGACTGCGACGATACGGTCGCCTGCGATGGCAATCGCCAGCTCGCGGGCGGTATCGATGCCGTCTTGCGCGGTAAAGACGTTCTTGGAGCGGATAATCCGATCGATATGTTGCATGGGCATCCCCATCTCTGGCAGGAAATTCAACACCCCCGAGTGTACTCCCCCGCCCTTGTAACAAAACCCCAAGCGGCAAACGGCAACTTTACCAGCCCTAGCGGCAGGTGGCATACTGGAGAGAGCCTGTACGATTTTGCGATCAACCCAGCAAGGAGCAAATCGACCATGACGAAGACCAAGGCACAGCAGATTATGGCGGCGACCGAGGCTCGCGCGGCTGACGACGTCACCGCAGCCATCAAAGATATCGCTACCGAGTTTGAACCCTATATCATCAAGCAGCGCCGGCACTTCCATAAGCACCCGGAGCTGAGCCTTGCCGAGGAGCGCACGACCTCCGACATCGCCAACCAGCTCGACGCCATGAATATCCCCTATGAGCGTCCCCTTAAGACGGGTCTGGTGGCGACCCTTCGCGGCACCGCGCCCGATGCCTACCGCGAGGACGGCACGCCGCGCCGCCGCATCCTGCTGCGTGCGGATATCGACGCCCTGCCCGTCACCGAGCAGACCGGCGAGGAATTTGCCAGCGTCAACGAGGGCTGCATGCACGCCTGCGGCCACGACTGCCACATCGCCATGATGCTCGGCACGCTGCAGATTCTGCGCCATATGACCGACGACATCCACGGCGAGGTCCGCATCGTCTTCCAGCCCAGCGAGGAAAACGGCCAGGGCGCCAAGCTCATGATCGGCACGGGTGTGCTCGACGGCGTCGATGGCGCCTACGCCGCGCACATCTGGAGTGAGGTCGACGCCGGCACCGTGAGCTGCGAGCCCGGCCCGCGCATGGCCAATACCGACTGGTTCCGCATCGACGTCCGCGGCACCTCATGCCACGGCGCCATGCCCCAGCGCGGCCACGACGCCGTTATGGTTGCCGCCGAGATCGTCAACGCTCTGCAGACCATCGTCTCGCGCGAGATCAGCCCCTATGAGCCGGCTGTCATCACCGTCGGCGAGCTGCACGGCGGCACCGCGCGCAACGTTATCGCCGGCACGGCCTACCTTGCCGGCACGGTGCGCACCTACGGAGATTCGACCCACGAGGAAATGCCGGAGCTTATGCGCCGCATCGTGGAGCATACCGCGGCCGCCTTGGGCGCCGAGGCAGAGCTCACCGACTACACCATCGCCAACTACAAGGTCGAAAACGACGCCGCCTCGAGCGAGCGCTGCCGTCAGGCTGTAATCAAGTGCCTGGGCCCCACCGGTCAAGGCCATTACCGTGGCACGCTTTCGGGCGAGGATTTTTCGGAGTACCTGCGCCGCGTGCCGGGCGTGCTCGCCTTTGTAGGTACGCGCAACCCCAAGATTGGTGCCACGTACGCCCAACATTCCTGCTTCTACAAGATCGACGAGACCGTGCTGGCAAAGGGCTCCATGGTGGCCGCCCAGTATGCTATCGACTTTTTGGCCGAGCCCACGCAAGAGGAGCTCGACGGCCCCACGATCGCCGCGGTTGCCGAGACCAACCCCGACTTGGCCGCCAAGCTGCGCTCTGCCAAGGCAACAGCCGCTGAGGCGCGCGACGCCATGCACGATGCTCGCACCGCTCGCCATGCTGCAATCAAGGGCATCCACGATGCGCGGGCTGCCGCTCGCCACGAGGAGAAGCGCGACGAGTAGCCATCACGCCCACCCATAACAACCTGGCTAGAGCAAAGCGGGGGCGAACGTTATCTCAACGTTCGCCCCCGCTTATGTGTCGACCGCTTTTCTAGCGCGTCCTCCGTCACGACAGGAAAGAGCGAAGGATGGTGAGCCAGCGTGGGGGTTCGAGGTGGATGATGTCGTCGGGGACTCCGGCGGGCGCATGGCCGCCAAAGAGTAGGCCGGCATCTACCGGATTGATGAGGCGCACGATCCATACGGCGATGACCAGCATGCACAACACGGTGACTGCAATGTCGACACCACGCTTTAGTTTGCTCGATGCCACCTCCTCGCGCACGAACGCGAGCACAAACGCAATCGGCACCACCCAAAACAGCGGATGGTAGGCAAAGGCCGCCGCAAAATCGAGACGCAGCGCCGCCAGCCACGCCCTCGTCATGCCGCATCCCGGACAAGGAGCGCCCGTCATCATTCGAAAAATGCAGCCGATATCGAGCAGGTAGAGCGCGAGCCAGGCAACAAAGAGCGCGCCGGTGCAAAAAAGGGCGCGGCGAAGGAGCTCTGCCGTGCCCCTATGTCCCTGGGAGCTGTTCACGCCGCCCTTATTGTTAGGCACGAGCGCCAAGGCGAGTGTTGTAAGCCGTTGCCATGGCATTGGTATTATTGATGATGATGTTCATAGCGAAGATGGGACCAAGGCCGCACAGGAGCGCGCCGAAGATCTGCCACAGAAGAACGGTGGTGCCGTTTTCCTGGAACACCAGGCCGTAGCGAGGAGCGTTGGCCTGCAGGCGGTTGCCAATCTTGTAATACCAGTAGTACGCGTAGAAGCCGCAGGTCACAAACGATAGAAGGATGAATTCCGCCAGACCCGGCGTGTAATCGCCGTCATCCTGACACAACGTGTTGACGTCGCGTGCCAAGCAATACAGGAAGTAGAACGAATAGATACCGCAGGTCACAAGAGAGAGCAGCAGCCAGCCGATCAGGCTGCGGTCAGCCTTAATGGGGCCATAGCCCATCGGAGCGGATGCGGACTGTTGGGCGTATTGACCGGTGTACTGCTGCTGAGGCTGGGGCACGGGCTGAATAGCCTGGGCCGGAGCGGGCTGGGGCTGCGGGGCCGGAGCGGCAGAAGCGGCACCAACGGCGGATCCGCAAACAGGGCAGAATTTGGCATCATCCGAAATGGGAGAACCACAAGTGGGACAGAACATGAGCCTCTCCTTTTCCTAAGGCGTCGCACGCCTTCAAACCTTACACGTCTACGTTCTCAACAATAGCCGCGACGTTGTTGCGCAACATTGACCAATTTCCGAGAAATTTTGCTGCAACCGTTTTCCCAGGCATTTTCTTGCTTTCGCAGTAGAAAAAGGCACCCCGGGCTCAGTTGCCCAGGGCGCCTCGACCGGCTATTCGGTTTGATTGTTTTCGGCAGCAGGATTATCGCCCGGCTCATCCGCCGGCGTGGCAACGGCATCCCAATCGGGCTCCGCAGGCGTCGCCTCGGACGCCGGTGCGGGGACAGGAGCAGGTG
>UQMM01000036.1 GCA_900542165.1 uncultured Collinsella sp. | reverse complement strand
CGCCCCTGCGGTCGCTCTCCCCGCTGGAGTGCTCGGAGGGCGTCAGGCCGACCCACGCCGCGAACGACCGGGCGTTCGACTGGATAGAAAAACGCCCGTCGGCGGTGTGCCGGCGGGCGCTGTTGTGCGATATGTTGCGCCGTGCGTTTAGTGCCTCATAAAGTGGTATTCGATCACATTGCTGTAGGGGTGACCCGGGCCCACAATGCCCTGCGGGAACAGCGGCTGGTGCGGCGTGTCGGGGTACATCTCGGCCTCGAGGGCAAAGCCGGCGCCCCAGCCATAGCTGGCATCATCCTTGGCGTGCTCGTCGCCCAGCCAGTTGCCGGTGTAGAGCTGCACGCCCGGGGCGGTGGTGTAGTAGTCCAGCTCGCGGCCGGTCCACATCTCCTCGACATGCAGAGCGCGGCGCAGGTTGCGGCCGTACTGATAGCCATCGATGCACAGACAGTGGTCGTAGCCACGAGCCTGCTTAATCTGCGGATCGTCGGCCTCCATGCCAGGCGCGACGGGGCGCAGCTCGCGAAAGTCAAACGGCGTGCCCTCGACCGGGGCGATCTCGCCGGTGGGAATGTTTTGGTCGTTGATGGGCAGGTAGTGGGCGGCGTTGGCAACAAAGAAGTGCTCGCAGTCCATGCCGGCGTTATGACCGGCAAGGTTAAAGTACGTGTGGTTGGTCATGGACACGTACGTGGCGCGATCGCTCTCGCAGCCATATTCGATACGGAAGCAGCCGGTACGCGTCACAGTAAACACGGCCGTAAAGGTGCGGTTGCCGGGAAGGCCCAGCTCGCCATCCTCAAGCGAGGTGGTCATGCGCACGGCATTGTGGACCTCGTCGAGTTCAACGTCCCACACGCGCTTGTGCAGGCCGTGCTCAAGATCGCTGTGCAGGTTGTTAGCGCCCTCGTTGGCGGGCATATGCCAGTCCGTGCCGGCGATGGTAATCGTGGCACCCGCAGTGCGGTTGGCCACAGGGCCGATGGTCGCGCCAAAGCAGGCGGGGTTGTCAAAGTAATCCTCGAGCTTATCGAAGCCCAGCACCACATCGCGCACGTTGCCGGGAATGTCGGGCACGTCGATGCCCAACACGGTGGCGCCATAGTCCATAATGCGAACGCAGATCTCGGGCCCGTTGAGGGTGTAACGATGAACGGGGGTACCGCACGGCGCGGTGCCGAAAAGCTCGGAAGTGATCATTTGGTTCCTAACATCGAGGTATTTCCGACAAACTGTAGCGCGAACAGGCGAGATTATCACTACACCCCACTAAAGCAGGGGGTATTTTTCTCAAAAAAGTGATGATTGGAGCTATGCGGGCGTTCATTTTTGATGCGTACGAGTCTGATACAATTTGTTCGTTACTGTTTGAATTGACGCGAGCGTGGAACAGCGAGGACTCATCGTGATTAAAGCGGAGCGACAGGATAAGGTTCGTCAGCTGCTCGAGGAGCAGGGCACGGTCTCGGTCAAGGAGATTTCGGATGCACTGGGCGTCTCGGATATGACGATCCGCCGCGACCTTGAGGAACTTGCGAGCCTGGGCGAGATCGAGCGCGTGCACGGCGGAGCCCGCAGTGCACAGGGCCGTCCCCACGCTATGTTGCGCCACGAGTACTCGCACAGCGAAAAGCGCACTAAGCATGCCGAGGAAAAGCTGCAGATCGCGCGCCGCGCTGTTGAGCTCATCGAGGAGGGCTCGACCATCTTTTTGGGTACGGGCACCACGGTTGAGCAGATGGCCTCGATGCTGCCGGCGTTTCGCTTGCGCATCGTGACCAATTCGCTTTCGGTGTTTAACCTGCTCGAGGCGCGCGAAGACTGCGACCTGTGTCTGGTAGGCGGTATGTACCGTCGCCGCACCGCCGCTTTTGTGGGGCCAACGGCCGAGGATACCCTGCGTGCGCTGGGCATCGATGCGGCGTTTATCGGCGCCAACGGCATTCTGGATGGCGACGTGTCTACGTCCAATATGGATGAGGGTCGTATCCAGCAGCTCGCCTTTAGCAAGGCAGACTCGCGCTATCTGATCGCCGACTCCAGCAAGATCGGCAAGCGTGACTTCTACACCTTCTGCCGCCTGGACAGCCTGGATGCCGTGGTGTGCGAGCCGGGTATTACCGCCGAGGATCGCGCCGCCATCGAAGAGCACACGCAGGTCATTTGCTAACTAGCGTTACGGGAGACACTTCTGCCCTCTGCCGGCGCGGGAGTACCGCTTCACAATGACGCGTAAATAATTTTGGGCAACAAGGATGGGGCTATTCTGGGATATGACTAGACTCCGTATTTCGTCTTTATGTCCCTTGAGAATGAATCGTAGTCTTCATAGAGCCCCTCTCTGCTTTCATCCTCGGCGTGGTTTACACGTTCAAGGAGCTTATCCTTTGGAGCCTCTTTTGTTATTGCGGCCTCGCTATCGGGTATTGTGGATTGCAAGAATAGTTCTAGAGCATGGACGTCTTTGAGTATGTAGCCCGTCGAACGACCCGCTCCTGTTTTTTCGATTGCGCTGCAACTAACAAGCTGACCGAGGGTTCGTTTAACGGTAACCTCGCTGATATCGGGGCAGTTGGACCGGATGTCGGATTTCTTAATGACGCCGGGTCTCTGTTGAAATAGAACGGCGATGCGCGCTTGCTTCGACATGGGACGAGTGCTTGATTCAATTAAGGTACGCTGCTCGAGCTGTCGGTAGGCGGCCAGGGTTGTTCCGAGCATGAAACGGATAAAGGGTGCTTCGGTGTTTTGATTTTCATTCCATCCAGTGGAGCTTGCAGCGAGGGCGTTGTAGTAAAGCGCTTTGTTGTCTTCAATAAGTCGTTCGATGCTGATGTAACGTGCAACGTCGTATCCAGTCTTTTCGAGCAGCAGCGTTGTAAGGAGCCGGCTCATCCTGCCATTGCCATCGTTGAAGGGATGAATGCTGACAAAATCGAAGATAAAGCGGAGCGAAATAAGGAGGGGATCGCAAACTTGGCGAGATAAAGCATCGTTGAGGGACTGGCAGGCTTCTTTAACAAGTCCCGGGGTTGCTAGAGCCGAAGGGGGCCTAAAGCGCACAAATCGATTACCTTGATCGTCAATGGAGACGATTTCGTTATCGCTATCTTTCCAATGGCCTCCATACGAGATTGCCGTATGCGCCATGAGGTCACGATGCAACTGCAGAATGACCGATGGCGTTACGGGAATGGAATCGTGTTGCTCGTGAATAAGCGACAGCACATCTCGGTATCCAGCGATTTCTTCCTCTGCGCGGGAGCTTGGCTTGGCGGAATATGCCATGATTGCTTTGAGTCTTTTTTGGGTGGTAACAATTCCTTCAAGTCCGTTGGAGGATTGGGTGCTTTGGATCTTAGCCTCCTCCATAAGGGACGATAGAAGTTCGGGCTTGACTTGACTCAGAACAAGCTGTCGGCCTTTATGCTCGCGTATCGAGAGGAGGAGGTTGGTGATTGGAGTTGCTTCGAGTTCCGCTGGGACTGTGGTGTAATCGAACTGGCGCATGCGGCTCCTTTCGGTATCACGAACATACTTTCGATATCATAATACCATTAAATGATACCGAAAGTATGTTCGTGATACCGAAAACTAGAAACCATGCTTCATAACTGCTTGGAAAGTTCGGATTTGACTATCTTATTGTCTTGATCTGTAACAGGTAAGACCGAAAACCCCTGCTAGATGTTACAGATTGAGACAAACGGTCTGCTCGGGCCCACCAAAACAAAAAGGCCGCATGCGAACCCGTGGAGGGATTCGCATGCGGCCGACAGGGGGTATGCGGCAAAAGTTAGGCCATAAGCAGGCCAGTCTCTGCGACGTTCTTGTACCAGTACGCGCTCGCCTTGGGGTAGCGCTTCTGGGTCTCAAAGTCGATGTAGAACAGGCCGTAACGTTTGTTATAGCCGTTGGTCCAGGAGAACTGGTCCTGCAGCGACCACACAAAGTAGCCGTCGACGTTCACGCCGCCGTCGATCGCCTTGAGGATCCACGCGAGATGCTGACGCATGTAGTCGATACGAGGGGCGTCGTCGATAAAGCCGTCCTCGAAGTCGTCCTTATAGCCCATGCCGTTCTCGGTGATGTAGATCTTCTTGTAGTTGGGGTAATCGTTCTTAATGCGGAGCAGCAGGTCGTAGAGGCCCTCGGGATAGATGATCCAGTCCCAATCGGTGGTGGGTACGCCTTCGCGCACGCATGACTCGCCCACGCCCTTGAGGAACCAGCGCGAGGAGCCCTTGTCGCCGGTGCCATTGTGGTTGATGTCGTTTTCGCCTTCGGCGGCACGCAGGAACTGGCACTTGTAGGTGTTGACGCCCAGGCAATCGTTATAGGGGAGCGCGGCGGTCAGCGCGGCGATGTCCTCGTCGCGGACGTCGAGCTCGCCGCCGGCGATATGGGCCAGCTTGGTCGCAGCCTCCATGGTGTCGGCTGCATAGTGGCCGCGGAAGGTGGCGTCGAGTACCCAGCGGTTGTTGATGACGTCGGCCATGCGAGCTGCCTCGCAGTCGGCGGCGTTGTTGGGGTCGAGGGGATACTTGGGCTCCAGGTTCTGGACGATGCCGATCTCGCCCTCAAAGCCGCCCTCATGGAAGGCGACGACAGCCTTGGCGTGGGCCACCATCATGTTATGCATAAGCTGGAAGGCCTTGTCCAGGCGATACTTCTCGCCATGCGGCCAGTTGCCGACGATAAAGCTGCCCTCGGCGGTCGCGGGAATCTCGTTAAAGGTAAACCAGTGCTTGACCTCGGTGAACTCGGCAAAGCAGAACTTGGCGTACTCGACAAAGGCGTCGATCGTCGTGCGCGTCAGGAATCCCTCGCCGCCGTTCTGGTAAAAGGCCTCGGGCGTATCGAAGTGATCGAGCGTGACATAGGGGATAACGCCAGCTTTGTTGCAGGTGGCGAAAAGCTCGTGATAGAAGGCAACACCCTCGGGGTTGATCTCGCCAGTACCGTTGGGGAAGATGCGGCTCCAAGCGATGGAAACGCGGATACCGTTGATGCCGAAGCGCTGGCACAGGTCGATATCGACCGGGTACTTGTTGTAGAAATCGCTTGCGGGATCGGGGGAGAAGCGACCCTGAGCAGCCAGAAAATCGTCCCAGGGCACTTTGCCCTTGCCGTGCGTACGGGTCTCGCCCTCAACCTGGTAAGCAGCGGTGGCGCCGCCAAACACAAAGCCGTTGGGGAACTGCATGGGATTGGTCATGAGTCATCCTTTCTGTGGGATACGAATAGGGAGAGGTGCCCGAACTGGGGATTCGGGCACCAACAGAGGGAGGTAACTAGTCGAGGTTCTCGCGGAGCCACTTGATGGCGCCGGCGGGGTCGCGGGTGAGGTCGATATATTCCTTACCGCGCGGAGCGAGCAGCTTAATGCCCAGGCGATCGGTGTCGGCCTTCATGTCGTTGTAGTAGCTACGGACCTGCGGGGCAAGCACGATAACGTCGTACTGATCCATGATGGCAGTGTGCTGGCCATAGGCGCCTGCGGAGGAAGCGATGTTCTCTCCGGTCTGCGCAGCACCTTCCTTGATGGCGTTGGCAAGCATGGCAGAGGTGCCGGCGCCGGCGCACAGGACGAGGACCTTCAGGCCATCGACGTCCTTCTTAGCGGATGCGTCGGCGGCGGGCTCGGGCTGGTCGGCAACAGGCTTGCTGTCGGCGGCAGCGGCGGTCGGCTCGACGGAAGCGGCGGTCTGCTTGGCAGCGGGCGCAGAGGCGTTGGCGGCGATGGAAGCAGCACCATCGGACTCGAGACCCAGCTCGGCGGCGCGCTCGGCCTCCTGGTCGCAGAGCAGCTTATCGTATGCCTTCAAGAACGGCAGGTAGATGATGGCGTCCAGCAAGATGATGATCGCGACAAATACCAAGGCGATAAGCTGGAAGTTCGTGGTGATGAAAATGCCGATGGGGGCGGGGGTGGCCCAAGGCACCACGAAGGAGAAGCCGTTCATGCCCACGTTATCGATAAAGAACTTGGCAACACTTACGTTGACGCAGCCGGCGGCAACAAAGGGGACGAGCATGTAGGGGTTAAGGATCATCGGCGCGCCAAAGAGCAGCGGTTCGTTGACGGCGAAGGCAACAGGAACAATCGAGGCCTTACCGACGGCTTTGAGCTGCTTGGACTTCATAAAGAGAATCAGCAGAAGTGGCACGATGAATGTGGCGCCGGTGCCGCCGAACTCGCCCACGAGCGACATGTTAAAGGTGAGGGAGTGGGCGGGGTGGCCACCGGCCAGCAGAACCTGCAGGTTCTCGGCCTGGTTGGCAAGACGGATGGGGTCGATGCCCGGCTGGACGATCGAGGGGCCGTGGACGCCGATGAACCAGAAGAACGCGGTGGCTGCCTGGATAAGGATAAGGCCAGGATAGGTTTCTGCAGCGGTAAAGAGCGGGGAGAGCAGTTTGATAAGCAGCTCGGAGAACGGAACGCCCATGAGGTTGCGCACGACGACATCGATGATGCCGCAGATGATGACGGCGCCGCCAAAGGGGATGATGTCGCGGAAGTTCTGAGCGATGGCGCCCGGGACCTCCTTGGGCAGCTTAATGGTCAGATCGCGCGAGACACAGAACTTATAGACCCACACGGTAATGAACGCGGCGATATAGGCCGAGAACAGACCGCGCGTACCCATGCTGGTGCAATCGAAAACCGAAAGCTCAGCACCGTTGAGCTTGGTGGTGAACTGCGTAACAGCGAGCAGCAGCATGCTGCACTGGGCGGCCACCATGGTGGAACCGTCGTTGAGCACTTTGCCGGCGGGCATGCGACGGTTCATGGAAGCCGTGAAGTTTTTGGCAGTGGTGCCGGCAACCATGATGCCCATGACACCCATGGTGAAGTTGTACAGCTTGTTGCACCAGTCGATGAGCGGCTGGGGCAGCGTGATGCCGACTACGCCGGGAAGGGTGGCAATGAGCAGAAAGATCGAAGAGGTGAGGACAATGGGCATGCACCCAAGGAATCCGTCCTTGATGGCCTGGAGGTAGATGTTCCTCGAGATCTTCTCAAAGAACGGTTGATGCTTTTCGAGCATCTTTACGATGGCGTCCATAGAGCTCCTTTGCTACTTGATGCGCGATGCATGTGGATGGAACTGGTCGTCGATGGATGGTCAGGACTGCCCGGAAACCTTCCTGTTTAAGGAAGGCATTGCGAAATGACAACGTTGTCATTTCGTTAATGACAACGTAAGACATTTTTGGAAGAGCAACAAGGATTTACGGGTGAACGGTCGATATTGTCCGATAAACGGCTGATTTGTCAGTCGGGCAGGTAGTGTATGCTAGAACGCAAAAAACAAGCGATGTAAAACCGACTGGAGAAGTAGTGGCAACGATGGACAAGAAAAATGTCTCAATGAATGATGTGGCAGTTGCCGCGGGCGTTTCTCTCAAGACGGTGTCGCGCGTGATCAACGAGCCCGATAGCGTGCGAGAGTCGACACGCGATAAGGTCCATTCGGCAATGGAGGCGCTCGGGTTTCGAGCCAACTTTGCCGCGCGTTCACTCAAGTTGGGCCGTTACGGGTGCATCGGCGTGGTGATGTTCCACTTGTCGGGCGGTGCCGTGGACATGATTGACGGTATCGCCGATGCCGCCGAAGAGCGAGGCTTTGCTCTCACGATGATCAAAAAGCGGGCAGGGGAGAAGATGACCCTTGCCGAAGCGGCGCGTAGGATGTCGCAGCTTCCCGTCGACGGCATGATTTTCAACCTGCGCCAGATGGTCGATGACTTTGATACCTTTGAGGCGCCGAAAGACCTCAAGACGGTGATTATCACACCGATGGAGCATCCTACCTGCTCCACCGTCAGTGACGACCAAGAGGGCGGCGCGCGCATGGCGTGCGAGTACTTCTTGGATCATGGTCACAAGAACGTGTATTTCGTTTCGGGTAAGAAAGAGTCGCTGTCGAGCCAGTGCCGTATGAAAGGTTGGCGTGCGGCACTCGAGGCGCGTGGCATTGAGCCGCCCGAGCCTCTGCAAGGCGATTGGAATGCGGATAGTGGCTATGCCGCGGGCCTTGTGCTTGCCGATAAGCCCGATTGCACGGCGGTCCTCGCTGCTAACGACTGCATGGCAAACGGCGTGATGATGGCTCTACGTGACAAAGGGCTCAGTGTGCCCGACAACGTGTCCGTGATCGGCTTCGACGATGAGCTCTACAAGACGATTCCCAACTCGATTCTGACGTCGGTGAAGTTTCGCCACCGCGAACTGGGCATCCGTGCGCTTAACGAGGTCGTCGCAGGTCTGGAAGCCCCGAGTTCCAGAAGCCGTACGCTCGTCTCGGGCGTGTTGGTCGAGCGTTCCAGCGTAAAGGACCTGCGGGCGTAGACGTGCTCGGCTCGTTCATCTCAATCTGTAACAGCTAGGACCGATAAACTCGGCTAGATGTTACAGATCGAGACAAACGGCCCCCAGGCCGAACAAAAACAAAAGACCGGGGGCGGCGCGCCGTGTGACGTGCCGCCCCCGGCTGAGAAATGGGGACAGGTTGTGTGAGCGGGCAACCCCGCCAGCCACTAGTCCAGACGACGGGTCTGCGCCACGTGCTTGTACCAGTAGGCGCTTGCCTTGGGCGTGCGCTTCTGGGTTTCAAAGTCAACGTAGAAGAAGCCATAACGCTTGTTGTAGCCATTAGTCCAGGAGAACTGATCCTGCAGGCTCCACAGGAAGTAACCGCCCACGTTGACACCCACCTCCATGGCCTTGAGCAGCCAGCGCAGGTGCTGCTCGATGTAGTCGATGCGCGGCTGGTCGTCCACAAAACCGTCCTTGTAGGGGTCCTTGTAGCCCATGCCGTTCTCGGTGATGAAGATCTGCTTGTAGTTGGGGTAGCGCTGCTTAATGTAGACGAGCAGATCGAACAGGCCCTCGGGATAGATGATCCAGTCCCAGTCGGTGGTGGGGATGCCAGGCTTGTTCACGTGCTCGCCAATACCCTTGACGCGCCAACGGCCGGTGCCCTTCTCGCCCGTACCGTTGTGGTGCAGGTCGTTCTCGCCGTCGTAAGCCTTCAAGAAGCGGCACTGGTAGTTGTTAACGCCCAGGTAGTCGTTGTAGAGCGCGGCCTCGCGCATAATCTCGAGGTCCTCGTCCAGGATCTCGATGGTGCCGCCCGAGACGGCAGCCAGGCGGTTGGCGCACTCGAGGGTGTCGGGCGCGTAGTCGCCGCGGAAGGTGGCGTCGAGCAAGAACTGGTTTTGCAGCACGTGCTCGTTGTTGGCGGCCTTGATGTCGGCGGGGTCGTTCTCGTTGAGCGGGTACTTAAACTCCAGCGACTGGATGACGCCGATCTTGCCCTTAAAGCCGCCGTTGTGGAAGGCCAGCACGGCCTTGGCGTGGGCGAGCATCATGTTGTGCTCGCACTGGAAAGCCTCGGCCAGATGCGCCTTGACGCCACCGGGGAAGGTGCCCTCGATGTAAGTGTTGGAGGCGTCGGCCCAGATCTCGTTAAAGGTGAACCAGTAGGTCACCTGGTCGGCGTACTCCTTAAAGCAGAAGGTGGCAAAGTCCACAAAGGCGTCGATGGTCTCGCGGTTGAGGAAGTCGCCCTTCTCAAAGAGGGGAAGCGGCGTGTCAAAGTGATGCAGCGTGACGAACGGCTCAACATGGTGCTTATGGCACTCGGCGAAGAGGTCGTGGTAGAACTGGACACCCTCGGGGTTGATCTCGCCGGTGCCGTTGGGGAAGATGCGGCTCCAGGCAATGGAGAGGCGAACGCCGTTGATGCCGAACTCCTCGCACAGCTCCAGATCGACGGGGTACTGGTTGTAGAAGTCCGAGGCGGGATCGGGGGAGAAGCGCCCCTGGGCCTCCAGGAAGTCGTCCCAGGCAACCTTGCCCTTACCGTGAGTGCGAGTCTCGCCCTCTACCTGGTAGGCAGCAGTGGCGCCGCCAAAGACGAAGTCCTTGGGAAACTGCGCGGGCGGGTTGGTGACGCTAGCAGGGTTAACGGACATGATGAAATATCCAATCGTCTAAATCGAAGGGCCAGCCGGTCTTGGATGGTCGGCTGACCCTGGGCGTTACTTACTTCGAAAGTTGTTCGGAGACGAAGGCGAGAGACTTATCGCCGTTCTGGGAGAGCTCGATGTACTGCTTGCCGCGGCAGGCGACGCACTTGTTGCCCACGCGCTCGCAGTCTTTCTGCAGGTCGGCCAGGTAGCTGGCGGCCTGCGGGGCCAGGACGACCAGGTCAAAGTCGGGGAGCATGTCCACGTGGTTGCCATATGCCTCGGCAGCGGTTTCAAGATCGATGCCGCGCTCCTTGGCAGCCTTGGCCAGTGCGTTGGCGAGCAGGCCCGAGGTTCCGCCGCCCTGGCAGAGCACGAGCACGCGCTTGCCGTTGAGGTCGCTGGCGGTTGTTGCCTCGGCAGCGGGTGCTGCGGAAGCGGCGGGGGAGTCGGCCTTCACGGCCTCGGCAGCAGCGCCGGCGGCAACGCTCTTGGCATCGGCCTTGCCCTGGAAGGCATCGTTGAGCTTGGCGGCCTTCTCGGCGTTCTTGGCGGCGAGCTCCTCCTGGGAGATCTCGGCCTCTTCGGCGCACTTCTGGGCGTCATAGGCACGGAAGAACGGGTAGTACAGAACGAAGTCGACGACCAGGATAAGGGCGAGCATCACAAAAGCGAGCGGCTGGAAGCCCAGGCCCATGATGGTGCCGATGGGGCCGGGGACGGTCCAAGGCAGGGTGTACATAAAGCCGTTCATGCCCAAGAAGTCGATAAAGATCTTGAGGATCCAGATGTTGGCGATCGGGGCAAAGACAAACGGGACAAAGAAGACGGGGTTGAGCACGATGGGCGCGGCGAACAGCAGCGGCTCGTTGACGGCAAAGCAGACGGGGACGATGGCGGCCTTACCGACGGCGCGCATCTCCTGAGACTTGGCCAGGAAGCAGAACATAAAGACCAGGACGAGTGTGGCGCCAGTGCCGCCCATGCAGACGACGAAGTACTGGGCACCCTGGGTCAGGACAGCGGAAGCGTGCTGGCCGGCCTGGAACGCAGCCAGGTTGTCGGTCATGTTGGCAACGAGGGCGGCGGCGATGGCGGGCTCGACGATCGAGGGGCCGTGGACGCCGACGAACCAGAAGAGGCTCATGGCACCGTAGATCACTGCGAGGCCGATATAGCCGTCGGCAGCGGTGAACAGGGGCTGGAACACCTGGATGACGCCCTGGGCAAAGCAGAAGCCAAAAGCAGCGCGGAAGACGATGTCAAACACCCAAAAGACGGTGATGCAAACGGAGAAGGGGATGATGTCCTTAAAGGTCTGCGAAATGTTGGGCGGAACCTGCTCGGGCATCTTGACGGTGATGTTGCGCTTAATGAAGAACTTGTAAATGATGCCGGTCACAAACGCAGCGATGAAGGCGGTCAGCAGGCCCTTGGAACCAAGGTAAGTGGTGTTGAAGCCGCTGGCAGCGTCCGTGGCGATCGTGTCGCTCGAAAGGAGCAAGAAGCCGATGATGGCCGCGCACATGCACGAGATGAAGTTGATCTGGTTGTTCTTGGGCAGGTCGCGGTTCTGCGCGTCGGCGAAGTGCTTGGCTGTGGTGGCAGCGCAGGCGATGGCCAGGATACCCATGGAGTAGTTGTAGCACTTCCACAGGGCGTTGTTGATGTCATCGGGCCAGTAGAAACCCCAGATGTTGGGGACCGAGGCTACCAGGCAGAAGATGGACGAGAAGATAATGATGGGGATGACGGAGATAAAGCCGTCGCGGATCGCCTTGAGGTACTTGTTGCGGGCGATCGCGTTGAAAAAGGGCTGGCCTTTTTCGATGGTGGCGATGAGTTGCTCCATGCAATGCTCCTAAGAGTCGGTGGGTTAGCAACGATGGTAGCTTTTGGCGTTCGGTTGCCAAAATGTTGACGTTGCCATTTTGCGACACAAGAATAGACGCGAACCGGTGGTTCCTGTGCCTGCGAACCGTCGATTCCTTATGCGTAAACGTTTGAGCCGCCCGGTGGCTCTGTGTTTGCACAATGGCAACGTTAACATTTGTGCTACAAAAGCCGCTCGGGGAAGCAAAAACGTCGGTGAACGGTAGGTTTTGGGTGGTGAGCGTGTGGTGGGGGAGGCGTTGGATATACTTGGAGGCGTTCATTTTGTCTGTTGGGATGCCCGCGATGGCATCGTTGACATAGAAAGATCGACCTATGGCCGCTGTTAAAAAATCGGTATCCGTTAAGGATGTGGCGCGCCTCGCGGGCGTCTCGGAGCAGACGGTCTCGCGTACGGTGCACGATTCGCCCAGCGTACGCCCCGAGACCAAGGAGCGGGTGCGCGCCGCCATGCGCGAGCTTGGCTATCGTCCTAACTTTGCCGGCCGGTCGCTGCGTCGCGGCAAGTTTAAGACCGTCGGCGTCGCCATGTTCAACATTACCGGTACCGGCAACCTCGACCGTATGGAGGGCTTTGCCGCCGCCGCCGACAAGCATGGCTACGCCATCACCCTCACTAAAGTAGATGGACATCCCTATACCCTCGAGAGCGCATCATCGCGTATGAGCGCGCTGCCGGTGGACGGTATGGTCGTGATTATGAACCGCATGCCGGCGGACTTTGGTACCTTTGAGCCGCTGCCTGGTATGCAGACGGTGCTCGTTACCATGCTGGAGCACCCGCTGTGCTCGACGGTCGATAACGATCAGTTCGATTGTTCGCGCCAGGTTGTCGAGTACTTGCTGGGGCAGGGACACAAGACCGTGCACTTTATCTCGTGCCCCGAGCGCTCGCTTTCGGGCATGCGGCGCGAGGAAGGCTGGTGTGAGACATTGCGTGCGCATGGCATTGAGCCACCGCAGCTCGTCCGTGGCGACTGGACGGCGCAGAGTGGATATGCTGCCGGCCAGGTGCTTGCGGATGATCCGACCTGTACGGCCATTTATGCTTCCAACGACGCCATGGCCTACGGCTGCATTCGCGGGCTCGAGTCGCGCGGAAAGCACGTGCCCGAGGACGTGAGTGTGGTGGGTGTTGATGACAGCCTGGGCGATATCGTGCCTGATCGTCGCCTGACCACGGTGCGCTTTGACAACAAGCGCGTCGGCATGTGGGCGGTCGACAAGATTGCCGGCGCCGATGGGGGTGCGTCTGGCGTGGAGCACATGCTGTTCCCCGGTGTGCTCGTAGAGGGCGATACGGTGCGCGATTTGCGTTAGGGTGCGGTCCTGTTTGGGTTTCCGCTAATCATGTTTGATATTGTTCGAAATGGGTTGGAAACCGTTCACGGGCGAAAAGTGACCGTTCATAGCTCGAAATAACTGTTTGCATTGTTCCTTTTTGTTTGAATGTTATTGTTTTTGTCATACACAACGCAGCGCGTATGCCCGGACGCGATGCTCTCCATTGGTTCATATGTGAAAGGAACGCAACATGGCAACCAAAGAAGAAATCTCGATGGTTGGATTCGAGATTGTCGCATACGCAGGTGACGCCCAGACCGATCTGCTTGCAGCGCTCGATGCTGCTCGCGAGGGTGATTTTGAGAAGGCCGAGCAGCTGCACAAGGATGCCAGCGATGCGCTCATCGGTGCCCACGACACGCAGACCAAGCTGCTTTCGCAGGAGGCCGGCGGCGGCGAGATGGAGATGACCTTCATCATGGCTCACGCTCAGGATACTCTCATGACCACCATGATCCTGGAGAAGCAGACCCGCTTTACCATCGATGCCTATAAGCGCATCGCCGCACTCGAAGCTAAGCTCGCCTAACGAGCCCGCACAACCAAGTCCCCTTCCAAAAACCCTGCCGCTACCCGCGGCAGGGTTTTCTGTCCTCCTCCAAGTTGCGGTGAAATAGGGACTGAATAGGGGCCGGCGGGCGCAAAACAATCCCTATTCCACCGCAACTCATCCCGAGGTAGTCATTGGGGACGTTCTTAAACGACTAGTCATTGGGGACAGTCTTGGTGCGCTCCGTTCGTCTTGCCGTTCGGTTTTTCGCTGGGTGGGTATACTTCCATCCGCAATACAGGCCGGACTGAGGAGGTATCCAAATGCCGGGTAACGGGTCAATACAAAAAAGAGACGCGCATGAGATGGCTCATGGGCGTTCTGTCCAGATAACCGAGCACACGACGGTAACCGAGCTGCAGCCCAGCCTGTCCGATGTCGTGTGCGCAAACAAAAAGCTGCAGATTGGCTTTATCGTTGCACTCGTGGTGCTGGCGCTGCTGTCGGGCTTTGTGGCTCGTCCGCATTTCGCCGATACCAAAACTTGGGACTCCACCATCGAGGTTATCGACCAAAAGAAAGGCAACGTTTTGGCGCTCACGACCTCGTGCGTGGCTCTATCTGCGGGCATTACCGCGCTGCCGGGTGATACGGGAACGCCGGTTGCCGAGCAGCTCGCGCAGCTTTCAGGCAACCTTGGTATCGTGCTTGCCGTGCTATACCTAGAGAAATACCTACTGACCATTTTGTGGTCGGTCGGCTTGGGCATCTTAATCCCGTTTGCGTTGGTGCTCTTTGCGGTGTCGCTCGGCATTCACGGGCGCTGGAGTACGAGCGCCGTCCTGCGCCGTGTGGCGACACGCGTGCTGGTGGTTGCCGTGATCGGCATGGCGCTCGTACCCGCGAGCGTATGGGTGTCGCAGAAGGTCGATGAAACGTATCGCGTAAGTATTGAGCAAGCTGAGCAAAAGGCTGCGGACGCTGCGGATGTGGCCGACACCACGGACAAGTCAGCCGAGACCAGCTCAAAATCGAACAAGAAAAAATCCGAGGCCAAGGAGTCCAAAAACGTGCTCGAGCAGTTGACTGACGGGGCCTCGCGCCTTGTTACGTCGGTGACCAGCGGCGCCAAGCAGATGACCGATGAGATCGTGCATCAGGTGACCGATCTGATTGAAGGCGTCATCGTGATGATCGTGACCTCGTGCGTTATCCCGCTGCTGGTGCTCGTGGCGTTTCTGTGGCTGGGCCACACCCTGCTGGGGATCGATATCTCCGGTCCCGCGAACTATCTGACGGGTCGTTTCTTGAGCGCTCCGTCCAGACATGCCAAGAAGAGCGGGCAGTCTGAGTAGGCGGCAAAGCGATCTTTGGAAGATCAACCGTAAGAAGGGCGGCCGAGACACGTTCTCGGTCGCCCTTTTGTTTGTTGAACACGTGATCGCTACGTTCGCGCCGGGCTCAAACGGTCAGCGATCATCCGTGAATGGTGTTTGTTCAAAAAAGAACAAAGATAAACAAATTATTGTTGCAGTCGATGTTCGAATGTGTTCAAATAAACATGAACAGTGAAGAACCGCACATTCAGATGCCCGGACCTGAACGCGATTCAACACTTCCAAACAGAAACTACGCACCTGCGTATCTCTCAAGGAGGATGTCATGAGGGTTGTAATCGCTTCCGATGCCGACGGTATGTCGATGAAGGAGTCCATCAAGGAGATGCTCATCGCCGACGGTCACGAGGTCGTCGACTATTCCGAGACCCCTGCCGCGGACTTTGTCGATTCCGCGACCGCCGTTGCCAAGGACCTGCTGGAGCACAAGGATTCCCAGGGCTTCGCATTCGATAAGTACGGCGTCGGCTCCTATATGGCCGCCGTCAAGATCAAGGGCATGGTCGTCGCCAACATTTCCGACGAGCGTTCCGCTTACATGACCCGCGAGCACAACGGCTCGCGCATGGTCACCATGGGCCCGGGCGTTGTGGGCACCGAGGTCGCCAAGAAGATCGCCCGTGAGTTCCTGCGCGCCCAGTACGCCGGCGGCCGTCACCAGATCCGTGTCGACATGCTCAACAAGATGGCCTAACGAGAGCCACCGAGAACTCGAACTTCTACCTCAACTTGTGAATTCAGACGAAAGGACGTTCTGATGAAGAAGACCATCGCAATCGGTTGCGACCATATCGTTACGGACGAGAAGATCTATCTGGCCGACCGCCTGGAGCAGGCTGGCTACAAGGTGCTCGACTGCGGCACCTACAGCCACACCCGTACGCACTATCCCATCTACGGCAAGGCCGTGGGCGAGGCTGTTGCCAGCGGCAAGGCCGACTTTGGCGTGGCCCTGTGCGGCACCGGCATCGGCATCACCAACGCCGTCAACAAGGTTCCCGGCGCCCGTTGCGCCCTGGTCCGCGACATGACCTCTGCCCTCTATGCCCGTCGCGAGCTCAACGCCAACATCGTGGGCTTTGGCGGCAAGATCACCGGCGAGTTCCTGATGGCCGATATCATGCTTGCCTTCCTGGAGGAGCCCTACGAGAAGACCCCCGAGCACGATGCCCTGATCGCCAAGATCGATGCCTGCAATAAGGCCGACGCCGAGGCTCAGGCTGACCCGCACTTCTTTGACGAGTTCCTCGAGAAGTGGGACCGCGGCGAGTATCACGACTAAGGGGTTCCGGCGTTCTACCGAACGCCGGACCGGCCGACGCTGCGAAGCCATCTGGCGGGCAATCTGCCGTTCAGCTTCGGCGGCATGACCAGAAGGTCAATGCCGCCTCGCTTCACGGCACCTTGCCTCGCCAGCTGACTTCTCGCTGACGTTGGGGGTACCTGTGGGGTTACCGCTGTTGTTGCGAAGTGTTCTGGTTCGGTAGGCTGCTCCGATAACACGTTTGCTTGCTGAGCTTGTGGGCTTCGTTTTGGCGGGACCCGGTATTCTGCAGCTTTTCAATTGACGGCTCGCGTTTCTGTAATGGGGCGCGGGCCGGTTTTCTATCAGCCCTATTGACTTGGCGGGCTGTCGTAAGAAAGGGAAGGCTCCTATGGAGTTTGTTCTTGATAACGGTTCTATTCGCGTAGCACTGAGCACGGCGGGTGGGTCGTTCACTTCTATTGCGGCCAACGGCCGTGAGTACCTGTGGCAGGGTGATCCGGCGGTCTGGTCGGGCCAGGCGCCCATTTGTTTCCCGATCTGCGGTGGCCTTCGTGACAGTCACGCAATGACCATGGGCGGTCGCGAGGTAAAGCTCGCCCGCCACGGCTTTGCGCGCAAACAGGAGTGGAAGCTTGAGGAACAGAGCGACAACATGGTTGCGCTGAGCCTAAGCTCTGCCGACCATGCCGAGTTGCTCGAGCAGTACCCGTATCCGTTTAAGATCGTTGCTCGTTACACGATCGATTCGAAAAAGGTGGCCGTGTCGTACGAGGTGACCAATGAGGGCACCGAGGACATGCCGTTCTTTGTGGGCGGTCACCCCGGCTTTAAGTGCCCGCTCGACGAGGGCGAGTCCTATGACGATTATGAGCTTCGTTTTGAGCAGCGTGAGGCCACCGAGCTCTGTACTGCCGTTCCCTCGACGGGCCTGATTGATGTTGAGCATCGCAGCAAGAACCCCATGATCGGCCAGAACCTGCCGCTTACCCACGAACTCTTCGACTTCGCGGAGACCATCTTCGACGTGCTCGAGAGCCGCGTGGTTACGTTGACCAAGAAAACCGAGGACAAGGGCGTGCGCCTGACGTTCCCCGATATGCCGTACCTGATTGTGTGGAGCAAGCCCGAGGGTGACTTTGTGGCTGTTGAACCGTGGGGTGGTCTGTCCACCTGCTCCGACGAGGACGATATTCTGGAGCACAAGCGTGGCTGCCTAGTGGCCAAGCCGGGAGAGACCGTCACTCGCGGCTTTGAGATCGAGATCCTTTAACGAGTTATCGTATGTTTGGGGCGGGTCACACCGCCCCGGAACAGGAGTTCAACATGATTCTGACCGTTACCATGAACCCGTCGATTGATACGCGCTATCAGCTCGACAAGCTGATCATCGACGATGTTAACCGCGTGACGCCCGAAAAGACCGCTGGCGGCAAGGGCCTCAACGTGAGCCGTGTGCTGCTGCAGTTGGGCGACGATGTGCTCGCGACCGGTCTGCTCGGCGGCCACATGGGTGCCTATATGGCCGAGCTTATGGATGCCGATGGCGTCAAGAACGACTTTGTGCCCATCGCCGGTGAGACGCGTATTTGCCTGAATATCCTGCACGAGGGTAATCAGACCGAGCTGCTGGAGAGCGGCCCGCAGATCGCCCCGGCCGAGCTCGAGGCCTTTACGGCCAAGTTCGCCGAGCTCGCAGCAAAGGCGGACGTTGTGACGCTTTCGGGCTCGCTGCCGCGCGGCGTCGATGCCGGCTACTATGCCGAGCTCGTCAAGATCGCCGAGGAGGCGGGCGCCAAGGTGCTGCTCGACACCTCGGGTGCATCGCTGGAGGCCGCGCTGGAGTCCGACGCTAAGCCTGAGCTCGTAAAGCCCAACCTGACCGAGATTAACGGCCTGCTGGGTACGTCCTTTACGACCGATGATGTTGATGCCCTGCGCGAGGCGCTTGCCGCCGATAGCCGCTTTGCCGGTATTCCCTGGGTTGTCGTTTCGATGGGCGCCGCCGGTTCGGTGGGCTTCCATGAGGGTCGCGCGTTCCGCGCCAAGACGCCTGCGATTGCGGCTGTGAACGCGACGGGTTCCGGTGACTCGACCATCGCCGGCTTTGCACATGCCATTGCTGCTGGCGCCGACGACGTCACGGTGCTCAAGACCGCCAATACCTGCGGCAAGCTCAACGCCATGGATCCTAAGACCGGCCACCTGGTCATGGACCGCTGGGATGAGATCTACAACAACGTTGTCGTGACTGAACTGTAGGGTTACGGCGTTTTACCAAACGCCGTAACGGCTCGACGCTGCAAACGCCCCTAAGC
>UQMM01000035.1 GCA_900542165.1 uncultured Collinsella sp. | reverse complement strand
GTCAGCAGGCAGTGCTCGCACACCATGAGCTCGGGGCGGTCGGCATCGACGGGACCCAGAACACCAGGTTCGGCGGTCAGCTCAGCAATACGTTCCGCATCATTGCCGAGCAACTCGGCCGGCAAGTACACCCGCCCCGCACCGAGTTCGCGCAGCCAGGTAAGCGTGGCCCGATTCGCGCAGAACACCGGCGCCGCCACGTCAAACGTCACGTCCAGCTCGCGAGCGATCACCACCTGTCCCAGGTTGCGGCAGACGACGCGCCCGGCACGCTGCATCAGTGAGCGGGTCCGGTCAGCGTCACCCGTGCGGCACACCTCGTCAAGCACCACAACGGCGTCGGACAAATCGAGTTCTCCGCGCGGGTCGGCATCCATCAGCTGCCAAGCAAAAACCATGCGAGCGGGAACCGCGCACTCCACCAACTCCGTCGACGCACCGCCATCCACCGCAACGCCCTCAAAGGGCAGCACCTCAACGGCACGCGCAACGGGCGCAATCGCATCCGCCTCGGCCCGCATGCGCTCCAACACCGCCGCCGTCTGATCCAACACGCCGGCGCTGCGAATCAGGTACACCTCGCAGCCCGTGTCCACCTTACGCTTGCAATGCACAACGACGCGCTTCCCCACTGCAGCATCCACCGGGCAGGGCACCTGCGGCCAGCGCTTGGGCACATCGGGACGCGCGTCGACACCCGGATAGAACCGAATCTCGAGCGTGTCACCCGCCGCCACGGCGGCGTCGAGCTCAACGGTCACCTCTTCGTGGCCCACAGCGACCAAGCGCCCCACGCGCACGCCCTGGTTAATTGCGCGCTCAAAGCTCATAAGCTCGTCGCCCGAACGCCCCCGCAGATACGCGTCGGTAAACCCACGGTTAAACGACCGGCCCAGCTCGCGCTCAAGCTCTTCCACGGCACCGGGGTTCCACGCGCCGTCGCACAGCATATCGAGTGCCCGGCGCCACACCCGCACCACGTTGAATACGTAATCGGGGTTCTTCATGCGCCCCTCGATCTTGAGCGACGCCACGCCAGCATCTACAAGCTCGGGCAGATGCGCAATACCCAGATAGTCGCGCGGACACAGCAGGCGATCTCCCTCGACGGCGACAACGCTCTGTCCCGCCTCGTCCACTAGGTCGTACGCCAGACGGCACGGCTGTGTGCAATCACCGCGCATCGCAGAGCGCCCACGCCGCAGGGCCGAGAACTCGCACGCCCCCGAATATCCGATGCAAATCGCACCGTGGCAGAATACCTCGATGGGCACGCCCGTGGCACATAGCGCCGCAATCTCGTCGACCGTCAGCTCGCGTGCCGTCGTCACGCGCTCAACCCCCAGCTCATCGGTGGCAAGCCGCACGGCACCTTCGCTATGAACGCCCGCCTGCGTGGACAGGTGAATCTCGACCCCGGGAATCGCCGCGCGCAGCGCGCAGGCCAACCCGGCATCGGCGACAATCAGAGCATCGGCGCCCAGCCCCAGCGCATGAGCTCCCAACGCCACCGCGTCGGACAACTCATCGTCAAACACGAACACGTTGAGCGTCACGTACACACGCACGCCATGGGCATGCGCCACGGCGCAGCCGCGCGCAAACTCGTCATCCGTAAAGCCATGGGCGCTCACACGGGCGTTAAAGCCGCCCAACCCCGCATAGATGGCATCGGCACCCGCGGCGATGGCCGCAAGCATCTGGTCGAGCCCGCCCGCCGGCGCCAGCAGCTCGGGCAGCGCCGTGCCGGCAGCATCCAATCCAGTCTCGTATTGTCTGCTCGGCCCCATCGTCCGAATCGCCATCGACAAACTCCTTACCAAGGTATGCATTCACTCTGAAAAATGCCGTCTTCCAGCATACACGAGGCCTCGCGCGCCCCGTTTGGTTTATCGTGTAATAACTTATGTCCATCCTGCCCCGACGGCACATCCACCGTCCGGCACGACATACCTGGAGGTCAATATATGGGTCCTCGCCAACGACAGGGACGCAGCCGTTCAAAGACGCATGCTCTGCCCATAATCCTGCTCTCGTTTTTGGGCTTTTTGCTTATCGCGGGCGTGGCATTTGGCATCGGCATGGTCGGCAACGTCAACCGCTGGCTGTCCGATCTGCCCGACTACACCGACGCCAACGCGTATCTGGTGAGCGAGCCCACCGAGATCGTCGACTGCAACGGCAACAAGATTGCAAGCTTCTACACGCAAAACCGCAAGTCCATCACCAAGGACGAGGTCTCCCCCTACGTGCTGCAGGGCACCGTTGACGTCGAGGACGAGCGCTTCTACGAGCACGGCGGTATCGACCTGTGGGGTATCGCGCGTGCTGCGGTGGCAACCCTCGGCGGCGGACACGAAGGCGCCTCGACTATCACCCAGCAGCTGGTGCGCAACACCATCCTGCAGGAGGAGCAGTTCGACTCGACCATCGAGCGTAAGGTGCGCGAGGCCTACATCGCCGTCAAGATGGAGGACATGTACTCCAAAGACGAGATCCTCATGATGTACCTCAACACCATCTACTACGGCCACGGCGCCTACGGCATCGAAGCCGCAGCCGAGACCTATCTGTCCAAGAGCGCCGCCGACCTCACCCTGAGCGAAGCCGCGCTGCTCATCGGCCTTCCCAACTCGCCCTCGCAGTACGACCCCACGGTCAACCCTGACCTGGCGCTGTCCCGTCGCAACAAGGTCCTCGACAACATGTTGCGCCTGGGCCACATTACGCAGGAGGAGCACGATGCCGCACAGGCCGAGCCCATCACCCTCAACGTGACCGAGATTTCGGGCAGCGGCGTCGACGTATACTCGCAGCCCTACTTTGTCTCCTACGTCAAGCAGCTGCTGGAGCAGGAGTTCTCGACCGACGTGCTCTTTAAGGGCGGCCTGACCGTCAAGACCACCATCGACCCCACGATGCAGCAGGTGGCAGAGAATGCCGTCCGCGAGCAGCTCGACACGCTCTCGCTCGACGGCCTGGACATGGGCATGGTCGTCGTCGACCCCAAGACCGGCTACATCAAGTGCATGGTGGGCGGCTACGACTACAACGCCGACGAGAACCACGTAAACCATGCCACGGCCAAGCGCCCCGTCGGCTCCACCTTTAAGGCCTTTACGCTGGCAACTGCCATCCAAAACGGCATGAACCCCAACGTCACCCTCAACTGCAACTCGCCGCTCAAGGCCAAGGGCACCACGACCGAGGTCCAAAACTACGCCAACCATAGCTATGGCAACATCACGCTTAAGCAGGCGACGGCATACTCCTCCAACACCGGCTACATCCAGGTGGCGGAAGCCGTCGGCAACAGCAAGATCATCTCGCTCGTCAAAAAGCTCGGCATCGACCCCGCCAAGGACAACATCGAGGACGTTCCCGTCATGACGCTCGGCACCGGCTCGATCTCGCCGCTCGAGATGGCCGCCGCCTACGCGACGTTTGCCAACGGCGGCTACTATCGCCAGCCGATCGCCATCACCGAGATTGACTCTCGTACCGGTTCGGTGCTGTACCAGCACACCGACAATCCCTCACAGGTGCTTACCGAGGGCGAGGCCGCCGCGGTCACCGATGTTCTGTCCGGCGTCATGCAGGGCGGCGGTACGGGTGCTGCCGGTGCCCTGAGCGTCAACCAGCCCTATGCCGGCAAGACGGGCACCACCGACAACACCACCAACCTGTGGTTCTGCGGCTATACCCCGCAGCTGGCGTGCGCCCTGTGGACCGGCTATTCCGCGGGCGAGATCCCCATCCAAAAGTACGGCACGGACCTGCTGGGCGACAGCACCAACCTGCCTGTCTTTAAGCGGTTTATGAACACCGTTCTGACCGGTACCGAGCGCGAGGAGTTTGCGACCGGAACGGCGCCCACCTATAAGAACAACAGCGTCTGGAAGTTCTACGGCACCAACAACACCAAGAAGACGGAGAACGACGACAAGGACAAGGACGAGAACGAGGACGAAGAGGAAACCACCACAACGACTACCACGACGACCACGACCACCGAGACCACGGGCGGCGACACCACCGGCGGCACCGGTACGACCGGTGGCTCGACGGGCGGCTCCACTGGTGGGTCGACCGGCGGCGATGGCGGCACGCCGACGCCTACGCCTACGCCCACTCCCGATCCCTCACCCACGCCTGACGATACGGTCGGCTAGAAATCATCCGGCCATAAGCAACAAGGCCCCCGAGCAGCTTATTCAACTGCTCGGGGGCCTTTTTAGTTTAAAGCGACCTGATGGGCGGTCTTTATACCGGCAGACAAAAAAGGGGTACCGACCAACGTCGATACCCCTTACAAGCCACTATGTCAGCGCGCACAGTGCCGAGCGCACGACCAGCACGCCTACTTGCGAGAATTGCTCAGCTTATTGATCAGCGCCTCAAGACGCTCGCCGTCCTCGGCCGTCTGGGCAATAACCAAAATCGTATCGTTGCCGGCAAGCGAGCCAAGCACATCGGGCAGCTCTGCCGCATCAACAGCGGCGGCGATGCCGGAAGCCGTGCCAGGCTGAGCCTTGATCATAACCAGATTATCGGTACGCAGAACGCCCGTTACGAGCTCGGAAACCATACGCTGCAGGTGCAGGTCCTCTGCCAGAACATAGATGCCCTCAGGGAGCTTACGCAGCCCCATGTCGGCAATATCGCGAGAGACAGTCGCCTGCGTGCAATCAAAGCCCATAGCGCGGAGCTCATCGACCAGCACGCGCTGCGTGCGGACGTCCTTATTGCGCACAATATCTCTAATGGCATCCTGGCGCCCATTGCGTTTTTTAGCCATACAAACCCTCTCTCCAAAAGATGGCGGAGACAATCAATCAGTGATTGAATAGTTTAACGCTATTTGAAGGCTTTTGTGTATAAGAACGCATTTCGAAACAATTCTATGCAAATTTGTTTCGAAATGAGCCGTTTAGGCGGTTTTTACGCCCGTCCGGTTGAGAAAAGCTGCCAGATGCGTACACATCACGCAGCGCGCGGGCTTGGCACTGGCGATCGGCCCAAACAACAGACCGAGTCCCCGATGGTTGTCCTTGAGCGCGGCGACCATCTGACGGGTTCGAGGCGCCTCGAGCATATCACGCATGCGGGCGGAACGCTCAATTGACGACACCCCATGCGGGCTCAGACACAAATTCTCGATGCAGGCGACCAGTCCGGCAAAGTAGAACTTTTGGCTTGCCAGCTTGAGCCGACCACCGCTATCTGCTTCCGAGAGTGAGTCCGCAAGCTCGTCGAGCGCTCGAGTGTCATCGGATATCCTGGCATACATAGTGGGATCAAAGGCATCTGTAAGCTTAGGTGCCGCCGCATGGAAACAAGCGTCGCCGCATCCGAAGACGCACTGCGCCTGCGAGAGCGCGCACGCCATAAACCCAACTGTGCGAAACGTCTTATCGCACAAAAGGCATGCCTCAAACAGCGGACGGCTATACATCGCGCCAGAGACTTGAGCAACCAAGCCGCCTAAAATCAACTGAGGCAGCCCGGCCACCATCGAAGATTTGCTATCAATGGAAATATGAGTAGCATCCAAGACGCGCGAATGGCGCTCTCGATGTGCATCATAGCGGTCGAGCGACACCGTGGGGAACACTATGTCTGCCGCAGTATCGCACGCGATATCGACCATCTTGGAAAGGGACTGCGGAGCAAACCACTCATCGGCGTTCATAGCGATGATTTGAGACCCGCGCGAGGCAGCAAAACCGGCACGAAGACAAGCGCCGCGCTTCGCGTCCTCGACGTCAATCAAATCAATATGGATGTCCCTGTCGGCAGCAACTTGAAGCGAATGGCGCACACCGGGCGCAGCATCGCGGCAGGCAACGACAATCTGCAAATCGTAGAGGTCTTGGTTCTGGATACTCTCGAGCGCACGCATCGCATAACTGGGCGAACCTTCTACCACAAGGATCACCGAAAGTCGCGGAAGCGAGCCACGTCGAACCAAGTTATCCGTCCTCTCGACAGCAATGAATCAAACCGTGGTTCATGGTACACCCCGGCAATAAAAGCAATGAGACACCGGTTGTATTGCACGCCAAGAACAGATGTTGCACACGCGCAGCCCACAGATGACAGGTGTCGACGCACGACGCGCCGAGCCCTCCCCTAGTCGAGCACGACAAGCTCGGCGGGATCGTAATCCACGCCCATAAACGTAAGGCCACAGGCAGGAGCCGTGGGGCCCGCAGCGGTACGGTCGCAAGCATCGATGACCTCGCGCATCCACTCGGGTTTACGGCGATGCATGCCAATCTCGACAAGCGTGCCCACGATCGTGCGGACCATCGAATGCAGAAACGCATTGCCCTCGATGGTAAACGTCAGGATGTCCTCGCCAAACGCAACCTCATGGCCAAACTCGGCGCGCATCACGCAGCGATGCGTGGGCTTGCCAACGGCAGAGGCAACCTTGCAAAAGCTTTTAAAGTCCTGCTCGCCCAGCAGCGCGGGGCAGGCAGCAGACATAGCCTCAACGTCCAAGGGATAGCGATGCCACCACACGGCACCCCGTGAGAGCACGGGACGCGCGTCGCGATCGGCAATACGGTACGTATACGTACGGGAACGCGCATCAAAGCGTGCAGAAAAGCCTTTACGGGCCTTGTAGACCTCGTTTATGGCGATATCTTTCGGCAGTAGGGCATCCATAGCCCTCAGCCACCTACGGCGCGTACAAGCAAGCTCAGCATCCGTTACGGGCACGCTGATGTACTGAGCCACGGCATGCACGCCGGCATCGGTACGCCCCGCGCACGTCAGATCGATCGGGCGGCGAAGCAGCGTCTCGATGGCTCGACGCAGCTCACCCGCAACCGTCGTCTGTCCCGGCTGCTCGGCAAATCCGCTATACGACGAGCCATCATAGGCCACACGAAATACGAGCGTGGCGTCAAGCTCGGGGGTCGAATTGAAATCAGACGGCGCAGTCATGGGCGCTCCCAACAAACAAGTAACGGTATCGCGACAAAAAAAGAGGGGTACGCGAACGTACCCCTCGAATATAGCCTATGCAGACGGAAAGTCTACTCAGCGGTCTCCTCAGCAGGAGCCTCCTCGACAGCCTCGACCTTCTTAGGAGCAGCGGCCTTCTTGGGGGCCGGAGCAGCCTTCTTGGCCTTAGGCGTGCAAGGCTCGGTAACGAGCTCCATGATAACGATGGGAGCGTTGTCGCCCTTACGGTTACCGAGCTTCATGATGCGGGTGTAACCGCCATTGCGGTCCTGCCACATGCCCTGGGCAGCCTTGTCGAAGATCTCGGCAACGAGCTGCTTATCGCCGAGCTTGGCGATAGCCAGACGACGAGAGTGCAGGTCGCCCTTCTTGGCCCAAGTGATGATCGGGTCGACGACCGAACGCAGCGCCTTAGCGCGGGTCTCGGTGGTCTTGATGCGGTCGTTCTCGAAGAGGGCCTTAGCAAGGCTCTTCTTCATGGCCTTGGTGTGGCTCGCATCGGTGCCGAGCTTCAGGCCCTTCTTAACGTTATGACGCATGGTCTAGTTTCTCCTCAAATATGCGAAGCATTAAGCCTTCAGGCTCAGGCCCATGGACTCAAGCTTGTCCTTCACTTCCTCGATCGACTTAACACCGAAGTTACGGATGTTGAGCAGATCGTTCTCCGAGAACTCAACGAGCTGACGGACCGAGTGAATGCTGGCGCGCTTAAGGCAGTTGTAGGAACGGACGGAAAGGTCCAGATCCTCGATCTGCTTGTCCAGCTCGGCGTTGTCGTTGGTGACCTCGGGAGCGAAGATCGAAGCCTCCTCCTCGACCTCGGGGGTCTCGGCAAGGTTCATAAAGGCGGCCATATGCTGGTTGATGATATTGGCAGCCTGGACCACGGCGTCGCGCGGGGCGATGGAGCCGTTGGTCTCGATCTCGAGGACAAGGCGGTCGTAGTCGGTGTGCTGACCGACACGGCAAGCCTCAACGAGCTTGGCGCAACGGGAAACCGGCGAGTACAGCGAGTCGACGTGGATCACACCGATGGGATCGTTGTCGCGCTTGTTGGCCTCGCCAGAAACATAGCCGCGGCCATAGCCGATGCGCATGCTCATGGTGAGATGGCCGCCCTCGGTGAGCGTAGCGATGTGCTGCTCGGGGTTGACCAGCTCAAACTCGGACGGAATAAAGAAGTCCGCACCGGTGACCTCGCAGGGGCCGTCAACCGAAATGGTGGCGGTCGCCTCGTCGGTCGTGCCGAGAGCCCTGAAGACAAGACCCTTGACATTCAGGACGATGTCGGTGACATCCTCGACCATGTTAGGGATGGTCATGAACTCGTGCTGCGCACCATCGATCTGAATAGCCTCGACGGCGGCACCCTCGAGCGAGGACAGAAGAACGCGACGAAGGGAGTTACCCAGCGTATCGCCGTAACCACGCTCGAGCGGCTCGACGGAGACACGAGCAGACGTCTCGTTGATCTCTTCGACCTGAACCTGAGGCCTAATGAATTCTGACATGTATTACCTCCAGCCTCAGCAGCCCGGATGGACTACTTAGAGTAGAGCTCGACGATGAGCTGCTCGTTGATATCACCGCTGATCTGCTCACGCGTCGGCAGAGCGAGCACGTTACCAGACAGCTTCTCGATATCGACCTCGAGCCAGCCAGGGACCTCAAAGCGCTCGGAGGAAATCAGGGCCTCCTTGATGGGGAGGAGGTCACGGAACTTCTCGCCGACAGCGACGACGTCGCCGGCCTTGACGCGGTAGGACGGGATGTCCACGCGCTTGCCGTTCACGGTGAAGTGACCGTGACGGACGGACTGACGAGCCTCTTTGCGGGTGCGGGCGAAGCCAAGACGGAAGACGACGTTGTCGAGGCGAGACTCAAGGATGATCATGAGGTTCTCACCGGTGACGCCGTTCATCTTGCGGGCCTTGTTGAAGTAGCCGTGGAACTGCTTCTCCAGAACGCCATAGATGAACTTGACCTTCTGCTTCTCGCGCAGCTGCATGCCGTACTCAGATTCCTTGCGACGGCGCTTGGGCTGACGGATAGATTCCTTCTTGCTGCTGTAACCGAGCTCAGCGGGATCGATCCCGAGCTGACGGCAGCGCTTAAGAACAGGAGTCCTGTCGATTGCCATATTGATACGATCCTTTCAGTTACACGCGGCGACGCTTCTTGGGGCGGCAGCCGTTGTGCGGAATGGGGGTCTTGTCCTGGATGCTCGAGACCTCGAGGCCAGCAGCCTGGAGGGAGCGGATGGCGGTCTCACGACCGGAGCCGGGGCCCTTGACGAAGACGGAAACCTTCTTCATACCGTGCTCCATGGCCTGCTTGGCAGCAGCCTCGGCAGCCATCTGGGCAGCGAACGGCGTGGACTTACGGGAGCCCTTGAAGCCCACCTGGCCAGCCGACTTCCAGGAAATGACGTTGCCCTGGGGATCGGTGATCGAAACGATCGTGTTGTTGAACGTAGAACGAATGTGAGCCTGGCCCACGGAAATGTTCTTACGGTCCGCGCGCTTCAGACGGGCAGCGCGAACGTTCTTCTTAGCAGTAGCCATCTATCTAGCGCTCCTTATTTCTTCTTCTTAGCACCGATCTGACGCTTCGGGCCCTTGCGGGTACGAGCGTTAGTGTGGGTGCGCTGGCCGCGGACCGGGAGGCCCTTGCGGTGACGAAGGCCGCGGTTGCAGCCGATGTCCATAAGGCGCTTGACGTTCTGGTTGCGCTCACGGCGGAGGTCGCCCTCAACCATGATCTGGTTCTTGTCGATATAATCGCGGATGGCGTTAACCTCATCCTCGGTGAGGTCCTTAACGCGCGTATCCACGTTAACGTTGCACTCGACGCAAATCTTCGTCGCAGTGGTGCGGCCGATGCCGTAAATGTAGGTCAGACCGATCTCAACGCGCTTCTCACGCGGGAGGTCGACACCATTAATACGGGCCAACGTAGTCTCCTCTCTTAACCCTGACGCTGCTTATGACGGGGGTTCTCGCAAATGACGAGGACCTTGCCATGGCGCCTAATGATTTTGCACTTATCGCACATCTTCTTGACCGAAGGACGTACCTTCATCGTTCTTCCTTTCGGTAGCGCTCAAACTACTTCCCTACTATCTACTCGCCCAGCCGCAGGCGTTTAAAACTATGGCTGGTCTTCACACACAATCCGACCGTAGGTTGAGCTAAGCCTGCAGCCGGAAATGGAGTGCGTGTATGCGTGCCGCTATTTGTAGCGATAGGTGATGCGGCCGCGGGTCAGGTCGTACGGGGAAAGCTCCACGACAACCCTGTCACCGGGGAGAATACGGATGTAATTCATTCGGATCTTGCCAGAAATGTTGCACAGAACCGAATGACCGTTCTCGAGCTCGACCTTAAACATGGCATTGGGCAACGGTTCCTTTACCGTACCCTCGAGCTCAATTGCGTCTTCCTTCTTCACAAGCAATCATCTTTCTCTAGAAAACGACAGCGATTGAGTATTCTACAATACGCATGCACGTATCGTAATATCTTCGTAATGGCTCCACAACTAAGCGGAACTTGTTACATTTGAAATGTTAAGGCGTGCATTTGACGCAAGCCCTACATTTCACCGCCCTGCAAGGAACACCAAGCACCTTGGGCATCCGTGGTGAGAATCACCGGACCGTCATTGGTAATGGCGACGGTGTTCTCGTAGTGCGCGGCGGGCAGGTGGTCGTTGGTTGTAACAATCCAACCGTCGGAGCCCGTGCTCACATGGTTGGAACCCATCGTAACCATCGGCTCGATGGCAATGACCATGCCGGCCTGGAGGCGAACGCCCCTCCCCTTCTTTCCATAGTTAGGAACGTTGGGGTCCTCGTGCATCACGCGACCAATGCCATGACCCACATAATCGCGAAGCACGCCGTAACCGTGAGACTCAGCGAGGGACTGAACGGCATAACCAACGTCCCCGATATGGTTACCGGGAACAGCCTGCTCGATGGCAGCCTTAAGGCAATCGCGCGTGACCTCGCACAAAGCCTTGGCTTCGGGCGTGGGGGTGCCGACGAAAAACGTCCATGCGTTATCGCCGACCCAACCGTCGACAACGGCTCCCGTATCGATGGAGATGATATCGCCATCGCGCAGGATCATGTCAGGATTGGGAATACCGTGGACCACGGCATCGTTGATCGATGCGCAAATGGTCCCCGGGAATCCGCCGTAACCCTTAAAGGCAGGGGTGCCGCCATGCATGCGGATAATCTGCTCCGCGAGCTGATCGAGCTCAAAAGTCGAAACGCCGGGACGCACCATGGCTCCAACGTGGCGGAGCGCCATCTTAGATAGCGCTCCTGCCTTCTTCATCTGCTCGATTTGCGTTGCAGACTTAATCTTGATCATAGACCGAGAGCCTCTTTGACATCCCCGTACACGGTCTCGCGAGCCTGGTCACCGTTGACCGACTTGAGCAGACCCTGGCCACGATAGTAGTCGACGAGCGGGCTCGTGGACTTCTCGTAGACGTCGAGACGGTTCTTGATGGTCTCGGGCTTGTCGTCGTCGCGCTGATACATCTCGCCTGCGCACTTGGGGCAGGTGGCATCGGCAGCAGTGCCGGTGTAACCGCAGGCGCGGCAGGTGCGACGCGAAGACAGACGATCGATAATGACCTCAGGGGCCACATCGACCAGAAGGGCGCAATCGATCTCGCGACCCATGGCGGAAAGCTCGGAATCGAGCGTCACAGCCTGGGCGGTGTTGCGCGGGAAGCCGTCGAGAATGAAGCCCTGCTGGGCGTCATCGGCGGCAAGGCGCTCCTTGACAAGGTCGATCACGAGCTGGTCGGGAACGAGCTCGCCAGCGTCCATGTACTTCTTAGCCTGAATACCAAGCTCGGTGCCGCCCTTGACGGCAGCACGCAGCAGGTCGCCCGTGGAAATGTGGGCGACGCCAAACTCGGCGACGAGCTCCTGTGCGACGGTGCCCTTACCGGCACCCGGAGCTCCGAGCAATACGAGGTTCATGAGCAATCCTCCTCTAGCCTATTTAAAGAATCCATCGTAATCATACATCTTGATCTGGCCTTCGAGCTTATCGACCGTGTCGAGCACGACGCCGACCATGATGAGGATGGACGTGCCGCCAAATGCCTGGATCAGATGGTTACCCGTGAAGGAGAAGATGATCGAAGGCACGATGGCGATGAGCGCCAAAAAGACAGCGCTGGGAAGCGTGATCTTGTTGAGCGCGTTCTTGATGTAGGCCGCGGTAGCCCTACCCGGACGCACGCCCGGAATAAAGCCGCCCTGCTTCTTAAGGTTGTCGGCCGTGTCATCGGGGTTGAACACCATGGAGGTGTAGAAGTACGCGAAGAACACGATGAGGACAACGTTAAGCACCCAGTTGAGCCAACCGGTCGAAAGCGCGGAGGCAACTGCCTGAATCCAGCCGATGCCGGGGAAGAACACGGCAATCTGAGCCGGGAAGTACAGCAGCGCCGAAGCGAAGATGATCGGCACGACACCCGCGGTGTTGACCTTGATGGGAAGGTAGGTGGTCTGGCCACCCATCATGCGACGGCCCACGACGCGTTTGGCGTAGGAGACCGGGATGCGGCGCTGGCCGCGCTCAAGGAAAACAATCAGCGGGATAACCAGCAGGATGATGGCGCAGATGATCACCATGGTGATGATGCCACCGGCATTGCCCTCGGTGCTGGAGAAGATCGCCTGCGGCAGACCGGCCATGATGTTCGCAAAGATGATCAGCGACATGCCATTGCCGATACCGCGCTGGGTGATGAGTTCACCAATCCACATGATCAGCATGGCGCCCGCGGTGAGCGTGCCGACGACCATGAGGTCGAAGATGATCTCGGGAGCGCCGGCGCCATTGAAGCTGATACCGAAGCTCTTAAAGAGGAAGAGGTAACCCACGGAGTTGAGGATTGCCAGAGCCAGGGTGAGGTAACGCGAATACTGCGTAATCTTGGTCTGACCGACCTCGCCCTCGCGGGCAAGCTCATGCAGGGAAGGCACGACGGCCTGGAGCATCTGGAGGATGATCGAGCTGGTGATGTAAGGCATGATGCCCAGCGAAAACACCGACACATAGCTCAACGCGCCGCCAGAGAAAAGATTCAGGAGGGCCATAGCACCTGCGGCGACCGAATTGTTATCGGTCGAGAAAAGGCCCAGCATCCCCTGGAAGGGAATGCCGGGCACAGGAACGTGCGCACCAATGCGGTACACGACGAGCATAGCTATGGTAAAAAGAATCTTTTCGCGCAATTCTTTGATGCGGAAAGCATTCTTAAGACCATTTAGCACGGCAGCTCGACCTTTCCGCCGGCGGCCTCGATCTTGGCCTGCGCAGAAGCGCTGACCTTGTCGACCTTGACCGTGAACTTCTTGGTGAGCTCACCATTGCCGAGCACCTTGACGGGCTCGAACTCGCTCTTGGTGATGCGAGCGGCCTTAAGAGCGGCACCGTCGATCACAGCGCCGTCCTCGAACTTACGCTCGAGACGCTCAACGTTAACAGCGGTGTACTCGATACGACGGGGGTTGCGGAAGCCCGGAAGCTTGGGCAGGCGCATAGCCAGCGGAGTCTGGCCACCCTCGAAGCCGGCACCCTTGGTGCCACCAGAGCGAGAGCCCTGGCCCTTCTGACCGCGGCCAGAAGTGGTGCCGTGACCCGAAGAATTGCCACGGCCGACGCGCTTGCGGTTCTTGGTGGAACCGGGCGCGGGAGTAAGATCGTGAAGCTGCATTTGCTACTCCTCTACAATCTCGACAAGGTGCTTGACCTTGAAGATCATGCCGCGGACGGACTCGTTGTCAGCAATCTCGCGAACCTCGCGGATCCTGTGGAGACCGAGGGCACGGACAGTACGGACCTGGTCCTGCTTGCAACCGTTGGTGCTGCGGACCTGCTTGATCTTGATGGTGTCAGCCATGCTTAGTTCTCCTTACCGACGAACATCTCGGAGACCGTCAGGCCACGGCGAGCCGCGACGTCCTCAGGGCTGGAGAGCTCCTTGAGGCCCTCGACGGCAGCCTTGATGATGTTGAGGCCGTTGTCGGTACCGAGGGACTTGGACAGGACGTTCTTGATGCCAGCAAGCTCGAAGAGGGGACGCACAGCGCCGCCGGCGATAACGCCGGTACCCTCGACAGCGGGCTTGATGATGATGCGGCCGGCACCAAAGTGGCCGAGAACCTCGTGCGGGATGGTGCCCTGCTCGGTCACCGGTACGTGGAACATGTTCTTCTTGGCATCGAGAGACGCCTTGGAGATGGCCAGGGGCACCTCAGCGGACTTGCCCATGCCAACGCCGACGTTGCCCTTGCCGTCGCCAACGACGACGAGAGCGACGAGGCTCATGCGACGACCACCCTTGACGGTCTTCGACACGCGGTTGATGTAAACGACGCGCTCCTCGAACTCGGAGGCCTCGCGCTGCTGCTTCTGATTACGAGCCATGTGCTACATACCTCCTAGAACTCGAGACCGGCGGCACGAGCACCGTCGGCGAGGGCCTTGACGCGGCCATGGTAGATACGGCCACCGCGATCGAAGGCGACCTTGGTGATGCCGGCCTCGATGGCGCGCTTGCCAACGAGCTGACCGACCTTCTCCGCAGCCTCCTTGTTCGAGGTGTGGGTGCCCTTGAACTCGGCCTCGAGGGTCGAGGCAGAGACGAGCGTCAGGCTGGAGCCCTTGCTGTCGTCGATGATCTGGGCATAGATGTTGGCGTTAGTACGGGTCACGCGAAGACGCGGACGCTCGGAGGTACCCGAGACCTTGCCGCGAACACGACGCTGACGACGCTTGAGGCCTTCCAGCTTCGCCTTATGCTTGTTCATACGTAAACTCCTAAAAAGGTTGATCTTGCCAGCACCTGACGGGGTGCTGGTCTTATGCGAGTGAGTCGGTTACGACTACTTGGCGGCCTTACCCAGCTTGCGGCGTATGTGCTCGCCAACGTAGTGGATACCCTTGCCCTTGTAAGGCTCGGGAGGACGATGGCCGCGGATCTCAGCGGCGATCTGACCGACCTGCTGCTTGTTGATACCCTTGACGTTCACGTGGGTGTTGTCGGGAACCTCGAAGGTGATGCCCTCGGGAGCCTCGACGATCACGGGGTGCGAGAAGCCCAGGGAGAACTCGAGGTTCTTGCCCTTCTGCTGCACGCGGTAACCGACGCCGGCGAGCTCGAGCTTCTTCTCGAAGCCCTCGGAAACGCCAACAACCATGTTGTGGATGAGGGCGCGGGTGAGGCCGTGGCGGGCACGGGTCTCACGCTCGTCGTCGGGACGGGAAACGGTGAGGACGTTGTCCTCGACGTTGATAGCGAGCTTCTCAAAGACATCGAGCTCGAGCTGGCCCTTGGGGCCCTTGACGACAACGTTGTTGCCGTTGACTGCCACTTCGACTCCGGCGGGAATCTGGACAGGCTTATTACCGATACGAGACACGGTGATCTCCTTTCCTTCTACCTACCGAGCGAATTACCAGACGTAAGCGATGATCTCGCCGCCGACGTTGTGCTTGCGAGCATCGCGGTCGGTCATGACGCCATGGCTGGTGGAAATAATGGCGGTACCAAGGCCACCGCGGACGCGGGGCATGTCGGCAACGCCGGTGTACTTACGCAGGCCCGGCTTGGAAATGCGGCGGATGCCGTTGATGACCTTAGCCTTCTTGGGACCATACTTAAGCGTGATGTGCAGAGTCTTCTGGGGAACGGTGTCCTCGACATCGTAGCCCTCGATGTAGCCCTCCTCGTGCAGAACACGAGCGATCTCGACGAGCTTCTTGCTGCTCGGCATGGAGACCGTGGCCTTGTTCACAGAGTTAGCGTTACGGATGCGCGTAAGCATATCTGCGATCGGGTCTGTAAGGTTCATACAGATTCTCCTTCGTTCTTGATGAACACGTGCTCTTGGTTCTTCGCCGCCCTTAACGGCAAAGCCTTTTTAGCGCGTTTTCCCTGTTCCAAACTAATGCTTGAAACGCTGGTAGTGACTTACCAGCTGGCCTTCTTAACGCCGGGAAGCTCGCCCTTGAGTGCAAGCTCGCGGAAGCAGACACGGCACAGGCCGAACTTGCGGTACACAGAGTGCGGACGGCCGCAGCGCTGGCAGCGCGTGTACTCACGAGTAGAGAACTTCTGCTTGCGATTGCACTTGACGATCATCGATGTCTTAGCCACTTATATCCTCCTCACATAGAGTATTGTTCGCCCCAAGCGCCGCCCCCTTGTGGGAACGGCGCTTATAGGGCAGGTGAACCTATTTCTTGAACGGGAAACCGAAGGCGTCCAGAAGGGCCTTGGCCTCCTCATCGGTGTTGGCGGTGGTCACGAAAGTGATGTCCATACCACGCTGGTGATCGACGGAGTCGAAGTCAATCTCGGGGAAGATGAGCTGCTCGGTGACGCCCATGGAGAAGTTACCACGGCCGTCGAAGCTCTTGGCGGAGATGCCGCGGAAGTCGCGGATACGGGGGATCGCGACGGAGGTCAGACGATCGAAGAACTCCCACATACGGTCGCCACGCAGGGTAACCTTGCAGCCGATCGGCATACCGGCGCGCAGGCGGAAGGTAGCGATGGACTTGCGGGCACGGGTAATCATCGGCTGCTGGCCGGTGATGGCGCGCAGGTCGCGCACAGCACCGTCGATGGCCTTGGAATCGGTAGCGGCCTCGCCGACACCCATGTTCACGACGATCTTCTCAAACTTGGGGATCATCATGACGTTCTCGTACTGGAACTTGTCCTGAAGCTGCTGCTTGACCTCGTTGTTGTACTTGGTCTTCAGACGCGGCACATACTTCTCTTCTGCCATTGTTCACTCCTTCTTGGGGTTTTAAGCACGGGGCGTGGCCACGATGGGTTGTCCTCGTGCCTCCTGGCTGCATCCGCGCCGCTCATGGCATTTCGCGGTTTGGACTCGACGCAGCAGGAGCCGACAAAACAATCGGTACTATACGCGCATTGGGTGCGTATTTCCAGAAAAACCTCGTCTGCCTGCACAACTCCACAACTCCCCCGCACATATCGATCCCTAGAGGACGGAGGAAAATGGCAGTTGCGGTGAAATAGGGACCGTTTGACGGCTTAACAGGCTTTAACAGTCCGTATTTCACCGCAACTCATATATGGGGATGAGATTAGCGCTTGCGGGGGACGAGCTTGGTGCGGCGCAGGTGGATCATCTCGGCGGCGATGGAGATAGCGATCTCCTCGGGATCCTCTGCCTCGATGGCGACTCCGATCGGCAGGTGCAGCTCGTCGATCTGGTCCTGCGTAAAGCCCTCCTGCTCCAAGCGAGCCCGCACAAAGGCCGTCTTGCGACGCGAGCCCAAGCAGCCCAGATAGGCGGGTTTGGCACGCATGGCCTGAATCACCACGTCGATATCGGACTTGTGGCCTGCTGTGGCCACGACCACCAAGTCGCGCGGACCGATGGGGCACAGCTCGCTCAGGTTCTTGTAATCGACCAGGCGACGATCGTAGACGCCGGGCACCCATTCGGGCGTCAGCGTGCCGGGGCGGTCATCGCACGCCACGACGGCAAAGCCCGCCGCCGTGAGTACGCGCGCCGTCGCGGCGCCCACGTGTCCGCAGCCAAAGATGTAGGTCAGGCCCTCGGGGCAGAGCGTCTCGATGTGCGCGGGAGGAATCTCGGAGGCGGCGTTGGTGTAGGTGACGTTGCTCCCCTCTTCCACCAGCGAAAGCCCGGGGCAACCCACAATGGTGCGGCGCGACTCCTCACCATGGTATTCAGCAGCATCACTTTCGAGCGGGCTTGCGATAAACGGCTCAAAGTCGATGACGAAGTCGCCGATGCGGCGATACGCCAGCACATCGGCAATCTCCTGGAACAACGGTGCCATGGTCGCGTCCAGGTGCAGGTAGCACAGGCAGATAGCTCCGCCGCAGATCATGCCGGTATCGGAGTTCTCGCCGCCCATGGTGTAGCGGACCAGACGCGATTTACCCCCGGCCAGCAGCTCGCGCGCCTCATCGAGCGCAAAGAGCTCGATCTTGCCGCCACCGATGGTGCCCGCCTGGCTGCCATCGGCAAAGACGGCCATCCAGGCGCCCACACCGCGCGGTGACGACCCCGCCGTACCGGCCACGACCACGAGCTCGCACGTCTCGCCAGCACGCAGGGCGGCAAGCGCCGCATTCACAACATCGAGCTTTTCCATTGCCGCCTTCTATCCTCTAAAGACATCGGTGAGCATGGCGAGCGCCTCGAGCACGCCGCCGCCGACCGACGTCGCCTTGTCCGAAATATAGTTGATATAGCTGGCATCGCCGCGCGGGTCGACGTCGGCACATTTAAAGCCCTCGGTCACCTGAACGCCGTCGGTCAAAAGGCCGCGCAAGCAGCCGTCAATCTGCGTGACCATGGGAGTATCACCCGCATACCCGATCACATCGCCGGCACTCACGATCTCGCCGATCGCGCGGTCGGACCTAAACACGCCAGCGGCGGGGCTGTGGATAACACGCTCCTTACCATAGCCGGCGATGACACCCGGCACGCCCGTATTGGGCTGGGGCGAGCCCTGGGTGATGACGCGGCCGAGGAAATGCCCACGCATGGTCTCGACCACGGCGTCGCAATCGACTGGCGCGGTAAAGCCCGGCCCCACAGCGATGACGACAGGCGCCATATCGCGCGTGGTGCCCAAGTTGTGCTTGGCCAGAATCGCGTCGACCACGGCAGCGGGCTTTAGTTCGTCGAGCATCTTAGCCTGGGGGTCTACCACGACGGCGACGTCTCCGGCCTCGGTAATTGCAAGCGCCTCTGCCGGCGTCTGCGCCAAGCGAGCGCAAATGCCCTCGACCTGGACCTCGCCCAGGCGAATGGCCTCGCAAAAACTGATTGTGCGACGGATGCACGTGGGAACCGCGATATCGGCCATAACGACCGAAACGCCGGCGCGCACCAAGCGAGCGGCGACGCCCGTGGCGATATCGCCGGCGCCGCGAACATAAACGAGCATTCCCGGGGCACCTCCCTGTGCTACGGTTTGAGCAGAGCAAAAGCGGTTCGGCCGCTACTCTGATGATTATTTATTATCACAGTATTATACGGCGGTGAACAGATGGAAACGGTTAGCGGCAATCTTGCCTCTGCGCTCAGGATCGAGCCGGGCATTACCGCGATTATCGGCAGTGGCGGCAAGTCGACGCTGCTGAAGACGCTGGGTCTCGAGCTCATGCGCACTGGCGGCCGCGTGCTCCTCTGTACCACCACGCACATGTTTCCCGTCGCCGGCGTGCCATGGGACGGGTCGAACCGTCGCCTGGACGCCGCGCCTTGGAAGCCGGGGACCCTACATGTTCCCGGCTGCACCTGCGAGGCATGCGCGGGACTTGTCCGCGGAAGTATCTGCCAGGCGGGTGTTTTGAACCCGGAGACAGGCAAGCTCTCCGCCCCCGCCGAGCCGCTCAACGAGCTGGCGCAGCGCTTTGACTATGTGTTGGCCGAAGCAGATGGCAGCAAGCGACTCCCGCTCAAGGCGCATGCCGTCTGGGAGCCGGTAATTCCCGCCGCCGCGACAAACGTTGTCTGGGTCGTCGGCGCCTCGGGGC
>UQMM01000034.1 GCA_900542165.1 uncultured Collinsella sp. | reverse complement strand
CGATGGACAGCAGCTCCGGAAATCCGATGACACCCGCCAGGATGCCGACGACGACAAACACAAAGAGCACCACGCGCAAGGGAGTGAGCGGCTGCGAGATGCGCCAGATCAGGCTCACACTCGCCGCGCACGACGTAAGCAGGCACATAGTCGAAAGGGTGAGCTGGTTAAAGCCGAACACGCGCGCCACAAAGATATCGAGTGCCGCAGCCATAATGACCGCCAGCGACGCCGGCAGCGCACGCTTGAGCACGTTGGTCAAGAATGACCCCTTCACGCGGGCATTATTGGGCTCCAAACCCAACACAAAGCCCGGTGCGCCGATGCAGAAGAAGTTGATGAGTGTCATCTGGATCGGCTCGAAGGGATACGGCGGAAACGCGATGCACAGCGCCGCCAAGCCCATCGAGAACAGCGTCTTGGTCAGGAACAGCGCCGCAGAGCGCTGCAAGTTGTTGATGGAACGACGACCCTCGGCCACCACGGCGGGCATCGAGGCAAAATCGTTGTCGACCAGCACGATTTCGGCCACGTTGCGCGCTGCATCGGAACCGGCCGCCATGGCCACGGAGCAGTCTGCCTCCTTGAGCGCCAGCACGTCGTTGACGCCGTCGCCCGTCATGGCAACGGTATGGTCGCGACGCTTGAGCGCCTGCACGAGCTCGCGCTTCTGCTGCGGCGTCACGCGACCAAAGACGTGGTAGCGGTCCACCGCCGCATCAATCTTGGACGGCGTATCGAGCGTCGTGGCGTCCACATAAGCGTCCGCCCCCGGCACGCCCACCACGCGCGCGATCGACGACACCGTACGCGGGTCGTCGCCACTGATCACGTTGAGGGTCACGCCCTGCTCGTTAAAGTAGCCGATGGTCTCGGCCGCCGAGGTACGAATCTCGTCGCGGATGGTCACAAAGCCCACGGGCTCGGCCTCGCCCACCATATCGCCATCGGGCGTAAAGCCGTCAACGTGCGCCACCACGAGCACGCGGCAGGTATCGGCAAGCTCGGCGACACGGTTCTCGACCTGCGAAAACACACGCTCCGAAAGCACAAACTGCGCGGCGCCCATCACATAGGAGCCCTGCGCAAACGACGCGCCGCTCCATTTTTTGGAGGACGAGAACGGAATGACCGACAGCGGCTCAGACACCTCGACCGGACGATCGGCGTAATAGTTGAGCAGCGCCTGGCAGGTCTCGTTGGCATCGGCCGAAGTCGCACGCGCGACGTTAGCCAGCGCAAAATCAAGCACCGTGGTATCGACGGGAACGGTCGCCTCGTCGGAGCCGGCGCCTAAGCTCACGCCCTCAACCGGCAGCGGATACGTGCCCTCGACCTCCATGCGGCCCGACGTGATGGTGCCCGTCTTGTCCAGGCACAGCACGTCGACGCGAGCAAGCGTCTCGATGCAGTAGAGCTGCTGCGCCAGCACCTTGCGGCGGGCCAGGCGCACCGTGGCGATGGCGAGCACCGACGAGGTCAGCAGCACCAGGCCTTGCGGGATCATGCCCAGCAGGGCGCCCACCGTGGACAGCAGCGCCGACGAAGGCACATGGCCAGCCAGCAGCTCGGAGAAGCACCACGAAAGTGCGCTATCGCCCGGGGTTCCCGCGGCATCCCACAGCTCGCTCACACTCGAGGCAAACAACGCCAAACCGAGCGGGATCATGATGATGCTCGCAAAGCGCACGATGGCGTTAAGCGCGTTCATGATCTCGGAATTGACCTTTTTGACGTACTTGGCCTCGTTATTAATTTTGGCCACGTAGTTGTCGGCGCCGACATGGATCACGCGGGCGCGCAGCAGGCCCGAGTCGATAAAGCTGCCGCTCATGAGCTCAGAACCGGGCTGTTTCTTAATAAGGTCGCTCTCGCCCGTCAGCAGGCTCTCGTTCACGAGCGCCTCGCCCGAAACCACCACGGCGTCAGCGGGAATCTGATCGCCGCGCCCCAGGCGGATGATGTCGTCGAGCACGATCTGGTCCAAGTCGAGCTCCACCTCGGCACCGTCGCGCACCGCGATGGCCTTCTTAGAGGTCAGAAGCGTGAGCTTATCGACCATCTTCTTGGAACGCATGGACTGAATGACGCCGATAGCGGTGTTCAAGAACACCACGAACAGGAACGTCAGATTCTTAAACGAACCGGTCAAAATGACCAGGAACGCCAAGATCACGTTGATCAAATTGAACAGCGTGCAGAGGTTCTCGATGATGAGCTCTTTGACCGACTTGGTCTTGAGCTCCATGTTGCGGTTGATCTTACCGGCGGCGATGCGCTCCTCGACCTCGGCGGTCGAGAGTCCGCGCTCGATATCCGTTGCTGCCATACCACGTCCCATCACGTCGCGTCGGTATAAGAAAAACCGCCCGGACCATGCGAGGTTCGGACGGTCTTACGTTCGATGGTGCCCCATGTTGGATTCGAACCAACGGCCTTCTGCTCCGGAGGCAGACGCTCTAATCCCCTGAGCTAATAGGGCCAACGTTTGGCATTATACCCAAGTGCACCACGGGCTATCAAAATAAAAGAAAAAGCTTTGCAATTCCGAGGAAGACGCGGTGCAACGGCCCACTTTAGAAGGCAAAAGCGAGTCAGATAGTATAAACTCTCATGCACCATATATACACGGCTCGCGATGCGGGCCGTTTTTCAAAAGTTATCCATCGAGGTGAGAGGCACACCATGATTGCAATTTTAAAGCAGAGCGCCAGCGACGAGGCCGTCAGCCATATCGTCAGCTGGATTGAGAAAAAGGGTCTGAAGACCGATGTCTCGCGCGGCGAGAATGAGACGATCATCGGCCTGGTGGGCGATACGACCAAGATCGACCCGTTCCTGCTCGAGTCCATGGATGTCGTCGAGCGCGTGCAGCGCGTCTCCGAGCCGTTCAAGCGCGCCAACCGTAAATTCCACCCCGAGGACTCCGTCATCGACTGCGGCCACGGCGTCAAGATCGGCGGCGACCAGTTCCAGGTCATCGCCGGCCCGTGCTCCGTCGAGGGCGAGAACCTCATCCGCATCGCCCGCCGCGTGAAGGCCGCCGGTGCCACGATGCTGCGCGGCGGTGCCTACAAGCCCCGCACCTCCCCCTACGCCTACCAGGGCATGGGCCCCGCCGGCCTCGACCTGCTGTGCGAGGCGTCTGCCGAGCTCGACATGCCGATCGTCACCGAGATCATGGATCCACGCGACGTGCAGGTCTTCTTGGACAAGAAGATTGACGTCATGCAGATCGGCGCCCGCAACGCCCAGAACTTCCCCCTGCTCAAGGAGGTCGGCAAGACCCAGACCCCGATTCTGCTCAAGCGCGGTATGTCCGGCACGATCGACGAGCTGCTTATGGCAGCCGAGTACATCATGAGCGAGGGCAACGACAACGTCATCCTGTGCGAGCGCGGCATCCGCACCTTCGAGACCCGCACCCGTAACACCTTCGACCTTAACGCCGTGCCGGTGCTGCACCACCTGTCGCACCTGCCCGTCGTTGCCGACCCCAGCCACGCCACCGGCTACACCCGCTACGTCGAACCCATGGCGCTCGCCGCAACCGCCTGCGGTGCCAACGGCCTGGAGATCGAGGTCCACGACGAGCCGAGCCGCGCCTGGTCCGACGGCGCCCAGGCCCTCACCCCCGATCAGTTCGACGACACCATGCGCCGTATCCGAGCCATCCGCGAGGTTGTCTGCCAAGAGACCATGGAGTAGCCCATGGGTACGGTGAGAAACGCGCGCGTTAACCAGGGCGGCCCTAAGTGCGCCGGCATCGTCGGCCTTGGCCTCATCGGCGGCAGTTTTGCCCGCGGCTATGCGCAGGCGGGCGTCCGAGTGCTGGCCTGGGACCCCGATGACGATGTCATGACGGCCGCCAGCATGGGCACTGTCGCCGGAGAGCTCAACGACAAGACACTCGGCGAATGCGACATCATCGTCCTTGCCTGCTATCCCGAGGCATGCATCGAGTGGCTCGAGGCGCACGCCCAGGCGCTCGCCGACGCCACCGACACCGACGCCATCATGGGTCCCGTGGTGATCGACGCGGTGGGTGTCAAGGGCATCGTGTGCGAGCGCGCCTTTGAGCTTGCCCGCGAGCACGGCTTTTACTTTGTGGGTGCGCACCCCATGGCGGGCACCCAGTTCTCGGGCTACGCGCACTCCCGCGCCGACCTGTTCCAGGGCGCCCCGCTGGTGCTCGTACCGCCCGCGGTGGACGATGCGCTCAAGCTGGAGCTTTTGGGCCAGGTGCGCGAGATGGTGCGCCCCTTGGGCTTTGGCAAGTTCAGCGTGACCAGCGCCGCTGAGCACGACCGCGTCATCGCCTTCACGAGCCAGCTTGCGCACGTGGTATCCAACGCCTACGTCAAAAGCCCCACTGCCCAGGTCCACCACGGCTTTTCGGCCGGTAGCTACCGCGACCTCACCCGCGTGGCGCACCTCAACCCGCAAATGTGGTCCGAGCTCATGATCGACGACGCCGACGCGCTCGCCTTCGAGATCGACCATCTTATCGAATCGCTCGGCGCCTACAGCCGCGCCCTTAAGGACCGCGACCAGCGCTATCTGGAGAATCTCCTTGCCGAGGGCGACCGCATTAAGCGCGCACTCGACGACGAGGCCTCCCACTAGACCACCTATCACGCCAGGTCGAAAGGACCATAGCTTATGGCGATTACCATCGATATCGACACTGCACGCCCCTACCAGGTGCATGTTGGCACGTTTTTGCTGGAGCAGACGGGACCGCTCGTGCGCGCCACTGCCGGCGGCACCAAGGCCGTCATCGTGACGGACACCAACGTGGGCCCGCTTTACCAGATGCCCGTTAAGCAGAGCCTGGAGGCGTCAGGCTACGAGGTGAGCATCTGCACCTTCGAGGCCGGCGAGGCCCATAAGCGCGCCGAAACCTATGTTGCCATTTTGGAGTTTGTGGCCGAGCACGAGCTTTCGCGCTCCGACGTTATCGTGGCGCTCGGCGGCGGCGTCGTGGGCGACGTGACGGGCTTTGTGGCCGCCACCTACATGCGCGGCTGCAAGTTTGTGCAGATCCCGACGAGCCTGCTCGCCATGGTGGATTCGTCGGTGGGTGGCAAGACCGCCATCGACCTGGCTGCCGGCAAGAATCTGGCCGGCGCCTTTTGGCAGCCGAATGTGGTTATCGCCGACGTGGGGTGCCTGGCCACCCTCACGCCCGAGCAGTTCGCCGACGGCTGTGGCGAGGTCGTCAAGCACGCCGTGATCGCCGACCCCGAGCTTTTCGCCGAGCTGGAGAAGACCCCGCTCACGCTGGAGCTGCTCAACCGCGATGTGGCCCGCGTAGCGCTCATCATCGCCCGCAATATCGACATCAAGCGCGCCGTGGTCGTCGCCGACGAGCGCGAAACCAACCAGCGCAAGCTCCTCAACTTTGGACACAGCGCCGGACACGCCGTCGAGGCCTGCGAGCACTTTGAGCTCGGACACGGCAACTGCGTTTCGATCGGCATGGGTATCATCACGCGCGCCGCGGCCCTGCACGGCGTTTGCGATGCTGCACTGCCCGGTCGTATTGAGGAGCTCTGCGCCCGCCATGGCCTCAAGACCCGCTGCGACCAAGATGCCGACGCCATCTTTGCCGAGGCGCTGCACGACAAAAAACGTGCCGGTGACACTATCGACCTGGTGATTCCGCACGGCATTGGCCGCTGCAGCATCGACCGCACGCCGCTTTCCACTTTCCATGAACTCATTGCCGAGGGCCTCGGCCAGAAGGGAGACGCATCCGCATGCTAGCCCGCATCACCCCGTCCCCGCTCAAGGGCACCGTTCCCGCCATCGCATCCAAGTCGATGGCGCACCGCTTGATTATCTGCGCTGCGCTTGCCAACGGCGAGACGCACGTCACCTGCAACACCACCTGCGCCGACATCGAGGCTACGGTGCGTTGCCTTACGGCCCTGGGTGCCCGCATCGAGACCGTCGAGGACGGCTTCCAGGTCCACCCCACCATGAAGAGTGTTGAGTTTGGCCTGCTCAAGGCCCTTGCCGGCGGCACGCTTGACTGCGGCGAAAGCGGCTCCACACTCCGCTTTATGTTGCCCGTCGCCTGCGCGCTGGGCGCAGAGGCCACCTTTGTGGGTCAGGGACGCTTGGGCGCACGCCCCCTCTCCCCGCTCTCGGACGAGATCGTCGCCGCCGGCTGCGACCTACAGGGTCTGGGCGGTTTTCCGCTCAAGACGAGCGGCCGCATGCGCCCGGGCACCTTTGTGCTACCGGGCAACGTGAGCTCGCAGTACATCTCGGGCCTGCTGCTGGCAGCCCCGCTGCTGGCCCAGCCCTCCTGCGTGCAGGTGACCGGCCTCATTGAGAGCCGCCCCTACATCAACCTGACGATCCAGGCCATGAAGGCCTTCGGCGTCGAGGTCAACGTCGAGCGTATTCCCGCCCGGGACGGCCAGCCCGAGGTCACGAACTTCCGCGTGAGCAGTGGCTCGTATCGCACGCCCGGCAGCGTGGCCGTCGAGGGTGACTGGTCCAACGCTGCCTTTTGGCTGTGCGCCGGCGCCATCGGCTCCGACCCCATCACCGTCGAGGGTGTGTCGCTTAGCTCGGCCCAGGGCGACCGCAACGTACTTGCCGCGCTTTCGCGCTTTGGCGCCCGCATCGTGCGCTCCACCAACGCCGCCACCGTGCAGTCTGACAAACTCGCCGGCTTTGAGATGAGCGCCCACGACATTCCCGACCTCGTGCCCGTTATCTCGGCCGTGGCCTCACTGGCACAGGGCCGCACCTTTATCCGCGATTGCGCCCGTCTGCGCATCAAGGAATCCGACCGTCTGGCCACCACCACCCGCGAGCTCACCGCGTTGGGCGCGCAGGTGCGCATTGCCGGTGACGACCTCATCATCAAGGGTGTCGATGCCTTTACCGGCGGCGAGGTCGATTCGCACAACGACCACCGCATCGCCATGATGGCCGCCATCGCCGCGAGCCGTGCCACCGGCGAGGTCGTGATCCACGGCGCCGAGGCCGTCAACAAGTCCTATCCCGATTTCTTCGACCACTACCGTCTGCTGGGCGGCAAGGTCACACTCGAGGAGGAATAGCATGTCCTCGACCTTTGGCAACGTCTTGCATCTGAGCATTTTCGGCCAGTCGCACTCCCCCGCCATCGGCTGCTCACTCGATGGCATCCCGGCGGGCATCGCTGTTGACCAGGAGCAGCTGCAGGCCTTCCTCGACCGTCGCGCCCCCGGTCGCGACGAGACCGCGACCAAACGCCGCGAGGCCGACGCCGCCCACATCATCGCCGGTGTTGTCGATGGACATACCACCGGCGCGCCCATCGCCGCGATTATCGAGAACACCAACACGCGCTCCAAGGATTACTCCGAGCTGCGCCGCAAGCCCCGTCCCGGACATGCGGACTTCCCTGCGCGCGTAAAGTATCACAACATGCACGATGTCGCTGGTGGCGGGCATTTTTCCGGCCGCCTAACGGCACCCTTATGCATCGCCGGCGGCATTGCGCTGCAGGCACTCGAGGCCCGCGGTATTCGGGTGATGGCTCACGTGGCGCAGATCGGCGGCATCTCCGACCTGCCGATGGACGATATGGTCTATCGCGAGGCCGACCGCAAGGCGATCCTTACGAACGATCTGCCGTGCATTGACGCCGCCGCAGCCGGCCGCATGCGCGAGGAGATCCTAGCCGCGCGCGACGAACTCGACAGCATCGGCGGCATCGTGGAGTGCGGCATTTACGGGCTTCCCGCGGGCATCGGCGACCCCATGTTTGACGGCATCGAGAACCGCATCGCTCAAATCGCGTTCGGGATTCCCGCCGTAAAGGGCGTGGAGTTTGGCATGGGCTTTGCCGTGGCCGCCATGCGCGGCAGCGAGAACAACGATCCATATCGCATCGATGCCGAGACCGGCGAAATCGAGGTCGAGTCCAATAACGCCGGCGGCATCCTGGGCGGTATTTCGACCGGCGCGCCCGTCATGTGGCGCATGGCCGTAAAGCCGACGCCCTCAATTGGCCGCGAGCAACAGACCGTGGACATGGACGCCATGGAAAATGCCGAGCTCTCGGTCCACGGCCGCCACGATCCCTGCATCGTCCCGCGCGCCGTCCCCGTAGCCGAAGCAGCAGCTGCCCTCGCGATTTGGGACGCCCTCCTCGAGGACGCCGCCCAGCGCTAACCCGCCCACCCCGGGCAATGATTCACGAAAGGGGTCCCTATGGACCTTGCTGACATCCGCCAGACCATCGATGGCATCGACACCACGCTCCTCAACAGCTTTGTCGAGCGCATGGACATTGCCACCGAGGTCGCCAAATCAAAAATCGAGATGGGCAAGGCCGTCTTCGACCCCGCCCGTGAGCGCTCCAAGCTCAACAACCTCGCCAGCCGCGCGCCCGAGCGCTACGAGGCGCAGACCATCACCCTGTTCCGTCTCCTCATGAGTATGAGCAAGGCCGAACAGCAGCGTTACATCAACGAGCTCAAGGGCATCACCGTCTCGCAAAAGGCCCACGCCACGGCCGTAGCCTTCGACACGCCCTTCCCCCAGACTGCCAGCGTCGCCTGCCAGGGCGTGGAAGGTGCCTATAGCCAGATCGCCGCGTGCAAGCTCTTCGACGTGCCCGACATCGCGTTTTTCGAGACCTTCGAGGGCGTTATGCGCGCTGTGCGCGACGGCTTCTGCGAGTTTGGCGTGCTGCCCATCGAGAACTCCACCGCCGGCTCGGTCAACGCCGTCTACGACCTGCTCGCCCAGTTCGACTTCCACATCGTGCGCTCGCTTCGCCTCAAGATCGACCACAACTTGCTCGTCAAGCCCGGCACCAAGCTCGCCGACGTGCGCGAGGTCTACAGCCACGGCCAAGCTATTGCCCAGTGTGCCGGCTTTATCGAGTCCCACGACCTTCACGCCACCAAGTACCCCAACACGGCTATGTCGGCCGAGATGGTCGCCAGCTCCGAGCGCACCGATGTTGCCGCCATCGCATCGCGCAGCTGCGCGGCACTCTATGGCCTGGAGGTGCTGGAGCCCAACATCCAGGACTCGGACAACAACTACACGCGCTTTGTCGTCATCAGCCGCGAGCCGCGCGTCTATCCCGGTGCCAACCGTACCTCGCTCATGATCACCACGGCCAACGAGCCGGGCGCCCTCTATCGCGTGCTCGAGCGCTTCTACGCACTCAACATCAACCTCATCAAGCTCGAGAGCCGCCCCATCCCCGGTCGCGACTTTGAGTTTATGTTCTACTTTGATCTGGACTGCCCCTTTGGCAGCAAGGCCCTCGACGACCTGCTCGATTCCATCGACGACGTGTGCGAGAGCTTCACCTACTTTGGCAGCTACACGGAGGTGCTCTAGATGACCGATACCGCCGCAACCTGCCCCTACGGCGTGCTGGGCCGCGTGCTGGGCCACAGCTACACCCCAACCATCTACAAGGAGCTGGCGGGGCTTGAGTACGTGCGTTTTGAGCGCGAGCCCGAGGACCTCGCGGCCTTTATGACGGGCAACGAGTGGGAGGGCACCAACGTGACTATCCCTTACAAGCGCGCCGTCATGGAGTACCTGGACGAGCTGAGTCCACTCGCCAAGCGCATGGGAAACGTCAACACCATCACGCGCCTGCCCAACGGTCGCCTGCGCGGCGACAACACCGACTACTTTGGTTTTCAGTGCCTGGTCGAGGAGCTGGGCGTAGAGGTTGCCGGCAAGAAGGTCCTCGTACTTGGCGCCACCGGCGGCGCCGGCACCACGGCAAGTATGGTGCTGGGAGACCTGGGCGCCATCGTTGTGCCCGTGGGTCGCACGAGCGAGGTCAACTACGGCAACATCGCGCAGCAGTCCGACGCCGCCTTACTCGTCAACTGCACGCCTGCCGGTATGTTCCCCCACTGCCCCGACGCGCCTTGCACGCTCGAAGGGCTCGATGCACTCGAAGGCGTCATCGACATTGTCTACAACCCCGCTCGCACGGGACTCATGCTCGAGGCCGAGCGCCGCGGTATCCCCTGCATCGGCGGTCTGCTGATGCTCGTGGCCCAAGCGGCACAGGCTGTTGAGCGCTACACCGGCCAGGTCACCCCGCGCAAGCGCATCCTGGATGTAACGGAGCGCTTGTCACGCCGCGAACAGAACATCGCGCTGATCGGCATGCCGGGCTCGGGCAAGACCCGCGTGGGTGAGCAGATTGCCCTGCTCACGGGTCGCGAGCACATCGACCTGGACCGCGCCCTCGAGGAACGCCTCGACATGCCCTGCGCCGACTTTATCGTCGAGCGCGGCGAGGCGGCCTTCCGCGAGCAGGAGACGGCGGCGCTGTCCGACATCTCCAAGCGCAGCGGCCTGGTGCTCTCCACCGGCGGCGGCGTGGTCACGCGTGACGAGAACTATCCGCTGTTGCACCAGAACAGCCAAATCGTGATGCTCAACCGCAAGCTCGATGAACTCGCCCACAAGGGCCGCCCCATCACCGCCCGCGACGGCATCGCCAAGCTGGCCGAGCAGCGTATGCCGCGCTACCGCGCCTGGGCCGACTACATCATCGACTCACGCGACTGCGCCGCCAACACCGCCCATGCCCTCCTCGACACCCTCCCACCCGCTCTCTAACCAAAACCACCACAAAGGGGACAGGCACCTTTGTGGTGGTTTTTCAACCGCAAAGGAAGCAACCATGAAAGCACTCGTCATTAACGGCCCCAACCTCAACATGCTCGGCATTCGCGAGCCAGGCATCTATGGCAGCGACAACTACGACCGCTTAGTGCAGATCTGCCAGGAAGCGGGCACTGCACAGGGCTTCGACGAGGTCGAGGTCTTCCAGTCCAACCACGAGGGCAACATCGTCGACAAGATTCAGGAGGCCTACGGCAAGGTCGACGGCATCGTCATCAACCCGGCCGCCTACACGCATACGAGCGTGGCCATCCTGGACGCGCTCAAAGCCGTCGCAATCCCGGCTGTGGAGGTCCACATCAGCGCTGTCGAGACCCGCGAGGACTTCCGCCAGGTGAGCTACGCCCGCCTGGCCTGCTTCGCCACCATCACCGGTGAGGGCCTGCAGGGCTACGCACATGCGCTAGAGCTGTTGAAAGAGCATCTGCTACACTAATCCCTGGGACAAAGACATCAGATATGTTTGTCCCTAAACTAAAGTAACTGTCCAATCGACATACAAAGGAGCATATCCATGTCCCAGTACGATTACCTCGTCGTCGGTGCCGGCCTTTCGGGCGCCGTCTTCGCCAATGCCGCCAAGCGCGCCGGCAAGTCGGTCCTGGTCATCGACCGCCGCGACCACATCGCCGGCAACGTCTACACCGAGGACGTCGAGGGTATCCAGGTCCACCGCTACGGCGCGCACATCTTCCACACCTCCATGAAGGACGTCTGGGGCTACGTCAACCGCTTCGCCGAGTTCAACAACTACGTCAACTCGCCGGTCGCCAACTTCCGCGGCAGCATGTACAACATGCCCTTCAACATGAACACCTTCGCCAAGATGTGGCCGGGCGTCGTCACGCCGGCAGACGCCCGCGCCAAGATCGCCGAGCAGGTGGCCGCCGAGAACATCGGAGAGCCGACAAACCTCGAGGAGCAGGCGCTGTCGCTCGTCGGCCGCGACATCTTCGAGACGCTCGTGAAGGGCTACACCGAGAAGCAGTGGGGCCGCGACTGCAAGGACCTGCCCGCGAGCATCATAAAGCGCCTCCCCTGCCGCTTCACCTACGACAACAACTACTTCAACGACCGCTACCAGGGCATCCCCATGGGCGGCTACACCAAGATGGTCGCCAACATGCTCGAGGGCGTCGAGGTGCGCTGCGGCGTGGAGTACAAGGAGCTGGCCGCCGCCGAGCCCGATATCGCCGCCAGGACGATCTACTGCGGCCCCATCGACTCGTTCTACGACTTTAAGCTGGGCACACTCGAGTACCGCAGCCTGCGCTTCGAGACCGAGACACTCGACGAGCAGGACCACCAGGGCGTGGCCGTGGTCAACTACACCGAGCGCGAGGTCCCCTACACCCGCATCATCGAGCACAAGCACTTCGAGTTCGGCACGCAGGAGAAGACCGTCATCACGCGCGAGTACCCGGCGGATTGGAAGCCCGGCGACGAGCCCTACTACCCCATCAACGACGCCAAGAACGAGGCCCTCTACAAGCAGTACGAGGAGCTGGCGGCGCAGGAGGGCGACGTGGTCTTCGCCGGTCGCCTGGGCGGCTACAAGTACTACGACATGGACAAGGCCATCGCCGCCGCCTTCGAGCTCGTCCGCAACGAGCTGGGCGTGGAGCCGACAGAGGCGTAGGGAGCTCAACGACTCGAGACCGACAACCAAATTCGCAAGAAGCAATAAGCCCGGTGCAGCGATGCTACACCGGGCTTATTGTTGAGGGAGCACTGCACGCCCACATGCCCAAAAAGCAAAGACCCGGCATTATACCGGGTCTTCAAAAACTCTCTGGTGCTCCATGGCGGATTCGAACCGTCGACCTTGGGATTAGAAGTCCCCTGCTCTATCCAACTGAGCTAATGGAGCATAAAGCCGGGCGTCCAAGCGGGTACAAGTTCACACGACCAATAAATTATAACCTACTTGAACTGATCGTGGTACGCCTTGCAGACCTCGTCCACGGGACCATCCATGCGCAGATCACCCTTCTCGATCCACACAGCACGCTGGCAAATACGCTCAACCTGCTCCATGGAGTGAGAAACGAACAAGACCGTGACGTCGCCACTCTCAATAAAGTGCTGAATACGGCGCTCGCATTTCTGCTGGAAAAAGACATCGCCAACAGAAAGCGTCTCATCGACGATGAGAATATCGGGCTCGGTAATCGTAGCGATAGCAAAGGCGATACGCGCGACCATACCCGACGAGAAGTTCTTCAAGGGCATGTCAACGAAGTCTTTAAGCTCGGCGAACTCAATAATCTCGTCAAAACTAGCGTCGATAAACTCCTTGGTATAGCCAAGCAGCGCACCGTTCAGATAGATGTTCTCACGAGCCGTAAGCTCCGGGTCAAAGCCAGCACCAAGCTCAATCAGCGGCGCAATATTGCCGTGAACCTTAACCTCACCTTCGCTGGGCTCCAAAACGCCAGCGATGATCTTGAGCATCGTAGACTTGCCGGAACCGTTAGTACCAACAAGGCCAACGACCTCGCCACGATGCACATCAAATGAAATGTGCTTAAGCGCACGGAATTCCTCAAAGAACAGCTCATGCTTCGCGAGCTTAATAAAATACTCTTTGAGGTTCGTAAGCGACTCGGACGCCATGTTAAAGATCATGGTGACGTCTTTGACCTCAACAGCAAGGGGCTGCTTGCTGTAATCAATAGCAGATTCAGTCATGAGCAGCACTCCTTAGATGTAGAGGATAAACTTGTGCTCGGTCTTGTGAAAGACGGCGTAACCAATAGCAAGAGCAAGAATAGCCCAAACAACACACAGCCCAAAGGTAAGCGCAGAAGGCACGGTATTAAACAGGAAGATATCACGCATAAACTGGAGGTAGTTGTACATGGGATTCACAACCACAAGGACCTGGATCCAATGTGCCATTTGGCTAATGAAGTCGGTTGTCCAGAAAATCGGCGTCAGATACATCCAGGCCGTGATAACAACGGTCCACAGGTGCATAACATCGCGGAAAAAAACCGCCAGCGCAGACAGCATCATGCCCAAGCCCATGCAGAAACACATGAGCAGGAGCAAGCAAACCGGCAGCAGAATTAAATGCCAGGTGGGAAGCACGTGGAACCAAAGCATAACCAAGGCGACGGCAACCAAAGAGAAGGCGAAGTTAACGAGCGAGAACAGCACCTTCTGCACCGGAAAGACCCAACGGTGCACCTTAACCTTCTTAAGCAGAGAGGAAGCCCAAATGATGGACATAAGCGCTTGGTTCGTCGACTCGGACATGACAGAGAACGTCACGTTACCGACGATCAAGTAAAGCGGATACATTTCGGGCGTAATAGAACCATTGCGACCTTGCGCGAAGATTGTCGAAAACACGATCGACATAACAATCATCATCAGCAGCGGGTTAAGCACGGACCATGCCACACCCAGAACACTGCGACGATATTTAATCTTAAAATCTTTGGTGACAAGCTGCTTAAGAATGAACTTGTCCTTTTCAAAATCATTTTTAGCGTGAGAGGCCGGTTTAGCCACCGCTTTCTGACTCTCTACGTTGTCAGCCACGGACCATCTCCTTGTCTCGTAAAACATAACAGTGGAAAGTATAGCCCTCCCACGTTGACGATAACTCACCGCAACAAATCTGGAGAACTAACCCATATCTAATCAAAGGGGCAGACGATAGGTATACTTTCGACCCGTTGATTCATTAAAGGAGGTCCTACATGGACTATTCGAATACCGTCGTCATAATCCCCTGCTACAACGAAGCGCTGACGATTGGCAAAGTTGTCGACGATTTTCATCGAGAGTTACCCGGTGCAACCGTCTTTGTATATGACAACAACTCGTCTGATGTCACTTCGCAAATCGCCAAGCAGCACGGTGCCACGGTGCGCCACGAGCCCAGACAGGGCAAAGGCAACGTGTGCCGCCAAATGTTCCGTGATGTCGACGCCGAATGCTATCTAATGGTTGATGGAGACGACACTTACCCCGCCGAGGCGGCAAAGGCGCTTTGCGAGCCCATCCTTAACGGCGAAGCCGATATGACCGTTGGCGATCGCCTGTCAAACGGCACCTATGCCGAAGAGAACAAGAGGGCCTTCCACGGCTTTGGCAACAATCTTGTTCGCGCCATGATCAAGTGGATTTACGGCTACAGCTTTGACGACGTGATGACCGGCTACCGAGCCATGAGCAGACCCTTCGTCAAGACCTTCCCCGTTTTGAGCGAGGGCTTCCAGATTGAGACCGAGCTCTCCATCCACGCTGTCGATCACCGCTGGCGAATTAAAGACGTGCCGGTGGAGTATCGCGATCGGCCCGCAGGCTCCGAGTCCAAGCTCAACACCGTTAGCGACGGCATCAAGGTCATCGCAATGATTGGAACGCTCTTTAAAGACTATCGTCCGCTCAAGTTCTTTACTCTTATAGCGCTCATCTTCGCCATCATAGGCCTTGCCCTCGGAATTCCAATTGTTGTGGAGTACTTCCAAACCGACTTAGTCCCCCGCTTCCCCACGGCCATACTTGCGGCCTCATTCATGTTCCTGTGTGGGTTGAGCCTAGCAACGGGACTAATCCTCGACTCAGTTGCAAAAGTCGAAAGAAAACAATGGGAGTTACAAGCCTATAAAACCTATTCAAAATAAGAAGAGGTCCGGACTTAATCCGGACCTCTTCTTATTTCAGACCTAAATACTGTTCCCAAAACTCTCGCGAAGTCATGTACGGCATGGCATCTTTCCATGCCCCCCTGACGCTCTTGCCCTCTTTACGATAGCGCGCCATCAGTTCGTGCTCTCGGCGGCGAATACTCTTGAACCGCGCCCGATCCATCGTGCGGACCGACCCCTTCTCGCGGGTCGGATCAAGAAATACCAGCGTCTTGCAACGCGTCGAATTGCCTTCAAGCGTACAGCTGCCATTCTTAACTGCATAGCCGGGCTTTCCGCGCAACAGCGCATCGGGAAGATAGTGTTTGTCGTAAGGAATAGATCTCCAATACTTCATAAATTTCGAAGGATGGAATTCCAGATTAACATTAGCGAGCACTTGCTCCGTAACCCCAGCCTTGCGAAGAAGCTCTGGATCCATTTCGGAAACAGGAATCAGCTTTTCGTTTAACTTACCCTTACCAATCATCGTCGCGGCGCCATCAAGCTTCTGGAGATACTCAGGGCCGCGCAGATAGTCCTCAAAGCCATCAAGGATAAACTCAGCAGCCTGATAATCCATATCGCGCAAGTTCTGACGTACCCCTCGCTGAATACGAAGGACAAACATTTTCTCATCAGCACAATCATCGAGTGAAATCATGGCGAAGAAGTTGCGGAAGTACTGGTAGCAGTCAACCGAAGCGCGGAAACGCCCCTCAAAGCTTGCATGCCACACGCAAATGCAATTCATGGTCATGTAGACAGGCTTATTGCGCATGCCAAACTCAACGTCGTCGCAGCGGATAAAGAAAGGCATGGGAAGGCCGTTCTTTTCGATAGCCTTCACCGGAATGCAGCTATACCACCAAGCCCCATAGGCCTGATCAACTTCAACGTTCGTGCGTTCATTTTCGAGGATGTCGGACAGCTTGCCAACATTCAAGTCCTCTTTTACGCGACGATAGGCACCAGTGGTCGCCACATACGAGACATCCTCGAACTGACGAGTAGGGTCCTCCATTGAGAGCATGGCGCCGTTAATAAAGGCATCCTTATACTTGCCTTTAGCAAGAGAGAGGAGATTGAACGTGCGGATCAAACTCTCGGGCATAATAGAGACATCGTCATCCATCAAAATGATGTGAGTGTACTGATCAGGAGTTTCAGTAGCCGCCATCATTCCACGTGCGAATCCTCCCGAACCGCCCGTATTGGGATTCGGGAGCACGGTGACTAGCTCATCGGAAAGTGATGCAGAATCGAGCGTCTGTCCATTGTCGACGACAAACATGTGGAAGTGGTCGCGAATCGGACCGTCCTCTTTGGAGATGCCCGCTTTAACGAGTTCAATATTCGGAAGAATGTACTGCTCATTCTTAAATGTAGTAGTAGAAAGAGCAAGATTGATCTGGTTAATTGAGTCCTCAGGAACATCAGTCAGATAAGAGGCGTTCAAGAGGTCTACGGAATAGCCCTCATCACTCTCAATCCTAAAACCGATCAAGTCGTAGCCGGTTGTATCGATATCAATATCGAGAACGCAAGGATCAATTTCATTGCCATCAAAAGGATTCGATTTAAGCTCGACAGGATTCAGCTCGCTAGATCTCACTCCATGAACGACAACCCGGCCCCTGCCAAATAAAGCCATATGCAAGACAACGCCGCCAACAGACGCATACTGATGCCATTTGCCAGCAGATAGGCCATTCACATACGTCAGAAAGTCAACGTGTCCATTGACATGAAGTGAATGTATATCGTCATCATACGAAGCACCACCGGAGAGCACGCGATAGTAGAGTTCGGGAAAATCCTTTGCATGCTTTTCAACTTTAAGTACAACATTCGCAAGTTTAAACTGCATTTTAAATACCTTAATCAAAGCCGTTGTAACTACTAATTACATTCGTCGACAAACTTTGCCATCGCGGAGCGAACATCGGGATCAGACAAAACATCCTTTGCAAAATGATCATGCCCACAGATGTCCATTGGCATGTAAGGCCATCCAGGATAGCAATCATCAGCGACCTTTTCCGCTTTCGCGGGAACCAAAAAAGAGAAGCTGTCAAACGGATGCTTTCTTACGGGAAGGATATCGTTGCGGTCCCAAATTATTTTACGTTTAGGGGCATCAAAAACGTTATCAATCGCGTATGCAAAATCACCACGAGACTCATCGGTTAACAAACCTAGATCATGAGCCTTTTCATTAAACGAATCGAATACGCTCTGGACAAGATCAATCTCCGCAGAAGAAACAACTGTTCTCTGAGCTTCCAAGTCAACATCTCCGCACTGCACGCTAAGCCCACTGTGTGGATGAACCATCCAAGGATTATCTTTCCAAAAACTAAACTCACGTTCATTTTTGTCAAAGAAATCCATAAGCTCAATTCTGAGTTGCCTAAGTTGATCGTTCGCGCGCTTGGAATTCTCGGCCGCCCGGTCGTAAATCGAAATGTCCACAAAACAAGGTATAAGCGAATTAGTTGAACAAAAGCGAACTTGACGACACTTTACAAACCAGTCATATACGAGGGTGATTTGATATTCAGGGTCGTCTATTAAAGCGGCAGTGAGCTTATCCACATCGGACCTAAGCATGCAGATATCAATATCGTCGTCCCAAGGAATAAAACCCGATCGAGACAAGGTGCCAACAAGAGAACCATAAGAAAGCCAGTATTGAATATTATTGGCAACACAAATCGCGTCTAGCTTACTCATCAAGGCCGCGTTTGCCTGCTGCATCAATCGAATATCACCCTCGGCGTCGGGTAATGCATCAAAGATTTTGCAACGGAGCTCAAAAGGGGTGAGATCGGGGTACGCACGTCGCGCTAACAATTCAAAGCGAAGCCTCATTTGTTCTGACAGACTTTGTTGGCGTTGCTTGAGCAATTCAATTTCTGGAAATAGCCGAGTATCGAATTTGTAATTGATATTCATATTGATACCGTTATCGGCCTGCTCAATACGGGCGAAAACCTCGTCAAAACGACGGTCCATATCCTCATGCATAGCATGCAACGATCGGGATGAGCCAGGGAGGATCTTTTTAATAGTAGAAAGCAAGGACATGGCTTAACCTTCGCAACGACAAACAATGAACGAAGCACAATTACTCATATGATACAAAAGAATGAGTGGGTCCCACCTTGAAACCCACTCACATGAAGACTACTCCGACGCCTCTTTCAAATACTGTTTCCAGAAATCGATCGAAGTAAAGACATCTCTATACGAAGCGTATTCGGTATAAATCTTATCTTTGTTACGCTTGAATTCCTTCTCGGCTTTACGAAAACGACTCCAAACCTCTTTGAATCGCTTCTTATCCATATGTCTAATGGCACCCTTTTTATTAGGCATATCTACCACAATAAGCGTGTCAACATCCCTGATTTTACCTGCGGGATAAACCCATCCCGCAGCATCAATAACAGCAACCCTACCGTTACGTTTAACGGAGTCGTTAACAAAACGGTGGCCATTAATGGTCAGATAATCCTTAAATGCCTGCAGCCTAGACCTGTCGCCCCCAAGGCTCAAATTGCCAAAAGTCAGTTGCGTCAAGTCGACACCCAATTCTTGTGCCTGAGGGATGAGCTGCTCGATGGGAATCAATTGTTCCCTTTCACGATTTGCCGCCATAAAACGGGATTCAGCGACAGGATGAGAAATCCACTCCGGACCTCTCAAAAAATCTTCAAGACCTTTTACGGCAAGAGCAGCTTCATCGTAATTAAATTTCTTCAAGTCGAGCTCAACTTCACGACGAATCTCATAAAGAAAATCAGAGAGAGGCGCAGCGCCAGTTGTCGCCTGACTGATTAGCGTATTTCGGCTTACCTGATAACGCTCCACGGCAGCACTATACTTAAACTTAAAGGAATTATGCCAAACGCAAATACCATTCATGGACATGAACTTGGGTTTGCAACGAAGCGCATACTCAGCATCATCAGAACGAACAAATAAGGGCAAGGGCAACCCCTCACGTTCAATCGTTGCGGTAGGTATAACGCAATACCACCAGCCAGCATACTGTTGGGCAGTGTCCTCATAAAGGCCAGTTGGGGCCTTATATATCTCGGTCTCAACGACATCATGAAGTGAGGTCATATAGCCTGCAGGCTTAAGGGGAGAAAAAGTTCCCTTAGCAGTAAAGAACCCTAAATCCTCGGTACGCAAATTGGGCTCTTCCAAGCTCATCATAGCACCCGATAAAAAGGCCTCAGCATATTCTTCTTTGAGAAGAGAGAGCAGGTTGAAAGTGCGGATAAAACTCTCGGGAAGAACCTCGACATCATCGTCCATCAGGAGAACATGAGTCGCTTTAGGATTCTGCTCAAGTGACTCAATCATCCCCCGAGCAAAACCACCAGACCCGCCGACATTAGGATTTGGATGAACAGTAACACGCGATGAATCCAGGTTTGCACTATTCAGCGAACGGCCATTATCAATAATGTGTACGTGGAAATGATCAGCAATCTCTTCATCAGAATCAATAATGTTCTTTTGTAAAAGAGATACGTTACGGACAATATAGTCTTCTTTTTTAAACGTAGTAGTTGCAAGCGCTAGCTCAACTGGATGAATATCCAGTTCTTCACAATCGCAATAATAATACGCATTCCGAATATTAACAGGGCCTTCAGTACTGATATTAAAAGCGTGCAGAATCTCTCCCTCACAAAGGGAGAGTTCGATTTCAGCCGTACTCCATTCATCGGATCGTTGCAAACTAACCGCAGAGCCATCAATTGTAGAAGGAATCCAAGAATAATTATTTGCATACGTCTGCTGAAGCGTTAAGGCGGAGCCGCAATACTCGATATGAAGATAAAACGCCTTTGCAGTAGTGTATTTTCGCCACTTATAAATGGATAGCGCATTAAAATATGTTGTGAAATCAACATTGGTCGATTTCATGATTTCAATAGCGTCATTCGAAGTTGGAATAACAAGACCCTCCGTTGCCCTATAGCAAAGCAATGGATACTGCAACATCGCATCAGATCCGTTAAAAATCAAATTTGCAAGTTTAAAATGCATTGAAAACCATCCAAAAAATTCCTGGTGCAACTTGGCAAAATGGCATAAATGCCCATGGCATTGTTTGCATTCTCACTGATTTTAAGAATGCAAACAATGTACTAAAGGCATCTAATCAAAATGAAGTTTTAGCTCTTCCTCCCAGTCGGGCATATGGAACCCAACCGACTCGAGCCTGGAAAGGTCGAGCGCGGAGTGGACCGGGCGCGGGGCGATGGGGCCGGCGGCGCCGGCGTAGTAGTCGGCGGTCGAAACCGGCACGACCCTGTCGCCGTTGCCGTTGGCGGCCTCGAAGACGGCGCGGGCGA
>UQMM01000033.1 GCA_900542165.1 uncultured Collinsella sp. | reverse complement strand
GGGGCAGGTGGGATTCACTCGTCGGGTTCGCCAAGGACACGGGAATATCGTTCCTCGGGAAAAAGATCAGGGAGCTGGAGAAGAAAGGCGGGCGTCGATCTCAAGATGGCGCCGCTGAATGCCGTGAACCTCATCATCGGCCCCGAGACCCTCCTCGTCATAGACGACGTGGAGAGGTGCGACATGGGCATTCGCGAGCTGCTCGGGGCGGTCGACCACCTCGTCGTTGGCTGCAGGAAGAAGGTCCTCCTCGTCTGCAACGAGGATGAGTGGAGGAAAGGGCTAGGACCGAAGGGGGAGAAGGGGACGACCAGGGAGTACGAGAGCCTCATCGAGAAGACCGTCTGGCGGAAGTGCCGGTTCAGGCCCTCGGTCGGCTCGGTTGTGGAACGCGTTCTGGGAGGCGTGCTGGGCGGCATCTACCCAGGCGCGCTCGAGGACGCCGTTTCGGCGATTGAAGGAAGCGAATCGCCGAACTTGCGATCCCTCAGCAAGATGCGCCCCGTGCTGGTCGGGATGAAGGAATCCGGGTTCTTCGCTGAACCCACCGACCCGGAGTCTGCCAGGGCAGTTTTCAAAGAGGCTTTCGGCTTTGCAGCGGGGGCGGCGAAGGGGATGCGCATCGGGCCTCCGTCAAGCCGGGAGGATTCCATCCTTAGGGGTGGCATTTTCGAGTCGCGCCGGCTCAAATACGCCGCCCTGGACTTCATCCCCCGCTTTTTCGAGAGGTGTGAGGGGGTCGATTCCAAGCATGTTCGTTCCTGCCTGGAAGATTACCTTGCGACCTTTCATCCCGACGGGCCGGCCGCGCGGAAAGCTATTGAATGTATCGAAGGCATCAGACACGCCACTTTCCGCGATGCCGATGTCCTTGGCATGGTGGAGACTTTAGTCGCCGGGATTGTCCCCGGGGACGGGAGCCGCGGCTTGTCGTTCGACGTCTATCCCGACGTCCTGCGTGCCGTCAAAGGCATTGCGGGGGAATTTGCTGACGCCTTTCCCGAAGGGGTCGCGCCGCTCGTCAAGGCGATGGAATCCTCCATTGGACGGGATCCCGAGTCTGCAGTGAGGTCAATCGGAAAGAATCGAGTCGAATGGCAGGAGATCCCTTTCGACTCGAGCGAAGCGCATGAGATTCCGGCTTTGGAGGAGGTCGACAGGCTGAGGGAGCTCGCCTTGACGACGCTACGCGAACGGGAGTCGGAGTCTCTTGGCAACGTCCTGATAAACGCCCCCGACCAATTCGCGACGAAGCTCTATCTGGCTTTCTCGAAATCAGATGACTGGTCGGAACCCATCCTGTCGCTCATTTCCCTCGACACTTCCCTCCTCGCGAGGGCGATGGAGAAGATGCCTCCCGAAGATATTCGGCTTGTGCACAGTGTCCTTTTTCCGGGCGACCACATGAGGTCGTGCACGGCCTCGCTCGAGGGCGAGGACAGGAAGGCCCTCGTAGCTTGGGCCAAGAGGCTCGGATCGGAGATCGGCAAGGTCGAGACCATGGAGTATTACCAAAGGATCTATTTCGACGCCATATCCAAGAGTCTCGAATGTCTTGCCGATATCTAGGATCCGCAGCTGTTGCCAAGTTGAAACGTGGCTTAGGATTTGCAGAAGATCTTCTAATGGCAGTCTTACGACAAGGACGAGGATGCCCTAATGCCTTGCCCAGGCTCCATCCAGCTCCGCCGCGCAGCTCTCGAACACGCACCTAACGGCGGCCATTTCCGACGGGGTCACGCGCCCTCCGCTCGCCTTATCCGAGGGCCTATGCGGCGGGGCTTGACTTCGAGGACGTCGTCGACTCGTCCCTCGAGCTTGTAAGGCTTGCTGAGGTAGGCGGACTAGAGTAAGAAAAGAGAAATCAAAAGGCGAATTTATCGCGAGGAGCAAAATGTCCCAAATAAATCAGATCCAAGAAGAGCTAAGGCAGATCGAAGGCGGGCGTTTTCAAACACTAGCAAATCAGTATCTATATAGGAGATATTCGCTTAACAACATCATTGAATTAGGATCCCAATGCGGCACGGATAAAACCACGACCGGAGTGCCAGACATGTACTCCGTAGGAGAGAATGGACACTACCTCTTCGCGGCATACACAACCTCTAAATCCGACATCCGCAATAAGCTGCTAAATGATGCTAAAGACTGCCTCGACAGGAGCAAAACCGGAATCAATCCGCAACTCATAGATCGAATCATCCTGTGCCACACATACTTTCGCCTTTCACCTCTGGTACTCGAGGAGGTCCGTGCCATCGATCCACGGATAGAAATAATCGGGCCAGAGACAATTGCGAGCGACCTTGATGGAAAATACCCTGCGCTAGCGCATACGGTATTGGGCGTTCCACTCGGAAAGGGATCATTCATCGCCCCAGACCGCTTCATCGAGCGAAGCCTGAACGACCGTTTCTCAACCGACCTGTCGAAGCTCCTCATGCACAGGGATTCCGATTTTTCAGTCATCGTCGAATCGATAGAGCAAAACAAGGCAGTGGTGATTCAGGGGCAGTCTGGATCGGGGAAAACCAAGATCGCCCTCGACGCATGCCTCTCATTCAGCAAACGGCATCACTGGGATCTTCTTATCTTGGACTCTAGGTATTCATCGCATCTCGACGATGATATCGAGCTGATTTTGTCGGAGTCGGAAAACATTATCCTTCTAGTCGATGATGCAAACGGCAACCTGTCACTTGAGCACTTGCTGGGAATCTGTTTGGAAAACAAAAAGCTAAAGATTGTCCTCACCTGCAGGAAGATGCACCGAAGCGAGTTGACCGCAAAAATCGGCAGTTATCTAAATTTCAGAGAAATAGAGCTGGAGCCTCTAACCGCGGAAAATATAGAAGCGATACTCGAGACCGAATACAACATAAAAAACATAGCACTGAGGGAGAGAGTATCGGCAATCGCAAACGGAAACCTGCGCTTGGCTATCATGGCAGCAAGCCCCATAGCAGACGGCAATTTCGAAGCCATCCAAGAGCCATACGATCTTTTGAACATCTATATGAATTCTGCTTTAGCTGGGTACTCCAGCAGGGAGCAGCGTCTCGCAGAGAACCTTGCAATCTACGACTGCTGCGATCTTATTGAAGGAGACCCTTGTTACGAGGAACTCTTGGGGCTGGGGTACGACGACGCCGAGATTCGGGATTTTGCATCCAGATTGAACGACCAGGAAATTGTCACGATCCTTACCTCCGCCGATGGCGTGCTAGCCATAAGAATGGAAGAGCAGAATCTTCGCGACTTCTTGATATGCCGCCACTTCGCAAAAGAAGGGAACGGCAGTTTTGCGGATTTCATTCTGCATACCGCAGAAATGCCGAACGCGCCGTATCTCAAAGCCGCCAAGTCAATGGCTGAAGTGTGCGGAAGTGCGAGCGTGTACGACTACCTTCGAAGGGAATGCGAGAAAGCTTGGGATGAAATAAAGAATCGGGATGCGCGAATTGCCGATCAGTTCATAGTCACATTCAATCAATTCCTCCCCATACAGGCGCTCGCCTTTGCCTCAAACCGCATCGAAAACGCTGATTGCGCTGACGTATCGGAAGAAATTCTCGGCATGAATTCGACATCCGACGGATCTATGCCCCTGCAAATTTCTGTATCCCTGATGAACTCAAGCGAGTATTCGCAAACAGCCTCCGAGTTGTTCGTGAAGTGTGTAGAAAGAGGCACCGAGCGAGCGGCCGAGTACAACTAGGCATGCGGGCCGGACGGCGCTTTCGCTTACGATCTCGATCGTACGGGATTCGATTTGGAAAACAGCAAACTCGATGCCCTCGCTCAAAAATATCAACAATCGCATTCCCGCAATGTTGCAGCATGTCTGATCGTCTTGACGAGTTCATACCTCTCTTCAAGGGCCCAGCGCGTTTGTCAAAACGGCATAACGTACACATACAACACTTTGACCTTCAATTTCACATCAGAGCTGGCCGAGCTCCACGCCCATTGCTTCCGGGCGCTCTCCGTTCTGGTCGAAACCGAATTCAGCAGGCAAGTTAAATCCACTTTTCGGCAGCACTTCTCGTTCTATGGCAAAGAACCTGAAGCGGAGTACGCAGAAAACATGTATTCGGTACTCTCGAGGATTGAAGAGCTATTCCCCAAATATATAACCGAAGACTCGACAATCGATCTCTTATGCGGCTTAAGCATCAACCAGATTTACGAAACATGCGCGCAGAATCCCCCTCTGAGCCTCGATGGGTTCCGCCAGAGCGCATTCGACGCACTTGGTCTGGAGAACTCCGAGTCTCTCGTAGAGAAAGAACCGAGGATATCCGCGGAAGAGTTACCGCTAGAACGACTGACCGAAGCCCTGGGAAAGCTAGCCGAAGATTATGAGATTTCCGATAAAGAGTGGGAGTCGGGCAGGGCTATCGGAAAAGTCCTTCTGGAAATCGCCAAAAGGACCCCAGATACTGCCTCAAGCATAATCGCACGCAATATCGCTTCGTCGCCCTCGACGATCCCTGTCCCGTACGAAGCACTTGATCATCTTGCTGAAACCATCGGCAGGAAGGTCCTTAGAAACGAGCTGGGCGCGGTGATCGACGTGAGTGACCATCCGGCCCTGTTTGACTATCTTGATTTGCTAGCAATAAAGAACGGGCCCGACAAGGAGGAGCTCGACGAAATTCTCGCAAGACTCGATGACGGCAGAACGCATCTCTGCTTGGAAGATTTGGAGATAGTCGAGCCAAAGCATCCTGGCTATATCCTCAAATATGCTTCTTGGCTTTCCGAACATATACACAATGATGGGGTTTGGCGGTTTTTCGGCAACTGCGGAGACGAAAAGCGCGTCTCCGCTCTAGATTCGTACTTCGAATCCAATCCCTCACCGGCCGTCAACCTGTATTTTCTCGCACTTGAAGGATATCCTACTTTCGACTATAACCTCGCTTTCCTACGCTGCCTTTTACGCCTTGACAGCTCAATGATTGACCGTTTTTTGGAGTACGTTGCCAACCTCGACTACCGACAAAGGCACGATCTCCTGCGAAGAATCAGCTCGTTTTGGACCGTCCAGGATGATCATGCCTGGAATCTGCTGAAAGCAATGATCGATGAAGCGCTGAGCGAACCACTCGGCAGGCTTGAAATAGCCGTTTTGTTTCCCGTTCATGACGCAAATGCGCTCTCGAGCGATATTTTTTGGGAGCGCTTGGAATATACCATCCGCGAAAGGATCGCCGACGCAAATAGCCTCGATAGAATTAGCTGGGCCTTGTCCGATTGCAATGACGAGACGAGGATTAGGGCTATCACCCTCATTCTGACGCTCGATAAAGACGGGATATCGATCAACCATTTGGATCTCCGTCGATCTTCAATGAGCGGGTCCCCTGAAAAAGGCTTTATTCCAGCAAAGCTCAAGGAGATTGAGGCGATTGACTCGATTGCTGCTCAGCTGCCCGCAGGTGTTGCATATTTAAAACACAGAGAATGGCTGTCAAAAGTGAAGTCATCAATTGAAAGAGACATCGAAGACGAAAAGTGGAGGCTATTCCACGGCAGGCAGTAATCGACTTTAACACCTAGAATTAGGAAAAGCCTCGGGGCTCCTGCCTAGCCCTTCGACCTGCACTGCGTGCAGAAGACGGTCGAGGGCGAACCGTGGTGCAGCTCCATGAGCTCGAGCTGCATCGCCCTGAACAGGTCCTCGGGCTTGTTCAGCAGCCGCTCGTCGATGTTTGTGTCAACGGCCTACTGAATACTGTTCAGTTTTACGCTACCACTGACAGCGAGGTCGAAGTGGCTCGTTGCTATTTCGAAGCCGCGCGCGCGGCGCGGAAGGGCGGCGTGGACCCCGAGGCCACTGCCTACAAGCTCGACAAGATGATTTGGTTGCTCTGCACAAGCGACTTTTACCTCGAAGGGGGTCTAAAGCTCTTTTCAACCAATGCACTTGTTGAATCGAACCTGAGCGCTTATTCGGGGGATGGCATTTAAATCGGAGCCACTTTCAGAAAAGCGGCGCTGCAAACGCATGCCAAAACTGGCAAATTATTATGAAAGGTAATCTTATGGCAAACGCAGAGGAATCAACTAAGGCCGGTCTATCGCGCTTGCAAGACGACGCAAGGCCGACTATTTGCAGCGACTCTCTCGAACTTATTTCGAATATCGCAGAGGTTGGCCTGGACGAAATTCTCCAAAACGAGTTCTTGAAGGACATTCCCGTCATCTCAAGCCTAGTGAGCATCTACAAAATCGGAAACAATATCCACAATGCGCATCTGCTGAAGAAGTATGCGTGTTTCCTCGATGAGTTCAACCGCGACTCTTTTGAAAATGGCTCATGGAACAAGTACAAGCAATACTTTGAAGAGTCAAATAGGAAGCGCGATATTGAGTACCTGCTTATCCTGCTCGAAAGATACATTGAGGAGGACAAAGCGCGGCGACTAGCAAAGATTTATGAGGCCTACCTAGATAAAGAAATTAGCTGGGACGATCTTCGTTTGTTTGCAGAGACTTTGGACAGATTTCTACCTGGAGACTACGAAATGCTTCGAGAAAAGGAAACTTTTCAGACGCTCAGAGGCAGAGATGCAGAAGTTCTTCTTCGATTAACCGGACTGGGATTGCTGATTGAGGATATCCATCGGCAGCAGTGGGACGTAGTAGATACGACGCTCATCTTCGACGATCCCGACGAAATTGAGAAAGAAGAAAGGGTTTATCGTAGGACCGAATTTGGAAACAGGATGGTATCTATACTTGGCTAGCTACTGCAGACAGCAATCTGAGCGCGCTCTTGTCGTCTTGGTTAAACTGCTCGGATCTACCAGTGATTTTTACTGCATTAGGCATTCGTAAAGGGAATCGGTTCTTCACGATTCGCATCCTTTCTAGTGCTGCCTTTATTTAATGATCGAGATATGCTCGGCGACTGCGGTGTTCTGCCCCTTAGGTTACAGACGGTTGTTTCTATTGAGCTTCCAGAGGAAATACATGGGGTTCTCTTTTGCCTTGGCTTCTCGCAAGAAATCTGCGGATTGAGATGCAACGGCCCCTATGCCGGCAGCCCCGAGGAAGGCCATGGCATCAGAAGGTGATGCGATTCCGTATTGCCCCAATGTAAAGCTCGCAATTCCGATAGCGGCTTCAATGCCTGCGGAGGTGACTAATCGGGATCGCTCGTTTTTCATCACTAAAGATATCTTGTGAAGCTCGGGCTCAATTAGGTCGTTCTTCAGGTCAGCTAATGTCGAGGTGTCGATGGGCCTTTCGCTCAGGCCTTTGGACAAGGTATCCCTAAACACAAGAAACGACTCTTCGTTTCTAATGCGGCAATCAAGGATGCTACGCAACGTTGCATTTTCAGCAATGGGGAGGGGGCAAGATAACCGGCGAATGGGTATGGTCTGATCTTTTCGAGGATAAAGGGTGGAAGTTGCGGACTCGAGGAACTCAATCTGAGCTGGACGAGTGGTTAAATACGAGCTATTCGAAAAATAGGGATTGACGAGGGCTTGAAAGCAATCGTCCAACAATGGCAGTAGGATAGTCAAGATGCCGCCTTTCTCCAGCATGTCTCTATCCAATCGCGTTTCGCCTTGGCTTGCATAGAGCGATTCGTATTCAGACGGGATTACCAGGAAATCGACATCCATCTCATCATGGGACCCATATGCATCCATTCCCTCAATCGCTACATACAGATTCCCATCTGGTGCTTGTTTTAAAGTGCACGAGGTAGAGGAACAGAATTGTCGTACGAGTTCATCCCAATAACTCGATATCAATCCTTTTGCTTTTGATTCTCTTTCGATTTGTCGCGCTAGGCAATCTTTGCAAAGAGGAATGTAATTGCTCGAAAATCCGAGTATTCCAGCTTTGACTATGTCTTCGACTCGCATGGTCAAATAGATCCCGAATGCAAGTTCATCGACTGAGACATAATCATCGTGCCCCATTTCGAATGCCGATTCTATAGGGCAATGAATCAGTGTTTTATCTGCATACAATGCTGAGAACTTTGCCAAATGGTAAATGTTTTGCTCTCGACAGGCATAGTCAGTGCAGGGGAATTTGCCTCCTTCAAGGGTGGAGTCAACAGAAAAATTGAACAGGGATTGATTTTCGATTTTTTCGATTGGGATAAGGGGTGCAAGGCCCCTAATAAAGGCGTCGAACCTCCTTTGCCCCAGTTCTTCTAGGTACGCAATTATTTCGGCAAGAGAGCTGTTCTTGAATGCGGCTAGATAAGAATAAAGGTCATCGTATGCATGAGTCGCCATTTCGCTCACCTACACTTTCGGAAAGAGTTTTGCGTCGTTATTTCCGAGGCGTCGTTGGGCTCGCAATCGACTCTAGTGTGCAGCTGCTTCTCGACGTACTCCCTCATGTTCTGCCTCCACATGTAACTAATTGATTTGCTATGTGCCATTATGAATGGTATATAGCAAATCAATTAGTTACATTTAATGGAGCATTGCGAGCGTGGCGCGCGCAAAGAAGAGTCGTTGTATGGAGGCTTCCGGCAACGGCCTTTTGTACGTCCGTGACTGTTGGGTGCTATCGCGGATGACGTCATTGTTGCCTGCACTCTCGATCCAAGGATGTAATTACGGAAGTGCGGGGAAAATCGAGAACCTTCGAGCACAACGCGATTTTTAGCACCAAAACCGCAGTTCGCGGAAGCGAAAACTGGGGCCTGGTTAGCATTTCTTCGATTTTCCCCGCACTTCCGAATTTGACCCCTTGCCGCACCTTGATCACGTCTTCAAGTGGCTGGTTCATCGCTAATGGAGTTTTCTGCGGTGCTTGAATTGCGGTGTTGTGATTAGGGCAAAAGGCTCTTGGCTCCGGGGAGGCTCATCGCACGAAAATTCAAGTTGCTGCTGAAGTAGGGCTTGCTTCGGCAGCGCTAACAATAAGGGCGGCTCTGCTAGTCTCGGGAGACCGCGGCATTCGGCGGGCCTGCCGAATGCCGCGATCAGTAGCGGTCAGTAGCGGTCAGTATATTCTTCGGAGCCGTTTCTCTGGGCTTCGGCGGACTTGCCAACTCGCGCTTGGGCACTACTCAGTAGATTACTCAGCAGTGCCCAGTAGATTACTCAGTAGTGCCCAGCAGGGGGAGGGCAGCAAACGCAATGGGCCTGTTTCCCGGCTAGGACCTGCAGCCTCAAACTTCGCTTGGCATCCTGTAGAACTGGTGCGGGTCTTTCGGGCTTTTCCCTACCCATTCCAACAGGCCTCGCCCGGCAAGGTCTTTCAGAGTCTTCGAGGCCGTTTTCCTACCGACATTGGACTCCCGCGCGAGGTCGGAGGTCGTGATTTTCCCCTGAGCGGCGGCAATTGCCATCGCTGCTCGTTCGCGCTCGCTGAGGAGCGGTCGGTTGTCGGCCGCGGTTCTCCTGAAGGCCGCTTTCTGTAACCCAGGACGCTCGAAGACGACGACGGTGCTGTTGACGGTCTGCTCGAAGCGGAACCTCACGCCGGCTGCCTCGCAGGCCTCCTTGATGCGCGGTATGCCCGTGCCGTACTGCTCGATGACGCCGGCGCGGAACAGGGTGCGCGCGATCGCGGGGTTTCGGAGGCCGAACTCGCTCGCGGTACCGTCTAGGTGCTCTTGCGGCGAGTCGCCCTCGGGGAACAGGCCCGGGCTCACGATCTGGACGGTGTCCATGAACACGTTGACCTCGACGGCGGTGCCGGTGGTGTAGTCGCGGTGGCACAGCGCGTTGGCAACCGCCTCGCGGATGGCCTCGGCCGGGATCTCGGGGATCTCCTTGCGGTACATGCCCGTCTCGCCGATGACGAACTCGCGCCTGATGTTCGACGTCACGAAGTACTCGGCGAAGTCGAGCAGCTTGAGCATGGTGCCGCACTCGCGGCGCAGGTCGAGGATCTTGGCCTTGGTGTTGCCGCCCAGAAGCCCCAGCTTCATCCTGGGGTAGGTGTCGGATCCCTCGCAGAACAGCTCCACCGCGGCGTTTCTTAGGCTGCCGTCGGGCGCGACGAGGTCGAGCCTTGCCAAGGTGTCCTCCACGCCGGCGAACCCGCCGCCCACGCGTCCGGCCCTGCCGCCGCGCGCGACGAAGTCACGCACCGCCTGCTCGTCGGCGTCGGAGACGGGCCTGCCGGACGGCAGCGAGTCCCACGGGCTACGGGCGCGCTCACGCTTGACGACCATGGCGCTCAGCTCCGAGGCCGACAGCGCTTTGTTCGAAGTCCCCACGCGGGTGAAGTAGCGTCCGTCGGCGGAGTAGGGGGCGTCGGCACCTGAGAAGGCAATTTTGATGTATCGCAGCCCATCATCGGCGTCGAGGCACTCGACCGTCGGGAACACCGCGGGCTCGATCTTGTCGGACACCCACGACGTCACCTGGCGCAGCGTTGCGTCGCTGACATCCTGGCCGATGACATCGCCGTTGTCCTTCACGCCGAAGTAGAGCTCGCCGCGGCCGTGCTTGTTCAGCATGGCGCTGATGGCTTGCAGTGCTTCTTTATGCTCGCCAGTGGACTTCTTGAACTCGACGGTCTCGCTCTCGCTGCCCAGGTTCATCCGCGCTGCCTTTCCCGTTCGTTGCTTGTCTCGTTGGATTATACCGTGGTCACCATGGGCGAAAACGTGGAAGCGCGCTTGCTTGCCTCTACCATGTTCTCATGCGCCTTAATGCCCTTTGTGAAGAATCGTCCCATTGGGAAACGGGTCCCTATGGAACGATTTTGGTATCAGGCATAGGGGGGGCGCTATCGTGGATGTCGTCACCATTGCCTGCGCCCTCGATCCAGAGATGTAATTACAGAAGTGCGGGGAAAAATCGAAAACCTTCGAGCACAACGCGGTTTTTTTGTATCAAAACCGCAGGTCGCGGAAGCCTAAAACGGGGGTCTGGTCAGCATTCCTTTGGTTTTCCCCGCACTTCCGAATTTGGCCTCTCGCCACATCCCGATTACGTCTTAAAGTGGCGCAAAAAGCCGTGTGCTCTGCTTGATTTTGCTCAGGAATTATGCCTGAGGGGTAGTGGATTCGCCTTTCTCCGCCGTGCAGCGGCACGTGTAGGGCTCTCTGGCTCAGGCGCGAGTCGCTTCCCGTCTGAAAAAGTTCTTAAAACAGCTTTAAAGTTGCCTTTGGCCTACATTGACAGCGTACAATACGCATGTTTACCATGGCAAAAGCTAAATTTGGGGAGGGGGAGCGCACGGTGGAAGTGCTGGTTGTTGGCAATACCGCGTATGTCGATGACGACTTTTGTGCCAAGGCGTTTCCCGGTGACCATGTTCAGGTCGTGGCGGCCAACGAGGCGCGCCGCGACGGGTCGTCGCTCCATGCGTCTTGGAAAGAGCTGCTGCAGCACCTGGACCAGGCTTACGAATTCGACCGTGTGGTCTACCTCTCTACCTATCTCACGCCGCATACCGAGGCCGTTGGCGACATCGAGCTGCTGCGCTCCGTCTTTCGAGCTTGCATGGGTCGCCAGATTCAGCTGCTGTTTGTGACTGGTCCCATGGGAGCGGACGGTGCGGTGGACGTTGCGGGGCAAAACGGCAAGGGCATCATTGCCCGTGCGGCCAACGACCTGTGCCGCTACTATGCGGTCCGCGACGGCATTCAGGCCAAGATCTTGCGCGTGCCGTATCTGTACACCGCCTCGCCCACGCTGGAAGACCCGATTTTGACCCCGCTGTTCGAGGCGTGCTCGCAAGGCTCTGCTGTCATGAGGGCTGGGGCGGACTCACCGCTCGGTGCCCTCTGCGCCGAGGAGCTGGCCGTTCTGGTGCGTCGCATCTTCGACAGCTGGGATGCCACATTCGAGGAACTCGAGGTTCCGGATAGCTTTGCCCACACCGTGGGAGACCTGGGCGAGGCGCTCAAGGGCTTGTTCCCGGGGCTCGACATTACCTACGACGGGGACGCCGTCGTCTCCATTGCTCCGAGCGATACCGTCCGCACGCGCTACGGGTGGTTCCAGCGCTATGACGTGCTGCGCGATCTTTCGACCATACACGCCCGCTGGGAGCAGACCCTCGCGGGCAAGCGCCATCCGCTGCGTGCCGCCATCGACCGCATGCGCGGGCGGACACTGCCCATCAAATGCCTGGAGACCGCGCTGGCCTGGGTGCTCTTTGAGGGCCTGGAGCTGGTGTTTTCGCAGTCTGCTCAGCTTAACGTGCTCGACTACCGCCTGCTGTACGTGGTACTGATCGGCACGCTGTATGGGCTCGATTTTGGCCTGGTTGCGGCGCTGCTGGCGTCGGTGGGTTTGGCCGCGAGCTACTTTACTCAGTACGGTTATACCTTCCAGGGTCTCTTTTACGAGCCGTCCAACTGGCTGCCGTTTATTGCGTACTTTGTGGTGGGTGCCGTGTGCGGCTATGTGCAGCTGCGCAACAGCGAAGCCATTAGGGCGGAGCGCGATCAAAACGAGCTCGTGCGTAATCGCAATACGTTCCTCACACAGCTTTACCACGACGCGATCGAGGACAAGCGCGCGTACAGGCGCCAGATTGTGGGTCGCCACGACAGCTTTGGCAAGATCTTTGCCGTGACGCAGGAGCTCGACGTACTCAACCCACGCGACATCTATCGCAAGTGCTGCGAGCTTCTGGGCGAGATCCTCGAGAACGATTCGGTGGCGATCTACCATGTTTCGGGCGGGGCATTTGCACGCCTGGTGGCAGCAAGTCCCGCGATTGCCGAAAATGCCGCACGCTCGCTCACGCTTGAGCAGCTTGCACCTCTTTTGGGCGACGGGGGTCGTTCGAACCTGTGGGTGAACCGTGAGCTGACGCCGGGGTTTCCCATGTTTGGATACGCGATCGAGCGCGACGGGGCACCCGCCGTGTTGATCTTTGTGCGTAGTGCGGCCGAAAACCAAATGACCCTCTATTATCAAAACCTGTTCCGCATCTTGTGCGGGCTGGTCGAAAGCGCGCTGGGCCGTGCCTTTGACTATGAGGCGGTGGCGCAGGATAAACGCTGCGTTGACGGCACTTGCGTGCTCAAGCAGGCGGCCTTTGGCCAAGAGCTCGCGGCGGAGCAGGCGCTGGCAGATAGCAAGATGGGGAGTTTTTTGCTCCTGCGCGTGGTACCGGGCATGGAGCCTGTCGGCGAGCTGGTGGGCGCAATTGGGTCGGCAATCCGCGAGAGCGACGCGGCGGGCTTGGTCGACGGCAACGTGCTCTACCTGCTTATGCGCCAGGCAAAGGCGTGCGATCTTCCCATTATCCGTAAGCGCCTGAGCGCAAAGCATATTGCGGTGGAGCCCGTCGACGGCGAGGGCATCGTGGCGCTGCTGCAGCGCATCGCTTACACCGGTGACGGTGAGGGGGGTGCCGCTTGATCTCGCTTGTCGTTGCTGCCGTCTTGCTGCTGATTCATTCGCTGGTTTGCCTGATGCTGTGGACGCTCATGAAGCTGGGCCTGCTGCCGGTGCGCGGGCACATGCTGGCTGTAATAGTGCTGGTGCCGCTGTGGGGCCCGTTGCTGGTGGTTTTGCTATCGGTGCGCAGCGCGGTGCTTGGCGAGTGGCTGAAAGAGTCTGCGCTGGAGTCGCTGCGCTTCAACGACGACCTGCATCGTAGTATGTCGGTACCGAGCGGTGAGGACGATGCAGGCGTAGTGCCGCTCGAGGAGGCGCTTATCGTCAACGACCCGGCATACCGGCGCCGCCTAATGCTCTCCATGCTCACCGAGGAGCCCGACGCGTACCTGGCGCAGCTGCAGGCGGCTAAGCTTAACGACGACGTTGAGGTGGCGCACTATGCCGCGACGGCGGTGGCGCAGATCTCCAAGGAGTCCGACCTTAAACTGCAGCAGCTGGAGCGTGCCTTTAAGACGGACCCGAGCGCGCAAAACCTCAACGAATACTGTGATTTTCTTGGTGAATACTTGGGCTCGGGCTTGGCTGAGGGGCGCGTTGCTCAGATTCAGCGCCAACAGTACGCGCGCCTGCTTGCGCGTCGCTGCGAGCGCGAGGATACCCTTGAGCTGCGCATTCGATACGCGACGGCGCTGGCCGATGTCGGACAGATCGACGAGGCGCAGGCCGTGACCGACCAGCTGGTACTCGACGTGCCCGAGGAGCAGGAGGTTTGGATGCTTTGCCTGCGCCTGGCCGTGATGCGCCGCGACGGTGACGAGGTCCACTGTGTGATCGATGCGATTGACAAGCAACATGTGTATTTGAGCGCCGACAACCGCGAAAAGTTGGCGTTTTGGCGCGATGGGGAGGAGGCCCGATGAGCGTGGCGCAACATATCCGAGACCGTGTGGGCCGCTTTCGTTGGATGGGACTCCTCGTGGTGTGGGCGGTCTTTATTGCCATGGCCGCCGTGCTGCTGGTGGAGCGTGCCGGCGTGCAGTACAGTGCGGGCCAGCATAGGCTGGGGATGCTTGCCGCCAACGACGCGGTGCCGGCCTCCTCGGCAATCTTTGGCCAAAAGCCCACGTGCCTGGTCATTACAGACTCGGACCAAGATGGCGTCGACGACGTCAAAGACCAGTTCGACCAGATTTTGCTGGACATGAAGATCGCCCATCGCGACGTGGATCTTGCCCTGGATGGTGCGGATGCCATTCCCTCGCTGACCTCCTTCGATCGCGTGATTTTGCTCATGCCGTCGCTCGATGGGCTCGGTACGCACCTGAGCGACATTATGAGTTGGGTGAGTGCCGGCGGTTCGCTTATGCTCGCCATGCCGCCGGATAACTCGAGCTATCTGCAAGTGATTGCCTCCAAGCTTGGCATTGAATCGGCCGGATATGACTATGTAAAAGCCGAAAGCATTGTGCCGAGTGAGGACTTTATGCTGGGCGGGGGAGAGCGCTACGAGCTCTCGGACCCCTTTGATTCGTCGCTTTCAGTATCGCTGCGCGAGACGGCGCGTGAGTGGGCTAAGACTGGCGATGCGGGCGCCCCGCTCATTTGGTCTAATGACTGCGGTAGCGGGCGCACCGTGGTGTGCAATATCGGTATCTACGACAAGGTCATGCGCGGCTTTTTCGCCGCGGCGATCAGTCTGCTGGGCGATGCTACGGCCTATCCGGTCATCAACAGCGCCGTGTTCTATTTGGACGACTTTCCTAGCCCCGTGCCCTCGGGCGATGGTACTTATATCAAGCGTGACTACGGCCTTTCCATTGCGGATTTTTACACCAAGGTCTGGTGGCCCGATCTGCAAAAGCTCGCGCAAAAATATGGCATTCGCTATACCGGCGTGATGATCGAAAACTACGAGGACGCGGTCAACCAGACCGAGCCCGCGCGCCAACCCGATACCACGCAGTTTCGATATTTTGGCGGCATGCTGCTGCAGATGGGCGGCGAGCTGGGCTTTCACGGCTACAACCATCAGCCGCTCGCGCTCTGGGACACCGACTACGGCACGCTGTACGTCTACAAGACCTGGAAGAACAAAGAGACGCTCGTCGCTTCGCTCAACGAACTTATCGCGTTTCAGGACGAGGTTCTGCCCAACGCTCATGGCTCGGTTTACGTACCGCCGTCGAATATCCTTTCGGCCCGAGCGCGCAAGCTCATCGGCACCGACGTTCCGCGCATTAAGACCATCGCCAGCACGTATTTTGAGGATGGCACCGACCTGCCCTACGTGCAGGAGTTTGGCGTGGCGAGCGACGGCATTGTGGAGCAGCCACGTATTGTCTCGGGCGGCATGGTCGACGATTCCTATATGCGCCTGGCAGCCGTGTCCGAGCTCAACATGCACTACGTGAGCACGCATTTTATGCACCCGGACGACTTGCTCGATCCCGATCGTGGTGCCAAGGAGGGCTGGGAGGTCTACAAGGGCGGCCTGGTCGACTACCTGGAGTGGCTTACCAAATCCGCGCCCGACCTGCGGCACCAGACGGCGTCGGAGTGCTCCGGTGCCATCCAGCGCTTTTCGTCCGTGACGGTGAGCGTGGATACCAGCGCGGATGCCTGGACGCTCAGCCTGGGCAATTTCCACGACGAGGCGTGGCTCATGTTCCGCGCCAATAATGGCGAGCCGGGTGCGGTGACGGGTGGCGAACTGACGCACCTTACGGGCAATCTGTATCTGCTCAAGGCAAATGATAAGACCGTGACGATCGAGCGCAAGGAGGGTGGCGATAAATGAGAATCTGCTTGGTACTCGAGGGTTGCTACCCCTATGTGCACGGCGGCGTATCTACCTGGATGCATGGCTACATTACGGCCATGCCCGAGCACGAGTTTGTGCTGTGGGTGATCGGCGCGCATGCTGCCGACCGTGGCAAGTTTGTCTACGAGCTGCCCGGCAACGTGGTCGAGGTGCACGAGGTGTTCCTGGACGATGCCCTGCGGCTTTCGGGTGAGCAACATGAAGCCAGTTTTAACGACCGTGAGCGCGAGGCGTTACGCCGTCTGGTGTCGCTCTCCAATCCGGACTGGGACGTGTTATTCGATATCTTCTACCGCCGTCGCGTGCATCCGCTCTCGTTTTTGCAGAGCCGCACGTTTATGGATATCTTTCGCGACGTGTGCCTGGCCGAGTATCCCTACACGCCCTTTGCCGATGCATTCCACACCATGCGCTCCATGTTGCTGCCCGTGCTCTACCTGTTGGGCAGCGAGGTGCCGGTGGCCGATGTGTACCATGCCATCTCGACCGGCTACGGTGGTCTGCTCGCCTGCCTGGGCTCAAGCGTTCACCATGCGCCGGTGCTGTTGACCGAGCATGGCATCTACACCCGCGAGCGCGAGGAAGAGATCATTCGCGCCGATTGGGTGGTGCCGTCGTTCAAGGACCGCTGGATCCGCTTTTTCTACCTGCTTTCGGAGGAAATCTACCGCCGCGCCTTCCGCGTGACGAGTTTGTTCCATAACGCCCGCAAGACGCAGGTCTATATGGGCTGCGATGCGGACAAATGCCTGGTTATCCCCAACGGCATCCAGTTCGACCGCTTTAAGGATATTCCCTTAAAGCCCGATGACGGCTGGGTGGACATTGGCGCGGTGGTGCGCTTGGCGCCCATCAAGGACGTCAAGACAATGATTTATGCCTTCTTTGAGCTGCACGAGCGCCTGCCCAAGGTGCGCCTGCACATTATGGGCGGCGTGGACGACGAGGAGTACGGCGCCGAGTGCCACGCGCTGGTCGATACCCTAGGCGTGCGCGACCTGATCTTTACCGGCCGCGTCAACGTGGTCGAGTACATGGAAAAGCTCGACTTTACCATTTTGACGAGCATCTCCGAGGGCCAGCCGCTCAGCGTGCTGGAGTCGCTTGCAGCGCGCCGTCCCTGCGTGACGACCGAGGTGGGCTGCTGCCGCGAGTTGCTCGAAGGCGCCCCGGGCGACGACTTTGGCGTGGCGGGTTTTGTGACGCCGCCCATGTATCGCAAGGGCTTGGCCGATGCCATGGAGCGCATGTGCGTGAGCCGCGCCCGTCGCATTGAGATGGGGGAGCGCGGGCAGCGTCGCGTTGCCACGTACTTTTTGCACGAGCAGATGCTCGCCAACTATCGCGCGCTGTACGACGAGACGGCGCGTGCGTTTGACCTGCCCAGAGAGGGGGAGTAGCCGGTGGCCGGAATCGGTTTTGAGCTTAAGCGCCTGTTTAGGCGCAAGGGCCTTTTTGCCACGATGCGCGCTTACGGCTACGCCGGCATTGTGTGCACGGGTCCCATGCTGTTGGGCGTGCTGCTCCAGGTGGGTATCTTGGTGCTGTGCGGTCTGTGGGGCGTAGGGCGTGCCAACCAGGATCTGCTGGTGTGCATGGTGACCTACACACTGCTGGCCTCGCTTTTGCTCACGAGCTTTTTCTCCATGCCGGTCACGCGCTTTTTGGCCGATATGTTGTTTGCCGAGCGCGAGGATGAGATACTGCCTTCGTTTTGGGGCTCCAACGCCATCATGCTCGTTGCGGGCACGGTGCTCTACGGCGTCTTTTTGCTGTTCTCGGGCGCCACGCTGCTGCAGGGGCTGCTGTGCCTGTGGCTGTTCAACATTATGATCGTCAACTGGAACGGCATGAGTTACCTCACGGCCATCAAAGACTACCGCGGCATCCTGTGCAGCTTTGCGGCCGCCATTGGCGTGGCGTGCCTGTGCGCCCTGGCCGCGCTGGCGCTGGGGCTGCCGCCGGTCGAGGGCCTGTTGGCATCAATTGCTCTGGGCTACGGCGTTATGCTCGCCTGGGACGTGGTGCTGCTATACCGGTATTTTCCTCAGAGCGACCGCAGCCCCTGGCTCTTTTTGCAGTGGCTCGATCAGTTTATGCCGCTGGCGCTTACGGGCCTGTTCACCAACCTGGGCCTCTTTGCGCATTTGGTGATAATTTGGGCCGGTCCCATTGGCGTGCAGGTCAAGGGCTTGTTTTATGGTGCGCCCTACCACGATGTGCCGGCGCTTATCGCGTTTTTGACAATCCTGGTCACGTCCGTCAACTTTGTGGTCTCGGTCGAGGTCAATTTCTATCCGCGCTACCGCGACTACTACAGCCTGTTCAACGACGGTGGCGTGGTGGGCGACATTGTGGTGGCCGAGGAGGAAATGCTCTCCACGCTCAACCGAGAACTGCGGTTTTGTGCGCTCAAACAGTTGTTTGTGACCGCGGCGGTCATTTCGCTCGAGACCACGGTGCTCTCGGCCCTACCGTTGGGCTTTAATAACCTGATGCACGGGTATTTTCGCACGCTGTGCGTGGGCTATGGCCTGTATGCCGTGGGCAATACGGTGTTGCTCATCTTGCTGTACTTTACCGACTACAAGGGGGCCGTGCTGGCCTCGGGGCTGTTTGCTGGTGTGGCCGGGCTAGCGAATGCCGTTTCTCTGCTCTTGCCGCAGCAGTTTTACGGCTTTGGCTTTTTGTTGGGTGCAGCGGTGTTTTTTATCGTGGCGCTCCTGCGGCTCGATACCTATACCGCCAACTTGCCGTATCGTATCCTGAGCCAGCAGCCCATGGTGGCGACTGACAAGACGGGCTGGTTTACCGAACTTGGCCGGGTGCTCGACCGTGTTGAGCAACGCTACGAGGCCAAGCGCGTGGGCGGTGAGCCGCGCAGTGCGTTTGAACGTATGGTGGTTCGCCTGTACCAAAAACATTGGGGAGGTTCTGATGATCGATAAGTTGATGTCTCGCCGCTGCCTGATCGAGGCGGCTGCCGGTGCGCTGTTGCTTTCGGGCTGCTCGTCTCAGGACGAATCCTCGACCAAAAAGGTCAAAAAGCAGGACAAGATTAAAAAGGCTGAGGCCTCGGGCGAGACCAAGCACCTTCGCGATAAGGACGAGCTGTACGAGGTCTACGACGACTCGGGCATTGTGACCATGTACCTGACGGTCTCGCGCGGTAACAGCTCCGAGAACACCGATCATAGCTGGGCCGAGATCAATACGTACTCGGTGTATGACTACGCCGACATGGGCGTGACGCGCTATCAGGTAATGGGGCTTTTGCAGGCGGGCGACGAAGACGGCCCGGTGGCCGGCGAGGTTGGTTATGGCGAGGAAGCGCCCAATGCTACCGTGCAGGTGCGCGGCCAGACGTCGAGCATGAACTCGCAAAAGAATTACAAGGTGGAGCTCAAAAAGGGCAAGGGTACCTGGCGCCAACAGCGCGCGATTGCGCTCAACAAGCACATGGGCGAGGGTATGCGTTTTCGCAACAAGATGGCCTATGACCTTATCCGCGGGATTCCCCAGATGATGGGCCTGCGCACGCAGTTTGTGCATCTGTGGGTGTGCGACCAGACCGAAAAGTCCAACGATACCTTTGAGGACTACGGCCTGTTTACGCAGGTGGAGCAGCTCAATAAGACGGCGCTTAAGGCGCACGGCTTGGATAAGAGCGGGCACCTGTACAAGGTGAACAGCTTTGATTTCCATCGCTACGAGGACACCATTAAGCTTGCCGATGATCCCGACTATAACCAGGCAAACTTTGAGGGCATGCTCGAGATTAAGGGCGATACGGACCACACCAAGCTCATCGAGATGCTCGATGCGCTCAACGACGAATCGCAAAAGATAGATAACGTGCTCGACACCTACTTTGATACCGAGAACCTGGTCTATTGGCTGGCGTTTCAGATCCTTACGGGCAACTGCGATACGCAGAACCGCAACTGTTATCTGTACAGCCCGCTCAACTCAAATACCTGGTACTTTTTGGATTGGGACAACGACGGCATGCTGCGCAAGCTGGAACTTTCTCTTACCGGGTTTTCGGACTACGCGAGCTGGGAGCGCGGCGCAAGCAACTACTGGGGCAACGTGCTGTTTAACCGCGCGTTGCGCAGCAAGGCGTTCCGCGGTGAGCTCGATCGCGCCGTCAAGGACCTGCGTACGTATTTGACCGAGACGCGCCTGACCAAGATGATCAAGCATTATCGCGAGGTTACCGAATCGCTAGTCTTTGCTTCGCCCGATATCGATAATCTGCCTGTCACCAAGGACCAATATGAGCAGATCGCCGCGGCGATTCCCTCCGAGATCGAGGAGAACTACAAGAGCTTTCGCGAGAGTTTTAAAAAGCCCATGCCTTTCTACATCGGCGTGCCGCAGATCGATAACGGCAAGCTGCGCATTAACTGGGATGCGTCCTACGATTTTGAGGCGCGCGACATTCGCTACACCGTTGAGCTTGCGCGCGACCATGCCATAAGCGACGTGGTCTTTAAGGCCGAGGATGTGCTGCTTCCCGAGGTGACCTGCGATGCGCCCGATACCGGCCAGTATTTTGTGCGCGTGCGTGCCACCAACTCCGACGGCTATACGCAAGATGCGTTTGACTACTATGTGACCGACGACGGCAAGCACTACGGCATGAAGTGTTTTTACGTGCAAGACGGCGGTAAGGTCGTGGAGGATACGTATGAGGAGGGCTAGCGCGCTGCTTGAGCGCCTGGCGGCACCGCCTGTGCGTGCCACGCAGGAGCGTTACCGCCACGAGCTCAAATATCTCATTAACGAGGGCGAGCACGCCGCGCTTGCCTGTCGCATGGCGCCTGTATTTAAGCTAGACAAACATGCGCGGGCGGGCGGTTACACCATTCGCAGCCTGTATTTTGACGACTACTGCAACTCGGCCTACGAGGAAAAAGACGCCGGCATTCTCATGCGCAAAAAGTATCGCGTACGCATCTATAACGGCAGCGACAAGGTGATTAAGCTCGAGCGCAAAAAGAAGTACGGTAGCTGGA
>UQMM01000032.1 GCA_900542165.1 uncultured Collinsella sp. | reverse complement strand
CGCAGACCTTGCTGCTCGCGTGGATGACCGTCTCGAACTGCTCGTCCGGGAAGAACCCGTCGAGCACGGCCGCGCCCGTGGCCTCGGCGTTGGTCATGCGGCCGGGCACGCAGGTGCGCAGTATCTTCCAGCGGGGCGTGGGCATGCGCAGAGCGTCGGCGATGGAGCGCGTCGCCTCGACGGTGAGCGCCGTGCCGCGCATCACGGTGGAGTCGAGCTTCACGGGGATGACGACCATGCCGCCCTCCGCCGCGGCGAGGTAGGCGTTGAAGGCGAGCCTGCGCATCACGGGACTGCAGTCGATGAGGCAGACGTCGTAGGAGCCCGAGGCGTCGTCGAGGGCGAACTTGAGTCGCTGCTCGCGCAGGAGCATCTCGTTCTGGTCGACGAGGTCGATGGTCGAGGCCACCACGTCGAGGTTCTCCCCGGCAGCGTAGGCGACCTCCTCCACGGGCGCGCCGCCGTAGAGCAGCTCGACCGACGTGCGCCGCTCGGAGACGGCCCGGTCGTAGAGGCCGAAGAAGTCTGTGGCAGACGCCTGCGGGTCGAGGTCGACAAGCAGGGTCCGAAGGCCCCGGGCGGCGAAGATCGCCGCCAGGTTCACGGCGGTCGTCGTCTTGCCGACGCCGCCCTTGTAGTTGGAAATGGCTATCGTGCGCATGGGTCGCGTCCTCTCTAGCGTGGGGCGCGCCTCGGCGCATCCGGTCCGGCGCGCCCCGAGTCTCGGAGCGTCGGGACAAAACCGTACGGATTTGTCCGACAAGCGGAGTGTACCACGAAAACGTACGGATATGTACGCTTTCGTGGTACAAGGGGTGGATTCGGGGAAACCCGGCCCCGGGAGCCCGGGGCCGGGCGCGCCGCCTAGGAGAGCGGCTCCATCTCGCCGAAGCAGTTGATGTGGTGGCGCAGGAGCGCTCGGTTTTCCTTGACGACCATCATCGCCACCTCGTCGAAGCGGACCGGCGTGTCGGCGTAGTCGTCGCCGTTGCCGGCGAGCCACGTCGCCGCCAGCGCCTCGCGCAGCCCGCGCGCCCTGTGGGCCTCGGGGAAGCCGTCCGTTCCGATCCGGACCGTGGCGTCGACGAAGACCAGGGTCCCGTCCTCGTCCACCGCCACGAGGTCGATTCCGCCGATGCCCTCGGGCCCCTGCCAGGCCTCATCGACGATCTCGTAGCCCTTACGCTCGAGGAAGGTCCTGACCGCGCCCATCGCCTTTTCCTTCATGTCGTTCATGTCTTGCTCCTTAGACTCGGAGGCCCGCCCCTGTGGCGTGCCTTGCGTCGCGTGAGTCGCATGCGGCGCGGGCGTGCCGGCAAGGGAGGAAGCGAAGTCGGGCGTGGAAATAGAAGTATTCCGACGGCAGTTTTTCGCGTTGTTCGCGCGCGCAGCGCATGGAGCGAAGAACCCGAAAAAGTGTCGCGGCCCTTGCGGGCCGCCTGCCGGCGTGCGACCCTGCGCGTCCAAGGAACGCCGGGGCGGGTTTCGGATCGGAAGGGCGCAGGCGTGCGGCATGGAATCAGGCATGGGCGCCGAGGCTTCCAGGCATGGGATGCGATCTGTCGGCGGTTGCTGGGCTCCCGTGGGATTGGAGACGACGCCGCGGCGGGAACGACGGCGCGTTCCCGAGTCGCGGTGCCGTGGTCCGCATCGGGACGGCATTCCCCGCGCCGCTTGCGGCCAATATGCGCACGGGATCGCGGTGGCGAGATGGTTCTCCATGCGGAACGGCTACGGTGCTGCGCAACACGTCCGTCGGAAGAAGGAGGACAGCCAATGATGGATATCAACGAGAAGGACGAGCGTCGTGAGCTGCTTGACGCGGTGGCGGATGCAGGAAGGCTGGCGAGGGGCCTGGACCAGCTGCTCGAGTCCCTGGCGCACGCCGACCAGCTGGACCTGCTCGACGTCGAGGGGGTCCTGGCCCTGAGGTCGATAAGCGAGAGGTGCGCCGAGCGCATCGGCGACGCCGCGCGAATCCTGGAGGCGCAAAACGAGATCCTCTATGTCGAGGAACGGACCGTTTAGCTTCCTTTCGCGGAAGATTAACTATTTGCTTTGCGGGCAACACCCTAAAGAATCGCAGTTCCTGGTCGGCGCTTAGATGAGCGTTAGCCGCGACCCATTCCAAAGATACTTGCATTGTCGGCGTTGTCGTTAGTTTCGACCTCAGTCGCCATCGCCGGGAACGATTCTTCCTGAGACGCGTCGTCCACTCGCGAGTCAATAGGCTCGCCGAGCGCCAGGAAGAACCTCATCACGTGCTCGACTCTCTGCTGCAGAGACTCGCTCAGCTCGCTGTAGGAGGCCGCCAGCCGTACTTCCTTGGCCAACTCCGCCATCGAGTCCTTCAGCGCCTTCTGCACGCTCACAGAGGGTCTCACCTCGACCTGGGTATCGGTGAGCTTGGCGATGATGTAGTCCTGCCTGTTCATGCCGCTCCAGGCGGCCATCTCGCATATGAGCTTATGCTCCTCGGGCGTGCAGCGGAACGCCATCGTCTTACTGCGCTTGCGGGCGCTGTTCTCGCACGGCATCCTTCTTATCCCCTCGCCCCGTCAAGGGCGGCGGCCATCTCGTCCTGCTTCGTGGGGAACAGGTGCGCGTATCGGTAGGTGATGTCCACCGCCTCGTGGCCCATGCGCTCGGCGATGGCCAGCGCGGAGAAGCCCATCTCGATCAGCAGGCTCACGTGGCTGTGGCGTATGTCGTGTATGCGGATGCGTTTCACGCCAGACGCCTTGCACCCTCGTTCCATCTCGTGGGCCAGGAAGTGCTTGGTAACGGCGAACAGGCGCTCGTCGGGGGCGACGTCGTCTCGTAGCTCGATGAAGTCCGCCATCTCGTCGCGCAGGAAGGCGGGCATGACGATCGTGCGCACCGACTTGGGCGTCTTGGGATCGGTCACGGTGTCTACGCCGTGGAGGCTTTGGTACGACTTGTTGATGCGCAGACGCGAACTCTCCAGCATGAAGTCGGACGGAGTGAGCGCCAGAAGCTCGCCGCAGCGGATGCCCGTCCAGTAGAGCAGCTCGAAGGCGTGGAACGAGAGCGGCTTGTCCATGACGGCCTCGCTGAACCTCAGGTACTCGTCCTTGGTCCAGAACTGCATCTCGCCGCCCTTCTTCGAGCCCATCTTGTCGACCCTTCGCACCGGGTTGTCGGTGAGCCCGTAGTAGCGCTCGGCGTGGTTGAAGATGGCGTTGAGTTGGTTGTTCACCGTGCGCAGGTACGTCGGCGCCCAGGGCTTACCGTCGGCGTCCCGGTGTTCAGTAAGCTCGTTCTGCCACCTAATAACGTCGATCGGCCTCACATCGCACATGCGCATATCCCCAAAGAACGGCACGAGCTTGTCGTTGATGATGTACTCCTTGGTGATCCACGTATGCTCGCGTATGCGAGGCTTCACCTCGGAGGCGTACACCTCAACGAACTCGGAAAACGTCATGTCCATGGCCCCGCCGTTAAGGCTCTTGAACTGGCTTTCCCATACGGCCGCCTCCACCTCGGAGGAGAAGCCGCGCTTTGTCTTGTGGCGCTTCGAGCCGCGGGCGTCGCGGTAGTAGCACTGCACGAAGAACGTGCCGTTGCTGTCGTCCTTGTACACCGGCATGTCAGTCCACCTCCGGGAAGTACAGGGCGTCGAAGACGTCACTTCGAACGCGTCCGCGGATAACCACGCGCCCGCGCGCCTCCTGCTCGGCGTTTATCTTCCTGATCACCTCGTAGGCGCTGCCTTTCTTGATCCTCAGCAGCTCCGCAACCTCGTCCGCATCCAGCATGTGCGGTCTCGGCGTCTTTGCCACCTTCTCGTCCATGGCTCCTCCTGTCATTAGCGTACAGATACGTACGGTTTACAGATTCAGAGTAAACGTACATATCTGTACTGTCAATAGAATTGCGTACATTTGCGTACGCTGGTAAGATGTGCGGGTACGTAATTCCAGGAGGAGGGCGCATGTCCGTAGGCGAGAACATAAGGCGGTACCGCAAGTCGCGCGGCATGACGCAAGCGCAGCTTGCCGAGGCGGTCGGCCTGACCGAGGGGGCCGTGCGCCACTACGAGAGCGGCATCCGCGCCGTGAAGCCCGAGCTGCTCGAATCCATCGCCGCAGCACTAGGCGTATCCGTCAACGCCCTCAAGGATTACGGCGTCGAAACCGCGGGCGACCTCATATCGCTGCTCGTGCGGCTCGAGGACTCATTCGGCATCGTGCCCGCAGCCGACGGCACGGGGCTCTCTCTGAACCCCAAGGCGCCTCACGCGCCCAAAGCGGCGATGGCGATCCAGCTGTGGGCCGAGAAGCGCGCACGGCTCGAGAACGGCGAGATCGACGCCGCCGAGTACGAGGACTGGAAAGCCTCGCTGTAGCAGCTCTCCGCATTTCGCTACCACTAAAACCGAATCAGGGCGCCAGGATAGTCGGTGAGCTCCGCTCGCACCTGCGTATGCTGAGTTTTTACTCTCCATTGCATGCCAAGGCATTTCAAGCGTAAACGGGGAGTAAATGACGCGGTGGCTTACACGGCAGCACACAGCAGTACGCCGCGGCATTTCCCCTGGTTACTCCCGTTTTCATTGAGATGGCGAGATTCTTTACTCCCCATTAACCACCTGGGGAAACGCCGTGCAGAGACCGCCGAAAAGCCGATTGAGTTCGATTTGAGTTTCAAAGGACCTAAAACGGCCCCTTTTCGTTATCGGGGACAAAAATCGCACGTCTACTCACTTGGGATAAATTCTTACTCCCATTCCTCCGAATACCGCCCCATACTTTGCCGTCTTGAAATACGGGGAGTAAATAGCAAAATCGCAGGTGAAAGGGAGTAAAAAAGCAAAGAAAAAGCCTCCGTCCCAGCACGGGAACGGAGGCTCAATTTTCGTATTTACTCACCGCCGTCGCTGACGGCTTTGCCATGACTCTCGTACGAAACGAAACTCAGCGGCACAGTACGGCACTCAAAAGTGCAGGTCAGAACCCTATCAGCCTACTCCCACTCGCAAAATGAAACTTAATTCTAAACGCTTTTGTTTGGGGGATTTGATATCATTTGATTTTTCCTGATACCTATTATCCTTATCCTATGGGCTTGCCGAACTTTTGCTATCATTTGGCTATCAAGGAAATGGCTATCAACGATAAAATTAGATTGGTTTCTCTGGTGGTTTACAACTACATTTTACCACGAAAGACAGGGAAATGCAATAACCTTCCTCGCTGTGGTGTATCAAGTGATCTTACCCTTGATTATCGACTTTATCCGAACACCTCCCACATTCATCCGCACATGTGCGGATGAATGTGGGAACCCGATACCCTGAGGGCCGGACCGGCCGGCCCCGGGAGATCGGAGGACGGCATGTCCGGAAAGAAGAGAAAGGGCTCCGCGAGGGCGGTCCCGAGGTCCTACGGAAGGCTCACGAGGCACGAGCGGGACACGGTCCAGAGGATGCTGGAGCGCAGGGCGTCGTGCAGGGAGATCGCGAGGGAGCTGGGCAGGTCGCCCTCGACGGTGAGCGCCGAGGTGGCGTCGCACAGGTTCGTGACGGCGCCGAAGGCCAGGCGCGGCGAGCGCGTGGACGCCTCCGCCGACCTGTCGGCGGCCTGCCCGCGCCTGGCCGCGTGGCCGCGATGCTGCAACGGGTGCGGGCGGTACCGCGCGATCGGCTGCAAGCGCCGCCCCCACGTCTTCTACGAGGCCCGGGCCGCGCAGCTGTGCGCCGACTCGGTCCTCGTCTCGTCCAGGCGCGGGATAGACGCCGACGAGCCCGCCGCGGCGGCCAGGCTGGAGGCGATAAGGGACTGCCTGCGCCGGGGGCTGTCGCCCGAGCAGATGGCGGCGCGCAACGGCGGCCCGGTGGACCTGTCGCCGTCGACCATCTACCGCTGGGTCTCGGCGGGCTACGACGGCATGACCAACATGGAGCTCAGGCGCAAGGTCGGCTACAGGCCGAGGAAGCGCGCCGCGGGCCGGGCGGCGACCCGCCACTCCGCCCGCAGGTCGCATGCCGCGTTCCTCGCCCTCGGGGAGGACGCGTGCGCCGCGGCCTGGGAGATGGACACCGTCGAGGGCGCCCGGGGGGACTCCGCCTGCCTGCTCACGCTGCTGCACCGCCCCAGCAGGCTGCAGCTCGCGCTGCCGCTGGCGGAGAAGACCGCCGGGCGCGTCGCGGCCGCCCTGGGCGGTATCAGGGAGGTCCTCGGCGCCGACGGCATGGGCAGGGTCTTCCGCGCCGTGCTCACCGACAACGGCACGGAGTTCTCCGACGAGCGGGCGATCGCGGACCTCGTCGGCGAGGGGCCGGGCGAGACGAGGCTGTTCTACTGCGACCCGCGCCGCAGCGACCAGAAGGGCGCCTGCGAGCGAAACCACGTCGAGATAAGGAAGCTGCTGCCCAAGGGCTCCGGGCTCAGGTTCGACCGGCTCGCCCCGGCGGACCTGGCGCTGGCCATGTCGCACGTGAACTCCGAGCCCCGCGGCGCGCTCGGCTTCTCGACGCCCGCGCGCGCCTTCAGGGCGATGCTCGGGGAGGACGCGGCGGCGCTGCTGGACGCCTACGGCGTGGAGGACGTGGCGCTCGGCGACCTCGACCTGACGCCGGGGCTCATCGAGAGGGCGCGCGCCGAGAGGGGCGATGCCCCGCTGGCCTAGCCTAGAGGAAAAACGGAATAGACGGACCGACCGTCCGGCTGAGTCTGGGAAGAGATGCCGGGCGGCGGGCGGAGCATGGCCACCGGACCTATCGAAACACATCCCCACCGTTCCTTCAACTGGGAAAACGGCGCCCCCGGACCCCAGGAGGGGCCGCGGGGGCGTTCAGCTAACTGCGGGAAAGGCCTATCCGCTCAATGTGTTCGGCTGAGATCGGAAATCAACCAAATAAATCAGGAGGGCATTCACTGGAACACCCTCCGTTTTTGGTGATTATCGTGCGCCTAATCTTGCTTTTTGCCTTGCGTCCCGTTTCCGTTCCTTTTCAGCCTGTTCCTGCTGGTAAGCGGCCTCTAATATTCTGTCCGCCTGTTCCGGGCCAATGGCCCGCCTGACCCGCTCATAGTCCCTGACCTTTCCCTTTAGACTGTCCCTCTCGGCGCAGACCTCGTAAATCCTTTCTGATAAGGAACTATTTTTGCTGACCTCCCGGCCATAGTCCGCTTGCAGCCGCTCAAATTTGGATTTGAGGTCGCAGTAGGCCCGGTAGACAGACCGCAGCACCTTGACGATCTTCGCCCATAAGGGCTTGGCCTTTTTCTCCCGGTAGGCCCTGGCCGATTCCAGCGGTCCCGCTTCTGGCAAGACCTGTTCCGGGTCGCTGGAAAATTCCTCCGCCAGCTTCTCCATGCCTTTCAGCATGTGGGCCACATCGTTTAGTTTGGCCTTGGCCTGGGCCGCTTCCTTTTCGGCAGCTGCCGCCTCCCTGTTCCTTCGGTCAACCTCGGCCTGGGCCAGCACAGCCGCCTCCTGAAGCTGTGCAAGCCGCTCCTGTTCACACTTCACCTTGAACTGCGTGACCGTCAGATGTTCCTCGGAACTGCCACGCTCTCCACGCTCCAAGTCCGTGTAGCCAGCGGAGCGCATCTGCTGAAAGAAATCATCCTGCAAGACGCTGTACGACTTTCTCAGCACAGGCTTGCCCTTTGCTGTTCGTAATGGCTCCCCGGTGGCCTCGTCTACTGCGGGCTGGGATGCCCACTTTTTGCTCATGCTGACCTGCATAACGGTTTCTTTGACCTTGCCCACCAGGGATTTGTCCTTGCACCGCTTTGTCCATCGTATCTCCTTCTCCACCACCGGGATATAGACCACATGGAGGTGGTAGTGGTACACGTCCTCTCCCAGCGCCTCGGACATAGCCCGGTTGCGTTCGTCGGCGTGCATGACCGCCGACAAAATATACTGCTCTCCACCTACGATTTTGATTGCGGATTTGTATGCGTCGGTGTAAAATTGTTTTGCGAAGTCATAGCCGCCGTGATTGTAGAAGTAGGCGGAGTTCACATCAAAGACCAACTCACCGTATCGAAATGCGTCCGCCTTAATGCCACGGGTGGAGATCACACCATCGGCCTCCATTTGGGAGAACATCTCCTGATACCCTGCGGATGGGACCTTGAAATGGACATTGAGCGACGTCCGCTCTGGTACAATGTCCTGGTTGACATAGGAATCCTTCTCGCGTTCGTTGTGCTGCTGGGTGTTGCCGATTTTAGCAGCGGTCAGCCTCATATTTCTTGCGTTGGTGCGGTCAATGCCGTCGCCTCTCGCCATAGGCAAAAATCCTCCCATTTCAGATGTTTGGTTGTTGAAAATGGACGGGGGTTCGGGGAAGGCACTTCCTGCGGGAAGTGTAATAACCCACCACGGCACTTTCGCCCCGTTGGTGCGAAAGTGCCGTGGGCTCTCCGAGGGGGTGCGGGGGCTTTGCCCCCGGCAACTGCGGTTGCCTCCCCCAGCAGGGCCGCCCTTTGAAAAGGGCGCCCTGCACCCCGCCTAAACTTTTCCACTTGCCGGGTGGTGGAAAGGCACAGCCTTTCCACCACCCGGCAAGTGTCCTCCGTGGGCCAAATATCAAGGGGTTCGGGTTGTATTGCCTTGCGGCAATCTCCACCCCCAGGTATGCCCCCTTGACATTTGACCCCGCTCCCCGTGACAGCCGTGACGGCCGTGACGATGTTTTGGACACCGCCCCCGCTCTCAAAAAAGCCGTCACAGCCGTCACGGTCGTCACGCTTGGGGAGGATCCAGGGTCAGGCTGATACTTCTCCCGGCGTGGGTGCGGGTGTTCTCATAGCGGATATGATAGTCCGTTGCCAGTTTCCCGGCCCGGACGTTCAGCCGCATCGCCAGGGCATTGGGCTTCATATCCACTTGCAGGGCTGCCGCCAACTCCGTGGCCGTACCGCCCCAGGACGGCCTCTCCGCCGTGATAAAGGCGGCTACGGCCTCCAGCACCGGGTCGGGGGGTTCTACCCACAACTCCGTTTCCATCCGCTCCAGTGTCCATGTCAGGTGTTCCTTGTCCTTAATGAGATAGAGCCGCTGGTCTTGCTGGTCACGTCCTACCACATCCAAGGTGGCGGTGCCGTCCGTCCGCTTCTCCTTCTGAAGAAGAAAGGCCCCGTCTGCTGCCCCCGACAGGCCGTTGGTGCCGGAGATCATATCAAACTTGTCGTCGGCCTGCTGCTTCCGAGTGTGATGTACCAGTAGGAGGCAGACGCCGCAAGCGTCAGCAAGGCGTTTCAGCTTTCCTACCACCTCATAATCGTTGGCGTAGCTGTACTTATCCCCGCCAGCCTCCCGAATCTTCTGAAGGGTGTCAATGATAATCAGTTTGGTGTCTGGGTGTTCCTGCACGAATCGCTTTAGCTGTTCCTCCAGCCCGTTGCCGACCTGCTTTGCGCAGATGGAAAAGAGGAGGTCGTTGGTGCCGTCCATGCCGAACATCCGGTAAAGCCGCTCCTGCAAGCGACGGTGATCGTCCTCCAGCGCCAGATAGAGGACAGTCCCCTTGTGAACGGGATAGTCCCACAGGGGGAGGCCCATGCTGACGTGGTAGGCAAGCTGGGCCATCAGAAACGACTTGCCTACCTTGGGCGCTCCCGCAAAGAGGTACGTCCCCGGATAGAGCAGACCGTCAATGACGGGCGGTCTGCTCTGATAGACGTTCTCGTACAACTCGTTCATGGAAATCGTGGGGAGATACGCCGGGTCGTTCATGCGCTGCATTTTCCGCAGCAGTTCCGCATAATTTTTTTCAGGGGGATTGTTTTCTGTCGTTTCCTCTGTTATACTTGCGGTAGGTGTTTGTGAAATGGGCTGTTCCCCGTCTGCGCCAACAGACGGAACCGGGACAGTCCTTTTCGTTTCTCTGGAATCCATCAATCTATCAATCCTCCTTCATGCCGCCCATGATAGCGGCGATCATCTGAATGGTGTCCAGCAGTTCATCGTCCACGCCAGCCCCGTCCTCGGCCCGCCGCAGTTCGTCCAGAACGGCGGCAAGCTGGTCACGCAGGGCTTTGTAGACCTTGGGATTACCCTGTACCACTACGTCCCGGCACAGGAGGCGTCTTGTGATGTAGTCCTGCTTTGTCAGGCCGGAGAGCCGCACAGCGGCCTCGATCTGTTCATCTTCCTCCGGGGACACCCGGAAGGCCACGGTCTTGTTCCTCCAGCGATTTTTGTTGTCTCGGTTTTTCAGTGACATGGTTACGTTCCCATCCTTTCAAAGTCCAGTTTGTCCGCCATCTCCGTCTGCCTTGTAGGAAACAGATGGGCGTAGCGGTAGGTGATATCGATACTCTCATGCCCCACCCGGTCAGCGATTGCCAGGGCGGTGAAGCCCATATCAATCAGCAGGGAAATGTGTGAATGTCGGAGGTCGTGAATTCTGATCCGCTTCACTCCCGCCGCTTTCGCACCTCTGTCCATTTCATGGTGGAGATAGTGCTTGCTGACAGGGAAAATCCGTTCATTTGCCCCGGTGCTGTAAAACATCTTTAAGTAGTCCTCCATCTCTCCACAGAGGAATTTGGGCATCTTAATGACACGGTTGCTCTTTTTCGTCTTAGGAGTGGTAATCACGTCCTTGCCCTTGAGCCGCTGATAGGATTTGCTGATGGACAAGCCCGAGCTGCTCGAGTCCATCGCCGCAGCGCTCGGCGTGTCCGTCAACGCCCTCAAGGATTACGGCGTCGAGACCGCAGGCGACCTCATGTCGCTGCTCGTGCGGCTCGAAGACTCCTTCGGCATAGTTCCCTCAGCCGACGGTTCGGGCCTCTCCCTGAACCCCAAGGCGCCGCACGCGCCCAAAGCCGCGATGGCGATCGAGTTGTGGGCAGAGAAGCGCGCACGGCTCGAGAACGGCGAGATCGACGCCGACGAGTACGAGGACTGGAAAGCCTTGCTGTAACGGCTCCCCGCATTTCGCAATCAACGCAACCGAATCAGGACGCCAGGCTAGGCGGTGAGCTCCGCTCGCTCCTGCGTAAGCTGAGTTTTTACTCCCCATTGCATGCAAAGGCATTTCAAGCGTAAATGGGGAGTAAATGACGCGGTGGCTTACATGGCGGCACACGGCAGTACACTGCGGCATTTCCCCTGATTACTCCCGTTTTCATTGAGGCGGCGAGATTCTTTACTCCCCATTAACCACCTGGGGAAACGCCGTACGGAGACCGTAAAAACGCCCGTTGAGTTCGATTTGAGTTTCACGGGCCCCGAAACGGCCTCGTTTCGTTCTCGGGGACAAAAATCGCGCGTCTACTCATTCGGGATAAATCTTTACTCCCGTTCCTCCGAATACCGCCCCGTGCCTTGTCGTCTTGAAATACGGGGAGTAAATCGCGAAATCGCAGGTGAAAGGGAGTAAAACGGCAAAGAAAAAGCCTCCGTCCCAACGCGGGAACGGAGGCCAGATTACCGTATTTACTCACCGCCGTCGCTGGCGGCTTTGCCATGACTCTCGTACGAAACGAAACTCAGCAGCACAGTGCGGCACTCAAAAATACAGGTCAGAACCCTGTCAGCCTACTCCCACTCGATGGTCGCGGGCGGCTTGGACGTGATGTCGTAGCACACGCGGTTGGCGCCAGGAACCTCGGCAACGATGCGGCCAGAGATGCGGGCCAGTACGTCATAGGGCAGCTTGGCCCAGTCGGCGGTCATGGCATCGCTGGACTCGACGGCACGCAAGATGATCGGGCGCTGGTAGGTGCGCTCGTCGCCCATAACGCCAACGGACTTGATGTCAGGCAGGACCGCGAAATACTGCCAGCAGCTGTGCTCGGAGTTGCGCTCGCCGGTCTGCTCAAACAGACGCTGGTTGTAGGCGTCGAGCTCCTCGCGCACGATGGCATCGGCGTTCTTGAGGATCTCGAGCTTCTCCTTGTCGACCGCGCCGATGATGCGGATGGCCAGGCCCGGGCCCGGGAAGGGCTGACGGAACACGATGTGACCCGGCAGGCCCAGCGCCAGACCAAGCGCGCGGACCTCGTCCTTAAAGAAGTGGTCGAGCGGCTCAATGAGGTCGAAGTGCACGCCCTCGGGGAACGGGATCAGGTTGTGATGGCTCTTGATAGTGGCCGTCTTGCCGCCCGTCTTGCGAGCGCCGGACTCGATGATGTCGGGGTAGATAGTGCCCTGAGCCAGGTACTTGACCGGCTTGCCGTCGGTCTCGAGCTGCTGCGCCACGGCGAAGAACTCTTTCCAGAACTGCGTACCGATGATACGGCGCTTCTCCTCGGGCTCGGTCACGCCGGCCAGAAGCTCGGCGTAGCGGTCCTCGGCATGAACGTGGATAAAGTCGACGTCAAATTGCTTGGTGAAGACCTCCTCCACCTGCTCGGGCTCGCCCTTGCGCAGCAGGCCGTGGTTGATGAACACGCAGGTCATCTGCTTGCCCACGGCGCGGGCGCCCAGCGCAGCCACGACGGAGGAGTCGACGCCGCCGGACAGGGCCAGAATCACGCGGTCGTTGCCGACCTTCTCGCGGAACTCAGCCGTCATGGTCTCGACCAGGTTGTCCATGCTCCAGTTGGGCTCCAGGCCGCAGATCTCAAACAGGAAGTTGCTCAGCAGCTGCTGACCATACTCGGAGTGCTTGACCTCGGGGTGGAACTGCGTGGTGAAGATCTTGCGCTCGACGCACTCCATGGCAGCAACCGGGCACACGTCGGTGCTGGCGGTAACGGTAAAGCCCTCGGGCACCTCGGACACGGCGTCGCGGTGGCTCATCCACACGGTCTGCTCCATGGGCGTGGAGTTAAAGAGCTTGGCGCCGGCCGTGCGCGTGATAGTGGCGCGGCCGTACTCGCCCACCTCGGAGTGGCCGACCTTGCCGCCGAGCGTCACGGCCGTGATCTGATGGCCGTAGCAAAAGCCCAGGACGGGAAGGCCCAGGTCAAAGATGGCAGGATCGATGGACGGAGCGTCCTCGGCGTACACGGAAGCCGGACCGCCGGAAAGGATGAGCGCAGAGGCGTTCATCTCGCGAATCTCGTCGGCCGAGATGTCGCAGGGGACAATCTCGGAATACACGTTGAGGTCGCGGACGCGACGGGCAATGAGCTGACCGTACTGCGCACCAAAGTCGAGTACGAGGACCTTTGCGGAAGCCTTTTGATCCATGGTTCCCCCTCTTGTTGGCGGGGAGCCGGTGCCCACCCGCGTGAATGAACGAAAATAACTTCCATAGTGTACACGTTATATGGGGTTTCTCGTCCCTCGCAGCCATCAGCGCACGGCAAACGCACGACCTGGGCCCCTATTTGACGGCAATTGAAGTGTTACCAGACGTTACAGATGATGTAATACGTTTGAACATTGGACGCCCTGTGCCACAATACTGCCGAACGACTCCGCCTCTGCGGCGGCAAATACGATAGGAATATCAGCATGAAGCGCATCCTTCTCATCGCCACGGGCGGCACCATCGCATCGACCGAGGACGGCAACGGCCTCTCCCCCGCCCTGACCGGTGAGGAGCTCGCCCAGAGCGTCCCCGAGATCTCGGGCCTCTGCGAGCTCGACGTCGTGCAGCCCATGAACATCGACAGCACCAACATGCGCCCGAGTGACTGGATGCGTATCCGCGACGTCATCGTCGAGGGTTATGCCGACCACGACGGCTTCGTGATTCTGCACGGCACCGACACCATGAGCTACACCGCGGCAGCGCTTTCCTATCTGATTCAGGACAGTCCCAAGCCCATCGTACTCACCGGCTCGCAAAAGCCCATGGGCAACCCTTTTACTGACGCCAAACTCAATCTGTACCAGAGCCTGCTCTATGCGCTCGATGAGCATTCGCACGACGTCTCTATCGTGTTTGGCGGCGTCGCCATTGCCGGTACGCGCGCCCGCAAGCAGCGCACCATGAGCTTTAACGCGTTCATTAGCGTCAACTATCCGCCCATTGCCTACATCCGCAACGACCGCATCGTGCGCAACGGGCTTCACGGCACGCATCAGGGCGAAAACCCGGTGCGTTTCTACGACAGCATCGACCCGCGCGTGTTTGTCCTTAAGCTGACGCCCGGCGTAAACCCGGGTATCCTTGACGCCCTTGCCGATAGCTACGACGCCGTGATTCTGGAGACCTTTGGCATTGGCGGTATCCCCGAGTTTGGCGAGTCCGGCGAGTCATTCCAAGAGGCAATTTTCCGCTGGGTCAATTCGGGTCGCACCGTCGTTATGACCACACAGGTCCCCGAGGAGGGCCTCGATTTGGGTGTTTATGAGGTCGGCCGTGCCTACGCCGACCATCCGGGCATTCTACGCGGCGACGATATGACCACCGAGACGCTCGTGGCCAAAACCATGTGGGCACTCGGCCAGTCACGTGATGCGGCAGAGATTCAACGCCTGTTCTACAGCCAAGTCAATCACGACCGTATCCCGATGGTGTAATTCAGTTTTCGACGGGTATCCCCTATTCGATGCCCTCGAGAAGCTCCGATACCGTCATGCCAAGCGCGGGCGCGATCTTAAATAAAACCTTGAGCGTGAAATTTGCCGTCCCATCTTCGATTCGGTCGAGGTAGGGTCGGCTGATTCCTGTCGCCACGCAAAAATCGACCTTGGAGATACCAAGGGCCTTGCGCGTCCGCTCAACTCGCTCGCCAAGAATCTGTTTCGCATGCTCATTCATGCAGACGAGTTTGAAATGGAGCAAAACAAAAACGTAAACTATAGTTTACGTTTTGCCGAATATACAGGAGTTTTCTATGTCGGGTTCTTCGGTCCGCATGTACCGAGCCACGCTTCGCACAAACAGCGCACCGCCCAAGCTCGTCGTCGTTGAAGCAGAATGCCTTTCGCCCGATGAGCGCACAGCATTTTCATTGCTATCAAGTCGCGTCGCCGCCGTTCTGGTCCCTTGCCCGGCGCAAGGTGAACTTGCCATCCAATGCCAAGCGCACAGCTGCCCGCTCAATCAGGCTGCCGTAATCGCAACCAGCCAACACGGCCTGCCGCTCCTTCTAGAAGCCGGCATCGCACTCGCCCTTCGTGGCGCCGGATACGAAAACGAGACCGCCGCTGACATGGTCTTTCAACCACGATCGAGCGGCGGCCTCGCAGCAGCCATTGAATATGCGTGCAGGCTCGTTGCCTAAAAGGACAAGCTAGAAACCAAAGCCAAAGCCCGTTCCGGTAATCGCCGAGTACATAAAGTAGACGTTGATCACGTTGAGGAACACACCCGTGATGCAACCGTTGCGCAGGTAGCGCTCGCACACGATGCGCGCCATGGCGGCAGAGTCCTCATTGTTCTTGGCCTGGCGTCCCGCCGTAAAGTACGTCGCCACGCTCAGCAGCAGGTTGAGCACCGGTAGCGCCAGCAGCTCGTAGCTCTTGCCCCAGCGCGTCACCTCGCCGGCGGCATTAAACTTCGTTGCCACCTCGGGACCAATGTTGGGAATAACACACGCTGCAACCACCAGCGGAATCACCGCAAGCACCAGCAGCGCGATGCCCATGTAGCCAGCTTTTTTGCCATATTTAAACATGCGCGTCGTCCTTACACGTTAAAGCGGAAGTGCACGACGTCGCCATCGGCCATGACATAGTCCTTGCCCTCAATACGCAGCTTGCCGGCGGCCTTGGCGCCCTGCTCGCCGCCGAGCTCGATGTAGTCGTCATAGCCAATGACCTCAGCCTTAATAAAGCCGCGCTCAAAGTCGGTGTGGATGACGCCGGCGGCCTGCGGGGCGGTCGCACCCTGACGAACCGTCCAGGCCTTGACCTCCATCTCGCCGGCCGTAAAGAACGACTGCAGGCCGAGCAGCTTGTAGGCAGCCTGAGCGAGCACGTCCAGGCCGGGCTGCTCCAGGCCCAGGCTTTCCAGGTAGTCGGCGGCGTCCTCGGGATCGAGCTCGGAAAGCTCGGCCTCGATCTTGGCGCAGATAGGCAGCGGCTTGACGCCGTCGATGGGCGCCAGATCGTCGTTGAGCATATCCTCGTCCACGTTGGCCACATACAGGATGGGCTTCATGGTGAGCAGGAACAGGCCCTTGGCAGCGGCGCGCTCCTCGTCGGTCATCTCCATGGATGCGGCGCGCTTACCCTCGTTGAGCCAGGCGAGTAGGCGCTTGGCGACCTCAAACTTGGGCATGAGCTCCTTGTCGCGCTTGGCCTCCTTCTCGAGCTTGGGCAGCTGCTTCTCGAGCGTGCCCATGTCGGCCAGGATGAGCTCGGTCATGATGGTGTCGGCATCGCCGGCAGGATCGACAAACTCGCCCGTGCGGCCCACCTCACGCATGACGTTGGGGTCCTTAAAGTAGCGCACGACCTCGCAGATGGCATCGGTCTCGCGGATGTTTGCCAAAAACTGGTTGCCCAGGCCCTCGCCCTCGTTGGCGCCCTTCACCAGACCTGCGATGTCGACAAACTCGACCGTCGCCGGCACAATGCGACCCGGGTTAACGATGTCGGCGAGCTTTTGCAAGCGGCTATCGGGCACATCGACGATGCCCACGTTGGGGTCGATTGTGGCGAACGGGTAGTTGGCGGCAAGGCCGGTCTTTTTGGTAAGCGCGGTGAACAGCGTCGACTTGCCCACGTTGGGCAGGCCCACGATACCGATGGAAAGGGACACGACAGCTCCTTTTGGTACAGGTACTTCAAACCGTATAAGTATAGCGCCGCCGCAGCATCCGGGCGAATCCGGACACCGCGGCGGCGCAAATGAAGCAGAGATGCGTGAGAGTTCGAGACAGCAGTCCTTACTTAAGCTCGGGCCAGAAATCCTTGTTGGCCTCGATGAGCTCGTCCAGGATCTGCTTAGCAACACTTGCCGAAGGAATGGTCTTGGAGAGCGTGAGTGCCTGCCAGAGCTTCTGGTAGCTGCCCTCGACCCAAGCCTGGACAACGAGCTTCTCGACGGAAACCTGCTGCTCCATCAGGCCCTTCTGGAACTGCGGGATCGGGCCCTGGCAGATCTTCTCAAAGCCGTTGGAACCGACGATGCAAGGCACCTCGACCATGGCCGTCGGGTCGAAGTTGGGCACAGCGCCATCGTTGGGGACGATCAGCAGGAAGCGCTCGAGCGTATTCTCGGCCAGCGCGCAGGCAAGGTCGACGATGTAGTTGGCGTGTACGTCGGGCTCAAAGCCGCCGTCCTTGGCAGTACCCTTGGCGATGATGTCGCGGCAAGCGCCAAAGACCTTCTTCTCGCGGCCGTCCATAACCTCATTGGCGCGAGTGTAGTTGGGGTCAGACGTCTCGACGACATAGTCCGGGTACAGGTAGTACTTGAGGTAGGTGTTGGGAATCGTCTCGGGATCGACAGCATAGACATCCTTGGCCTTGCCGAAGGTGTGAATCCAGCTCTCCTCGACGTGCTGCTCCTTACCGGCCTCGTGCTCAATGCCGTCCAAGTAGCCGTTCTTTGCCATGTGCTCCTTGATCTGCGGCATGAGGTCGTTACCCTCCTTGTCGTAGATCTTGCTCCACCAACCAAAGTGGTTGAGGCCGTAGTAGCTGTACTGCAGCTCGCGACGATCCTTGATGCCGCACATACGGCTCATCTTATCCATGAGGTCGATCGGCATGTCACAGATGTTGATGATGCGGCTGTTGGGACGCAGCACGCGGCAAGCCTCTGCGACGATAGCCGCGGGGTTGGAGTAGTTGAGCATCCAGGCGTTGGGGCTGTACTTCTCCATGTAGTCCAGGATCTCGATGACACCGCCGATGGAGCGCATACCGTAGGCGATGCCGCCGGCGCCGCAGGTCTCCTGACCAACGCAGCCGTACTTGAGGGGGATCTTCTCGTCGAGCTCGCGCATGGCGTACAGACCCACGCGGATGTGAGCAAGGACGAAGTCAGTGCCGGTAAAAGCGGTTTCGGGGTCGGTGGTGTAGTTGAACTCAACCTCGGGAGCGTTCTCGTGGAAGTAGATCTCGCACGCCTTGGCAACGATCTCCTGGCGCTCGGCGTTGTTGTCATAGAAGGTCACCTTGTTGACCGGGAAGCGGTCGCGCTCCTCGAGCAGCATCAGGGCAATGCCCGGGGTGAAGGTGGAGCCACCGCCGGCAATGGTCACGGCATAGTTCTTCTTGGACATGATGTCCTCCTCATTCTGGCCGCTTGCTCAATCCGTCCCCGCACGCGGCCTTGCGCGGTTTGGAATTGTTACCTAGAAGTGGAGTTTTTTATCTCTAGAATCGGCCTTGCGGTGCATACCGGCTCTGCAAGGCCGATTGTTTCGATGGACGATGATTTACAGAAGACTCTCGAACTTCAGAAGACTCTCGAACTTCTCGCGAACCTGCGGGACGGTAAGGCCGATGATGACCTGGATTGACTGACCTTGGACCACCAAGCCATGCGTACCGATCGCCTTGAAGGAAGCCTCAGGTGCAACGACGCTCTTGTCCTTGACGTTAACGCGCAGACGGGTAGCGCAGTTCGTTACATCGATGATGTTATCCGTGCCACCGAGCAGATCGAGGATGTTCTCGGCAAGCACCAAGCGCTCATCATCTTTACTCTGGGCGACCGATTTGCCAGCAGCAGCACCGCTCTGCTTTTGCTTGTAGTCGGCCTTGGACTTGAGCTCGACCTCGACGTCGTCATCCTCGCGACCGGGGGTCTTAAAGTCGAACTTGACGATCAGGAAACGGAAGACCACGACCCAAAGGGCGGTAAAGCACAGACCGACAAGGATGGAGATGGCGTACTGCAGACCGTGTGCGGCCCAAAGGGGCAGCCAGTCCCACGAGAGCATCGAGATGATGCCGCCGTCGAAGATGCCTACGACGCCAAGGAGGTTTTGAGCCATGCAGCCGAGCGCTCCGAGCACGCAGTGGACGACGAACAGGCCGGGCGCGACGAACAGGAAGGTGAAGTCAAGCGGCTCGGTAATACCGCAAAGCATAGCGGTAAGGGTGACCGGGATCAGCAGAGCCTTGACGCGCTGCTTGCGCTCGGGTTTGGCGGTCATATAAAACGCAATGGCGACGCCAAGCGAGCCGAAGACCTTAGTCCAACCAGGGCAGGTATAGGCAGCCCAGGGTGCGGCATCCTTAAGAGCAATGCTCGGATCGGCAGCCAGTTGGGGCAGGATGTTGGCCCAAGCAGCAAAGATGCCGCCGTTGACCGCCGCGTTGTCGTAATAGAACGGCGTATAGATAAAGTGGTGCAGGCCTGTAGGGATCAGCACGCGCTCGAAGAAAGCAAAGACGCCCACGCCAAACGTACCGGCGGAAAGGATGAATCCCTGGAAGGCGGCGATAGCAGCCTGAACATGCGGCCATACCAGGCAGGCGATAAGAGCGACCGGAACCATAACGAAGAAACCGATCATATAGATGAACACGGAGCCCGAGAACACGCCCAGCCACTCAGGAAGTTCGGTGTCGAAGTACTTGTTGTGAAGCATCGTGGCGATACCAGAAATGATAAGCGCGCCCATGATGCCCATATCAAGCGTTTTGATGCTTGCGATAGTGGCAAGACCAGTACCGCTGCCCGCCTCGACAGAGTAGTCAACACCAAAGACAGGGCCCCACTGCCCCAAGATTGTGCTTACAAAGTAGTTGAAGGTAAGGTAGATGGCCAAAGCCTCCATGCAGCAGCGAGCGTTCTGCTTGTTCGCGAGCGAGATTGGCAACGCTACGCAAAACAGCAACGGCATCTGGTTAAAGAGCGTCCAACCACCCTGGAGCAGCACATTCCAGCAATCAAACCAAAGATGACCCGCTGTGGCCATCTCGCCAAAGATCGCCTCGGTGGTAAACAACGTACCCAGGCCGACGACGATTCCGGAAAATGCGAAAAGAATTGCAGGCGTGTACATTGCACCGCCGAAACGTTGTATCTTTTGCATCATGACGGGGAATCCCCCTCTCTTCATTCGGAGCGCTGCGGTTTTGGCTTCACTCGAGACCGCAGACGCGCCGTTTGCGTGTACCTCGTGCAATAGGACGGGTGGGCCCGCTTCCCTGACTTCTTGCACTTACGTTTTATCACATCACTTATCTAGACAAGTTAGCATAAAGACTACGGTCGGTAAACGGTTGATTATTGGCCGTAAACGGTATATGTCCAATATTTCGCCTGCTAAATCTGACATAACTGATGGCTGCATTTTAAATTTCTTTTCTACTTGTCTAGATGTGCTTGTCTATATCTATAGACATGCCTATACTTCATTACAACATTCACCGCCACGTTAAGGAGTCACCATGAAAAGCGCGGTCTTCTATGGAAAGCACGACCTCAGAGTCGAGGAATCGGCAAAGCCGGCCGTGGGCAGGCGCGACGTTCTGATCAACGTCAAAGCTTGCGGCGTCTGCGGCACCGACGTGCATATCTATGAAGGCGACAAGGGTGCGGCCGACGTTACCCCGCCCACGATCCTTGGTCATGAGTTTGCGGGCGTTGTCGAGGCCGTGGGCAGCGATGTCACCGGCTTTAAACCGGGCGATCGCGTGTGCATCGACCCAAACCATCCCTGCGGCTGCTGCGAACCCTGCCGCGACGGAATCAACCACTACTGCGAGCATATGACCGGTTACGGCACCACCGTTAACGGCGGCTTTGCCGAGTACTGCTCCGTCGATATGCAGCAAGTCTACAAGTTGGGCGATCACACCAGCTTCGAGCAGGGCGCCATGACCGAGCCCGTCGCCTGCTGCCTGCACGGCATCGATATGTGCAACATCAAGCCCGGCAGCACAGTTGTCGTTATCGGCGGTGGCATGATCGGTCTGCTCATGATGCAGCTTGCTAAAAACGCCGGCGCCACCAAGGTTGTCTTGCTCGAGCCTGTCGAAGGCAAGCGCGAGGTTGCGCTCAAACTCGGCGCTGACCTGGCAATTGATTCCATCCACGAGGACGTCCCGGCCCGCCTGAAGCAGGAGGGCGTCGGCAACGTCGATGTCGTTATCGAGTGTGTTGGCAAGCCCGTCACCATCGAGCAGGCCATCCAGATCGCCGGCCACAAGGCTACGGTCATGATGTTCGGCCTCACCAAGCCCGATGAGACAATCACCGTCAAGCCCTTCGAGGTCTTCCAGAAGGAGCTTGTGCTTACTTCGTCCTACATTAACCCTTATACGCAGCGTCGTGCGCTCGAGCTCATCGACTCTGGCAGGCTCGACGTATCCTCGATGGTCGCAAAGGTAGCCTCCCTCGACGAACTCGGCGCCATCCTGTCAGACCCGGCCCTGCGTGCCATGGGTAAATATATAATCGACCCCAGCAAGTAAATCGATCGACACCCGCGCGAGCGGTCCTCATCCACCACTCGCGCACCCAGCTCTAGGAGACCGTCATGGCGCGAGCCATCTTCCAAACTATTTATGACAACGTGAAGCAGTCGATTGACGACGGCACATACGCCTATCAAAGCTATCTGCCTTCGGAGACTGAGCTCACGCAGCTGTTTGACTGTTCGCGCATGACGGTCCGTCGCGCCATCTCGATGCTTGCGGCAGATGGTTACGTGCTCCCCCAGCAAGGCAAAGGCATGCGCGTCATTCGCAACATCAGTGACGAGAAGAGTCGTGGTGGCGGCGGACTCGAGACCTTTAAGGAAATCGCGGTCAACCGAGGCTTTGAGCTCAAGACTGTCACCACCGTCTTTGAGCTCCTCATCTGTAGCAAGGCGCTCTCCAAGATTACCGGGTTTCCCGAAGGCTGTGAGCTCACACGCGCCAAACGCATCCGTTATGCAGACGGACAAGCCGTGTGCTCCGACGACTCCTATTACCTAAGCTCACAAGTACCGGGGCTGACACCCGAGATTGTCAACGACTCGATCTATCGTTACCTCGAAGAAGATCTTGGCATTAAGATTGCCACGGGCAAACGCGATGTAACGATTGAGCACCCCACGCCCGAGGATACGCGCGTGCTCGATCTCGACGACTTTAACGCACTCGCCGTTATACGCGGGCAGACCTACAACGCCGACGGCATCCTTATGGAATACACCGAGACCAAACAGGTCCCCGGGTTCTTTTTGCTCCATGAAACCGTGACGCGCAACGGTACCGGTCGAACCGGCCACCAAAGCAGCATGAACTAACCATTTATTAGTTGCGGTGGAATAGTTCCTAGAAGGGGGTGCGGACGATTTCTTGGACCGCGCCTAGGCGTATCCAAGCTTCCTGCGGT
>UQMM01000031.1 GCA_900542165.1 uncultured Collinsella sp. | reverse complement strand
CCAGGCCCGATTTTGCCTCTTGACAATGTCCTGCTCATATTAAAAGGAACGTCCCTAACTGCCGGGTTTAGGCTGTTAGGTCGAGTTCGTAGAGGAAGCTTTCGCGCGGCATGTCGTGGCGGCGCTCTTCGCGGTTGGCGCGGTGCGTGGCCGTGCGCTTAAAGCCGTGCAGCTCGTAGAACTTCCACGAGCAGTTGGAGTCGGTGTACAGGTGCGCCCTCGTCGCTCCAAGCGAGGACAGGTGCGAGACCGCGGCATCGAGCAGAACCGTGCCAACGCCCAGGCCATGGACATCGCGATCCACGGCAAGCAGCGTGACCTCGTTGTCGTGCGGCAACGGGCTGCTCTCGAGCAGGCGGTTGTTGGTTCGGATGGTTGCGCGCACAAAGGAAAGATACTCGGCGCAGGCATCGGGCTCCAGCTCACGCATCTGCGATAGCAGCGCGCGTTCGGTATCCATCCAATGCTCGTTGATAGTGACGCCGGAGCTCTGTCCTGCGCGTGCAAGTGCAATGCCGCGCGCCTCGCCGTCAATCACCGCAACCTGTGAAAACGTCGACGACGAAAGGCAGTAGGCGAGGTCGCACGCGGCCTCAAGGCGGTTGTACTCATCGTTATCCGAATTGTTATGCCAAAGCTGCTGCAGAATCAGCGCGATGGCGTCGAAGTCTTCGGTATCAAACGGTCGGTAGAGAACCCGCGAGACCATGGTGCCTCTTTCTTTTGCGGATGCATATCGAGCACAGTTCTACCACGCCATTGGCATCTAATTATGGTGCCCCTGTGTTCCATGAACTCACCGTGCTCGGTGCTGTGCCCATCCCCTCCGCGTGCAAACTTTTTCTGCACATGCGCCCGTTGCGGGGTGCATCGATGCGCTCGATGCGCTACATTAAATCAGTATTTTCAATGCCGCTGCGCGAGCGCTGCAGATCGACGTATCACCGACTCACAGAGCACGGCGGCGTACCAGACAGGAGGACTGCATGGGATCTGATGTGAAGATCGCACGCGCGTTGATCTCGGTTACCGATAAGACGGGCGTCGTCGATTTCGCACGGACGCTGGTCGATGACTTTGGCGTCGAGATCATCTCTACGGGCGGCACGGCTCGTGCCATCGAGGACGCGGGCGTTCCCGTAACCCCCATCGAGGAGTTCACGGGCTATCCCGAGATGATGGACGGCCGCGTTAAGACCCTGCACCCCAAGGTTCACGGCGCGCTGCTGGCCCGCCGCGATTCCGAGCAGCACATGCAGGAGGCCGCTCAGCACGGCATTAAGCTGATCGATCTAGTCGTCGTCAACCTGTACGAGTTCGAGAAGACCGTCGCCAATCCCGAGGTCACCTTCGCGGACGCCATCGAGCACATTGACATCGGCGGTCCCTCCATGCTGCGCTCTGCTGCCAAGAACGCCACGAGCGTTACCGTCATTTCCGACCCGGCCGACTATGATGCCGTCCTGGCCGAGATGCACGAGACCGGTGGCTGCACCACGCTTTCCACCCGTCGTCGCCTGCAGGTGAAGGTCTACCAGACCACCGCCGCCTACGACACGGCCATCTCCCGCTGGCTCGCCGCCCAGGCAAGCGACGTGGCGGACACCTCTGCCAAGCTCGAGATTTCGCTGGAGAAGGTCGACGACCTGCGCTATGGCGAGAACCCGCAGCAGAAAGCCACAGTCTATCGCTTTGCCGAGGGCTGCGAGAACACCGCGAGCTCGCAGTTCCCGCTCGTGGGCTCCAAGCAGATCCAGGGCAAGCCGCTCAGCTACAACAACTATCTGGATGCCGACGCCGCTTGGAACCTGGTCCGCGAGTTCGACGAGCCGGCCTGCGTAATCCTCAAGCACCAGAACCCCTGCGGTTCCGCCGTTGCCGAGGACATCACGGCTGCCTACGACCGCGCTTTTGCCTGCGATCCCAAGAGCGCCTTCGGCGGCATCATCGCCTGCAACCGCGAGGTTCCCTTTGATCTGGTTGAGCACTTTGCCGATCAGAACAAGCAGTTCGTCGAGGTCATCATCGCCCCGAGCTACACCGCCGAGGCGCTCGAGCGCATGGCCAAGCGCCCCAACCTGCGCGTGTTGGCGACCGGCGGCGTGGACCACGGCGCTCAGGTGGAGCTGCGCTCCGTCGACGGCGGCATGCTGGTGCAGGAGGTCGACCACGTGACCGAGGATCCCGCGACCTTTACGTTCCCCACCGACCGCAAGCCCACCGACGCCGAGATGGCCGAGCTCGAGTTTGCCTGGAAGGTCTGCAAGGGCGTTAAGTCCAACGCCATCCTGGTCTCCAAGGGTAAGGCCGGCATTGGCATGGGCCCGGGTCAGCCTAACCGCGTTGACTCTGCGCTACTTGCCTGCGAGCGCGCCGAGGACTTCTGCGAGCGCGAGGGCGTGGAGAAGGGCGGCTTTGCCTGTGCAAGCGACGCGTTCTTCCCGTTCCGCGACAACGTCGACGTGCTTGCTGCACACGGCGTGACCTGCATCATCCAGCCCGGCGGCTCCAAGCGCGACGACGAAAGCATCCAGGCCTGCAACGAGCACAATATTGCTATGGTCTTTACCGGCGCCCGCCACTTTAGGCACTAAGTTTCGCCCCGAAACAAAATAATCTCTGCAAAAGACGGTCGCTCCGTTTGGAGGGCCGTCTTTTTGGTATAAGAGGACGGAATGACTAACACGAAAGGTATGACCATGCCCCAGATTGATGATGCCGAGCTGTTTGGCAATGCCGAGGATCAGCGTGCGTACGAGGACTTTTGCGCCAATCAGGAGGCGGTCGAGAAGTTTACGCTCGACAAGCCCGCGCTTATCTGCCGCTGGCGCATGTCCAACAAAAAGGTGCCCATGCTCAACCGCCACATTCGTGCGCTGTCCGAGCGCTTGGTGCAGGGCGAGCCGCTTACCCATAACATGCTCAGTTGGGCCAAGCAGCACGTTGAGTGGTCGCTTGCCGAGGGCGATTACACTGCGCACGACGGCGTACTCATGCTAGTGATCGACGTTAACGGCAACGCCGCCATGACGGTGGGGGAGTACGAGCCGCTCGCCGATACGTCGGCCAAGGCGCTACGTGCCCGCTCCGCCGAGGCCCGCTCCGAGGCCGACGAAACCGGCGTGGCGCCCGAGCTGCTCGCCGCCGTCGATAACGGCGAGCTTGCCTTTGTGGCGCCAGCGGACGAGTGCCTGTGCGGCACGGCGACGCTCATTGAGCAGCTGGCCCAGACCAAGGGCATCCCGGTCACGCGCGTAGATATTCCCGCACAGCTCAAGGGCGCCTTGTTCCTGGTGAGCGACGAGCACGGCGTGGTCCCCGCAACCGAGGCCGACGCCGCCGAGGCCGACGCCGCCACGGTCGCCTTCTTCGCTGAAGGCTACGAAAAGCTCCGTGCCCGCCGCTAAATGATTATTCTGGGACGGGGATTTAATAATCATTTTGGTCCCCGTTCCCGTCGCGAGCGTAAGACGGACAAAACGCCCCCGCTCGCGAACAGTTCTGTCACCTTGGCGACGTGCGTGGCGCGCACCTGCAGTTTCGCAGCCATAATGGTGGCAAGACAACCAAGAGGGGAGCGGAATCCATGGCGCTGATCTATATCGTTGAGGACGACGAACCCATTCGTCGCGAGCTTGCCGACATCCTTGCCCGCGCCGGGTTTGAAATCGAGGCCTGCGAATCGTTTGAGCATGTCTCGTGCGATATTCTCGCCGCCGCGCCCGACCTGGTGCTGCTCGACCTCACGCTTCCCGTCAAGGACGGCCAGCATATCTGCCACGAGGTTCGTCGCGAATCAGAGGTTCCCATCATCGTCCTCACGTCGCGCACGACCGAGATCGACGAGGTCATGGCCATGACGCTCGGCGCGGACGACTTTGTTCCCAAGCCCTACAGCGCCCGTGTGCTCGTGGCGCGCATCAATGCCTTGCTGCGTCGCACCGCGACGGCGGGCGAGCGCAGCACACTTGTCCACAAGGGACTGGAGCTCGATCTCGCTCGCTCCATGGTCACCAACATGCAAACCGGCATCAGTACCGAGCTCACCAAAAACGAGCTGCGTATTCTCTCGCTGCTTCTGAGCCGCGCGGGCAAGATCGTCTCGCGCTCGGCCATCATGCAGGACCTGTGGGACTCCGACGCCTTCGTGGACGACAATACGCTCACCGTCAACATCAACCGCCTGCGCACCACGCTCGAAAAAATCGGCATCAAGGGGTATTTGACGACGCACCGCGGCCAGGGCTATTCGGTCTAGGGGCCGGCTATGTCGTTTGGCAAGTTCTTTAAAGATGCGCTGCTTCCCGTCGCCGTGTGGACGTGCGGTGTGCTGCTGAGCTGCTTTGTGCTGACGGTCGCCGGCGCACCCGTTTCTATCGTGGTCGTGGCGGTTGGTGTGTCCTTTATCTTTGGTATGCTCGGCATCGTGATCGAGTACGCGCGCCGTCGTCGTTTTCTGCGCCAGCTGGAGCGTGCGGCCGAGGAGCTCGAGAGTCCCGCATGGGTGCAGGAGATGGTGCAATGCCCGACCTATGCCGAGGGCGAGCTCGAGTACGAGGTCTTGCGCCGGGTGGGCAAGGCGGCATGCGATGAGGTGGCGGAAGGCCGGCGCCAGACCGATGACTACCGCGACTATATCGAGAGCTGGGTCCACGAGGCCAAGCTGCCCCTGGCAGCAGCCCATCTGATTTTGGAAAACCTGGACGGCAGCGAAGATGACCTGTCGCGCGTAGATGACCTCGGTCGCGAGCTGGCTCGCGTGGAGCGCTATATCGACCAGGCGCTGTACTACGCGCGCTCGGAGGTTGTGGAGCGCGATTACCTGATTCGACGCTGGAACCTCAAGGCTCTGGTGACGGGTGCGATTAAAGCCAACGCCCGCGAGCTCATCGCGGCGCACGTGGCTCCGGTGTGCGAGAACCTCGACTTTGAGGTCTTTACCGACGAGAAGTGGCTCGAGTTTATTCTGGGCCAGCTCATTCAGAACAGCATAAAATATGCGCGTGAGGACGGCGCAAAGATCGTGTTTTCGGGTGCGTTGCTGGACGAGGGCCTGGCGAGCGAGCGCATCGAGCTTACCGTCGCGGACAACGGCTGCGGCGTGAGCGCGGCCGACCTGCCGCGTGTGTTCGAGAAGGGCTTTACCGGCGACAACGGCCGCACCACCAAGCGTGCAACGGGCATCGGCCTCTACCTGGTGGCGCGCCTGTGCTCCAAGATGGGCATCGACGTCACCGTAGCATCCGGTCCCGGCAAAGGCTTCGTCGTAACATTCGCCTTCTCGACGAACAAGTTCCAATACTTTGAGTAGACGGGCCGTCTTGCGGTGCGGACGGCAATGTTCCCGAACGTGAACACAACTATGGGGCTCAAATGAATCCCCCATAACAAAAACGTGCCGCCCCAATCGGGGCGGCACGCCATCTTTTATCAGCCAACTCGCTGAAGTACGGTGACGAAGGCGCAAGGCCGGGAGGGGTTATCTAAGCCGACATCCCGCAGCCGCGAAGCGGCGAGGACGTCGGCGTGATAACCCCGCAGGCCTTGCGCCGACGGGAAGGAACCTACTTCACGACCAAGATGTCGCAGTCCGTATTGCGTAGCAGGAACGTCGAAATCGAACCCAGGAGCGCATACTTGATCGAGGACAGGCCGCGGGCGCCGCAGAGCACCAGGTCGGGCTTAACCACGTCGAGCATCTCGTCCTTGAGCGTCTCGCGAATGCGGCCGGCGCGAATCATGACCTCGACCTCGGGAATATCGGGATTGGCCTTGGCCTCTTCGAGCTGCTTGGCGATGGAGTTCTTAAATGCCTCCTCTAGGCCGTTGACCAGATCGACCGGATAGGAACCGGCGCTCTCGAGCGCCGTGGAATCGATAACGTGGCCGATGATTAGCTTGGCGCCGTTGTTCGCGGCGACCTTGATGGCGCGTGCGAGCACAAAATCCTGCTGCTCAGTACCGTCGAGTGAAACAAATACCTTGGTGTAGCCCTCGTTCATGGTTTCCTCCTTGGTCTATCGCACGGGCGCGGGGCTCGTGCATCGGGCGGGCGCGGGCGCGTTGGCCGCCGGACACTTTATCTTGTTGCAGTTATACCCAAGGATTTGGGTTTGACCGCTCGCAATTCTGTGAACGGGCGAGTTTTTTGGTAAGGGTAGGCGCAGGCGCGCCGCCAACGGTTGATAATGGGACATCGCCCGCACCGTCCGCAGACAATATCGGCGGGTGTCTAACGAGGGGGTCCCTTTGGATATTATCGAGCTTCTAAAATCTGCCTTCATGGGCCTGGTCGAGGGCATCACCGAATGGCTGCCCGTTTCGTCGACCGGTCACATGATCTTGGTGGACGAGTTCGTCAAGATGAACGTGAGCGAGACGTTCTGGAATATGTTCCTGGTCGTGATCCAGCTCGGCGCCATTCTGGCCGTCTGTGTGCTGTTCTTCCATGAGCTCAATCCGTTCTCGCCTAGCAAGGGCAAGGAGGGCCGTCGCGACACCTGGGTGCTGTGGGGCAAGATTGTGCTCGGCTGCATTCCCGCCGCGGCGATCGGCCTGCCGCTCAACGACTGGATGGAGGAGCATTTCTACAATGCTCCCGTCGTGGCGCTGGCGCTCATTGTGTACGGCGTGCTGTTTATCGTGATCGAGAACTGGCGCGCGAGCAAGCGCGAGGAAATGGCCGTTGCCGGTTCGTTTGGTTCGCGTGCTGTGGTGTCGGGTGGACGTCCCGCCGGTGCGCACTTTGCGGCGCCCGCCGCGGCTACCGCTGAGGATGAGGGCGATGACGAGGATCTGGACTTTGGTTCCATCACCACGCTCGAGGACCTAAGTTGGAAGACCGCCCTGGGCATCGGATGCTTCCAGGTGCTCTCGCTGATTCCGGGCACGTCGCGCTCCGGTTCCACCATCATCGGCGGCCTGCTTTTGGGCTGCACGCGTTCGGTGGCGTCCAAGTTTACGTTCTTCCTGGCCATCCCTGTCATGTTTGGCGCGAGTGCGCTCAAGCTGGTCAAGTATTTCATCAAGGGCGGTACGTTCGGTGCCAACGAGGTCGCCATCCTGGGCGTGGGCTGCGTTGTGGCCTTTGTGGTTTCGCTCATCGCTATCAAGTGGCTTATGGGCTTCGTCCGCCGTCACGACTTCAAGTGCTTCGGCGTCTACCGCATCATTCTGGGCATCGTGGTGCTCGCGTACTTCTTCGTCCTGGAGCCGATGCTCGGCCTCTAACTTAGTCGACGCTGCGCGGCGGTCAGGGCGACAACTTGTCATTCAAAGGGGGTGGCATGACCAAAAGGTCTATGCCGCCCCCTTTTCATGCCAATTTGTTCGCCCTGACCGTCGCTCGCTGCTGCTGCCATGACATCGGCGGTTTCGTGATTGTCAATAGATTGGTGCAAAGTAACCTGACCCCATTGCGCCAAATCCGCTGGGGCGGGCCTGACGGTGACGCACGGAGTCGTGGTGTGATTTGCGTCGGTGTCCGCGCGGCTCGGTATACTGGTACGGCTCAAACTATGGCGCTGCCCGCAGGCGCGCCGTCCGTCAGATGAGGAGTCGCCCATGACCCAGCCCTTGCCCTGGGAAAAGAACGCCGCAGTACCCGTGCCGCCCACGCCGGAATCCGTGCCGCTCGATGCATACACCGCCCCCGCTGCGCCGGAGCCCGAGCTCGTCCCGCTCGACATCTACGACGCTCCCGCGCCGGCACCCAAACCCGCCAAGCCGCTTGTCGACATCGACAGCCTTAATCCCGCCCAGCGCGAGGCGGTCCTGACCACCGAGGGTCCGTTGCTGGTGCTTGCCGGCGCCGGCTCGGGCAAGACCCGCGTCTTGACCTTCCGCATCGCACATATGCTCGGCGACCTGGGCGTTAAGCCCTGGCAGATCCTTGCCATCACGTTTACCAACAAGGCCGCGGCCGAGATGCGCGAGCGTCTGGCGGCACTCATCCCCAGCGGTACCCGCGGCATGTGGGTGTGCACCTTCCATGCTATGTGCGTGCGCATGCTGCGCGAGGACGCTGACCTGCTGGGCTACACCGGTCAGTTCACCATCTACGATGACGACGATTCCAAGCGCATGGTGCGCGATATTATGCAGGCGCTCGGTATCGAGCAAAAGCAATTCCCCATCAATATGATCCGCAGCAAGATCAGTTCGGCCAAAAACGCCATGATCGGCCCCGAGGACATGCTCAAATCCGCCGACAGCCCCAACGACAAAAAGGCCGCGCAGGTCTACCTGGAGCTGGAACGCCGCCTGCGCGCCGCCAACGCGATGGACTTCGACGACCTGCTCGTGCGCACGCTCGAGCTGCTGCGCACCCGCCCCGAGGTGCTCGACAAGTACCAAGAGCGTTTCCGCTACATTAGCGTCGACGAGTATCAGGACACCAACCACGTCCAGTACGAGATCGCCAACCTGCTGGCCGCCAAGTACCAAAACCTCATGGTCGTGGGTGACGATGACCAGTCCATTTACAGCTGGCGTGGCGCCGACATCACCAACATCCTGGACTTTGAGAAGGACTTTAAAAACTGCAAGACCGTCAAGCTGGAGCAGAACTACCGCTCTACGGGTCACATCCTGAGCGCCGCCAATGCCGTGGTGCGCCACAACTCGCAGCGCAAGGACAAGCGCCTGTTTACGGCCGAGGGCGACGGCGAGAAGATCCAGGCCTTCCAGGCAAGCGATGAGCGCGACGAGGGCCGCTGGATTGCCGGCGAGATCGAAAAGCTGCACTCCAAGGGCACGAGCTACGACGACATCGCTGTGTTCTACCGCACCAACGCCCAGTCGCGTATTCTCGAAGATATGTTCCTGCGTGCGGGCGTGCCCTACAAGATCGTGGGCGGCACGCGATTCTTCGACCGTGCCGAGATTCGCGACGTCATGGCCTACCTCAAGATGATCGTGAACCCGGCAGACGAGATGAGCGTCAAGCGCGTCATCAACACGCCGCGCCGCGGCATCGGCTCCACCTCGATCCAAAAGATCGAGCAGCTGGCGCGCGACAACCGTTGTTCGTTCTTCCAGGCCTGCGAGATCGCGTGCGCCGAGACGGGCATGTTTAGCGCCAAGGTGCGCAACGGCCTGTCGAGCTTTGTGGCGCTGGTGCGCGAGGGCCGTCGCATGGACGGCGAGCTCAAGGACGTCGTCGAGATGATCGTCGAGAAGACGGGCCTGCTGCAGGCTTTCCGCGCCGAGGGCACCATGGAGTCCGAGAGCCGCGCCGAGAACATCCAGGAATTCTTGGGCGTCGCAGCCGAATTTGAGGAGACGCACGAGGATATCGAGGGTACGCTCGAGAGCTTGGAAGAGCTGCGCGCAGCCGGTGTTGCCGATGTGCCCGCCGACGTTGAGCCCGAGCCCGTTGTGGTGAGCGCGCCTGCGCCCGAGCCCGGCCCGTCTGCGCCCGTGTCTTCGTTTGAGGCGCTCGTTGGCGCGCGTGATGCCGCTGGTTCCAATCCGCTCGATAGCCTGGCCGCTCCGGCGCTTTCTCCGCAGGATGCCCTGGCCGCCGCCATCGCGGGCAACGCGTATGCCGCGCCGACTGAGCTGCCGGCGGGCGCCGTGCATGCTGACGAGATCGAGCGCACCTACGGTCCGCTCACCTGTAAGGCGCTGCCGGCACTCATGGAGTGGCTGGCCCTGCGCTCCGACTTGGATTCCCTGGCCGGCGAGACGCATGCTATCACTATGATGACCATCCACTCCGCCAAGGGCCTGGAGTTCCCGGCGGTGTTCGTGGCTGGCATGGAGGAGGGCATCTTCCCGCACGTGCACGACTTTGGCGGCAGTGACGATCCGGGCAAGCTCGAGGAGGAGCGTCGCTTGGCCTACGTCGCCATCACGCGTGCTCGCAAGCGCCTGTTCCTGACCTATGCGGCCACGCGTCGCACCTACGGCTCGACCTCTGCCAATCCGCGCTCGCGCTTCCTCAACGAGATCCCGTTTGAGGACATCGAGTTTAGCGGTATCGGTTCTGCCGGTTTTGAGGGCACGGGCTGGGAGAAGCGCGGCGACCGTCACGGCACGTTTGGCTCGGGTATGGGCTCGGACATGTATGGCGGCAAGGTGTTTGGCTCGCATACGCGCTCGACCGGCGGCTCTGGATCGCGCAGCGGATCGAGCTTCGATGACTTCTTTGGCGGCAGCACTTATGGCACCGAGCGCCATCGTGGGGTTTCGCCCGACGCTGGCCGTGTTGCCTCGACCTTTGGCTCGGGCGCGCCGCGAGCCAAAAAGCCGTCATCCAAGGTGTCGCCGACGGTGGAGCGCAAGGTCGATCGCGCCAGCGCATCGCAGGACTTTTCCGCGGGCGATACCGTGAGTCATAAGACCTTTGGCACGGGTACCGTGATCTCGGTCGCCGGAGACATGATCGAGGTCCAATTCGAAAAGACCGGCCAGACCAAAAAGCTGATGAAGGGCTTTGCGCCGATCGTCAAGCTGTCGTGATCCCGGCGGACCTGGGCGGGCGTATAGGGCAACATCGCCTGCTCGGGCAGTCCTGCTCGCACGGAGAGCACATTAAGTGCTCTCCGGCTCGTGCGGAACTCGCGATCGATGTTGCCCCATACGCCCGCCCAGGTCCTTAGATAACGTTGCTTGCGAACGTCGCTCTGCTCGTCCGCTTTTTTGATCTGGAGAGCCGGGTGGGCTGATATATATGGATAAGGGGCTCCTCCGTTGGTGGACGGGGGAGCCCCTTGTTGCGTTTTGGTTGTTGCTGCGACCTAGAGGTGGCTGATGATCAGTTCCATCTTGCCTTCGAGGTCGATGGAGCTGACGGTGTTCGGGGCCAGCAGGTGGCTTCCCTTGTGGACGGGGTCGCCGCAGACGGTGCCTTCGCCGTCGATGACCGACAGGCACATGAAGGGCCAGCGCTGGTCGAGGATCTTGCTGCCGTCGACACGCACGCGATCGACGGTGTAGCAGGGGTTAGACTCGAGCTCGGTCACGCCGTCCACCTCGGGCGCGGTCACGGTACCATCGACCGGGGCCTGGACGTCAAAGTCGATGCAGTCGAGGCTCTGCTTAATGTGCAGCGGGCGCAGTTTGCCGTCGGTGCCCGGGCGATCATAGTCGTACAGACGATACGTCACGTCGCTCGACTGCTGCGTTTCCAAAATGAGCGTGCCGGCCTTGATGGCGTGAACGGTACCGGAATCAATCTGGAAAAAGTCGCCCTTGTGGATCGGTAGTACGTTGAGCATGTCGTCCCAGCGGCCGTCCTTGATCATCTGTGCGGCCTCAGTGCGGTCTTTAGCACGCTGGCCGACGATGATCGTGGCGCCGGGCTCGCAATCCAGCACGTACCAGCACTCGGTTTTACCCAGGCTGCCGTTCTCGTGCTCGGCGGCGTACTCGTCGTTGGGATGAATCTGGATTGAAAGGTCGTCCTTGGCGTCCAGAATCTTAATGAGCAGCGGGAACTCCTTGCCCTCGCAGTTGCCAAAGAGCTCGCGGTGCTCGGCCCACAGCCACGAAAGCGTGTGGCCTGCATACGGGCCCTCCGCAATCTGGCAGTCACCGTTGGGGTGGGCCGAGATGGCCCAACACTCACCGATGGGACCATCGGGAATGTCGTAACCAAATACGGTTTCGAGTTGACGGCCGCCCCAGATCTTCTCGTGGAAGATCGGCGTCAGTTTAATCAAATCGGACATGTTCATACTCCCATTGTGCTGCGCGGGCGCCGCGTAAAACTGCTCAAAACGAGCGCCCGTATGACCATAAAACCTATGCCAACGTTACGTTGTGCAACTCAAAGCGGTCGCCAACGTTGCGCGAGACCGAATACTCAAAGGCGGCGCCGCTATCCAAGAAGCCAATCTGGTTGAGTTCGAGCAGGGGAGAGCCGGGTTTGGTATCCAGGCGCTCGGCTTCTTCCTCGGTTGCCGCCACGGCGCGTATGGTGCGATGGAAGCTCGAAATCTTCAGCCCGCATTGCTCGCGGATAAAGCCGTAGACCGATCCGTACAGGTCCTTCTTTTTAAGGCCCGGGATCAGTTCGAGCGGCATATAGGTGTACTCGATAACGATGGGCTTCTCATCGGCCTGACGCACGCGCACGATGTGATAGGCAAAGTCATCCTCGGCAATTCCCAGCTGGGCTGCGATGTCCGCTGGTGGATTAACAATCGAGAAATCGTAGACCACCGAGGTCACCTTCTCCCCGCGGTGCTCATACGAAAAGCCCTGGGCACGGTCGTTTTTGCCCTGGAAAAACGCCTGACCGGAAAGTCCCGCCGTGTCCTTAACGTAGGTACCCGATCCGCGTCGGCTGGTAATAAGACCTTCCTCGGTGATTTGCTCGATAGCTCGTTTGACGGTGATTTTGGAAACGCTATAGAGCTCGCAGAACTCAACGACGGTGGGGAGCTTGTCGCCCGGTTTAAGAGTGCCATCCTCGATGCTTCGACGAATATCTGCAGCTATCGCCTCGTATTTGGGAATCATTGAACCTCCTTTCCGACATATATCAATACGCAAGTAAGTATAACCCTTAACAAGGCACCCATATAACCTTTATGTAAGAAGCTCGAGAAAGAAAAAAGAAAAAGACGCTTTACTTCTAGAATTAGAGCGCTATAGTTTAAGCAACGAACGGAATCTTTCCGCAGAACAGGATCGACCGTTTGGGGACGGTTTTGTTTTGGCGGGTTGGATATCGGTATGACCGGTGCGCGCCCGCGCCGGATAACCTGCCAAAGCAAACCCGTCTCCAACCGGAAGCTCTAGAACACGAAAGCGAGGACTTTGATGGCACAGTATCAGCTGCCCAACGACTTCTTCTTTGGCGCTGCTATGTCCGGCCCGCAGACTGAGGGTCAGTGGAACCAGGGCGGCAAGCTCGAGAACCTGTGGGACACCTGGTCCATCCAGGATCTGGGCTCGTTCTACAACTGTGTTGGCTCTTACGCCGGCAATGACTTTATGGCCAAGTACCAGGAAGACCTTCGCATTTTGAAGGACTTGGGCCTGGATACTTATCGCACTTCCATCCAGTGGAGCCGTCTGCTCGATGCCGACGGCAACCTCAACGAGGAAGGCGCCGCGTGGTATCACGAGCTGTTCCGCGCCTCTCGCGAAGCCGGCCTGGAGCCGTTTGTCAACTTGTACCACTTTGACATGCCCACCTACCTTTTTAACCGTGGCGGCTGGGAGAGCCGTGAGGTTGTCGAGGCTTACGCACATTACGCCGACGTCGCCTTCCACGAGTTTGGCCAGGAGATCAAGTACTGGTTCACCTTTAACGAGCCCATCGTCGAGCCCGAGCAGCGCTATCAGGAGGGCGTGTGGTTCCCGCAGCTCCACGACTTTAGCCGCGCTCGCACCGTGCAGTATCACATCTCGCTGGCGCACGCGCTGGCCGTGGCCAACTACCGTCGCGCCTATGACGAGGGCGCCGTTCGCGCTGATGCCAAGATCGGCATGATCAACTGCTTTACCCCGGTCTACACCAAGGAGAACCCCAGCGAGGCAGACCTCGAGGCTGTGCGTATGACCAGCGGCATCAACAATCGCTGGTGGCTCGACCTTATTACCAAGGGCGAGCTTCCTGCCGACGTGCTCGACAGCCTGGCCGAGGGCGGCGTTAAGCTTCCGTTCCGTGCCGGCGACCAAGAGATTCTTAAGCAGGGTGTTGTCGACTGGCTCGGTTGCAACTACTACCACCCCACGCGCGTTCAGGCGCCGGCGAGCAAGATCGACCAGTACGGTCTGCCGCACTTTGCCGACGAGTACGTGTGGCCCGACGCCGTTATGAACGAGAGCCGCGGCTGGGAGATCTACCCGCAGGGCCTCTACGACTTTGGCATGGACTGCGCTAAGAACTACCCCGATCTTGAGTGGTTCGTTTCCGAGAACGGCATCGGCATCATGGACGAATACAAGAACCGCGATGCCGAAGGAACCATCCAGGATGACTACCGCGTCGACTTTGTGCGCCAGCACCTGGAGTGGGTTGCCAAGGCAATCTCCGAGGGCGCCAAATGCCGGGGCTATCACTACTGGGCCGTCATCGATAACTGGTCTTGGGCCAATGCCTTTAAGAATCGTTACGGCTTTGTCGAGGTCGATCTGATGGATGGCTATAAGCGCCGCCTTAAGAAGTCGGCAGCTTGGCTCAAGCAGGTCGCCACGACTCACGTGGTTGATTAGCGAACGGGCGAACGCCCAGACCGCGCGCCGCTGCGCGCAACACATGGCACATCTGGTGGCAGAGGGCGACAGACCACCGTGCGCATAGGAAAAGGCCGGATTTGAAAGTTAGGAGCAATCATGGCCAGTGACAACGGAAAGAGCTTCCTCGACAAGTTTGCCGAGGTCTCTGCGAAGGTGGGAAACCAGGTTCACCTGCGTTCCCTGCGTGACGCCTTCGCGACCATCACGCCGCTCTATATCCTTGCGGGTATCGCGGTTCTTATTAACAACGTCGTGTTCCCTCTGTTCCCGCTCGATGCGGCGGGCCTTGCCAACCTTCAGACGTGGGGTTCGGCAATTACGCTGGGCACCCTCAACGTCTCTGCCATTATCTTGGCCGGATTGATTGGCTACAGCCTCGCTAAGAACAAGCGTTTCGATAACCCGCTCGCTTGCGTGGTCGTCGCTATCTCTGCTTTCGTCATCATGATGCCGCAGCAGATCACCGCCTCGCTTGCCGCCACGAGCCCGCTGCTCACCGACAAGATCACCTCCGCCGAGGTCACGGGCGCCCTTTCGACTGCCAACACCGGCACCAACGGTCTGTTCTCGGCTATTATCATCGCCCTGCTTTCCGTCTCGCTCTTCATCAAGATTTCTGGCGTCGAGAAGCTCAAGGTTAAGCTGGGCGAGGGCGTGCCTCCCGCGGTCTCCAACTCCTTCAACGTCATGATCCCGATGCTGCTCAACCTCGCGATCTTCGCTCTTGCCGCAGCCCTGCTCGCCGTGTGCGCCGGCACCGATCTGTGCACCATCATCTCCACGTGCATCTCCAACCCGCTCAAGAGCATCATGAACGCCGGTCCGTGGGCTGTTATCCTCATCTACACCCTTGCTAACCTGCTGTTCTGCGTCGGTATTCACCAGTCCACCATCTCTGGCGCTACCGTCGAGCCGATCCTGACCATGCTCATCGTCGACAACATGGCTACCTTTGCCGCCGGTGGCACCATCCAGCCCGATCACTACATGAACATGCAGATCGTTAACAGCTTCGCCCTCATCGGCGGCTCGGGCTGCACCCTCATGCTTCTGCTCGACACGCTCCTGTTCTCCAAGAACAAGGCTTCCGAGACCGTTTCCAAGATGGCTATCCTGCCTGGTCTGTTCAACATCAACGAGCCGGTTATCTACGGTTACCCCATCGTGTACAACCTGCCGCTCATGATCCCGTTCGTCCTTCTTCCCGATCTGTTCATCGGCATCACCTATGGCCTTACCTGCGCAGGCATCATCAGCCCCTGCATCGCCCAGGTGCCCTGGACCATGCCTCCCGTCATCAATGCCCTGCTCGCTACGGGCTTTGACTGGCGCGCCGGCGTGTGGCAGGCTCTCGAGATTGTCATTGGCATGGCCGTCTACCTGCCCTTTATGAAGATTTCCGAGAAGGCAATCGCCAAGCAGGAGGCTCTCGCCGAGTAGAACGCCTAACGTTCGTCCCTTTCACCTTTGCGGGCGCCGGTACGCGGTGCCGGTGCCCGCGGCTCTCTCCCTTGCGTAAAGATACAGGGGAGCGGGCACAATAGCCGCAAGGAATACAACCAGTTGTCGTCTGCGCGCCGCGCAGTTATAAGGAGGAAACCATGAAGAAGATCATGCTCTGCTGCAATGCCGGCATGTCCACGAGCCTGCTGGTCCAGAAGATGCAGGCCGAGGTTGCAAACCGTGGTCTGGATATTGAGGTCGAGGCTCGTCCCATGAACGAGGCCCACGATCACCTGGACGAGTGCGACATGTTGCTGCTTGGTCCGCAGATCGGCTACACCAAGGGCGATTTTGAGAAGGAGGCCGCCGGTCGTTTTCCGGTCGAGGTCATCAACATGGTCGACTACGGCCGCATGAACGCTGCCGGCATCATCGACCACTGCGTCAGCGTGATGGGCTAGGTGCTCCGCATGGAGGATATGAACGAACTGCAGATGACCTGCTTCGAGATCATCAGCTACGTCGGTACCGCCAAGAGCATGTACATCAATGCCGTGCAAAAGGCCAAGGAGGGCGATTTTGACGCCGCCGAGGAGCTTATCAAGCAGGGCGACGAGGCCTATAACGGTGGCCACGATGTTCACATGGGGCTTCTGAAGAAGGAGGCCAACGGCGAGCGTAACGGCGAGGCCCCGTTGATTCTGCTGCATGCCGAGGACCAGATGGCCGGTACCGAGACCATGCGCGTCATGGCGACGGAGCTCATCGAGATTCACAAGCAGCTGCAGGTACTTCAGGCCTAGTCGGCGTTATCGCCGCGATGGGCCGTGCGGTCCAACAGACAACACAGTCCCTTTGACGGGCGCCGGGAGTCTCCGCCTCCCGGCGCCTTTATATTTGGGGAAGGTCTTGCGCGACCTATTAAGCGACCATTCGCGTTTCCCCAGATAAAGCCTGCCAAAACAAACCTGTCCCTTTTTGGTAGGTTTTTGCCTTGGGAGCGGTACCATACAGGCAATGTTTAAACGAGAAAGGTGGGCTCCCATGGAACCTAAGCAGTATTACATCGGCATCGACGTCGGCGGCACTTCGGTTAAGGAGGGCCTGTTCGACGAGGACGGAAATCTGCTGGCCAAGGCCAGCGTGCCCACGCCTCCCATCGTTGACGCTGCGGGCTTTGCCGCGGTGACCGAGGCTATCGACCAGGTGGTCGCCAAGGCGCAGATTCCGCGCGCCTTTGTGGCAGGCATTGGCCTGGCCGTTCCGTGCCCCATCCCGGCGTCGGGCGATGCCAAGGTCAAGGCCAACATTGCCATTAACCTGCCCGAGCTGAGGATTGCCATTCAAGAGCACTGCCCCGACGCGGTCGTTAAGTACGAGAACGACGCCAACGCCGCTGCCATGGGCGAGGCCTGGCTCGGTTCTGCCAAGGGCGTGCAGAACGTGGTGATGGTCACCATCGGTACCGGCGTGGGCGGCGGCGTTATCGTTAACGGCGACGTGGTATCGGGCGTTGTGGGCGCCGGCGGCGAGATTGGCCACATGTGCCTGAACCCGGCTGAGGAGCGCACCTGCGGCTGCGGCGGTCATGGCCATCTGGAGCAGTATTCCAGCGCCACCGGCGTGGTGAGCAACTACCTTGCTGAGTGCAAGAAGGCGGGCGTCGAGCCCATCGAGCTCACCGGGCCTTCTGATTCCAAGGACGTGTTCCAGGCCTGCCGCGAGGGTGACAAGCTCGCGCTGGCAGCTGCCGATACCATGGCCGACTATCTCGGCCGTGCCCTGGCGCTTATTGCTAACGTGGTTGACCCCGAGATGTTCCTGATCGGTGGCGGCGCGTCCGCTTCGGCCGATGTCTACCTCGACAAGGTCCGCGAGCACTTCCAGCGCTACGCGCTTTCCGCCTTGCGCGAGACGCCCATCAAGGTCGCTTCGCTCGGCAACGACGCCGGCATCATCGGCGCCGCCTACGTAGCCCTGCGCGCCGCCGGTAAATAGCTGGTGCAAGGGGGTCAGGTTACTTTGCACCAACATGGTGCAAAAGGGACAGCCTTGGCCCCCATACCTGCCACAAAATATGCCGTGGTCCTTCCGTCTGCGAAGGCTCGGCATCGGCGTGCTACCATAGCTACGTCCAAGTACACATATCAAGTGGAGGATATCCATGGCAAACGTTCTTGTCTTTGGTCACCAGAACCCCGATAACGACGCCATCATGAGCGCCGTCGTCCTGTCCCAGCTGCTCAACCAGGTTGAGTATGCCGGCAACACCTACGAGGCCTGCGCCCTTGGTCAGCTTCCGGCGGAGTCCGCCAAGCTGCTCGCCGACGCCGGTATCGCCGAGCCCCGCGTGATCGAGTCCGTCGAGGCCGGTCAGCTCGTCGTCCTCACCGACCACAACGAGTCCGCCCAGTCCGTCGCCGGCCTTAAGGACGCCACGGTCTTTGGCGTCGTCGACCATCACCGCATTGGCGACTTCGAGACCGCCGGCCCGCTGCACTACATCTGCCTGCCCTGGGGCTCCAGCTGCACCATCGTCACCAAGCTCGCCGGCGTGCTCGGCGTTGAGCTTTCCGACGTCCAGGCCAAGCTGCTGCTCTCGGCCATGATGACCGATACGCTCATGCTCAAGAGCCCCACCACCACCGATGTCGACCGCGCCGTCGCCGCCAAGCTCGGCGAGCAGGTGGGCGTCGACCCGGTCAAGTTTGGCATGGAGGTCTTCCTCACCCGTCCGTCCGGCTCCTTCACCGCAGCCGAGATGGTCGGCAACGACATCAAGATGTTCGAGCCCGCCGGCAAGAAGCTGCTCATCGGCCAGTACGAGACCGTCGACAAGAGCCGCGCGCTCGGCATGATCGGCGAGATTCGCGAGGCCATGCGCGCCTACGCCGCCGAGAAGGGTGCTGACGGCATTGTCCTGTGCATCACCGACATCATGGAGGAGGGCTCGCAGGTCCTGCTCGAGGGCGAGACCGAGGCTGCTCAGAAGGGCCTGGGCATTGCCGACGAGCACGACGGCGTCTGGATGCCGGGCGTCCTCTCCCGTAAGAAGCAGGTCGCTGCCCCCATCATGGCCGCCTGCTAGGTTTAGTTCACTAAACGCCACGACCGGATCGCGGACGCCCCGCGCTCCGGTCGTTTTTTGTGCATGGCACCGCGTCGTCTCTTGGACAGGCGTGCCCGTGCCGTTGGGCAAATAATGTTCAACCTGTGGTTCCGCTTTTCGGCCACGCCTGTGTGCTTGTCGTGCAGGGTAGGCTAGATGCAAGCGTAATACGTTAGAGCGCGGCGCCGCCACTTGGGCGGGCCGTGCTTTTTTAAGACGGGAGCCTTCCCGTGAAAGGAGCCGCCCATGGCAGCACCCGAGCAGCTGTTCAACGTCCGTGAGCGCAAGCGTTTTGAGCGTCACGACATCTGGGAGCGCATTGCCGAGAACGGCACGATTTCCGCCGCCGTCATGGTCTTCGCCGCCATCGCCGCCGTCATTTGCGCTAATACCGATGCCTACGAGGCCATCCATCACTTTTTGGAGACCCCGCTGTATGTGGGTCTGGGCAACCTTACGGCCGGTCTCACCGTTGAGCTTTTCGTCAACGACTTCCTCATGGCGATTTTCTTTTTGTTGGTGGGCATTGAGCTTAAGTACGAGATGACGGTCGGCGAGCTCAAAAATCCGCGTCAGGCCATGCTTCCCATGCTGGCGGCCGTGGGCGGCGTCGTCGTTCCCGCCTGCATCTACCTGATCTTTAACCATGCTGGCGCGCACAACGGCTGGGCCATCCCCATGGCAACCGATATTGCCTTCGCACTGGGCGTGCTGTCGCTTTTGGGCAATCGCGTGCCCAACGGCGTGCGCGTGTTCTTCTCGACGCTCGCCATCGCCGACGACCTCATCTCTATCGCCGCCATCGCCATCTTCTACGGTCAGAGCCCCAATCCGTTTTGGTTGGGCGCCGCCGCGCTTGTGACCTGCGCGCTCGTGTGGCTCAACAAGACGCAGCATTACCGCCTTGCCCCGTATTCGGTACTGGGTTTGCTGTTGTGGTTCTGCATGTTCAAGAGCGGCGTACACGCCACGCTTGCCGGCGTCATCTTGGCCTTTACCATCCCGGCCAAGTGCGGCGTCAAGCTCGATAGCCTCACCGATTGGTTGGGCGAGTGTCTGCCGCTGCTCGATGACCGCTACGACGACGAGGCACACATCCTGGGCCAGCATGACTTTACCGTCTCGACCACCAAGGTCGAGCGCGTCATGCACCGCGTGACCCCGCCGCTCATCCGCATGGAGCGTCTGATTTCCACGCCGGTCAACTTTGTGATTCTGCCGATCTTTGCGTTCGTCAACGCACAGGTTCGCCTGGTGGGCGTGGACATGAGCACGCTGCTCACCGACCCGGTGACGCTCGGCGTGTACTTTGGCATGCTGCTGGGCAAGCCGATCGGCATCTTTGGCATGACGTTCGCCTTGGTCAAGCTCAAGGTCTGCGAGCTGCCGCACAATGTCAACTGGCACATGATTGCCGGTGTGGGTATTCTGGGCGGCATCGGCTTTACCATGTCGATTCTCATTAGCGGTCTTGCCTTCCCGACGGCCCAGTTTGAGGTTCTGGCTGCCAAGGCCGCCATCCTTGCCGGTTCGGTCACCGCTGCCGTGCTCGGCATGATCTACATGAGTGTTGTCTGCAAGCATCCCGCGCCCAAGGACGAGTAAAAGCATAAAAATAGGCACCAGAGCCGGTTTGGATGCGTTCGAAACTCGGATCAGGGTGCTACTGGCCCCCTGCCAGATACCCCCGTGGTCAAAAAACGTCGTTTGTGAGTACTGTCACAAACGGCGTTTCATTTTAGGTGTGAAAAATAATGAACACAATCATGTTATCCGTATGTTAACGAGTAATCGCTTGACTCCAATTTGGCGACAGCTGCTGCTCGGAAAGAAAATTCAGGCGCAAAAACGCCGATTTGGGGCCTGAATCGCTGCTACTAAAAAGGTAACAGTACTCATATTTGCCCTATTTTGCCCACAGCCCCCAATGACTAGGTTTATTCCACGGTGCCGTAGACGGCGCCCCAGCCGTGGGCGGCAAGGGCGGAGTTGAGCTGGTCGCAAAGTGACTGGCGGTCGTAATAGCCGGGCGGTAGCAGGTTGACGATCTCCATGAGATCGGGTGCCAAGTCCAAGATCTCGGCCTGCACGATCAGATCCAGGCGGTCGATGGCGTGGCGGTCGTAAAACAGTCCGTCGACCAGGCGCTGCAGGTCGCCGAATTCCTCGGCCTGGAACGATCCGTACTCCATGGTGCCTCCTTGGGAGCCCCACGCCGGCATGCGCGGCGATTCGTATTTATTGCGATGGACTTAATCTATCACGGCTTCATAACGTTGCGGCGGTGGCGGTCTATACTTAGACGAACTGCAACGTACCGCTTCGCGAAAGGTCGCACCCCATGCAGACGATCTACCAGAAGATGGAAACCACCGAACTCGATGCCGCCATCGAGGCGCTCAAAGCCGAGGTCGCCGAGGTCAAGGCCAAGGGCCTGGCGCTCGATATGGCCCGCGGCAAGCCGTCGCCCTCCCAGGTGGACATCTCGCGCCCCATGCTCGATATCCTCAATGCCGACGCCGATCTGCACGATGGCAACGTCGATTGTTCCAACTACGGCTGCTTTGAGGGTATTCCTTCGGCACGCAAGTTGGCAGGGGAGTTCCTGGGCTGCCCCGCCGAGCAGACGCTTGTGCTGGGCTCGTCGAGCCTTTTGATCGAGCACGACATCGCCGGCATGTTCTGGCGTTGCGGTTCGTGCGGCAGCGAGCCCTGGGATGCCTACGAGGCCGCGCACGACGGCAAGAAGGTCAAGTTCCTGTGCCCCGTTCCCGGCTACGATCGCCACTTTGGCATCACCGCCGACTTGGGCATCGAGAACGTCCCCGTCGCGATGACCGACAACGGCCCCGACATGGACGAGGTCGAGCGCCTGGTTGCCGCCGACGACTCCATCAAGGGTATCTGGTGCGTGCCCAAGTATTCCAACCCCACGGGCATCACCTTTAGCGAGGACACCGTGCGTCGCCTGGTCGAGATGCCCACGGCCGCGCCCGATTTCCGCATCTTCTGGGACAACGCCTACTGCGTGCACGACCTGTACGACGAGACCGACGAGCTCGCCAACATCTTTGACCTCGCTCGCGCGGCGGGCACCGAGGATCGCGTGGTGGCCTTTGCCTCGACGTCCAAGATCACCTTCCCGGGCGCCGGCATCGGCTTTATCGGTGCGAGCCCCGCGGTTATCGCGGAGTTCTCCAAGCGCCTGAAGGCCGGCCTCATCAGCGCCGACAAGCTCAACCAGCTGCGTCACGTGCGTTTCCTTCCCACCATCGAGGCGGTCAAGGAGCACATGAAAAAGCATGCCGAGTTCTTGCGCCCGCGCTTTGAGGCTGTCGAGCGCAAGCTCACCGAGGGCTTGGGCGACACGGGCTGCGCCACCTGGACGCACCCCCGCGGCGGCTACTTTGTAAGCTTCGATGGTCCCGAGGGTTCAGCCCAGAAGGTCGCCGCGCTCTGCGCCGACCTGGGCGTCAAGCTCACGCCGGCCGGTGCTACCTGGCCCTATGGCAAGGACCCGCGCGACACCAACATCCGCATCGCGCCGAGCTATCCCACGGTCGAGGACCTGGAGGCCGCGCTCGATGTGCTGGTGCTGGCCGTCAAGCTCGTCGCTGCCGAGCTTGCGCGTTCCGAGCGCGCCTAACGCGCGGCTTCCCGTACTATCCGCACTTTCGATACGTAAAGGAGCGTATACATGGATTTGGGTATTTCCACCAACCCCACGCCAGAGCTCTACACCATTAAGGTAACCGGCGAGATCGATATCTCTAACGCCGATAGCCTGCGCAATGCCATCGACCTGGCGCTCGAGCAGCCCACTGAGGCCGTTGAGCTCGATTTTGCCCAGGTGAGCTACATCGATTCGACGGGCATTGGCGTGCTTGTGGGCGCCGCGCACCACGCGGTCGACCACGGCAAGCGCTTTAGCTGCACCAATGTGCAGCCCCCGGTGATGCGCGTGGTTCAGTTGTTGGGTGTCGACCAGGAGATTTCGATCACCGCTGCATAATCTTTGCCCCCAAAAGGGCGTGCCGTTTGGCATATGTTTGTGATGCGCTCGGACGTTTTGGCGTCCGGGCGCTATACTTGACCGAATGAATAGACGAGTTCCGGCCGAATGGCGCGGTGCGGGCTCGACTCACATCGAGCCTTGGAGGTATGTGTGTTTGGTATTGGAGAGGGTGAGCTCGCGATCATCGTGGTCTTCGGCTTTTTGCTGTTTGGCCCGGATAAGCTCCCACAGATGGGCCGCACGATTGGCCGTGCCATCCGTCAGTTCCGCGAGACGCAGGAAAAGATGACGGCCGTTGTTCAGTCCGAGATTATCGATCCGGTAAGTGAGGCCGCTTCGGCACCGGTCAAGCCCAAGAAGACTGCCGTCGATGACGATTCCGATGCGGACGAGGATGCCGCCGAGGCGGCAGCGCCCGCCAAGAAGGAGACCTTTGCCGAGCGTCGCGCCCGTCTTGCTGCCGAGAAGGCCGCGAGTGAGGCTGCCGCCGAGGGCGAGGGTGCTGCTGAGGAGGCCGAGGG
>UQMM01000030.1 GCA_900542165.1 uncultured Collinsella sp. | reverse complement strand
CGTGAGCGGGTACAGGCGGGTGCCGGACCCGCCGGCGAGGATGATGCCTTTCATTGTGCTATTCCTTTCCAAGTTGAGTCATTGAGTGTCTTTTCCAGAACAGTCGCGCTGCGCATCTGCTCATTTCCCTCGAGTAAGCACTCGCTTGGTCAGGGCAAGCATGTCTCGCGCCGAATGCCTGTTCAGTACCAAATAAGCTACGTAAAGCGCCAAATACCCCACGACGGCAACAAGCGCGGGCGAGCAAAGCGCTAGCGCCACAAACGCGGCGGTGAGCACGACCTCTTCGATAGGAGCGGGTGTTGCGGAAACCCCAATTTTTGAGTTCAAGTGCCGTTCCGACCAAAGGGAACGGCAAACGATGCATGCGACCGTGCCAAGCAGGACGGCATCGAGCGATCCGATCACGTAAACGCCAATGGTGCAAAGTGCTATGCTGCCCGCTAGCGTGCAAAGGTTCACCTTGAGGAGCGTACGTTCCTCCCTCAGTACCTTGAAATACGTGGTGCAGCACAGGTTCATCTTCGTGTCGAACACGCAGACGGGCAGCAGAATCGCGAAATAGTGCATGGTGTTGGCGTATTGCGGAAGCCAGAGGGACAGCACCCATGCCATCGGGAAATACAGAAGATAGACCACAGGAAACGTCACCTCCATCATGTCGCGAACGAAGCGGTAGAAAGCTCTTCGTTCTTCCTCGGTGCCCTGCCTAAGCGCCGGGAACAGCACCATGCTCGCCTGCGATACGAAGGTGATGAAGAAGTTCACCATCGAGAGCCAGAACGACACACGCCCGAAGGCCTCAATTCCCCAGGCGTTGTCTACCAGCGCGCGCGCAACACCCAGGACGAGCATCGAGGCCACGTTCGATATCATCAGCGCGAAGCCGACCTTCATACTCAAAAGGCTCAGCCTGGCGGCCTCCGTCAAGGACAGCGCCCCGGCCGCGAAGAAATCACGGGAGCGAACGATGCAATAGGCCAGCGAACAGGCTTTCGAAATTAGATAGGCGAAGACGTAGGGTTCGAAATCAGGGACCCGGATAAATACCATCACGAGGATGATGGCCAGGAACACCAGGCGGTCGATCATGGTGGAATACGAGAAGAGCTTGGTCTCGTTCATCGACTGAAAGATATAGCCAAGGAATCCGGCAAGGTTATAGAGCACGGTATAGAGGGCGAACGCCAGTAGGACGAACGAGCGCTGCGCTTCGGGCGCCCAAACAACAGCGATGACGGTGATGAAGGCGGCCACGACGAGCTGGAATGCCATGCCGAAGCGGAACTGAGAGTTCACAGCTCGCTTGTCTATCTCGCTTCTCGTGTTACCGCCCTCGATGAGGTAGATACCGTCGTTGAGACCGAGCATGAAGAAGCCAGAGTAGCCCGCGTAAAAAATAAACAGCTGCCAATATCCGTACGTCTCGACGCCGAGCACCTTCGGCACGAGCAGTGACATAGCGACGCTCGCCAAGAACGAGATGCCCTGGGCCGCGAACGCGACAACCATGTTGCCCGCCAGAGACCTATAGTTCATGCCTATCCCCTAGCTCATCCAGCAGCTCCCCAATGGAGTGCTCGTCTAGCGGACGATAGAGCTGTTCGATATGCGTCTGCACGAAACGCATATCCACCTTCGAGTAGTCGAGCGCGAGGAGCTGGTCGATGGCGTCCTGGCTGAAGCGTTTCTTGATAGGTTTTGCCGGCACGCCCCCGACGATCGTGTAAGGTTCCACGTCCTTGGTGACGACTGCTCCTGCTGCTACGATCCCTCCCCGGCCTATATGGACGCCGTCCAAGATTGTCGCGCCGTAGCCAATCCAAACGTCTTCTTCGACGACGATACCGCCGTTACCGCATGCCTCATCGTAAGTTTCCTCCAGGACAAAGCGGCGCAGGGGAAACGTCGTGAAATGGTCGATAGGATGGTTGTCGTGAATAACGAAAGTCACATTTGGCGCAATCGAGCATAATTCGCCAATGGCGAGCTTGGGCTGCTTGGACGCCGTAAGAACGTTGATTTCCCCGTAGGAGTAATCGCCAATTGTGACATTGTCGAGCCCGATTGCCCAACGCCCGAGTTGTGTTCTGTTGTGCCCATTGGCTTTGGCCCACTTCAAAGAAGCGGTTAAATGCCTAATCTTCGTTCGGATTCCTATCATATGAAGCCCTAAGTTTTATTAAACCAATATTGAATTGCTGGTAAGGAGCGGAACCAACACCGTGTTTAGGTTCATGCTCAACAAGACCAACAACGTGACGCCCATGAGGGCAATGCCCAAAAGACAAGCAACGCCAAACAAGTCAGCCTGCTCTTTTCGGATGTTGCTACCCCCGGCACAGCTAACCGAGTTGACCGCAACAAGGTAATAAATCAAGAATTGCGAAGTCTCTATGCGGTAGATGTCGGATGCAACGCCAACGAGGGGAATCAATGCGAGACAAAACAGGTTCGCATTTAGAATCACCCGGACGGCATTCGAATCTCCCCTGGTCTTTTTCAAATAGAGGCCAAACGCCATCCAAGCAAGAGAAGGAACGGCCAGACGAATAACATTGGCAAATCCAGAGCCGTCAACGCCGCCAACCATATTAAGTCGTGCGGAGACGCCCAGAAGAGTGGCAATTTGAGTCAGCAAACTGGTTCGTGTCACCACAATTAGGCCAAGAAAAACAAGAATGCACAACTTTCGAACGTCACGATGCGATAGCTCTTTGGCAAATAGCAGCAATGCAAAGAAGAGAACAGCCGCATGGAAGCTGAAACCAATTAAACATGCAAAAAAGAAAACAGCCGCTTTTTTCTTCAGACCACCTTTGGCCTTTGATACATAGAGATATCCAATCAGAACAAAGGAGATGGCAAGTGAAAACCTAAGCTGTACTGCATCCATGCAAAAAGGGAAAATCGAATACAGGGCCAAAAACAAACCTGGCCTCTTCGTCAAATTCCAGCCGCATAGACCAATAGAGACTAGATAGAAAGTTCCGACGAGCAGCTTCAACTGAAATAGCGTCGCGCCGCAATCCGATAAGAACTTGATTAACAGACTGTAACCAATTCCCTTGTCCTGTGCTAAAGTCGGGTTCATCAAATGCAGGCTGTAGTTGAAATCGTCAGCCAGTCCATTGCTGAAAACGAATACAAACCAAAGAAAAATCAAAAGGGCGAGGAAGGGTACTTTGCTCTTCTGGAACACCAATGCCGTTAAATCAAGAACAAGGAGGCCAGCCACAAGAATCATTTTGAAGTTACTCCCGTTCTTGGCGTTCCCATACGGCTCTGCAAGCCATCGACAATTCCATGCATAAGCCTCGATATCTTTGAAGCCTTATTGTCTTCTAGCAATAGAGCCTTGAAGAATTCCTGCGATATTTCTCGCACGCACCCTGCGATGCTAATTTCACCCTTCTTCGCCAATAGAATCTTGTTTCTGGCTATGTAGTACTTGCGAAAACTGCTGTGGTTGGTGATGTGAATTACCTTGCCGAGAATCCGGACGCACCGCATGTCTCCAAGTTCATGGGACAGCGAAGTCGCAGGGTTAATGACCACGCGATAGCCGGCTCTACGAAGTCGAATGCAGAAATCGCGATCAACGCTGTCGATGAACAATGCCTCGTCGAAACCGCCGATCTTCCTCCAGGCATCAATGCTCGTCAACGACGCGCTGGTAATCGTCCATTCGACCTCGTAGGACCCGTCTTGCGGCAAATCGTAATATTCCTCGTTACCCGCGTAAGAAATCCAAGGTGCCGCAATCCCAACGTCTTTGGCCAAATGAGCCGCCAGCTTCTCCACCAAGCCATCTTCGCATACCGAGTCCTGATCGAGCGTCAATACGGCGGTGCAGCGCTTCTCGTCTGCGGCAGTACATCCCTTGTTGAGGGCGGCCGCAATGCCTTTGTTCTCCCCCAGGGGAACAAAAATGGCATTGTCATATTCACGGCAGAGCGCTTCCACCCCGCTCGTCTCATTTGAGCCGTTGTCCACGATAAAAACGTGTTCCACCTGTTCGGCTACAGCGGACAGACATTCCGAAAAGCGCGCAAGTTCCGGGTTGTAGGTAACGATGCAGGCCGCAATGCCCCTCATCAACGCCTCCTTAGGGCGACAATGAGGTTCACAAGGCTAATTTTCTCGTTGGCCATCGGCCCCTTCTTAATCAATTGCGCCATAAGCGGAAGCGGCTTTCGCTCCTCCATGGCATTAACGGCAACCTCGCGTGCCGCAATTTCCTCATCGAGTCGGTCAAGCGTACCGGAATCCAGCTCGTTGGCGCAGTACTTTCTACACGCCTCAATATGCTTGAGCTGATGCCTTCTGCCTTTAATGTGCTGCTCGGGGTTTGACAGTCTCGACTTCAGAGAATAGGTGGGCGTGGACGCGTTGCTCCTGTGAACCCTGTGCAGGACAAGTGCCTTTCCGCCGACGCGGTAAAATCCTCCCTTGGCCGCCGCGAAGAGCCCGAGCGGCGAATCGTATACGAGGTCCTCGCGCTCGATGATGGGAGTCATTTCATCCATAAAGGAGCGCTTCACGCCAAGCGTCAGGCCGCTACTGAGCATAGATGAAACTTGCTGGTCGAATTCAACCTTCCATACCCCCTTCTCCGTGCGCCTGAGCGAGGTCTGAAAGGTGTTGTCAGGTCTGTCGTCCTGGTCGATGATCGTCGTGTCGCACGAAACGACGAGCGCGTCCTCGTGCCTCTCGAACACAGCCATCATCTCGGATATCTTGCTATCCGCCCAAACGTCGTCTTGGTCGGAGAAGAAGACGACGTCACCCTTCGCGAGCGAGCATCCCTTGAGGTAGTTGCCAACGAATCCGAGATTCTTCTCGTTGCGATAGATCCTCCATGTGTCCGTCAGGCCATGCTCATCAATGTACGCATCGATGTATTCCGGCGTGCCGTCGCTCGAACAGTCGTCGACAATCACCACCTCATCGGCCTGTCGCCCCTGCGAAACAATCGAGTCAAGCTGTTCCCGAAGAAACTGCCTGCCGTTGTACGTTGCCATGACGACGGTGACCGTCATTCTCCCATGGCTAACGCCTTCCATATTAGCCATCAGCAGCCCCGAGCTTCTGTGGTGCGCCGCTGCAAAATCAAGGAATCGCTGGGAAACACGCCTTTCACGATGATTCCCAGCGCGACCACCGAGTTCGACCCGATTTTCGTTCCTCGAAGGATTATCGTTCCCGCGCCTATCCAACAGTTTCCTCCAATCTCCACCGGAGACCATTCAAAGGAGTCCTATTTGAGGGGCCCTCCCTGAAGGTATGGTCGTGGTCATAATCGAGGACGTTTGGTCCGAACGCTGTGCCAGCGCCGATAGTTAACGCGTCATGGCAGATGACCATGCAGTTGTAGTTGATGCGGACGTTGTCGCCGATTGCGAGGTTCGAGCCTTTTCTCGCCTTAATCTTGCTTCCGCTGTGGATTTGGGCAGTGCTCCCGATATTGACTTTCGAGCCCTGGTTGAAGTCGCAAACCACATTGGGTGAAATCCTTTGGATCGCGCCTTTGACGTGAAGGCTTCCCATCAGCCGGATTTTCCAAACCGCTATCCTCAACGGCGCGCCTCCTTCGCTTCTTCCGCAGCCGCCATTTCCTTCAGGTAGCGCTCGACGATTATCTGCCTGTCGAACTTCCTCTCGACCTTTCTCCTGCCGTTCAGGCCCATCTCCCTTTTCTCGGCATAGGGCAGGGCAAGAAAATTCTCGATTTTTGAGATAAGGTCTTCCGCGTCTCTCTGCTTTACGACGAAGCCATTGACGCCGTCATCCACGACCTCCCTGCACCCAGGCCGGTTCGTCGTGATGATCGGTCTGCCGCAGGCGCAGCTCTCCAGCAGCACATTCGACATCCCCTCCGGATAGAAAGTGGGATGCACCGTGCAGCTCGACACGGCATGCATCTCCCGAACGTCTTTTACGCTTCCGTGGTAGATGACGACGCCGCCTTTCTCGCAAGCCTCGAGGGAGCCTCTGTATTCGTCCTCGCAGCTGCCGCAGACATGAAATTCCGTATGGGGGTATTTGCTTCTGATTTGTTTAGCGGCTTCGAGGTATTCCTCTATACCCTTTTCCCGCATAACGCGGGCGAAGTAGAAGAAACGTGTGGTTCCGTCGTCTTCCGGATAATCCAAAACCTGGAACCGCTGAAGATTCACCCCGGAGCCTGGCAGCAACTCACAACGCCCCGCAACGACTCCCTTAGAGAGCATAAAGTCCCTGTTTGCCTCATTTTGGAAGAAGACGACCTGGGACTTTTTCAGCCCAAGCTTGTAGAGCCTAAGAGTCAGCTTCTGAAGCGGCCCCTCGTTCTCGACCGCCGTCCCCAACCCTGTGACGTTCACGAGATATGGGATGCCCAAACGCCCGCACAGAATGCCGCCGTACACGTTGGGCTTTATCGTGTACGTGAACACGATGTCCGGCTGCACCTCTTTGAGCGCCTTGCGATAAAAACGTATCAGTTTCAAATCATCCACGGGGTTGGTGCCTCGGCGGCTCAAGAACGGGCAGGCGATGAAGGTCGCCCCGAGCTTCTCAATTTCAGAAACAAATTCGCCGTTCGGTACACAGAAAAATACTTTATGGCCATCTCGAGCGAGTTTTTCAATCAACTCGGCTCTGAACTGAAACAATCCCTCATCTTTGTTAGCAAGAATCAAAACTTTCAAGCTAGAGTGTTCCCTTCCCACATGAAGTCGCACTCGTCTCAATACGCATACAATGCAACTCGTTGTACTTCATCATCACGATGCCTTCGTCGTAGGCCCCGATGCGTGGCTCGTTGGCGATGCCGTTCAGGTTGTTGACAATCATCTCGACGTGGTCGCAGCCCGCCTCGTAAGCATGCGGGTAGCCGCCGCCGAAGCGCGGGTTGACCTCCGAGATGTAATACTCGCCGCCTATATCGAAGATATCGATGTCAACCTGGCCCCTGAAGCCTGTCTCCTTCACGAACCTCTCAATCAGATCGAACAACCCTTGGTCCTTGAACGAGACGGCTTTGTCGGTCTCGCCGGCGCGCATCTTTAGTTTCTTCTTGGTGAAGATAGAGACGACTTCACCGCTGATCATATCCACGTAGACGTCGGCGCCGATCTCCTGGCCGTCGAGAAATTCCTGGATCATGAGCCCCTCACCCTGGGCGAGCATTAGGTCGAGGTAGTCGGCATCCGAGACCTTAGAGATAGCGAGACTCGCGCTGCCCCTGGCAGGCTTCACGAACACGGGGAACCCGGCCTCGCCGTCGTCGAAGGCTCGGTGAAACTCGCCTCGGTCCATCCAGGAGCGTGCGCAGCGGTAGCCGTGGGAGGAGAGCCACTTGAACATCTCGAACTTGTCGAGCGCGAGCTCACAGAGGTCGTAGGAGGATCCGATGACCGTGGTCCCCACGGCCTCGAAACGACCTGCGTTCTTCGCGAGCAGGGAGAGCTCGGGGTCGATGAGGGAGAGAACACCTTTGATGTCGTTGTCTCTGCAAATCTCGAGTATGACGTCGAGGTATCCCTCGTCGGTCATACGCGGTACGATGAAGTGCTCGTCGGCCTCGTAGATGGCGGGCGCGTACTCGCTCATGTCGGTAGCGAGCACGCGCCCGCGGCCCGCGAGCGAGCGCTCGAAGTACTGCACGACCTTGTCGCGCGTTCCCGCGCTCAGGATGAGGATGTTGGTTCCGTTACTCATCAGCTGCTTTCCCCCTTGTGATCTCGCGGGACCTGATTTCCGCGAAGTTGCCTTCAGTTGCGGCTGTGTTGTCCGAGACGTCGCTGCGGCTCAGCGCCTTGCCGATCGTCCTCAGGAAGATGTGAACGTCATTGGCGAGGTTGATGCTCTCCACATACTCAGCGTCGAGCTCGAAACGCTCGCCCCACTTGAGGGAGTTGCGCCCGTTGACCTGCGCGAGCCCGGTGAGACCGGGCCGCACGCAGTGACGGAGTCTCTCGCGGTCGTTGTAGTAGGGCAGGTACTCGACTAGAAGCGGCCTCGGCCCGATGATCGCCATGTCGCCCCTGACGATATTGAACACCTCGGGTAGTTCGTCCAGGCTCGTGGAGCGCAGGGCGCGACCGAACTTAGTCAGGCGCAGCTCGTCGGGCAGTAGGTTTCCGTCGGCGTCGCGCTCGTCGGTCATCGTGCGAAACTTATATAGGTTGAACACCTTCTCGTCGCGCCCGGGGCGCGGCTGGTGGAACAGCACAGGGCTACCTAATTTTACGCGCACCAGAATTGCCACGATCGCCAGTACCCACCAGAAGAGAATGAGCAGGACAAGAGACAGGCACAGGTCAATGGCTCGTTTGCCATATCGCTGATAGAACGTCTCGTTACCAAGCCTACTCAAAACAACGCCTAATAACTTCGATGATTACGTCCTGCTGCTCGGGAGTCATCTTGTTGTCGGAGGGCAGACATAGACCACGATGGAAGATATCGGCGCCAATATCCAAAGGCAAGCCATCTGTACCCGTTGCACCGCCGGAAATATATGCGTTGGTCTTAGCTCGACCATTGCCCTCGCGCGTCACGAAAGCATTCATGCGATAAATTGGCTGCATGTGCATAGGCTTCCATATTGGACGACCCTCGGCGTTAATGGCGGCAATAGCCTCAAGAATCTCGGTGGGGCAGCTCTTGCCAGGCTCGCTTACGTAAAGTGCCTCACTCTCGCCTCGAACCTGTTTGCACATTGCGTCAGGGTCTATTAGCAGGCAAGAAAGCCAGAAGTTCGGCTCACAAACGTTAGGGTCATAGGGGTTCATGCTCACCGGCAGACCCTTAAAGCCCTCTTTGTAACGCATATAAATAGCCTTCTTTTGGGCAATATGCTCCTCCAGATACGGAATCTGGCCACGCACGACACCGGCAATTACATTGCTCATGCGATAGTTATAACCAAGCTCCTCATGCTGGTACCAGGGAGCGGCTTCGCGCGACTGGGTCGACCATTTGCGCGTTTTATCGGCTGCCTCTTTGCTATCAGTTAAAAGCATGCCACCAGCGGAACCGGTAATGATCTTATTGCCGTTAAAGCTAATGGCGCTGATGTCACCAAACGTACCAGTCTGACGACCCTTATACGTGGCGCCAAGTGACTCAGCAGCATCCTCAACAAGGACAGCCCCGTGCGCATTGCAAATTGAACGAAGCTCTTCGACTTTGCCAGGCGTTCCGTAAAGATGCGCCGCCACAACGACCTTTGCAGTCGGATGCAGTTCAAAGGCCTTTTCAAGAGCGACGGGATCCATATTCCAAGTGTCACGCTCGGTGTCGATAAATACAGGAACACCGCCCTCGTAAACAACTGGGTTAACCGTAGCGTCGAACGTCATATCGCTGCAAAGGACCTCATCACCGGGCTTAATTCCAGCGAGCTTCATGGCAAGATGCAGCGCGGAAGTACCGCAAGAAAGGGCAACGGCATAGCCGCAACCTATCTTTTCGGCCATTTGGCGTTCGACCTCGTTGATATTCTCCCCTACCGTCGACATCCAGTTGGTCTCATATGCCTCGGTAATGTATTTGAGCTCATCGCCGTGCATGGTCGGCGAGCTTAGCCAAACCTTATTCTCAAAGGGCTTGATATCCATCGTGACTCCTTATCCCTAATCGTTAAACTGCGGATGATATGTAGGTACAACCTCAGCGAGAACAGACTTAACCGTGTCGTTTTCCTTGTCGAGGCAGTCATGAAGCTTCTCGAGCTTGCCTTTGATCTCTTCCATCTTGTCGGCCTCGGCTGTGGAAATGCGAATCTCGGAATGCTCGGTAGGCAGGAGCTGCTCGTTGTCCATAAGGAGCTCCTCGTACATCTTTTCGCCAGGACGCAGGCCGACTTCTTTAATCTGGATATCTTTGCCAGGCTTAAGACCGCTCAGAGTAATAAGGTTGATGGCAAGGTCGTAGATCTTGACCGGCTCACCCATGTCCAGTACAAAAATCTCGCCACCATGCGCCAGAGCGCCGGCAGTAATGACAAGCTTGCTGGCCTCCGGGATGGTCATGAAGTAACGCGTGATGTCCTTGTGCGTAATGGTGATAGGGCCACCCTCACGAAGCTGGCGCTTAAACAGCGGGATGACCGATCCGTGACTACCCAGAACATTGCCAAAGCGAACAGCCGCAAAGATGGTCTTGCTGTTTGCCGCGTAATACTGAACGATCATCTCGTCCATACGCTTGGTGGCGCCCATTACATTTGTGGGATTAACGGCCTTATCGGTAGAAATCTGCACGTAGTGGCTGCACTGGTACTTGTCGGCAAGGCGCACGACGTTGAGCGTGCCAAAAACGTTATTCTCGATTGCCTCGCGGGCGTTGTGTTCCATAAGAGGAACGTGCTTGTGGGCTGCAGCGTGGAAAACAACTTGAGGATGGTACTTCTCAAAAACCTTGGTAATCGCTGGGAGATGTGTAATGGAGCCGATGTAGACTTGAATATCAGTGCCTTGATCATGAGCGGTCTTGATGATGTCGTGATACAGCTCATAGGTAGTGTTCTCGTAAATGTCGAACAACACGATTTGCGCAGGCTTTGCCGGAAGCAGCTGACGTACAAGCTCTGAGCCAATAGATCCGCCGCCGCCTGTGACCAAAATGCGCTTACCGGTAACGTAGCCCATCTGGTTAAGGTCAAGCGATTTTTCCTCACGAGAAAGCAAGTCGCTGATTTCGACCTCACGAAGGGCAACCCTGCCTACACCATCCTGCGGAATATCGCGAACATTGGGGAGCGTGAGGACCCTAAGACCTGTCTTCATGCACAGGTCATAGATTCGCTGACGCTCTTCATGTGTGGCACTCGGAATTGCCACGACAATCTGTTCTGCCTCACAATCGTGCGCAATAGTAGGGATATCGGCGCATGTACCGCAAACCTTAACGTCATGAATACGCTGGTTTTGCTTGTTAGGGTCATCGTCAACTACGGCAACCGGATCACCGATCATATCGGGGTCTCCGTTGAACATACGTTTGATGGAAAGAGAGCCGGTCTCCCCTGCTCCTACGATGAGCGTACGCGGGAGATGCGCATCGGAATTGCTTTTAAAGCGCCAGAGCTGGCTGCCATAAATGGCGCGAATGGCAAAGCGGCCGCCACCGCAAATAATGAGGATGACAGCCCATGCCATAACGTCCTCACGAAGGGTCATGCCCTTGCCAAATAACACGCTAAAGATAACGTCGCCAATTACTGAGCCTACCGTTACAGCAGCAACAATACGTCCAGCCTCGGAAATGCTCGCATAGCGCCATAAGCTGCTATACATATGAAAGAACCAAAAGACAACAACGTTAACAAGCGCAAGCACAAGAATAGCCGGGCATGCGCCGGCTGCTCCGCTGAGCGTCGCCCAATGTTGCGTTCCCCACGATGCAACAAACACAGCAATAAAAGTTGCAACAATGTCATATGCCATCAACGCATACGGTTCAAAGGCACTCAGCTTCCCCTTTTGCTTTGCACTCTTGGATTCGGTATTCAAAACTCTTCTTCTCTTCCCTGTTGATCCCGTTATCCCCGGCCCGGGGATCCCCTTTGCTCCTTTAAGCAGCCGCCCGCAGCTAGGCGATCGCCTTTTTAAGATTGCGCATGACGCGCTGCTCGGCAGAAAGCACCGCAAGGCCGACACGGGTGGTTACGCGCCGGCCGCACAGATCGAGCTCCAAATAAGCAGTGCTCTTGCGTCTGTTAATGGTTTTGATGAGGCCTTCGTGGCCCAGCAGCGGACCTGCCGTCACTACGACCTGGTCGCCGTCTTTTAAGGCCTCGCTCATGGGCACTACGCGGTCTCCCCTATGCGTAAAGCCGCCAATAAGCTGAACCTCTTCTTTTGCCAGCGGTACAAACTGACCGTCCTGGGAAAGGACCCGGGCAAAGTCGTCCATACGTAGCAGATACTGTTGCACGGTGCGGGGATCTGCCGTATCGCAGATAAGATAACCGGGAAAGAGCGGCTTTGTCGTATTGACCCATTCGCCGTGAACTTTGATCTCGGTTTGAAATTGGGGATAAAAGAGCTCCTGCATGGCGCTCGCCGGCACTACACGCTCGATGCGATCGCGCATTACATCTTCGCGACCGTTAATGACCTGGATCACATACCACATGAGCACCACCTCCCTTGCTGTCTTACGTGTGGCTCAGGGGGTTTGGGTATGGCTTCGCCAGGGCGCTTGTGCGCGAAGGCGCTCCATATTCAAACCCTGAGCCCAGTTAGACAAGCACGTGGCTCTGCCTCACCGTGAACGGTATGTATTAGTGCAGTTGCTAGAGACGCGGACGTGTATCGCAAAATGAACGCGTCTCCAGCTGGCTGCGTGCGGCCCAGTCAAGCGGGTACAAAACTGGAACGCACGCAAACAGCTGCAGTACTGCTACGCTTTAGCATGCAAACAATAGCTATTTACACCTACGAATTAATTCGATGCAAAAAAACAAAGTCGCATGACTTCTTTATTGGAGCTCGTGGTGTTTCTGGCACCGCCGTTACGGCCGGATGCTGATCGACCCTGCGCTTCATGGCTTGCTGGAGCCGCGAGCACAGTTGAACTCATGTAACGTTAGGTATCCTAGCACAAACTGGTAGCGAAACTGATTTGGCTTGTGGTGGACAACATATCGTTCATTTAGCGTGTTCAAGGGGGTTGTTTTGGGATGTTGTTCACATTGATGCAGGTTATTGAGGTACTGGCAATAATTGGGAGCGTTCCTGAAGCCTAAATGGAGCAGCGAGCTGCACTGGTAATTGCGCTTGACTAACAAAGTATGTACAGAGATTGGAAATCAATTGTGCAACTTTTTGTTGGTGTGGATTGGGTTTGTGGCGCGAGGCATATTTGCATGAAAAAAGGCCTCCGGAATTCCGGAGGCCTTAGCATTCACGAAGGTGGAGACGAGGGGGATCGAACCCCTGACCTCTTGACTGCCAGTCAAGCGCTCTCCCAGCTGAGCTACGCCCCCGTGACGAGGAAATACTATAGGGGAAGTTGACGCGGCGTGCAAGGACTTTTTTGGTCAGATTCTAAATGCCTATTGATACCTATTAATATAGGTAAGCGATGGCGGTGCCGGTGTGGACTTGAATCGTGGCTGTTGACCTGACGACGTTGCTGATGCCTGTGTCGGCTAACAAGCCTAGTGGGGCGTGGTGTAGCTCCCACTCTAGACCGTGTTCGCTTACCTCGGTGTTGGGGGCAATAGCGATGATGGAGAACGTCTTGCCCTCGGCGCCTTCGATGGTCCAGGATTCGCCTTCGTGCAAAATGCGGGCCGTGGTCTCGTCCTCGGCAATCCATACAGGGGCGTCTTTGTAGTTAGCTAGTAGGCCTAGGACGCTTAGCGCCATATCCGGGCGGCCGCCGGTGGCGCAGGTCGCAACCACTTCGGCACCCGGCCAGCGACGGCGGACGGAATCGAGCGCCAGCGCCAGATCGGTATAGTCCTTGTACGGGTCGTGGCGCTCTACTTCAAAGGCTTCGGCGGCATCGACTAGCGCTCGACCCTTATCGCTTACCGTGTCGGCGTCCCCTACATATACATCGCAGCCCAGTCCCGCGGCCAGCAGCGCATCGAGACCGCGGTCCACGGTGACAATGTGGTCGCACTCCCCTGCTAGCCTACGCAACAGATCCGCGCTCGCCACCACGGGCGAGCCGCATACCACTAGTACCTTGCAAGCCACAGTCCTCGCCTATCCCTCAAACGAAAGCACACGGTCAAGGTCCAGCTCTTCATAGCTGTCGATAAAGATATCGCAGTTGGAACGCACATCGTCGCGCTTCATGCGGCCGTGCGGGTCATAGATGCCCACGCGCTTAAAGCCTGCGGTGCCAGAGCTCTTTAGGCCAAAGACAGCGTCCTCAAACACCCATGAGCGTTCGAACTTGTGCCCGTGGCGCTCCTCCAGACGGCGCAGCGCAAGTTCATACACATCCGGGAACTGCTTGGAGCGTCCTGCCTCGCCCGTGGTGGTCACAAACTCCATGTAAGCGTCGAGCTCGGCTCCCGCAAGCGCAGACTGCACCAGCTCGGCCGGCGTGGACGTGGCAACGCACATGGCAATACCGGCCTCCTGCGCCTGCTTCAAAAATGCCAGGAGCCCCTCGCGCGGCGGCACCTTGGAGTACCCATCAATCAAAATCTCACTCAGCTCGCGATACAGCTCCTCGCCGTTCGCGCCAATGCCCCACGTGTCGTGGTAGGCCTGGCACTCGTCCTCGAGCGACAAATGCTCAAACTGGGCAAAATCGTCGACCGTCACGTCAATCCCGTGGCGGTGCAATAACTCTGGCTGAGCATAAGCCCAAACGGGGGTGCTATTAACCAGCGTGCCGTCGCAATCGAAAATAAAAGCAACCTGGGGAGCGGCGGTATGGGACATAAACGAACCTTTCGATATCAAATGGTAAACATCCTGCTAAAAACGTTTTACCCAACGTCAAACAAACAATTTTGAAACCCAAATTGGTAAAACTGTCAAGAGTTTTACCACGGCAATTCTGCCAGTGGTATAAACATGTCGCTTACCGATTAAACGCCCCCGCAAATCCGCTTTCGTTCATAAAACTAACGTACAGGTGTTATCGTAGTTTTTGCCGAAAGTTCCACCGAGCACGCGAGGTGGAACGAATCACCGAAACGTCGCCGTCCCTTCGATTCGTGCAGCCTTGGACCTTTCGCATCTAGTCACCAAGGCAACACGCTGCCGCGTCATGATGGGATCAAACGTGAGCGATACAAAGCTAAAGCCAGCAACTAAAAAGCCCGCTACCCGTAAAGCCGCCCCGCACGCACCGGAGCTCACCAAGGACGATGTCTATCTGTTTGGCATCGGTACGTGGGAGCGCAGCTGGGAAAAGATGGGCGCGCATCCCGACACGCAGCAGCGTACGCGCGGCTGGCGTTTTTGCGTTTGGGCGCCCGACGTTAAGAGCGTCCACGTTATCGGTGAATTCAACAATTGGGACGAACAGGCCAACCCGCTGGTGCCCGTGCATACGAGCTCTATTTGGGAAGGCTTTATTCCTAGCGCCGAGCAGGGCCAGCTCTATAAATACCTCATCGAAACCAACGAGGGCGAAAAGCTCTACAAGGCCGATCCATACGCCTTTAAGGCCGAGTGCCCTCCGGGAACGGCGAGCGTGCTGTGGACCCTGGATGGCTACAAGTGGAACGACGCCGCGTGGCTCAAGCGCCGCGCCGGCCACAACCACATGTCGCAGCCGCTCAACATCTACGAGGTGCATATTGGCTCGTGGAAGCGCCACGGCGACGCGCCGCAGGGCGAGCCGGACGAGTACGGCAACTACCCCGGTCCCATGGACCCCTTCCCCGCGCAGCGCGGCGAGTTCTATACCTACGACGACCTGTCGGTCGAGCTCGTGGACTACGTGCGCGACATGGGCTACACGCATATCGAGGTCATGCCGCTTATGGAACATCCCTTCGATGGCTCCTGGGGCTACCAGACGACCGGCTATTACGCCGCCACGTCGCGCTATGGCAACCCGCAGCAGCTCATGCACTTTATCGATGCCTGCCACGAGGCGGGCATTGGCGTGATCATGGACTGGGTGCCCGGCGGTTTTTGCGCCGACTCCCATGGCCTTGCCACCTTTAACGGCCACATGCTGTTTGAGCACGAGATTCACCCCAACTGGGGCACGCACAAGTTTGACTTCGCCCGCGGCGAGGTCCGCTCCTTCCTGGTCTCCAACGTGCTGTATTGGCTCGAGAACTTCCACGTTGACGGCATTCGCATGGATGGCGTGTCCAGCATGCTGTACCTCAACTTTGGCATTGACGATCCGGGCCAAAAGAAGTTCAACAAGTACGGTACCGAGGAGGACCTGGACGCCAGCGCGTTTATCCGCCAGGTCAACTGCGCCGTGGAGGCGCACTACCCCGACGTGATGATGATGGCCGAGGAGTCCACCGCGTGGCCGCTCGTGACCTATCCGCCGCAGGACGGCGGCCTGGGCTTCCACTACAAGTGGGACATGGGCTGGATGAACGACACCCTGCACTACATGCAGACCGATTTTCCGTGGCGCCCCGGCAACCACGGGCTGCTCACGTTCTCCATCATGTACGCCTTTACCGAGAACTTTATTTGCCCGCTGAGCCACGACGAGGTCGTGCACGGCAAGTGCTCGCTGATCGGCCGCATGCCGGGTGACTGGTGGCGCCAGTTTGCCGGCCTGCGCACGCTGGCTTTCTACCAGATGACGCACCCCGGTGCCAAGCTCAACTTTATGGGCAACGAGATCGGCCAGTTTATTGAGTGGCGCTACTACGAGTCCATCCAGTGGTTCCTGACCGAGGAGTACGAGACCCACAGGCGTCATCAGGCGTTTATCAAGGCGCTCAACCACCTGTACACCGCCGAGCCCGCCCTGTACGAGCGCGGCTACACCGACGACGGCTTTACCTGGATCGACGCGGACAACTCCAAGCAGTCCATCGTGAGCTTTGTGCGCCAGGGCGAGGACGTCGATGACGACTTGGTGATCCTGATCAACTTTGACCCGGCGAGCTACGAGAGCTTCCGCGTGGGCGTGCCGCGCGAGGGTGACTGGGAGGTCATCTTTGATTCTGACCGTCCCGAGTTCGGTGGCAGCGGATACGCCGGTGAGGAGCCCTACACCTGCTCGAGCGAGCCCTATCCTTGGAACGGGCAGATGGACTCCATTGAGATGAAGGTGCCCGGTCTGGCAGGCGTGGTACTTAAGCGCCGCGGTCCCAGCAGCTATAAGCCGCCCGTGGTCGAGGAGCCCAAGGAGACGACGCGTAAGCGCACGTCGTCGGTGAAGCCCAAGACCGCGGCTGCTAAGAAGGATCCGGCTAAGGCGAAGGCTGCCAAGCCCGCAACCAAGGCTTCGATCAAATCCACCACGGCTAAGAAGGCGGCCACCAAAAAGGCTGCCTCCAAGGCTAAGACAGCTGCTGTTAAGGCTCCTACCAAGAAAGCGTAACAAAGCCGTTACCACTGTAATTACCCGCCCCGCGGGGGCGTAGGATACATGTCATAACCGTTCCGGGAGAAACATCCCCGGGGGAAAGGAACGTATGAATAAAATCTTCGACAATAAGCAGGAATTTACTGAGCTCTATCGCGATGCCGTCATGAGCATCAGCGGCAAGAGCGTCGAGGCCGCGAGCGACCTGGACCGCTTTAACGCCCTGGCCAAGCTCGTGGCCGAGAAGGCACGCACCGTTGCCACCAAGAGCGACGCCCGCGCGGCTGCCGAGGGCAAAAAGCGCGTGTACTACTTCTCAATCGAGTTTTTGATCGGACGCCTGCTCGACAACTACCTGCTCAACTTTGGCGTGCGCGACATGGTCGCCGAGGCGCTTGACGACATGGGCTTTGACCTGTCCGTAATCGAGAACCAGGAGCCCGATCCGGCGCTGGGCAACGGTGGCCTGGGCCGTCTGGCCGCATGTTTCCTGGATTCCATGGCAGCCGAGGGCATTGCCGGCTACGGCAACGGCATGCGCTACCGTTACGGCCTGTTTAAGCAGGAGATCGTCAACGGCAGCCAGGTCGAGGCCACCGACGAGTGGCTCACCCACGGCTATCCCTGGGAGGTCCGTCGTCAGGACAAGGCCGTGACCATTAAGTTTGGTGGTCACGTTGAGGGCTTTGAGGAGAACGGTCGCACGTTCTACCGCACGGTGGATACGCAGGACATCCTGGCCGTCCCCTATGACATCCCCGTTGTGGGCTATGCCGGCGAGACCGTCAACAAGCTGCGCGTCTGGGCCGCTGAGCCGGTCGAGGAGCACTTCGATCTGGAGGCCTTCAACCGAGGCGACTACGCCCTGGCCGATGCCGAGCGTGCCGAGGCCGAGGCCATCAGCGCCATCCTCTACCCCAACGACGCCGGCGAGCACGGCCGTCTGCTGCGCCTGAAGCAGGAGTACTTGTTTGTCTCGGCCGGCATCTACAGCCTGCTCGACACCTTTGAGAAGGAGCACGGCGCTAACTGGGAGCTGCTGCCGCAGTTTGTGGCCATCCATACCAACGACACGCACCCCGCCATGTGCGGCCCCGAGCTCATGCGCATCCTCATCGACGAGAAGAAGCTCGAGTGGGACGACGCCTGGAACATCGTGACGCAGGTCGTGAGCTACACCAACCACACCATCCTGCCCGAGGCTCTGGAGAAGTGGCCCATCGGTACGTTCTCCAAGCTCCTCCCCCGCGTGTACCAGATCATCGACGAGATCAGCCGTCGTTGGCACGAGTCATTCGACACCACGCAGGAGGGCTGGCAGGAGCGCCTGCGCCAGACCGCCATTCTGTGGGACGGCGAGATTCGCATGGCCAACCTGTCCGTGATCTGCAGCCATAGCGTCAACGGCGTGGCAAAGATCCACTCCGACATCATCAAGAACATCGTGCTCAAGGACTTCTATGCCCTGACGCCCGAGAAGTTCAACAACAAGACCAACGGCATCTCGCACCGTCGCTTCTTTGCCGAGGCCAACCCCACCTACGCCAAGCTCGTGACCGAGGCCATTGGCGACGGCTGGCTCAAGGACGCCTTTGAGCTGGAGAAGCTCAAAGAGTTTAAGGACGACAGCGAGTTCCTTAAGGCCGTGGGTGCCTCCAAGCGCGCCAACAAGGAGCGCCTGGCCGCCTACGTAAAGGCCGAGACCGGTCTGGTTATCGACCCCAACACCGTCTTTGATGTTCAGGTGAAGCGCTTCCATGCCTACAAGCGCCAGCTCATGAACATCATGAAGGTGATGGACATCTACAACCGTCGCATCGCCGACCCCAACTTCCACGTGACGCCGACGACCTTCATCTTTAGCGGCAAGGCGGCCTCGAGCTACACCTTCGCCAAGGAGACCATCCGCCTCATTAACTCGGTGGCCGATGTCATCAACAACGACCCGCGCGTCAACGAGGTCATGAAGGTCTGCTTTATCCCCAACTTCCGCGTGAGCAACGCCCAGCTCATCTACCCCGCCGCCGAGATCTCGGAGCAGATTTCCACGGCCGGCAAGGAGGCCTCGGGCACGTCCAACATGAAGCTCATGATGAACGGCGCCATTACGCTGGGCACCCTCGACGGCGCCAACATCGAGATCGCCGACCTGGCCGGCCGCGAGAACGAGGCCATCTTTGGCCTGACCGCTCCCGAGGTCGAGCAGCTCTGGGCATCCAACAGCTACTTTGCGTGGGATACTCTCAACAACGATCGTGAGCGTCTGGGCCGCGTGATGGACGAGCTCAAGGACAACACCTTTGCAGGTCTTTCGGGCAACTTCGAGAGCATCTACAACGAGCTCATGAACAACAACGACCCCGACCTGGTCATGGCAGACTTCCGCAGCTACGTGGATGCATGGGAAAAGCTTACCGGCAGCTACGGCGACCAGGAGACCTGGAACCGCAAGGCGCTGCTCAACACCGCCTCCTCCGGCTGGTTCTCGAGCGACCGCACCATTCGCGAGTACCGCGACGAGATCTGGCACGCGTAAAGGCGCGCGAGCTCCCTTATGCCAGCACGGCATTACTCGACGGGCGCGACTGAGCGCCGCGCCCGTCGCTAATGGGTTTAAGAACATCGATGACAGAAGGAGAAATCGATGAGTAAGAAAGAATGCATCGCGATGCTCCTCGCAGGAGGACAGGGCAGCCGATTGGGGGCACTCACCCAAAAGATCGCTAAGCCGGCGGTTAGCTTTGGTGGCAAGTTCCGCATTATCGACTTTTCGCTGTCCAACTGCTCCAACTCGGGCATCGACACGGTGGGCGTTCTGACGCAGTACCGTCCCTACCTGCTGCATGCCTATGTGGGCTCCGGCGAGGCGTGGGATCTGGACAGCCGCGACGGCGGCGTGTCGATCCTGCCGCCGTACGAGACGCAGACCGGCGGCGCCTGGTATGCGGGCACGGCCGACGCCATTACGCAGAACCTCGACTACATCAAGGCCAACGACCCCAAGTACGTCCTGATTCTGTCTGGCGATCACCTGTATCGCATGGACTACCGCAAGATGCTCAAGACGCACATTGAGAACAACGCCGACCTCACGGTGAGCGTTATGCCCGTGCCGTGGGAGGAGGCCAGCCGCTTTGGCATCCTGACCACCGACCCCGAGGACGGCCGCATCACCAAGTTCACTGAGAAGCCCGATAAGCCCGATTCGAACCTCGCGTCCATGGGCATCTACATCTTCTCGGCCGACGTGCTGATCGAGGCACTCGAGGAGGACGCTCTGGACCAGCGCTCGAGCCACGACTTTGGCAAGGACATCATCCCCAAGCTGCTCGGCGAGAACAAGCGCCTGTACAGCTACGAGTTCCACGGTTTTTGGAAGGACGTCGGCACCATCGCCAGCTTCCACGAGACCTCGATGGATCTGCTGGGTAACAACCCCGAGTTCGATCTGTTCGACAAGCACTTCCCCATCATGTCCAACATCACCACGCGTCCGCCGCACTACATTGGTCCGGATGGTCGCTTGGACGACTGCCTGGTCTCCAACGGCTGCAAGATCTACGGTACCGCTCGCCACTCGATCCTTTCGACCGATGTCATCATCGAGGAGCGCGCCGTGGTCGAGGACTCCGTGCTGCTGCCGGGTGCGCACGTTAAGAGCGGCGCGCACATCTGCCGCGCTATTTTGGGCGAGAACTCCACGGTCGAAGAGGGCGTGAAGCTCGGCTCTGTCGATACCACCAAGGATACGGCCGTCGTTGGAAATGACGTCGTTATCGGGAAGGGGGAATGATCCGATGATCAATCGCAAGGCCATCGGTTATATCACCGCTAACTACTCTTCGACCTACGGCAGCGTGCTGCTCAAGGACCGCCCCATCGCGTCCGTTCCGTTTTTGGGCCGCTATCGCCTGATCGACTTTCCGCTGTCCAACATGATGAATGCCGGTATTAAGACCGTCGGCGTCGTCATGCCGGGAAACTACCGCTCGCTGATCGACCACGTGGGCTCGGGCAAGGACTGGGGCCTGGACCGCAAGAAGGGCGGCCTGTTCATGGTGCCCGGCAACGCGTATGGCACCACCAAGGGCGGCATGCGCTTCTTGCTGCGCGACATCATCTCCAACAAGACGCTGTTCCAGCGCTCGGACAAGCCCTATGTTGTGATGATGGGCACCAACATCATCTTTAACATGGACCTCAACACTATCATCGACGCGCACGAGAACTCCGGTGCCCAGATGACCGTGGTGTACTGCAAGGCCACGCGCAACGTCGATGACGAGACCAAGCTGCAGATCAACGAGAACGGCCGCCTGACGGGCGTGAGCGCCGGCGTCGTGTACGGCGACAACGCCTCTATGGACTGCTGCATCGTCAACCGCGAGACGCTGCTTGAGATCATCGACCACTACCAGGCCGCCGACTATCTGGACCTGCTCGAGGCGCTCCAGGGCGACTTTGGCAACATCGACGTGTGCAGCTACGAGTACAAGGGCGAGGTCGTGGGCGTGTTTAGCGAGAAGTCGCTGTATCGCCGCAGCATGGACCTGCTCGACCAGACCGTGGCCGACCATCTCTTTGACCCCGAGCGCCCGATTCTGACCAAGGCTCACGACGTGCCGCCTTCGCGCTATGCGACCGGCAGCCACGCCTGCAATTCGATCATCTCGGCCGGCTGCATCATCAAGGGCACCGTGCGCAACTCGATCCTGTCGCGCGGCGTCGTGGTCGAGGAAGGCGCCTCGGTGACGAACTCGATCATCAACCAGAGCTGCGTCATCAAGAGCGGCGCCCGCGTTGAGAACGCCATCCTGGACAAGAACAACGTGGTTCCCACCAACACCGAGCTTCGCGGCACGCCCGAGAACATCCTGGTGCTGGGAAAGGCCCCGTTAACTTCTGATATCACCAACGCGAGCTAGCTTTGGCACCGCAACATCGCTCGTAACACGTAGAATAGCCGCCCGGTTTGCGCCAGGCGGCTATTCTCGAATAACAACATGGGAGACAATATGGCTGATTCCAGCAAAAAGATGCAGATCGTGTTTGCCTCGGCCGAGTGCGCACCGTTTGTTAAGACCGGTGGCCTGGGCGACGTGGCGGGCTCGCTGCCTGCGGCGCTTGTGCGCGCCGGCGCCGAAGTCATCGTGATGGTGCCCAAGTACGCCACCATCAAGGACGAGTACAAGGCGCAGATGGAGCACTTCTCCGACTTTTACGTGAGCCTGGGCTGGCGCAATGAGTACTGCGGACTCGAGAAGCTCGAGCACGACGGCGTCACCTATATGTTCATCGACAACGAGCGCTACTTCGCGCGCGACTATCCGTACGGCTTCTTTGACGACGGCGAGCGCTTTGCGTTCTTCTCCAAGGCCATCACCGAGAGCCTGCAGCACCTGCCCGCCGGCTTTGAGTGCGACATCCTGCACTGCAACGACTGGCAGACGGCGCTGGCGCCCGTGTTTTTGCGCGAGTTCTACCAGGGCCTGCCGCTGTATGACCGCGTCAAGACCGTGTTCTCGATTCACAACGTGGCGTTCCAGGGCCAGTTTAGCGACACCGTGATGGAGGACATCCTTGGTGTGGCGCATATTCCGGCGGCCGCCTCGCAGCTGCGTTGCGACGCCTGCAGCATCAACTACATGCTGGGCGCCCTGCGCTATGCCGACGCCATCACCACGGTGAGCCCCACCTATGCCAACGAGATCCAGACACCCGAGTTTGGCGAGGGCCTGGACGGCGTACTGCGCGAGCGTTCCTACGCGCTGCAGGGCATTTTGAACGGCATTGACGTTGCGGGCTTTGACCCGGCAACAGACAAGCGAATTGCCGCAAACTACACCGTGGAGGACCGTTCCGGCAAGGCCGTGTGCAAGGCCAAGCTGCAGGAGGAACTGGGCCTCGAGGTTCGCGACGACCGTCCGCTCATGGTGATGGTCACGCGTCTGACGCGCCAGAAAGGCTTGGACCTGGTCATGTACGCGCTCGACCGCATCTTGGCCGGCGGCGTGCAGGTGGCGGTGCTGGGCACCGGCGACCGCGACTACGAGGACGGCCTGCGCTACTTCCAGGACAAGTACCCCGGTACTATGGCCGCACGCATCGAGTTCGATCCTGCGCTGTCACAGCGCATGTATGCTGCCGCCGACATGTTCCTGATGCCTTCAAAGTTTGAGCCCTGCGGCCTTTCGCAGATCATCGCCATGCGCTACGGAACCCTGCCCATCGTGCGCGAGACCGGCGGCCTGAAGGACACCGTGATCCCGTACAACGAGTTTACCGGCGAGGGCACGGGCTTCTCGTTTAGCAACTTTAACGGCGACGAGATGGGCGATGCGGTATTCCGCGCGGCGCGCCTGTTCTGGGATAACCGCGACGCCTGGAACCAGCTGGTCACGCAGGCCATGAGCCAGGACTTTAGCTGGACACGCTCGGCCGACAAGTATCTGGATCTGTACTTCTTTATGCATCCCGAGATTGAGAGGCCGGCGTCTGTTGTCGACGAGCCTGAGGCTGTTGCTGAGCCGGTGGCTGCTGAGGAGCCCAAGGCCGAGGAGAAGCCGGTTGAGGCTGATCCCGCAAAGGCCGAGCCTGAGGTGAAGGCTGAGGTTGCTCCTGAGGCAGAGGCCGAGGTCAAGCCTGCTGCAAAGCCCGCTGCAAAGAAGACCACGAACCGCAAGACGACCGCCAAGAAGGCTACGACGACCAAAGCTGCTGCCACCAAGACCGCCGCAGCAAAGACGACTGCTGCCAAGGCAACGACCACGCGCAAGCGCACGACCGCCGCTGCCAAAAAGGCCGCAGAAGCCGAGGCTGCTCTCGAGGTAAAGGCAGAGGCCGCTGAGGCCAAACCGACCGCCAAGGCTCCGGCTAAGAC
>UQMM01000029.1 GCA_900542165.1 uncultured Collinsella sp. | reverse complement strand
CGCCCCTGCGGTCGCTCTCCCCGCTGGAGTGCTCGGAGGGCGTCAGGCCGACCCATGCGGCGAACGACCGGGCGTTCCCGAACCTCGAGAACTCGCCGGCCTCGAACACGAGGTCGGCGGCCGTCGCGGTGTCGACGCCCTTGAGGCAGCGCAGGGAGTCGACCCTCCTCCTCCACCTGGGCTTGCGGGCCTCGGCCTCGACGAGCCCCTCGAGCCGCGCCTTCTCCTCCGCCGCCCGCCTGACCGCGTCGACGTAGTAGGCGAGCACGTCGTTGTCGGCCCCCTCCGCGAACCTAATCGACTCGATCCAGGACCAGTGCGCCCGGGTCCAGTTGCCCTTCCTGCGGCCGGTGGGCGTCCTCTCGTCGAAGGCGAGCCCGTGCCTGAGCAGGAACTTGGAGAGCCGCTGCTTCGAGCGCGAGAGGTCGTCCCTCGCGTCCTCGAGCGCCCTGGTCAGGTCGCGGGCGGCCTCGCACTCGTCGTCGGGGACCCACACCTCGACCACGTTGCCGACCGACAGCATGCGGGCGAGGAACTCGGCGTCGTTGCGGTCGTTCTTCCTGCGCCTGTCCGCGCTGGGCTTGATCATCTTCGAGACGGCGCCGACCACGCAGTCGACCCCCAGGCCGGAGAGCCTCTTCTGCAGGTCGAACCCCGTGACCCCGGACTCGTACACGCACCTGGCCCTGGGGTCCATGGAACGGACCCACTCCGCGACGGCGCCGGCGTCGTAGCCGAAGGTCGCGGCACGTACCTCCCCGGTCATGACGTCGAGGGAGACGGCCTTTATCGAGCGGGCGTGGACGTCGAGGCCGATGAAGGTGGTAGTATCGAGCATGGGAGCCCCTTCCATGAATGCGGCGTGGCCGCCACGGTTGGATTAGACACACACCATTGTCGGCCTAATCCGCGGTCTTTCATGCAGCAGGGGCTCTCAATGTTTTTATGTCCTGCTCATATCGTCTATGCCGGCACCCCGGGACACTCCTTGGCAGCAACCACACCTAGTCATTGGGGACGTTCTTAAATGACTAGTCGCTGGGGACAGTCTTGAGCAAAACGGCCGCCGAAGCCCTCGTTGGCATCGCCCTATAGGGGGCCTGCAAATAGCTGTGGTCAAAAAACATCAAATATGAGTACTGTTACCTTTTTAGCAGCAGCGCAATTCGGCTTTCTCGGGTCTCTTAGGCGTCTCGACGCGTCAGATGAACTAACGTATCTCCCCAAATGTACAATAAAATGGACTCCTAACGAGAAATAATATCGTTAGGAGTCCATTTTTTAGTACAACAAATGTGACAATCTAGGCAACAGTACTCATATTTGGCATTTTTGCCCACTGCCCCTTGTGCGAAGGTCCGCAGCGGAAAGCATGGCCCGTTTCGATGCACAAAAATGGGATGGATCTTCCCTGGCAACCGCCCAGAAAGATCCACCCCAAAGCAAGCGCTCGCTAGAACGTTCCGCCGCCGCCTCCGCCGACGCCGCCACCGCCGCCACCGGAAAAGCCGCCGCCGCTGCCGGCGCTCGAGCTATCGGAACTCGAAGCCAGCTCGCGGATGGTCTCGTGATACACATCGTTGAACGAATCGAGCGGAGACTCGTTGCCGTAGTGATGGTAATACCACCAGTAGCAGGGGTAGTTGTCGTAGAAATCGTCGCTGTTGCGCAGATCCGCAGGCACGGCCTCGGCCAGCTGTCGCAGCACTTCTTTCGAAACGCCCAGGGCAACGCCCATCACCAGCAGCTTGTTCCACAAGATCAGATCGCTGGGGACGGCCTCCTTCAGGCGCGTAAAATCCTCGAGCCAATGCTTGAGCGCCTTGCAGCGAGCCGCCACCTCGGCGCCCTCCGACGTGTAACGGCGGAAGGTGCAGCTCAGGACAAAGCCCACAATCGTGACGGGGATCGAGATCATAGCGGCACCGACGTTGGCGTCCGCAAAGTCGGTATAGAACAGAGAGCCCAAAATGCCAAAGACAATGATGATGCCGAGAACCAAGCCGGCAACCAGGGCGACGGTGCCGTCCGAGGCGATAAGCTCGCGCGCCTCCAGCTTGCCCTTAACCGTGCTCTGATAGTCCTCGAGCTTGTCGCCAACAGATGTGGTGCGCTCGCTAGCGTATTCCTCCAGCTCGCTAAACGTGCGCGAACGGACTCCGTCCTTATCGGGCTTAACGCCAGCGAAGAAGACCTTGAGTACGTCGCGGTCGATGCCGTCCTTCTTGGCAGCCTTCCAGGCCTCGTCGGTCACTGTGATGCGATACGTCTGCTCCTCTTTTTCGCGACGGAGCAGACCCTTCTTCTTGGTCTCGGTCGCTTCTTCCAGCTTGATCACGCGGTCGTCGGTCAGCTTCATCAGCGTGGCGATATATGCCTGATCGGGCACGTCGTTCCAGCTCATAAGAGTTGCAAGCACCGCGGGATGATCGGCGGAGGGCACATCGCGGAAGTACTCGTCCTGGAAGAGCGGCTTGGGCTTGGGCCTGCGCAGCTTGAGCATCACGATTACACCGGTATAGGCAACCGCCACAACAACACACATCACGGCAATCGCGCCGGCAACCGCACGCGCGTGCTCACGGCGGGCGTTAGCTTCGTCGGCCCATTCCTTCTCTTCGCTCAGGATCGTTGACATGCGCTCTTCGCCCGAGGCGGCAAGCTGCGGCACCCAGTCGCTGGGGAAGGCGATGCGTGCCTCGGCGAATTCGCCCTGATGCACGCAGGGAATGGTATAGGTGACCATGGGCTCGTCCTCATCGAGCGACACGTCGCCCGCCAGCGGACCGTGGCCCCATGCGCGGAAGTTATCGCCTTTGACGGCCGCCGTCCCGGCAGCGGCATTTGCGAAGCGCACTTCCATCTCGACATCGTCGGAATCCGCAGACCAGCCGTCGCCCACGAACTTCCAGTAGAGCTCGGCGGTATCGGCCCAGTTCATAACCGCACCGGTCATGGTGTAGCTCACGTAATAGATCGCGCTGTCGCCGCTCTCGTGGGGGCTGAACACCTTAATCCTTACGCCGTCACCGGCCTGCTCGACCGTGTAGACGCCAGAATCGCCCTTGTTCGCGCTATCGACTTTGTTAAACGCGGTGTCCTCTTCCTCGACACTCAGCACGTCAACGTCCGCCGTGCCGCCCTGCTGGTTGGTGCCCGTATTGATCTCCCAAAACACGCCGTTGATGTCGTCGTCGAAATCAAACTGGCGTCCCTCGACAACGGTCAGCGATCCATCGGCCTCGACCGTGGCACTGATGTAGGTTTGGGTCATGGAGTAGCCGTCGGCGTGCGCGGCGGCAGGCAGCAGCAACAACGCAAGCGCAACGAGCGCGCAGACGGAAGCGAATCGCGCAAACAGGCGGCGCTGCCGACAGGTTTTGGCAACGGGGGCGTTCATAGGCACATCCTTTGTCTGTGATACCAGTAGCGTCATTGTCCCACGTTTGCGGGTTCATGTGACGAACATCTAGGTCAGCGGAGTATCAAACGGGACGAAAGTCACGCCCGCGGCCGGCACCTGGGGACGTTCCTTATCTGCCGGCAATCTGGGACACTCCTTGGCATAGCCCGCTCCGGCAATAGATACCACTTCATAGCTCCGTCACAAGTGTAGCGGCTTTGTGTGGGCGCGGCGTGAGCCGATTAAGCCGGCGAGCGAGGGGCATAAAGCAGTTGAGCGAAAACGGTTTGCCCCTTTGCCGTTCGCTTGAGGATCATGTCCCCCTTTTCCGCGGAAACCCCGGCAGTTGCGAAGAGCTGCCGGGGTTTCTGTCGTTTGAGGGGTTGGGCTGGCGGGCGCGATCGAACTGTCGAGTCGGTGCCTCCCCCACCTCCCGCGCTATACTCGTCCGCATGGATATCAACGCACGCAACATAGCAACACACTCCGCGGACGCACCGGCAACGGCAGAGCCCACCCCCGTCGTGGGCCGTTTTGCCCCGTCGCCCTCGGGCCGCATGCACCTGGGCAACGTATTCAGCTGCCTGTGCTCGTGGCTTTCGGCCCGCAGCCAGGGCGGCAGCATCGTGTTGCGTATCGAGGACCTGGACGATCGCTGCAAGCGCCCGGAACTTGCCGCTCAACTGATTGACGATCTGACCTGGCTGGGGCTTGAGTGGGACGAAGGCCCCTACTACCAGCACGATCGCCTGGATCTGTACGAGGACGCCCTGCGCCAGCTGCAAGACGCCGGCCTCACCTATCCCTGTTTTTGCACGCGCGCCGAACTCCATGCCGCGAGCGCACCGCACGCGAGCGACGGCACGCCCATCTACCGCGGCGCCTGCCGAGGCCTTTCTGCCGAAGAGGTTGCCCGCCGCAGCATCCTGCGCGCTCCGGCCACGCGCCTGCGCGTGCCCGTCGTCGACGACCTCGCAGACGACGTGATCGAATTCGTGGACCGCACGTACGGAGCCCAATGCGAGGCACTCGCCACCGAGTGCGGAGACTTTTTGGTGCGCCGCAGCGACGGCGTGTTTGCCTATCAGCTGGCCGTGGTGGTCGACGACGCTGCCATGGGCGTCACCGAGGTTGTGCGCGGATGCGACCTGCTGGGCTCCACGCCGCGCCAAATCTACCTGCAGCATCTGCTGGGACTTCCAACGCCGCACTACGCACACATTCCGCTGCTCATGTCGCCGGATGGCCGCCGCCTTTCCAAGCGAGACCGCGATTTGGACCTGGGCGAACTACGCGCACGCTTTGGCACGCCCGAGGCGCTGCTGGGATGGCTCGCCGGGCAAACGGGCATCGCGCCGGACGCCACACCGCGCTCTGCCGAGCAGCTGGTCGAGCACTTTAGCTGGGATGTTATCCGTACGCATCGGGAGAACATCACTGTAACGGTCGAGTAGCCAGCCACCCCGCCTCTACGCAACATCCCAGGGCTGGAGTTCGTCACCCAAGCGAACGATGCAGTCATAGAGCACGGTGTGGCGCTCGGCCGGGTTGGCATCCCGATGAAAATGCCCGTAGTACCAGCGCTTATAATCCAAGCGGTCTTCCAGCTCATCGAAAAATGCAGTAAGACGATCAACGCCGGGGCAATTCCAGCCGGGTGCCGGATAGAGCGTGGGCGAGAGCATGCGCGTGGAGCAGGTGTGGGTGATTACGTAGTCGACCTTCCAACCCACGCTGTCGAGCCTTGCCCGCACCTCCCCAAAGTTGCGCTCGTCCGGCAGCTCCTGCGGCCACCAACTGGAATACGGCACGCGATATTCCTTGTCCACGCTCGTGGCGCCGCCCATGGTAAGGATCGTTGAGCCGTCGAGTTCAAAAACCTCGCCGCGCGTCAGGCGCCGTATGGGCGAGGTATCCGACAGGCGCTGCGTCAGCCCACCGTGCCACAACTCCATGGGTCGCTCCGCCCAGTGATCGAAACGCTCGTGGTTGCCGTCGACAAACAGCACGGTGTAGGGGCGCGACTCCAGCCAAGCAATATCGGCACATTCCTCGGCAGAAAAGTCCCAGGGAAAGCCAAAGTCGCCCGCGATGATGAGATAGTCGTCGCTCGCCAGGCTATCCCTAAGCTCCCAATCGCGGAGCTTTTGCATGTCAGCGCCGCCATGGACGTCGCCCGTCACATAGACCGTCATCGGATCACCACTTCCCCGTAAGTCGCTAGCCCACATTCTGCACGATCACTAAGCCAACCGTTCCAACCCTTCCATCCTTTAGGGCTTACCCCTCGTTCTTCCATCCAAACGGGTCAAGCACCCAAAAAACCAGATCGAGCACGCCGCCGGTCATCATGGCACCGGCAAGGGCAATGCAAACGTGCAAAGAGCTGGCACTTCGGAGCACGTCGAATGGCCCCAGAACAGCCAGCAGCGCGACCGCTGCTCCGGCTACGCACAGTGCGAGGCACGGCCCCGCGTCCTTGACGCACTTCTTTGCGAGATGCTTGGTGTTATCGCTCATTGGTATCGAACTCCTTAGAGGGTCGTTGTTTGGGTACATGCCGCCGCGGCAGAGCAGGGCGGCAGGGTAAGTGTCCCATGCCGTGCGGACATCAATGGAGAAACCACCTGCTCGACCAACCCTTGACGCCGTTTTGCACCGGCATCCCATCCCCCGCTATCGAGGTCTAATCTTTTCACGAGAAGTGAACGGCTGTTTTAGACCCCTGAAACATCCGCATCTTTCGGCGGCAAAATCGCAGGATTCCAGCACCGAAACCGCAGGAAACGACATACTCGAAGTGCCGATGCTTCGGGGGCCCGATTTCACTCGTCCACCTCTCCGGAAAAGTATTAGACCCCGCTGCTAGCTATCCAAAAGACCGTGCCCACACCACCCAAAAACTCATCCAACATTAATCTTGGCTCAAGAATCGCTTAATCTATAACCTGCACCATAGAGTTCGACCAAGGGCGGGGCACCGCGCAACGCAGGCCGCCGAACGCAACGCTCGCGCCCGGGCAGATCGCCCGGCGTCGCGCCCATCGAACGAAAGGACAGGTCATGGACGACCTCGAAAAAGTTGAAACCATCCGCACCAAGTGCAACGTGAGCTACACCGATGCCAAGGCCGCGCTCGACGCCGCCGACGGCAACGTTCTGGATGCCATCATTTGGCTTGAGACGCAGGGCAAGACCCAGACCACATCGGCGCATGCCGCCACCGAGTCAGCGCCAGTCGATGAGCCCTCGGCCGAGATGGTCGCCGCGCAGGCCGCCTACGAAAAGTCGAGCGAAAAGACCGACTTCTCTAAGAAGATGGACAGCGTATGGGAGTACCTCAAAAAGCTCTTCCGCCTGAGCCTGGACACCAAGTTTATCGCCACGCGCCGCGATGCGATCATCCTCAACATTCCCATCCTGATTCCCATCGTCGCGCTGTTTGCCTGGGGCGCCACGATATGGCTGATGCTGATTGGCCTGTTCTTTGGCATGCGCTACCGCATCGACAGCGACGGCGACGTGCCCGGCAGCATCAACAACCTTATGAATCACGCCGCCGATGCCGCGGACGACATCAAGCAAAATCTGAACGACGACAAGTAATCGCAGACGGGGGCACGTATGGCACGGATCCTGATCGTAGAGGACGAGGAGAAAATCGCCCGCTTTGTGACGCTCGAGCTGGAGCACGAGGGCTACCAGGTGGAACATGCCGCCGACGGCCGCACCGCCGTGGACCTGGCACTAGAGCGCGACTACGATTTGATTCTGCTCGATGTGCTGTTGCCGCAGCTCAACGGCATGGAGGTCTTGCGGCGTGTCCGCAAGCACAAGGATGTGCCGGTGATCATGGTCACCGCGCGCGATGCCGTGATGGACAAGGTGGCCGGGCTCGATGCCGGCGCCGACGATTACCTGACCAAGCCGTTTGCGATTGAGGAGCTGTTCGCACGGATCCGCGTAGCGCTGAAGCGCTCGGAGGCCGTGCGGGCGGCTTCGGGCGTTGGCGACGCCGGCGCCAGGGCTGGTATGAAGGGCGGCGAGAGCGGGAGTGCCGCCGCGATGCCCCCGGTCAGCGACTCAATCCAGGTTTCCGCTTCGCCCTCCCCCGCCGCGCTTACCGTTAACTCGGTTGCGCTCGACCCCAACCGCCGCGAAGTCACGGTCGGCGGCTCGCCCATCGCGCTCACGGCCCGCGAGTTCGACGTTCTCGCCCTGCTTATGGCGCATGCCGAAACCGTGCTCACCCGCGAGCGCATCGCGCACGAAGCGCTGGGCTATGAATACGTGGGCGACACCAACAACGTCGACGTACACATCGCGCACCTGCGCGCCAAGATCGAGGACGCCGGCGGCGCCCGCATCATCCAGACCGTGCGCGGGGTGGGCTATGTCTGCCGTGCGTAACGCCGAGGCCAAGCGCGTCACCTCCATCGCCCGCGCCATCAACTGGAGCTATATGTGGCGCCGCCTGATGAGCTACGTTTGGCTCGACCTGCTGCTAGTAGTGATTGTGGCGGCGATCCTTGTCTATGGATACAACCAGACGCTGCCCAACGGCGCGTTTACCGCAGGATGGATCCCCAGCGCCACCGTTCACGGCATGTCGCTGACGCCCGCACGCGGCTGGAACCTGAGCACGCTTACCTATACCATCGAGCTTGCGCGCACCACCAAGAGCTTTCCCCTCGCGCAGGACCTCGTCGCACTGTGGCCTCTCTACCTAGTCGTTGCAGGTTGGCAGGTCATCAGCGTGCTCAACATGCTCGGCGGCGCCCGCCGCGTGCGCCGCACCATGGCGCCGCTCAACGATCTGGCCCTGCGCGTGGACGAACTCGGTCGCATGCAGCTCTCCGGCGGCAAAATGGAAACACTGGAGCAGGCCATCGAGCGCGCAAGCGTCGACTCGCCGAGCGTCACTACCGGCGACGCCGACCTGGCAAGCATCGAGGTTGCACTTAACCGCCTACTGCGCCAGATGCAAGAGGCCAAACTGCAGCAAATGCGCTTTGTCAACGATGCGAGCCACGAGCTGCGCACGCCCATCGCGGTGATTCAGGGCTACGTAAACATGCTCGATCGCTGGGGCAAAGACGACCCGGACGTGCTGGCAGAATCCATCGCGTCCCTCAAGGCCGAAAGCGAGCACATGCAGGAGCTCGTGGAGCAGCTGCTGTTTTTGGCGCGCGGCGATGCCGGACGCACGGTCCTGCGGCGTGCGGATACCAACCTGGCCGCACTGGTCGGCGAGGTATGCGAGGAATCACAGATGATCGATGCCGCGCACACGTATCGGCTGGCCTTTGACGCTGCGCTTGTCAGCGACCCGCGCTGCGACGCGCCCGTTGACGTGGCGCTCGTGAAGCAGGCTCTGCGCGTGATCGTGCAAAACGCCGCCAAGTACTCGGATGCGGGAACGACCGTCACATTTGGCATAACGCCCGATGCGGGCGTGGGCACGATCGACATAAGTGTTGAGGACGAGGGCATCGGCATGAACCAGGAATCCGCAGCTCACGCGTTTGAACGGTTCTACCGCGCCGACAACGCACGCGATGCCGGCGCGCAGGGCTCGGGTCTGGGACTTGCCATTGCCAAGTGGATCGTCGATAGCCATGGCGGTGTCATTGGCGTGACCTCAGTCGAGGGCGTCGGTAGCCGCTTTACGATTCGCCTGCCACGGTAGGAAGCCCCTCGGCATAAATAAAGGGATAGGGCCACACGGCCCTATCCCTTTTTGCTAGCTATGGCAGCTTGTGCGCTACTCGCGGCACAGATGCACGGCGAAACCGGCGAACTCGCGCTTAAAGTACACGAGCTTGGTGCTACCGTCGGGCAGCAGCGCGCGCGACTCTTCGTTGACCTCGAGCCCGCGCTCGGCAAACCACTTCTCGGCCGCATCAATGTCGTTGACGGCAAAGCCGATGTGGCCCTTGGTGCCACGACCATTCTGCTTCATGACCTCGACCAGCGAATCGTTAAAGTACGAAACCGGGGTCTCGATAACGGGCAGACCCATCATCGTCGAGAACAGCTCCGCGATCTCCAGGGCGTCTGCCGGGTCGGTGGCGTTAATGCCCACATGGGCAACGCGCATGCCAAAGAGCTCGACCGGATTGGCGTTCTGCTCACTCATGCAGTCAGCGCCTACTGAGCCATGACGTCAAGAACGGCCTTCTCGGCAGCGACGCGGTTCATGCCGGTCATGAAGGGCACGCCGCTCACGTACGGGCAGGTAAGGCCCTCGGGGGCAACGGTGGTGGCGATCAGCAGATCGGCGCCCTCGTCGCAAACGTCCTTGGCCTCGGAGATGGCGCACTGCACGATCTCGTACTTGTCGGCGTAACCGTTGGCGTCGAGCATGGTGGCGACCTTCTGGGCAACGAGCGTGGAAGTAGCAGCGCCAGCACCGCAAGCCAAAACAATCTTCTTCATAGGTAATGTCTCCCTTCATGGTTTACTTTAGGTAAGTGTACCGCAGCGAGCGATGGCGCTCGGCCTCGATGCGCTTTTATGCCAGTTTGCTTGCACGCCGCGTATAATACATCTAGCACGTGTTGTCATACCGCTCGCTTTACGAGCGACTAAGGACTCTAAAATGCCCGATTCCCGCACCCTCTGGACCGCCGTCGTCATTATTTGTATCGCCATATCGGTGTTCTTTAGCGTAAAAAAACGCACCACGTTTAAGCGCCTGCAACAGCTTATGGCTGCCAAGCAGTGGGACGAGTTCGATCGTTTGCTCGATGGCAAACTCACCAGCATGCTGTACCCGCGCTATAACCGCGACTACCTGCGCCTGAACTCCTATCTGCTGCGCGAGGACCACAAACACGCCGACGAGATGTTCGATTTGCTGCTGGGACTCAATCTGCCCAAGATGCAGCGCGTCGACCTGGTGATTAAGGCCTTTAACTACTACGTTGGCCAGGAGGACCGCAAAAAGTCCAAGGAGCTGCTGCACGAGATCAAAGGCTTTGAGGGCGGCCAGGCCGAGGCAGTCGCACACGAGTGTCAGCTGATGTACGACACGATGATCCTCAAGCGCCACAACGATATTCCCGAGCTGGAGCGCATGCTCGAGGACGTCGGCGACGACCCGGTCAAGCGCTGCCGCTTGGAGTACCTGCTGGCCCTGCAATACCAAAACAAGGGCGACGAGGCAAAGTTCCAAGAGTTCCTTGAGAAGTCGGGCCAACACTCGATGGCCGTCAACGCGTAACAGACGGCTTGTGCTAGACTTCTAGTTTCACGGGGGCGTGGCGGAATTGGCATACGCAGGAGACTTAAAATCTCTCGCCGCAAGGATTGTGGGTTCGAGTCCCACCGCCCCTACCATATGGAGCTTTCGAGCCCGTGTCCCCAAGGGATGCGGGCTCGTTTCTTTTACACGCCGGCAGGGCTCTAAGTTGCGGTGGAATAGATCCTGTTTATACCGTTTACCAGCTTATTTAGGAACTATTTCACCGCAACTCAGAGGAAGACGGTTAAAGAGCACTCAGGCTCGGGGTCCAGGCGATGGTGGGAGTCGCGCCGTCGAGAACCTCGTTGATGGTGGCGGCCATGCCAGCGAGTAGGCTGTTCTCGCTTACGGTGAGCGTCTTGTAGCCGCCGGCACGCATGAGCTCGCGGATCACCACGGCGCCGGCCAGAATCACGCCCGCGCGCTTGGGCTGCACGCCCGGCAACGCGGCAATGCCTGCAACATCCAACGCAGACATGCGCTCGATAGCGGCCGAAATCTGCTCCATCGAAAGCTCGCGCAGGTGCACAAAGTTCGAGTCGTACGGCTCCAGTTCGTGGACCAGCGCCACGAGCGTGGTAACGGTACCGCCCACCGCGACGAGGCGCTCGGCGCGCTCAAAGTCGACAGGCAGGCCCTCAAAGTAAGCCCCGAACTGCTCGCCCGCCCATACGCCAGCGGCGGCAAGTTCACTGTCCGTTGGCGGCAGCGCCGAGAAAAACCGCTCCGTCACGCGACGGCAACCGATGTCCAGCGAGCGCGTTCCCTCCGGCGCAAAGACCCCGCGCTCAGGCGCATAGACGCCCGTCGCGAGCTCCGTGGAGCCACCGCCCGAATCGGCAACAATGATGCGCTCGCCAGCAAAGTCGTGTGCCACGCCAAAAAACGTCAGGCGCGCCTCGACCTCGCCCGGAATCACCTGCGGTTCGAGCCCCAGATCGCGCAGACCGTCCAGCAGCAGCGCGGCATTGGACGCATCGCGCGCGGCACTCGTGCAGGTGGTGCAGACGCACGCGGCCCCAAAGGCACGGGCTTCGTCCACAAACATGCGGCATGCAGCGAGCACGCGCTCGACAGCCGCCTCGCAAAAGCGACCCGTCGCGTCCACGCCCTCGCCCAGGTCGGTAATCTCGGTATGCTTGGACGATTCCACAATCGCCCCGGCCTCGACCTGCGCCAACACCAGTCGCGACGACACCGTTCCCAGGTCGATCGCGGCCACCTTATAGCGTTTGCAATTTGTCATTGCGGGCTCCCCTCCGGGCGCTATTTGCCGTTGGACACGACCGTCTGGCCCTCGACGCCGTTAAACCCAAACAGCATGTCGAGCGCTTGGATGTACCACGGCGCGTCCTTACCGACTTCTTCGATTTCCTTGGCAACTTCGCTGGCCTTCTTGGCGTTCGACGACTTCTGGCTCGACGAGGCATCCGAATCGTCGTCCAGGCCCTGCACTTCAATCCTCTTCTCGCCGGGCATCACCAGGCCCAGATCCTCGGATGCCGCATCCTTGATACCCTCCTCCGAGAGCAGCTTGTCGACGCTTTTTTGCAGCTCATCATTGTATTGCTGGCGAATCTCGACCTGCTTGGACAAGATATCGCTCGAACGCTTTGCCACGTACAGGTCGCGCACGGGGAAATACAGGCTCACGAGCACCAGGGCAACGACGATGCCGATAAATAGCCCTCGCTGAGGACCGTGGGTAAAGTCGTAGATCGCCTTGACCACCGCGTTGTCGTTGGCGTAGTGCATAAAGTCCGAGCCCGAAAGACGGCTCGAGGGCCTGCTCGACCTGTCGTGCGTCTGGGCCGAGGGACGCGACGCATGCGACGAACGTGCCGGGCGCACTGGTCCATCTGCCAAAGTATTCACATGAGCATTGGGGCGCGAGGTACTTGTCAGGCGCTGCGTGGAGCGGTCGGCGCCGGCGTAGACGGACCCACCGAGCTGCACCGTGCGCGCACGGCGAGGCGACGGCTCACGCGAACCGGCGGAATAGTACCTGTTGTCGTAAATCTGATCCATGTGCGCCTTGTGCGGTTGAGGTTTGTTTGCGCTAAGTATTCTAGTTATAGCACGAGCGCGCGCACCGCCTTCGCCAGCCTTTGCTCGACATAAAAAAGGCGCTGAGCCGTATGGCCCAGCGCCCATAGCGCTTTGCGGCATCCAGCCAAGGCGAGGCGGAACCGAGTCAGCCTCCCCCTCGCCAAATTCGCCCGTTTAGCGAATGTTGTAGAACGCGGCCTTGCCGGCGTAGCGCGCGCTGCCCTTAAGCTCGTCCTCGATGCGGATGAGCTGGTTGTACTTGGCGATACGGTCGCTGCGGCACGGGGCGCCCGACTTGATCTGGCCGGCGTTGACGCCCACGACCAGGTCGGCGATCGTGGAGTCCTCGGTCTCGCCGGAGCGGTGGCTCACGATGCAGGCGTAACCGGCCTCCTTGGCGGTCTCGATGGCCTCGAGCGACTCGGTGAGCGTGCCGATCTGGTTGACCTTGACCAGGATCGCGTTGGCGGCACCCAGCTCGATGCCCTTCTTGAGGCGCTCGGTGTTGGTGACGAACAGGTCGTCGCCCACCAGCTGCACCTTGTTGCCAATGCGGCGGGTAAGCTCGACCCAGCCGTCCCAGTCTTCCTCGGCCATGCCGTCCTCGATGGAGATGATGGGATAGGTGTCAACGAGCTTCTCCCAGTAATCAACCATCTGGGCACTCGTGTACTCCACGCCCTCGCCCTTGAGCTCATACATACCGGTCTCAGCGTTGTAGAACTCGGTGGACGCCGGATCCATGGCGTACATGAAGTCGACGCCGGGCTTAAAGCCAGCCTTCTCGACGGCCTTGGTGATGTACTCGAACGGCTCGGCATTGGTCTTAAGATTGGGGGCAAAGCCGCCCTCGTCGCCCACGCCGCCGCCCAGGCCGGCCTCGTGCAGCACGCCCTTGAGGGTGTGGTAGACCTCGGCGCACCAGCGCAGGCCCTCGGCAAAACTCGGGGCGCCCACCGGCATGATCATGAACTCCTGGAAGTCAACGTTATTGTCGGCATGCACGCCGCCGTTGAGAATGTTCATCATAGGTGTGGGCAGCAGATGAGCGTTGACGCCGCCCAGGTACTGGTACAGCGACAGGCCCGCCGACTCGGCAGCGGCGCGGGCGACGGCCAGCGACACGCCCAGGATGTCGTTGGCACCGAGCTTGGTCTTGTTGGGGGTACCGTCCGCGGCAATTAGCGCGGCATCGACGCCGCGCTGGTCGAAGGCATCGAGGCCCACGACGGCGTTAGCGCACTCGTTGTTGACATGCTCGACGGCCTGCGAAACGCCCTTGCCCAGGTAGCGGCCCTTGTCGCCATCGCGCAGCTCGCAGGCCTCAAAGGCGCCGGTCGAAGCACCCGAAGGCACCATTGCGCGGCCAAAGCTGCCGTCCTCGAGCACGACCTCGACCTCGACGGTGGGATTGCCGCGGCTGTCGAGCACCTCGCGACCGTAGACGTCCAAAATATCGCTCATGTTGTCTCCCTCTCACTTGGAAACGTAGTGGATGCAAGCGACCGGCTGACCGTGCACCATCGGTGCGTCTCCGTAAGTTAGCCATGTCGCACTTTTTGCATTATGCCCTAAGTTAGCCAAGGGATACACTTGATTTTCGAAAAATTTAGCGGGAACGATGAGGCATGTCAGCCCGTCGTTCCCGCAGTCTTACTCCTCCGCCTTTGCGGCATCCCACAGGTCGTTGAGGCCGTGGGTCGAAAGCTCGGCCAGATCCACGTGGGCATCGGCCGCCATCTGCTCCATCGCAGCCCAGCGACGGCGAAACTTGGCCGTGCTCGCGCGCAGGGCGCTCTCGGCGTCGATACCCTCCTTGCGCGCGACGTTGACCAGGGCAAAGAGCAGATCGCCAAACTCCATTTCGCGCTCGGGCGAGCCAGGGGCCTCGGCCTCAAACTCGGCACGCTCCTCGGCGACCTCGTCCCACACATCCTGGACCGTCTCCCACTCAAAGCCCACGGCAGCCGCCTTGCGCGACACCTTCTGAGCCTGCATCAGCGCCGGCAGATGCGTGGGCACGCCGTCGAGCAGGCCCTCGGGCGCAGCCTCGCCTGCCGCCACGGCCTTGTCCTTGGCAGCCCTCTCGGCAAGCTTGACCTCGTCCCAAATCTTGAGTACTTCGTCGGAACTGTCGGCATCTACATCGCCAAACACGTGCGGGTGGCGACGGATGAGCTTGGCATCGATATCACGCGCCACGTCGGCCAGTGTAAACTCGCCGGCGTCAGCAGCAATCTGCGCATGCAGCACGACCTGCATGAGCACGTCGCCCAGCTCCTCGCGTAGGTGAACCGCGTCGTCCGCCTCGATGCAGTCGAGCGCCTCGTAGGCCTCCTCGATCATGTTCTTGCCAATGCTGCGGTGCGTCTGCTCACGGTCCCACGGGCAGCCATCGGGCTGACGCAGACGCCAGATGGTCTGCACCAGATGCTGCAGCTCGGTCGACGCGTCTACCAGCGTGGACAGATCGCGCGAGCCCTCGGCATTTTGCTGAGCCATGTGCTGCGCCATGGCTACTCCTCCTCCATGACCACGTGGCGGAACGCGCCGCCCTCGTAGATGCCGTAGCTGTGCGAGCCGTCCTTGGGGATGCTCACGCTACCGGGGTTGAAGAGCCACAGGCCCGGGTGCGCGGCGCTTTCCTCGTTGACCTTGATGTGCGTGTGGCCGTAGACGAGCGCTGAGCCCTCGGGCAACGCGGGCGCGTGGTCGACGCTGTTGTGCATGCCGGCGCCAAAGACGTGGCCGTGCGTCAGGAACAGCTCGCGGCCGGTCTCGTCGAACAGCGTAGCGTAGTCGGCCATGACGGGAAAGTCGAGGACCATCTGGTCGACCTCGGCGTCGCAGTTGCCGCGCACCGCGATGATGCGGTCGGCTAGGGCGTTGAGCAGCGGAATCACGCGCTTGGGAGCATAGTCGCGCGGCAGGTCGTTACGCGGGCCATGGTAGAGCAGGTCGCCCAGCAGAACGATGCGGTCGGGCTGCTCGGACTCGATGGCGGCACAGAGGCGCTCAGCCCAGTATGCCGAGCCGTGGATGTCGGAGGCGATGAGGTATTTCATGGTGGTCCTTTCGGTGAGGTTGATGGGGTGGGTGTGGCGCGTCGCCGACCGTGTCACTCAAATTGCAGAGCCGCGGCTTGTGCTGCCTGCATCACGCGCTGGAGCGGCACACCGTGCTCGCGGGCAAGGCGGGCGCAGTCCTCGTACTCGGGCGCTGCACGCTCGCTGCCGTCGGGCAGGGTGGCCACCTTGACGGACACCTCGCCCCATGGCGTCGTCACCTGCTCAAAGCGGCGTGGCAGGCAAACGCGTTCCATGACCTGGCGACGGATGCCATTGGTCGTGGTTTCCAAAAAGATGATCGTCTGCAGGCGCTCGATGTCCTCGTGGGCGCAGATTACCTGCAGCTGCCAGCCGGGACGGCCTTTCTTGCAATAGACGGGCAGCCAGTGCACCTCGCGCGCACCCGCCTCGCGCAGGCGGTCGGCGGCGTAGGCAAGCACCTCGGGCGACGCGTCATCAATATCGCATTCCAGCTTGACGATGGTTTCGGGCGCATCGGTCTCGCGGGACAGCGGGGATGTGCTATCGCATGGCATACGGTCCGGCTCCTTTCCGCGCGGGCTCGTTTTGTTCATCCAAACGCTAGCACATCGCGGGCGGCGCAGGGGCGGCGTCATGGGATAGGTGCGACTTTTGCTGGGCGCAAGTGCTGGCGCGCTCCAACGCCGGCCCGCTCCACTCAAACGTGTACGTCAGCCTCCAAACATGTCATTTTTTGCAGCTTTTGGAGGCTGATGTACACGTTTTGAGAGCGCAAGCGAGGCCGCACCGCGCGTCGCGCAGCCTTTCCAATCGATTTCGACCCCCGGCGTGTCCGGCGTGTTGAGAGCTACGCCATTACAATGAAGCGGATTCGCTTGACGCAAAGGAGCTGCCATGCCTGCTTGCCCGCTGGTCGATTGCCACACCCACACCTCGTTCTCGGACGGTCATGCCTCGTTTGAGGACAACGTTCGCGCCGCTGCTGCGGCCAGCTGCCGCGTCATGGTCTCAACCGACCATCTCACCCTGCCCGCCAGCATGGATGCCAACTGCGAAGTGCAGGTTACTGAGGGCGACCTGCCGGCACATCGTCTGGCTTTTGAGGATGCTCGCAAGCTTGCCGCGCAGATCGCGCCGGAGCTCGAGCTTATCTATGGCTTTGAATGCGATTGGTACGAGGGCTGCGAGCCTTTGGTCGAGCGCTGGTCCCGAGGCGCCGTCGTGCGCCTGGGCAGCGTGCATTGGATTGGTAACCCAGGCGATATTGCGGCAGGTGCTGCGGGCACGGCGGGGACGGAGGGCGTCGCTCGTCCCGATACGCCCGATTCGCGCTGCGGCTGGATCGACGATGACACCAACCTGCACGTTTGGGAAAACCTGGGGGTACGCGGCGTGTGGGAGCGCTACGTCGACGACTGGTGCCGCGCCTGCGAGAGCCCGCTCAACTTTGATGTAATGGCTCACCCCGACCTGGTCATGCGCTTTTCGAAAGAGGGCTTTGCGCCCGACTTTGACCCCGCGCCGTTCTGGGGGCAGATGGCAGAGTGTGCACACGACGCGGGCCGCCGCGTTGAGGTCTCGACCGCTGCGCCGCGCAAGGGACTCGACGACTACTATCCCACGACCGGGTTGTTGCGTTGCTTCGCCCACGCCGAGGTGCCGATCACTTTTGGCTCGGACGCACACCGCGCCTGCGACATTTGCTGGAACATCCGTGAGACCCAGGCACACGCCTACGACTGTGGCTACCGAACCTTCGACGTCCCCCACCCCACCGGCGAATGGGAATCCACACCCCTCGCCTAACTAGTCGTTTAAGAACGTCCCCAATGACTAGTGACGGCGGGCGTTGAGTTCGCCGGCAAGCTCGTCGAGGGTGATACCGTAGCGCTCAAGGGTTACGAGCAGGTGGTAGATCAGGTCGCCGGCCTCGTAGCGGATGTGATCGTGATCGTTATCCTTGCAGGCCATGATCACCTCGCTCGACTCCTCGGCAAGCTTCTTGAGCAGCTCATCCTCGACGTCGGTCAGCAGACGCGCGGTATAGCTTTCCTGCGGCGATGCATCACGACGACCGTGAATCACCTCGGCCAGACCTGTCAGCGTCTCTCCGATATTTCCATCCTGAACGTTTGCGGTGCGCACACCCATAGTTCAATCCTTTCTGGTGGCCGAGCGTCTAATCGAGCGCCCGCCCTACGCGAGTTTCTTAAAGAAGCAGGTACGGTTGCCGGTATGGCAGGCCGGACCCGGCGAGTCGACCTTGACCAGCAGCGTATCGCTATCGCAGTCGGCCCAGAGCTCCTTGACCTCTTGCATATTGCCGCTCGTCGCACCCTTGTTCCAGAGCTCCTGGCGACTGCGGCTCCAAAACCACGTGGTACCGGTCTTGAGCGTCAGCCCCACCGACTCCTCGTTCATCCAAGCAACCATAAGCACCTCACCGGTGTCATATTGCTGAACAACACAAGGAATCAGCCCCTTGGCGTCGTATTTGAGCTCGAACGCAGTTGCCACTTGCTCCATTTAAAAATCCAATCTCACGGGAATACCTTGAGAGGCCATGTATTCCTTCACCTGGCGGATGCTGAAGGTTCCAAAGTGAAAGACACTTGCTGCCAGTACGGCATCGGCCTCACCCTCAATCACACCCTCGGCAAAATGCTCGAGCGTACCCACGCCGCCGCTCGCGATGACGGGAATCGGCACCGCGCGCGCCACGGCGCGGGTGAGCGCCAAATCAAAGCCGGCCTTGGTGCCATCGCGATCCATACTGGTCAGTAGGATTTCGCCGGCGCCGCGACGAGCCGCTTCCTCGGCCCACGCCACCGCATCGATACCCGTGGCGTTGCGACCGCCCGCCGTGAAGACCTCCCACCTATCGGCACCCGGCTCGCCGGGCAGGCCCACACGCTTGGCATCAATCGCCACGACCACGGCCTGGCTGCCAAACGCCGCGGCAGCCTGGCTAATCAACGACGGGTCGCGCACGGCCGCCGAGTTGAGCGACACCTTGTCGGCACCGGCGGCAACCATGGTGCGCATGCCTGCCAGGTCGCGAAAGCCGCCGCCCACGGTATAGGGAATGGCCAGCTCCTCGGCTGCATGCGCCGCCATCTCGATGGTCGTCGCGCGGTTATCGCTCGTGGCGGTAATGTCCAGGAAGACGACCTCGTCCGCGCCCTCGCAGTCGTAGGCGCGCGCCAACTCCACCGGATCGCCCGCATCGCGCAAGCTCACAAAGTTGACGCCCTTGACCACACGGCCGTCCTTGACGTCCAGACAGGGAATCACGCGTTTGGTAAGCATGGGCTACTCCTCCCCTCGGGCGGCGGCCAGTGCCTGGGCCAGCGTAAAGTTGCCCTCGTAGAGCGCACGGCCGGTAATGGCACCCTCAATAGCATCCTCACCCACCGCAGCCAGCGCGCAAATGTCGTCGAGCGTAGAGATGCCGCCCGAAGCCACGACAGGAAAGCCCGCGACCTTGGCAACATGGCGATACGCCGCCACATCGATGCCCGTCTGCATGCCATCGCGCGCGATGTCGGTATACACCAGATGCTTAAAGCCCAGATCGGTGAGCTGCGCCACGGCGTCATCGAGTGCCACGCCTGCGCCGTCGCGCCAGCCGTTCACCTTGACTTGGCCGTCGCGAGCGGCGATGTCGGCCACGAGCAGCTCGCCAAAGCCTTGGGCCGCCACCTCGGCAAAACCCGGCTCGGTCACCAGCACGGTACCCAGTGCGATGCGGCGAGCACCGTAGCCGACCAGTTCGTCGATGCGCGCAAGCGAGCGAACGCCGCCGCCCACGTCCACGGACAGACCGTCGACGCCGCAGATAGCCTTGATCACCGCCGAGTTGGCAGCGCATGCGTCCTCGTCCTCGCCAAAGGCGGCGGACAGGTCGACGACGTGCACCCAGCTCGCACCCTGCTCGGCAAACGAGCGGGCGACTGCCACGGGATCGTCGGAATATACCTTGCAGCGGCTGCGGTCGCCGCGCTCCAGGCGCACGACCTTGCCGCCGATCAGATCGATTGCGGGAAACAGGATCATCGGCCAGCCTCCTCGACGATGTTGACGAAGTTCTTAAGGATGCGCTGCCCCAGCGCGGAGGATTTCTCGGGATGGAACTGGCAGCCCCACACGTTGCCATAGCGCACGATGCACGGGAAGCTCCGCGTATAGTGCGTGCGCGCCAGCACATCGGCGGCATCGGCGTCGTCGGCCACCGCGTAGCTGTGGGTGAAGTACATGTTGGCGCCCTCGGCAAAACCGGCAAGCAGCGGATCGGCCGCACCGGCGGGCGTCATGTGCACCTGGTCCCAGCCCACGTGCGGTACCTTCAGGCGACTCGATTTCAAGCGCGTGCACGAGCCGCGCATGATACCCAGACCATCGACCCAGGGGCCGCCGACCTGCTCGGAGGCGTTGCCGTCCGCGGCAACACCCTCGTCCGCAGGCACGCCCTCGTTGCCTCGCTCAAAAAATAGCTGAAGGCCCAGGCAGATACCGAGCAGCGGAGTTCCAGCGGCGACGGCATCGAGCACCGCGTCCGCCTCGCCGCTCTGGCGCATAAAGGCAATCGCGTCATAGAACGCGCCCACGCCCGGGATGACCAGGCCGTCGGCATTGCGGATCTGCTCCGGATCGTCCGACGTGCAGGCGGCGGCACCGGCGCGCGCAAGCCCGCGCACAACACTCGATAAGTTGCCCTTGTGATAGTCAACCACCACGATCTTCGGTTCGCCCACGCGACCCCTCCACTTCTCATCATCCAAAACCACCACAAAGGTGCCTGTCCCCTTTGTGGTGGTTTTACCCTTGTGACGGTTACAGCGATCCCTTGGTGCTGGGGATGCCCTGCACGCGGGGATCGAGCTCGCAGGCGTGGCGCATCGTGCGGCCCACGGCCTTAAAGGCGGCCTCGATAATGTGATGCGAGTTGCCGCCCGCCAGCTCGCGCACGTGCAGCGTGAGCTTGGCGTCACGCGCAAAGGCGTAGAAGAACTCGACGGCCAGCTCGGTATCGAAGCTGCCCACGCGCTCGGTCGGCACGGGCAGCTCGCAGTAGGCCTGCCCGCGGCCCGAAATATCAACAGCAGCCATCACGAGCGTCTCGTCCATGGCGATCGCCGCGTCGGCAAAGCGCGTAATGCCCGCCTTGTCGCCCAGCGCCTGGCAAAACGCCTCGCCCAGCACAATACCCGTGTCCTCGACGGTGTGGTGCGCATCGACCTCCACGTCGCCCACCGCGTGCACCGTCAGATCGAACAGACCATGACGGCCAAAAGCGTTGAGCATGTGGTCGAAAAACGGCACGCCGGTCGAGATATCGCACACGCCAGATCCGTCCAAGTCGAGCTTTACGACAATGTCGGTCTCGCCCGTCTTGCGGGTTACCTCGGCATAGCGGTCCATCTACATCTCCTCCTTCACCAGCGTGGCAAACGCGGCCAGCACCTCGTCGTTTTCCTGCGGGGTACCCACGGTAATACGTAGGCAGTCCGCGAGCCCCGGCGCATAGCTAAAGTCGCGCACCAAAATCGAATACTCGTCGCGCAGACGCTCGCGCACGTGCGTGGCATGCGGCGTGCGCACGAGCACAAAGTTCGCCGCGCTCGGCCACGCCTCCACGGGCAGACCCTCGGCAGCCATTGCGTGCAGGGTACACAGTTCGCGCTCGCGCTCGGATGCAACCTGTGCCACCACGGGCGCGTACGCGTCGCGGGCACGCACGCAGGCAAGCGCGGCGGCCTGGCTCAGCACGTTAACCGAGTAGATCTGACGAATCGCCGCAAACACATCGATGACCTCGGGCGCCGCGATCACATAGCCCAGACGCGCGCCGGCGGCGCCAAACGCCTTGGACAGCGTATGCAGAATCACCAGGGTGGGATGCTCGGCGATAAGCCCCTGCGCCGTGGTAGCCGCGCCAAACGAATCGTCCGCAAACTCAACGTAGGCCTCGTCGACCATGACCATGCCGGGGCACGCATCGCACAGGGCCGCGACAAAGTCGAGCGGCGCCACGTCACCCGTTGGATTATTGGGCGAGGTCACAATCGCCAGATTGCACTCAGGCGCCGCCGCAAGCACGGCTGCCTGGTCGAGCTCAAAGGTCGCGGGGTCGCGCCACACGTCGCGCACCTCGGTCTGACAGAGCGATGCAAAGAACGCATACTCACTAAAGCACGGCGGGCAGTTGAGCAGTGTCCGTCCCGCGCCGCCAAACGCCAGCAGGTAGTTATAGAGCAGCTCGTCGCCGCCGTTGCCCACGCAGATGTTCTCGCGAGCCACGCCATGCCAGGCAGCAAGCTCGTCGCGCAGCTCGTTGGACATGGGATCGGGATAGCGGTTGAGCGGCGTGGCAGCCAAGGCCGCGTCGATCGCCTCGCGCACGCCAACGGGCACGGGATAGGTGTTCTCGTTGGCCGAAAGATTGATGCGCGTGGGCGTAAAGTTGGGATCGTAGGGCTCAATACCGGCCAAGTAAGGCTGAACGAGCTCCTTCATGCGCGGCGTGAGTTCGGCCATATTAGGCCTCCTCGCCGGTCGCGCCAGCGCCATCCGCGCCCGCAGCCGCCAGGTCCACACCCTCGGCGACCGTCGCCACGGCGTCGCCCGGCCAAGCGACCTTGGTCAGGTCGGCCGCGGCGAGTGACTCGGCACTCACGGCATCCTCGCCCTGCTCCAGCACACGGCGACGCAGAGCGGCAGAGAGCGCGTGTGCCCACAGGCCCTCGGCCTCGGCCAGACGCTGTGTGGCGGGAGCGTCGGAGAGCAGGCCTTCGGGCGTATAGCAAATGACACTCGAGCGCTTGACGAACTCTTCGACCGAAAGCGGGTTGGAGAACATGGCCGTGCCGCCGGTCGGCAGCGTGTGGTTGGGGCCGGCGACGTAATCGCCGAGCGGCTCGGAGCTCCAAGCGCCCACAAAGATGGCGCCGGCGTTGCGAATGCCGCCAAGCAGGCCCATTGCATCCTTGCAGTGCAGCTCCAGGTGTTCGGGCGCCACGGTGTTCACGGCCTCGACGGCGGCAGCCATATCGGCGGCCACCACGATGGTGCCTTCGTTGTCGAGCGAAGCGCGCGTGATCTCGGCACGCGGCGACTGCGCCACCAGGATGTCGATGCCGGCCTCGACCTCGCGCGCAAACTGCTCGTCGCAAGTCACCAGATAGCAGGCTGCCAGCGGATCGTGCTCGGCCTGGGCCATCAGGTCTGCCGCGACCACCATAGGCTTGGCCGTGGCGTCGGCCAGCACGCAGACCTCGGAGGGACCGGCGACTATATCGATACCCACGTCACCCGAGACGATCTGCTTGGCCGCGGCAACAAAGGCGTTACCCGGTCCGGTGATTTTGTCGACGCGCGGAATGGTCTCGGTACCATACGCAAGTGCGGCCACGGCCTGAGCGCCGCCCACCATATAGATCTCGTCCACGCCGCCGAGCTTTGCCGCGGCGAGCGTATAGGGACTGATCAGGCCGTCTTTTTGCGGCGGGGTCACCATAACCACGTGCTTGACGCCGGCGACCTTGGCGGGGATGGCGTTCATGAGCACGGTGGAGGGATATTGCGCACGACCGCCCGGTACATAGATGCCGGCCGCCGCGAGCGGGGTTACCTTAACGCCGAGCATCGTGCCGTCCGGGCGCGTGGTAAACCAGCTCTGCTCGACCTCGCGCTGGTGGAACTCACGAATCTGGCGCGCGGCCTTCTCAAGCGCGGCGACAAAGGCCGGGTCAAGGCCTTCGAGCGCGGCATCGATCTGCTCCTGCGGCAAGCGGAAGCTCTGCAGCTCAACGCCGTCAAAACGCTGACAGTAATCGCGCACCGCGGCATCCCCGTTGGCACGCACGTTGGCCACGATATCGCGGGCGGCGTCGATGATGTTTTGCGGCAGCACGCCCTTGCGGTTGAGCTGGTTGGTAACGAGGCGCTCACCGGGAGCAAGCTTGATGGTCTTCATATCGGTATCCCCTATCGGTCGAGGTTGTGTTCGAAAAACGAGAGGCCGGGCGGCGGCGCCAATCGGCCCGCAGCCCGTACGTTGGGACGCCCGTGCGCGGTCGCGCTATTGTGCCGAGCCCGCGACGGGCTCAAAATGCTTGTCCTTAACGGCCGCGGCCAAGCGATCTGCCAGATTGCGTACGCGCGGATCCAGGCGCGCAGCACCCGGATTGACAAAGAAGCGGGCCGTGCAGTCCATGATGCGGCCGGTGATGACCAGGTCGTTGTCGCGCAGCGTGGCGCCCGTGGCGGTGATGTCCACGATGCGATCGGTCATGCCGACAATGGGGCCCAGCTCGATGTTACCGTGCAGCGAGACGATATCGGCGTTCACGCCGCGCTCGGCATACCAGGCACTCGCAATGCGCGGGTACTTGGTGGCCACGCGAAGCGAACCGCGGCGGGCATAGTTGCGCTCGGCCTGGCCGGCGCGCCACGCGGGCTCCGCCTCGATAAAGGTGCACAGACCATAGCCCAGGTCGACCAGCTGCAGCAGGTTGAGGTCTGCCTCAATGAGCGAGTCCCAACCGCAGATGCCGCAATCGGCACCACCGCAGCCCACAAAGGCAGGCGCATCGCTGGGACGCACGATGACAAACTCGATATCTCCGACCGCGCCCTTGCCGACACGCGTGTCGCGGCCGCGCACGATCAGGTGACGGCCGGGGTCACGCAGCTCAGAGACGTCCAAGCCCGCAGTCTCGAGCACGTCGAGCGTGTCGGCCTTAAGCGAGCCCTTGGGCACAGCGATGCGCAGCGGGCCCTCGGCGCCACGGCCCGCGGCGTGATCGCCGTCGGAAGCGGCATCCTCGGCCGAGGTGCGCGCGGCCTCCAGGCGCTCGAGCGAAAAGGCGAAGCCCGCCGCCGGCACCTCGATACCGTCGCCAAATGCGCCGGTAAAGATGGAGTCATAGCGTCCGCCCGAACCGACCGGATCGGGCAGTCCGCCGGCATAAGCCTTAAAGACCAGGCCCGTGTAGTAATCGAAAGAGTTCATGATAGAGAAGTCGAACGACAGCACCTGGGCGTCCTCGGGTGCCAGGCCCTCAACCAGGGCACGCAGCTCGCGCGTCAGCGGCGCGACGATACCGGCGGCCTCCAGCAGCGCGTCCACGCGGTCGAGTACCTCGGCACCGCCGTGCAGACGCGGCAGCTCGCTAATGGCGACCTTAACGGCCTCGGACTCGGTGCTTTTCGCCACGCGGGCATCGAGGCCCACGAAGTCGTTGGCGTGCACACAACGCAATGCCTCGGCAGCCAGTTCGCGATCCTCACAGGCCGCGAGCAGTTCCTTAAACGGACGCACGCTGCCCGCGATAATGCGCGCACCGGGAAGTGCCAGCTTGCGCATGGCCTCGGCGACCAGTGAGACAATCTCGACATCGCCCGCGGTGTCGCCCGCGCCGATGAGCTCAAAACCCAGTTGCGTAAACTGACGCGAGCCGCCGGCATTGCGCTGACACTCGCGAACCACCGGCGCCTCATAGCGCAGGCGCAGCGGCAGATCGGCCGCGCGCATGCGAGTCGAAACCAGGCGAACGATCGACAGCGTGTTGTCGGGACGGACCACCAGCAGGCGGCCGTCGTCATCAAAGAGCTTAAACGGCGTGTCCGCAATGCGGCCGCCCTCCTCGAGCGAACCCTTGTCCTCGAGTAGCGGTGTCTCGACCGGCAGGTAATGATGCTCCCTAAAGCAGCCCTTCACCGTCAGCGCGATCTCCTCGCGCGCCTGAGCCTCCTCGGGCAATATGTCCCGGAATCCCCACGGTGTGGCCGTCATCTGGTGAGCCTCCTCATGCTGTGTTTCATATAGAGCAGAAGACCGGCATAGCTCCGCCGGTCTTCTGGGTACTTTAGCATACTAGAGTGTTTGCGGGGAGAATCGTCCTTCTCGGCTCATAGCGTATTCATTTGGAAACATAGGGGAAAGCGCGTCCCGCCCGCCAGCCAAAAACTGGGATGCGGTTTCCGGTTGAGGTCCTCAGCGGAAAGTGTGTCCCATTCTGAGCGCCTGTTCTGGGACGTGCTTTCCGCCAGAAGCCTCAAGCGGAAAGCACGTCCCGTTTCTCAAAAAGCGTCAAACGCCAACTCGGCGCCCTGTCCCACTTAGGCGCCAATCGCGCGTCGGTACTCCGCCATAACCTGAGCGTCGGCTGCCGCGGGATTGGCGAAATAGCGCCAATCATAGGTCTCGGCCGAAACAACTCCGCGATAGCCGCGCGCCACCAGCCTATCCAGGTCGGCGCGCATATCGCGGTCGCCGTCACCCCAAGCAAGATGCGTCGTGCCATCTGCCGCAACATCGACAAAATGCACGTGGGCGACATCATCGCCAAGCAGATCAAAATAATCGTCGATGGTATCCCCCGCCACCGCCATAGCGCCCAAATCCAGACACGCCTTAAGTGCCGGATGATCAACTGCCTCGATCATGCACTTCGTATCGGCCGCCGAGTTCACGATCATCGACTCAACCGGTTGTAGGGCCTCGAGCACCAGTCGCACGCCGCGCTCTCCCGCATGCTCGGCAATCGCACGCAGCATCGAGGAGCTGCGACCCCACGCGTCCTCGATCGGCTCGTTCAAAAATGCCCAGCCGCTCGAGACCATGACCTGCTCGGCTCCAAGTTCCGCCGCGATATCCACAACGTTCTTAAAGTACGCGAGCGTGCGAGTGCGCGCCTCATTCCCGCGCGCCGCGATATTCCACGGCTTGGGATTGTTCTGTTCGGGACAAAGCCCCACAATCCGAACCCCATACCGCTGTGATAGCTCCCGCACCTGCTCGAGCGAATCGTATCCATGGCAATCGACATACAGATGCATCGCCCCGGTCCAAAGCTCGCAACACGTGTAGCCCGAAGCCGACGCCGAAGAAAAGAACTCCTCAAGGTCAAAATAACGATGGCTGATATTCATGACGGCAAGCTGGGGATAGCTCATAATTACTCTCCAACCCAAGCGAGGCCCCGTTCCATATAGGAGCGAGGCCCGATTACACAAACGTTATTTGCTCTTAGTAGTCGAACTGGTGATAGTAGCGACGGTAGTTGAGGTTGTGCTTGGTGACCGTCTCGTAGTAAGCGGCAAGGCGATCGGTGATCAGCGAGGAAAGGATCCACGGAGACACGATGACGCGGAACTCGTCGTCAAGCCCGGGGATCGCGAACTCGGCGGTGTCGATGACGTTGATGTCGGTGTCGCCGGTCACGCCGCGGTTGAGGAACGCGCGGACGCGCTCGTCGAGC
>UQMM01000028.1 GCA_900542165.1 uncultured Collinsella sp. | reverse complement strand
CCAGGCCCGATTTTGCCTCTTGACAATGTCCTGCTCATATTAAAAGGAACGTCCCCAAGTGCCAAGAGTGTCCCCAACGACTAGTTGAATGGGGTCGGGATTGGAGCTGGGGAGGTAGCGGATTTCTAGCTCTATGCCGAGTTCTTGCAGCTCTTTGAAGGCGGCGACGTCTGTGTCGTCTACGGCAACTGTGGGCGTCGCGGGACGCTTGCCCTCCCCTGCTTGCATGTGACCGATACTGATCTTGGTAATGGGCACACCGCCCTTAACCAGCGCGAGCGCATCGGCGGGTGAGGCCACCATGATCAAAATCCATTGACGCGGCGTTGCGGTATGAATGATGTCGATGGTCCTTTGCACCGAGAAAAACCGCGTCCAAACGCCTTCCGGCGCCGCCACCCTCATGGGTGCCCATTGGCGCGAATCCGCCGCGATCTCATCGTTGACGATTAAAACAAGGTTGGAACCCACGGCTTCGTTCCACAGCTCAACGTCTTGCCCGTAAATGAAACGGTCATCGATACGCGTGAGAAGGATCTTAGGTTGAGCCATGGCTGCCCCATTCTGTTTGAGACCCATACGAGCGGGACATCACGTCTCCAATATTAGTGCATTTAAAATGAGAAAAGCCGTCAGAACACTTGCGCGGATTTGCGATGTCCCGTATCATAGACAGCCGTTGACGCCCCAGTTGCGTCACCACATGGCCGCCAGCGTAGCTCAGTTGGTAGAGCACCGCTCTCGTAAAGCGGGGGTCACCGGTTCGAGCCCGGTCGCTGGCTCCATTGCACAAGACAGCCGCCTTCGGGCGGCTTTTTTGTTGCCGATTTCGAGCGCGCATCCGCCACTCCAAGCACAACGCCGCCGGCAACTCCCCTACTCAACAAAAAGCCCCGCCAGCCGCAATCCCCTAAGGAACCGCGATCAGCGGGGCCTAAGCGCGCTCCCCCAAAGGATAACGCTCGCAACACGAACAGCTCAGCCGAGCAGCGTGCTACTCCTCCCAGAAAGTGTCGGCAAGCAGCTTAAAGCAGATCTTCTTGACCGGCTGCGCGCCATCGCCCGGGAACTCGAGCGTGGGCATATGAGGCTCGCCGGCAACGAACAGCGCAAACTTATCGTCAGCAAGATCGCCGGCGATCGAAGCATCGGAATCGACCAGATCGTAGTCGTCTTTCTCGTCAAACTCCTGAACCAGCGTCAGGCTACCCGTGGCGACCTTAAAGGCCTCGCGACCCTCGACGTCGATCTGCAGATCGTGATAGCGCTGATGCGTCTCGTAGTGAGCCTCAGCCTCGGGACGCGTCGTGGGAGCCATGACGTTCGCAAAGACCTTGTCGCCCAGAATCGGATGGCTGCCGACCTCGAGCTCCGCCGGATCGTTCTCCTCGAGCCAATCAATCAGCACGTCGAGGCCCTTGAGCATTCCGCGGTACTCCTCGATATCGCCCAGTGCACCGTAAATCATCTAAATCCCCTCTCGGATCGTTCCTTTGGCGGCTACTCGATAAACGCGTTACCGACGCTGTTGCCACCCACATACGTCTCGACCAGGGTAAGGTCGGGATTGAACACGACAAAGTCGGCGTCGCGCCCCGGCACAATGCTACCGCACTTGTCGTCAACATGAGCTAGCAAGCGATGCCGGAGCCGTCGCCCAAACTCTTACAGCTCAGTCACGACAACGCCGTTGTAGACCTCGTCCCAACGGTCCATGACCAGATGGCCGGTCATGGGATCCATGGCGTTGAGCTTACCGCAGGTGTTGGCGGTACGCAGCACGGTTTCGTCGTCTGCGCCAGCAGCGATGGCATGTGCGAAGCCTGCGATAGTGGAGTCACCAGAGCCCGTGGCGTTAACGGCAGGGATATCGGGCGTCTTTGCGCGGAACGCACGGCCATTGTGGAAGCCAACGGAGCCGGCAGCGCCCATGGATACGACGACCCAGGGGATATCGGAGAAACGGGCGTCAGAGGCGAGCGCGGCACGGAGCTCGTCCACATCGTCGGTGGTAAAGCTCGTGCCCAGAAGGCCGTTGATCTCGGTCAGGTTAGGCTTGACCAGCTCGGGCTTAATTTCGGACTTAAGGGCGGCCTCGAGCGAAGCGCCCGAGGTATCGAGCAGCACCTTGGCGCCGGCGTTCTCGGCAATACCCGTGATCTTGGCATAGTAGTCTGCCTCGACGCCGCGGGGCAGAGAACCCGAAATGGTGACAACGTCGGCCTTGCCCGCAAGCTCGGTAAACTTGGCGGTAAAGGCATCGAGCTCCTCGGGGGCAATTGTCGGGCCGCTCTCGAGCAGCTCGGTCTGGTTGCCGGCGTGGAGAATGTTGAGGCAAATTCGAGTCTCGCCCTTGATGGGCACAAAGTCGTTGTTAATACCGTTGGCGTCCATGAGCTCAGCCATGTAGGCGCCCATGTGGCCGCCGAGCAGACCGGTTGCCACGACGTCGTCGCCCAGCTGACCCAGCACGCGGGCCACGTTGAGGCCCTTGCCGCCGGCGGTCTTTTCGGGCGTCACACGGTTGACGTCGTCGATAATGAGCTCATCAAGCTGATAGCGCGTATCGACAGACGGGTTCATCGTAACGGTGAGGATCATTTTTAGCTCCTTATCTCGCAGGCTCCTTATGCCTCGCGATACGAGTCGACAAAACGGAATTACAGAATCTCAATCGTGAACGAGCGAACGACGGTCTCCTTGGGCTTGGCGACAAGGCAGCCGCGCTTATGCTCAAGCACGTCATCCTCATCGGAACAGGTCGAGAGGCCGCCCCAGGGTTCAACTGCCACAAAATCACCCTCGGGCTTGCTCCACACAATGAGGTACGGGAAGCCCTCAAAGCTCAGGCGAACGCCCTTGTCCTCGCCCTTTTTGGAAAGCGTGACCTGACGGCTCTCGAGCACGTCAAAGATGGTCTCCGCAAAATCGAAGAGCTCATGCGACAAAGGCAGCGTCTTTCCCACCATGGGGTTCTTGGAGCGCCTGTCCACATCAATCAATCCGGTCGAGGGAACGGCGGTGCAAAGCTCCGCAGCCTCGTCTTTCTCAAAACGCAACTCGTAGTCCGTATAGGACTCACCCTCGTCGAGCGGACACCTAAAGCCGGGGTGTCCACCGATAAAGAAAGGCATGTCCTCGGTGCCCTCGTTGGTAACCTCATAGGAGACACGCACGGCGGCGTCCTCGAGCGTATAGCGGGCGACAAGTTTAAACGGATACGGATAATCGCTCAGCAGCGCGGCGTTATCCTCGGATGCCAGGCACATAGCCAGCTCGTTTGTGCTTTGGCTCAACAGCTTCCACTCCTGCTTGCGCGCAAAGCCGTGGCGGGCGAGCTTCACATGATGTCCGGCAAACGTCATGGCGCTGTTATCGCGCAAACCTCCGCAAATCGGGAAGCAAATCGGTGCCTGGCCGGACCACACGGCGGGATCGCCCTGCCACAAGTACTCGCGACCTCCAGCCTCAATCGAAGTAAACGAGCCGCCGGCCGTGGAGACCTTGATAGAAATCGAATCGTTGGAGAGAGCGTATTCCATTGTCCATCCTTTCGAACAACTGCTTTTTGCTCGCAAGAACCCGTCTCGGCCCTGACCAAAGGACAAACCCGCACGTTCATCGATGCGTCCGGTTTCCCAGGCATGCAACGGGGTACCATACAGACATTGATGCAATTACAGCTGAAAGGCCTTCTTATGCGAACCATCATCCTTTATGCCTCACGCCACCACGGCAATACGAAAAAGCTCGTGGACGCCATCGTCGAGGCGCACCCCGAAATCGATACCCTCGACGTGAAGTCACTCGGTAAAAACGAGTACCCCGACCTGCACGAATACCATCTGATCGGTGTCGCCACGGGCATCTATTACTCCGAGATCGACAAAGATATGGCGCGCGTACTCACGAACGTGCTGCAGCCGCAGGACAAGGTGTTTGGCCTTATGACCTACGGTGGCAAAAACAAGTGGTACGGCAAGGATATCGATGGCATCTGCCGCATGAGGCAGGCCATCTTTATGGGCGTCTACGGCTGTCCCGGCTTTGATACGTGGGGGCCGTTCAAACTCACCGGCGGTGTCCAGAAGGGGCACCCAACTGCCGAAGAGATTAAGGGAGCTGTCGATTTCTTCGACAAGATCGAAGACGAGTATGGCGACATCATCGTCGAAGAGTACGCCAAGCGCGAGAAGCGTCTAGCATACGAAAAGGAGCATCCCGCGGGGGGTCTTGTGGCCGGCGTCAAGCGCACGGCAAAGAAGATCGCTACCAAGCTGTAACTGTTAAGGTGCTTTTGAGCGTTTAACCCATACGGCGGGTCCGAGCAGATTCGGGCCCGCCGTCTTTTTCTATCGTTACTCGGTAAAGGCGTTGCCGACGCTCTGGCCGCCAACATACGTCTCGACGAGGGTGAGCTCATGGTCGAACACGACAAAGTCGGCGTCGCGACCCGGCATGATGCTGCCGCACTTATCCTCGATGTGCGCGGAGCGTGCCGGCACCTCAGTTGCCATGCGAATGGCGATATCGGCGCTGGCGATGCCCCAGTCGACGATGTTCTTGACGCCCTGGGCAAGCGTAAGCACCGAGCCAGCAATGCTCTTGCCGTCGGCGAGCCAGCACAGGTTGTCCTTCATGATGACGTCCATGCCACCACTGGTGTAGCTGCCCTCGGGCATGCCGCCGCAACCCAGGCAATCGGTGATGAGTACCGTGTGCTGCCAGCCCTTTGCCTGCAGCAGCGCCTTGATGGCGGCAGGGTTTACGTGCTTGCCGTCACAGATGATCTCGGCGTAGGTCTCGGGCGTGGACATGGCAGCGCCCACGACACCGGGCTCACGGTGATGCAGCCCGCGCTGGCCGTTATAGGTATGCGTAAAGCAGCTGGCACCGGCGTTGATGGCGGCGATGCACTCATCGTAGGTGGCGTCGGAGTGACCGATGCTGGTCACCACACCCTTGGCGTTCAGAGCAGCCGCATAAGCAGCGGCACCGTCGCGCTCGGCCGCCATGGCGCTCTTAACGATGCGACCGCCCGCAGCCTCCTGCCACTGATCGAAGACCTCCTCGGAGGGATCGATAAGATAAGCGGGGTTCTGCGCGCCCACGTGCTTCATAGTAAAGAAGGGGCCCTCCAGGTAGATGCCCTGAATGCGAGCACCGCAGAAGTCGGGGCCGCGACCCTCGTCCGCCTGGGCAATGGCGGCGCAGGCATCCTTGATCTGCTCGACGCCATCGGTGAACGTCGTGGGCAGCCAGCTGGTGGTACCGCGACGGGCGAGCTCGGTCGAGCTGATATCAATGCCCTCGGGATCGTTATCGGTAGTCGAGTGGTTATAGAAGCCATGGATGTGAGTATCGACCATACCCGGTGCGATCCACGATCCCGTGTAGTCCTTAATCTCGCAAGAGGGCTCGTCGGCCTGCCAGGCGCCAAAAACGCCATCCTCGACCATAAGATAGCCGCCCAGTTGCGGGCCTGCCGGCAAGAAGAACTTGTCAGCCTTAATTGCGTACGTGCTCATATGCACTCCTTGCTTCTAAAGCAGTTGACTGTGGTAATGCTTATACCCGGTCCATGTAAAAACAAAAAGCGCCCGCCCGCCGTTATGAGCGGACGGGCGCCCTTACAGGGGGACGCGATTAAGCGGTGAAGGGGTGAATCGTCACGCCCTTAACCACGCGGTTGACCGTGCCGGTGGGGCTCGGCGTATCGGGCGTGTTGCCCACGCGCACGGAGTTGAGCAGGCTGATAGCCTGGGCAAACATCACGAACGGCAGGGCAAGGTAGCCCTCGGGAAGCGCCTCGTAGCCCTTAAAGGTGAAGGACTCGCCCTCGTAGACGGTAGCGCCATCCTGCTGAACGGCAACGGTGTGCTGAGCGATCTTGTCGCCACCGATCTCGTTGAGGATGTCGATGTCGTACTGACGGGTGTAGGCGTCGTTGTTGACGAACACGAAGACGAGCGTCTTATCGTCGACGAAGGACTTAGGTCCGTGACGATAGCCCATGGAGGTGTCGTAGGAAGTAGCAACCAGACCGTGAGCGAGCTCGAGGATCTTGAGCTGGCTCTCCTGGGCAAGGCCACCAAAGGAGCCAGAACCCAAGTAGGTCACGCGGTTGAAGTCGCCAGCCAGGTAATCGGCGATCTCAGGCTCACGGGAGATGACCTCCTCGCCCATCTTGGCAATCGTCTCGACCCACTCGGCCTTCTGCTCGTCAGAGGCAGTGTCGAAAATAAGGGTGGAGAGCAGGGTCATGCAGGTGTAGGAACCGGTCATGGCGAAGCCCTTGTCGTTGGCGCGCGGGATGAGCAGCGTCAGCGCATTGGGATCATCGGCGGACTCGACGGCGAGCTTGCCCTCGGGAGCGCAGGTGATGTTGAGGAACTTGACGTTGTGGACGAGCTCCTTGGCAACGGCAACGGCGGCAAGGCTCTCGGGGCTGTTGCCAGAGCGGGCAAAGGAAACCACGAGCGTGGGATCCTCGGCGCGCAGGAAGTCGCGCGGGGCGCTCACGATGTCGGTCGTGGCGATGGGCTTAAAGTCGTAGAGATCAGTGTTGCCAGCGTGACGCAGGTACGGGGCGCAGGTATCGCCAACGTAGTCGGACGTACCGGCACCAGTGAAGACAACGGACAGACGACCCTCGCCCATAGCGCGAGCCTCGGCCAGGAAGGCCTCGATGGCCTCCTTGTTCTCGCGATAGATGTTGAGCGTATCACGCCAAAGCTCGGGCTGCTGAGCAATCTCGGCCGTGGTGATCTGGGCGCCGAGCTCGGTGAGCTCCTCGACACTCTTCTCGAACATTTTTAATACCTCTCTCTAGAAGTAATCCTCTGACGTGCAATTATACACTTCGGTTGGTTATCTGGTAGTAACCAGTTAAATGCAAAGAATCACCATATGGAAACGATGCGAGCACTAGTTACTGCGCTGGTGGTAAACCTTGTATTTAAACTGATCGGCACGAGCAACCGAGAGTGTGTACTCCACTACCTCGTTTGACTCGTTATACGTAGTCCTGACCAAATCGAGCACAGGCGAGCCCTCGACAATTCCCAAAAGGTGGGCATCGGTGGGACGGGCTATGCTCGCATAGAACTCCTCTTCGGCCACGCGAATCTTTTGCTGAAAGTCCTGCTCAATCACATCGTAAAGCGGCTTACGCTCCAGCAGCGGTCGCTTTAGGGACAGAAATTGACGAACCGGTAGATAGCTGCGTTCGACCATCATGGGCATGTTGTCGGCAGAACGAAGGCGCTTGAGCTTAAAAATGCGATCACCGATGCGCAATCCCATATGCTCGGCCAGATTCTTATCGGCCTCCATCTCGCAAAACTCGAGAATCGTGGTCTCGGGTTCTCGACCCATCGCGCGCATCTGCTCGGTAAAGCTGTAGGACTGCATAAGATTGGTTGCTTTTGCCGAACGGTCGGTCACAAAGGTACCGCGACCGTGCTGCCGAACCACCAGTCCTAAACGCTCCAGTTCCTGCAGAGCCAGGCGTACCGTAGTGCGCGAGAGACCATAGCGCTCCGAAAGTTCGCGCTCGGAAGGAATCATGTCACCGGCGCGATATTCATGGTCAATCTTTTCGGTCAGAATATCGACCAGCTGATCGTACAGCGGTTGCTTACGCGCTCCGATCGCCATCCTATCCTCCCTTTTGCTCGAATTCGGCTAACTACCTAGGGTGTTATGCATTATCTGTCTGCCACACCCGAATCATTAAGAAAACAAAAGCCGCGCGCTCTTTCGAGCACGCGGCTTTTAACATACACATGGCTTAAGGGGTCGGGGTGTGAGCCGCGTAGGGACACACCCCTCAAGCTAGAGCCTTACCAGATGCTCGGCCAGAGACCAAGCGGGCCAGCGCCCAGGATGCCAAGGACGAAGAGCAGGAGAATGCCCTTGGTCGGGGTCCAGCTGTGCTTAGCGAACATGTAGTAAAGCAGCAGCGTAAGCATAAGCGGGACGAGCTTCGGGACGATGGTGTTGAGGGTGTCGGCAACAGAGAAGTTGACCGGATCCTCGGTAACGGTGCCGTAGGTCACGGACTCCATGCCGTTACCCAGATCGGTGACGCCGCACTCGACAGCGTTGCCGTCGGCATCGGAAGCGGTAAGGGCGTTGCCGTCCTTATCGGTCATGGCGATGGTACCGGCCTCAGCGGTCTCGGTATCGATGCCCTCCATACCGGTGAAGTTCTCGGCCTCCTTCTCGGAGACGATCACGGTAGTAGCGGAGAGACCACGGGTGGTGCCGTTGGGGATCTGGAGGTTGATCTGGGTGCCACCCATGGTGACGACCAGGCAACCGACGACGAAGACGCCCATGATGGAAGCGGCACGCGTGAAGGCCTGCATGTTGGCGGTCAGAGCGTCAATAGCGCTGGTGCCAAGCTTGTAGGACCAGTTCATGAGCCAGAAACGCAGAGCGAACTGGACGACGTTGAAGATCACCAGGAAGATGATCGGCGCAGCGGCGTTGCCGTTGATGGCCATGTTGGAGGTGATGCCGGCCGTGATAGGCACGAGCGTCAGCCAGAACAGAGCGTCACCGATACCACCGAGCGGACCCATTGCGGCGACGCGGACGGCGCGGATCGTGGGGATGTCAACCTTGTTCTGCTCGAGCGAAAGCACGATGCCCATAACAAAGGTGACGAGGAACGGGTGGGTGTTGAAGAACTCCAGGTTGTGGCTCATGGAAGCCGCGAGGTCGTTCTTGTTGGTGTGGATCTTCTCCAGACCGGGGATGATGGAGTAGAGCCAACCGGCGGCCTGCATACGCTCGTAGTTGAACGAGGCCTGCAGGAAGCAGGAGCGCCAAGCCATCTTGTTGAGGGTCTTCTGGTCGAGCTGCGGAGCAGGAGTGAGATCCTCGTAGTGCTCCGGGATCACATACTCATTAGATGCCATCTTCGAAGTCACCTCCGTCAGAAACAGCTGCACCCTTCAGCTCGGTCTGCTGCTGGAAGTCCCAGAAAGCGATGCCGAAGCCGATGAGAGCGAGGATGAGCAGAGCAGGGGTTGCCAGAGAATCGTTGGCAACGGTGATGAGCGCGAGGCCAAAGCCCATGAGGAAGAAGCCCCACATATCGCGGTTCATCATAACCTTGAGCAGGACGGCGAAGCCGACGAAGCGCATCATGCCGCCTGCAGCGGACAGACCGGTCTGCAGCCAAGTCGGGATGGCGGAAGCGATGGTCTGACCGATGGTAGCGCCAGCGATGAAGAACAGGGTGACGACGACAGCGAAGATCAGGCCGAGCAGAGCCATGGCGAAGTAGTTCAGGCGCTCGATGCCCTTGGTGTCCGCGTTATGAGCCATGTTATCGGCCGTGGACATAAGCGGGGACATAAGCGTGAAGACCAGGGTAACGCCGAGCTGACCAAGCAGAGCGAACGGAATGGCAAGGCCGACTGCCGCGTTGGGCTCGAGACCCGTAGCGATAGCGAGAATGGCTGCCATGATGCCGCCAATGACGGCGTTAGGCGGCTGAGCGCCTCCGATCGGCATGTTGCCGATCGTCATGAGCTGATAAGTACCACCCACGAGAAGACCGGTGTTGAGGTCGCCAAGGATAAGACCGATGACGGCGCCGGTGACGATGGGCTGATAGAGAGACTCGAGGAAGTCAAACTGGTCGATTGCCGCGATGAACGTGACGACGAAGACCAGAGCGATCTGGATGATCGAGTATTCCATCTTGCTCCTCCTTTCAAAATGAATGTACGCACTTTGGATATCACGTACAGAACGTCAGGGTTTCACTCCTGACAACGTGGATCACGAGGATTACGAGAAGAGCTTGCTCGTGTCCTCAACAGGCGTGCTCGGAACGCGCCTGATCTCCAACTCCACCCCCAATTCCTGCAGCTCTTTAAACGCAGCGACATCCTCGTCGTTAACTGCGACGGAGGTGGCGACTTGGCGCTTTCCTTCCGACATGTGCATGTTGCCGATGTTTACCTTCTTTATAGGCACACCGCCCTTGACGAGCGTAAGCACGTCTTCCGGTGTTTCGGCCACGATGAAGATCTTCTGGCGCGGGCTCGCCTTGCCAATGACGTCGATGGTCTTCTGCAGAGAGAAGAAACGCGTAGCGACGCCGGCGGGAGCGGCCATCTTCATGAGGTTCTGGCGCATGGTGTTGGTCGCCACGTCGTCGTTGGCGACGAGGATGAGGTTGGAGCCCAGAGTGGAGTTCCACTGAGTGGCAACCTGACCATGAACCAGTCGGTTATCGATGCGGGTAAGAAGAATGTTGGGTTCTGCCATGTTGATCAGCTTCCTTTCGTTATTTGCTGACGACAGTTACTTGATCTCCTGAATCGCGTAACGCGAAACATCTACGACGGCTCCGGATCGGACTTTGATCTGGACCTTCTCGCCTTCGATGCCTTTGACGGTTCCGTAGATACCGCCGGCGAAAAGAACCTCCTGACCCGGCTTGAGCTCGGTGTGCAGCTCCTTGAAGTACTTTTGCTTCTTCTTCATGTTGATTTGCGACCAGATGGTGTAAATCAAGCCCATGATGGCGAGCAGGCCTAAAAGGGCGACCGAGGAGCTCAGGACGTTGGCTCCGAAATCGGCCATTAGATGCCGTCCTCGTCGCCGAAGATATCCTCTTCCTCGGAGCCGGCAACGGATGCGACCGTCTGGGCGGTGATGCCCGTCTGGCCAACGGTCACGGCCTGCTCGCCAAGCTCGGCGAGCGTGGCGTTGCCGCGGAGGAACAGAAGCTCAATAACCATGGGAAGGTTAGTGCCGGTCAGAACCTCGACATTGTCGACATCCTGGGCAATCATCATCGACTGGTTGAACGGGGTGCCACCAAGCAGGTCGGTAAAGACGAGCACGCCATCGCACTCCTCGCGCATGGCGGTAATAGCGGCGCGGAGATCCTCACCGTAGGAAGCAGCCTGGTCGCCCTCAAAAGGAACAACGGTAAAAGCGGGCTGGTCGCCGGCAACCATAGCGATAGCGCTTGCAAGGCCGGGTGCGAACTGTCCATGACCGGTAAGAATAAAGCCAACCATTCAAATTTCCCTTCCGAAGGTGTGTACAATCTGAGTCCGATGATTTTCGGAAGCCAGCGGGCGCTCGCCCTTAAAGCTTCTTGGAAAGCGTTCTTTAAAGACCAGTGGTTTCTAAACTGGTAGTAACCACGTGACGTGTTGTTGTCACTATATCACCCCAGAAGAGGCCGCTTCCGTTGATTCATACGGTAAAACGTTTTTGCACCGTTCACGGTGATAAATCGACCGTTTACCGGTCGTTAACACTTCTACCTGCGGTTTTGAAACCGTTTCGAAATGCTTTGGCAAAAGATCGGATCTTTTCCTGCGTCTAAACAACGCAGGGCGGCTAAAAATAGCGTGAAGAAAAATTGCAGGTCATTGTGAAGATGTGTGAATTGGTCTTTTTGACTTAATACCAGTTAGAACCAGTTTTGAGATTATCGGTGAACGGTAGTTTTCGACCGCTCACCGGTTACTTGCAATCGTTTGCAGTTGTTTTCCCAGATGAATTAGGGAAACACAATGGAGCGCTTGCGCGATCACGGGAAGTTTTGACATTTGTCCTCATCCCCCGCGCGCCGAACTCCGACACTCAAAACGAGCTAATAGTTCATGCTAATCGTTTTCAATCATTACTTAGTCAGTATTCGTAATTATTTATCGTTTGTCATTAATTATGATATAAGATACAAGTATCATCCAAGAGATTGGTTGGAGGGGCTATGATCCGCCGGAACGCATCCACATCGAATGAAGCCATCGGTCGCGAACAGACAATAGCCGAGCTGAGGAGGCTCACCCGCATCTGCAAATGGGCCACAATCTGCGCCACTGCGGCACTCGCTCTGGGACTCTTCGCAGTCATTGCAATCGACCTTCTACTCATATTGCCCAGTCTCTCCCAAGGATTCTGTCTCCAATCCGTAGAACTTCAAGCCGGCGAAGGACCGTGCCTCGCTCTCGTCGGTGCCAATGCACAGACCCCACTTATGCTCATCGCGCACGACGGTCACACCGCCATGGGGAGCGTCATGATGACATTCCTCGCGCTCGCTATCGCACTGAGCGCATACAAGCTTTTCTCCATCATTGAAAAGGCGGGCAGGCCCTTTGACCTTGAATGCAGCCGTATGCTACATCGAGTTGGGCTTTTGTTCCTTATCGGCGGCGCTGCCGTGAGACTCCTTGGTGCCATAGTCACGGGATTGATGCTTTCGGGATTTGGCGGCAGCTTTACAGATGCCTTCGGCGGCCAGCTGTTCGAGCCCTCTATGCTCTTTGCAGGCCTGATTATTATCCTGATTGCCAGCATCTTCCGCTACGGGTGTATCCTGCAAAAACAAGATGACGAGTTGCTCTAGGGGGAATCCATGATCATTCTGCGGCTCGACCGCATGCTCGCCGAACGCAAGATCTCATCCAAAGAACTTGCGGAACGCGTGGGCATCTCCCAAGTCAATATGTCGCGCATAAAGACTGGCAAGGTTTCTGCCGTGCGTTTTTCAACTCTTGACGCGATATGCCGGGCACTCGATTGCCAACCGGGCGATGTACTGGAATATATATCCGACGATGAAGCCGATAGCCTTTTTGGACTTAAAGATGAATAGCCATAATTAAGCCGCCAATCACGCCCTCAACGCAAAAAGTCCGCCAGAACGACTTCCGTACTGGCGGACTTTCTGCTGTCTATCGGCTAGATGCTCGATGAGCCGTGCGACTCTTTACGCAAACAGGCCGTAGATGCTGATGTTGGCCTTGGCGTAGAGGCCGTTAGCATACTCGGTCCACTTGGAGCTGGCGCTCGAAGCCTGCGAAGAGTACTGCTGGTAAGCAGTGTAGTAGGCGGTCATGGCCTGCTTATAGGTAGCGCTATCGGCCGTAAAGGCATCGTCGGCAAAGGCCTTAGCGTAGGTGCCGTTCTCGTCCTTCCAGGTACCCTTCGAGCTATCCCACTCGTCGCCGGCAAGGTTGATGATGTAGTCGGCGTAATCCTTGCTCGCGGTGTCCTCATTGCCGTCAGAAGGCTCGGTCGGAGCGGTCGGCATGCTTGCGGAGCTATCGCCCACCTTCTTCTTGTAGAGCTTCTGCAGCGTCGCGGACTGGCGGACGATCTGCTTGGCCTGGTCCTTGGACACGCCATACTGCGTGGCCATGGTCTTGTAGTCAGAAGTGCCGATGGAATCCTCGGCGTACTGCTTCATCTCCTTAGAGGAGACGGTAATGCCCTCGTCCTCGGCAGCGTCGAGCAGGATCTTGTTGCGCACGTAGGACAGGATGACGTCGGCAGAAGGAGCGGTGTAGTTGCCATCGCTATCCTTGACGGTGTCGAGGCTGTACTGGCTCTCGATGGCCTCGCGCGCGGTGATGTCGCTCTTCTTGCCGTTGTAGCTATAGCTTGCCACGGTCGAATCGAGCTGGTCCTCGGTCAGGGTCGCCGAGCCGACACCCTTGCCGCCAAAGCCGCCATTGCCGATAAAGAAGCCGACCACCGCAGCGATCACGACTGCAACCACAAAGGCGGCAATCATCGTCTTCTTGTGCTTGCAAGCGTGGTCATCCACGTCGGAGTCGTCGTCCTCGTCCTGCTCCTCAGGCATCAGATTCTCGTCAGCGGCATCCGCGGCAACCTGAGCCTCCAGACGGGCGTCCTCCTCCTCGGCCGTCGTACCGGCAGCAATGTGCTCGGCAGACGTACCGGTGACCAGGTCGATCTTCTCGTCCTCGTCACCGTCGGGGCCTTCGCCGCGCTCGATGATCTGGATGCCGTCGATCTCGTCCTTCTCGTCCTTCTTTTGAATCAGACCCATATCGGTTACTCCTTGTTAGGAAACATAGTCTTCAATAGAATACGCCCGACAGAGTGCCGGGCGTATTGATTCTTAGGTTATACGCAAACACTTAAGTACTATTTAGGCGTTTGCAGTCTGCATGCCTTAGGCCAGGTGCGCGATAACGGCATCGGCAAAGGCCTGCGTGCCCACAGCGCCCTCAACGGAGCCGGTCTGGGCACGACGAACGTCGCCGGTAACCTGTTCACCCTCGTCGAGCGTGGCAGAAACGGCGGCGCGAATGCGATTGGCCGCGTCGTTCTCGCCCAGGTGATCGAGCATCATAGCCGCAGACAGAATCTCGGCCGTGGGGTTGGCGATATCCTGGCCAGCGATATCGGGCGCGGAGCCGTGCGTTGCCTCGAAAATGGCGCAGTCGGCACCGATGTTGGAGCCGGGGGCCATGCCCAAACCACCCACGAGGCCGGCGCACAGGTCGCTCACGATGTCGCCGTACAGGTTGGGCAGCACCAGGACATCGAAGTCGTTGGGGTTCTGGACCAGGCCCATGCAGGTGGCGTCGACAATCTTATCGTTGAACTCGATATCGGGATAGTTGGCGGCCACCTCGCGCGCAACGCGCAGGAACAGGCCATCGGTCGCCTTCATGATGTTGGCCTTATGCACGGCCGTCACCTTTTTGCGGCCGCAGCGGCGGGCGTACTCAAAGGCGTACTCCACAATGCGGCGGCTCTTGGCGATGGAAATCGGCTTAATTGAGATGGCGGAATCCGCGGCGAAGGTCTTCTGGCCCGAGCGCTTGACGAGCTGCGAGAGCTCCTCGACCTCGGCAGTGCCCTCATCGAACTCGATGCCGGCGTAGAGGTCCTCGGTGTTCTCGCGCACGATGACCAGGTCGACGTCGCGGAAACGCGAACCGTCGCCCGGCTGCGACAGGCAGGGTCGCACGCAGGCGTACAGGTCAAAATGTTTGCGCAGGGCGACGTTAACGCTGCGGAAACCCGTGCCGACCGGTGTGGTGATGGGGCCCTTGATGGCAACCTTGGTCTCGGCGACCGCATCGAGCACGTGCTGGGGCAGCGGCGTGCCAAACTCGTCCATGACGCCGGCGCCGGCCTCCTGGACGTTCCAATTGATCTGGACACCGGTAGCCTCGACCACGCGGCGCATGGCCTGCGTAATCTCGGGACCGATACCGTCACCGGGAATCAGGACTACATCGTGCGCCATAATCTGTTACTCCTCGTCTTCGGCGTCGTCAGATTTTTTAACGCTAGCACGCTTCTTCTTTTTGGAGAGATCCAGGCCAAAACGTTTAACAAGCATTTCGCAAATCTCACTCGATCGGGCCTTGAGATAGCTGCCCTTGCCGTTCTCGGCATCGAACTTAAGGCGCAGCGCGAGCTTCTCCGCAACCTCGGCGTCGATCTCGCCCTGGCCAAACTCGTACAGGCAACCGAGCATGTCGCGATACTCGAGGTCGCCGTGGTAGCACTGGATGGCCTCGTCCAGGATGGGCCAAGCCTCGCGCGAACGCTCGACGCTCGTGGCACCCCACACGCACAGCAGGCGGAAGGCGGCATAGCGCAGCGTGGACGAAATCTCGTCGAACAGCGCGGTCTCGGCGCCCTCAAAGGCATCGCCCAGCTGCTCGGGGCAGGTGGTGGCGAGCGCCGCCAGGGCATCGAGAGCCTCCCAGCGGGTCTGAGCCTCGGGGCGGTCGAGCGCCTCGATCAGCGCGGGCACGCAGGGCACGACGCGCTGCGGATCGCGCTCGGCAAGCAGGTGCAGCACGCGGGCGGCAAACTGGCGGATGCGGCGCGTGGGGCAGCCGAGCTCCTTGACCAGACGGTCGACGGCGTTCTCGTTCTCCTCTGCCAGCTGAAGCTGTGCCAGCTCCTCGTCGGTAAGCTGTTCGTCTTTGTTTTCTGCCATAGTTACCTCTTCTTACTATTTCTTAGCGTGCTTGCCAGCACCCTTGCTGTCATCGGTGACCGAGATGAGCTGTCGGTCGGCCGCGCCATTGCGACGCGCACGGCGGCGTTCCTCGGCGTCGCCCGCGTCGGCGGCGGCGCGGTGAGCCTTGTTGACGTTAAAGACCTCGTCGTGCTTGCGCCACGGACCGACGGACTCGCCAAAGCTCATCTTAAGGCCGGCGATAAAGCCGCCGAGCCAGCCGATCGGCGCAAACTGCACCAGCGGGAACAGCGAGAACACCCAGGTCAGTAGGACGACCGCCGCCGCTCCCGCAAAGTTGGCAATCCAGTAGTCGCGCTTGGTGATCACGCGCTTTTCGCACGCCCACTGGCCGCACAAAAAGCCGATGTAGATCGCAAAGAGAAAGAGCACCAGCGCAAGCACCACGAACGTCCAGCTCATGGGCGCTACTCCTCGTGATGATGGCCGCAGCAGCACTCGTGGCCGTCGTCATGGCCGTGGCCGCCGCAGCACTCGTGGTCCTCACCATGGTGGTGGCCACAACCGCACTCGTGGTCGTCGCCGTGCTCGCCGCAACCGCAGCCGTCCTCGTGGGCACCGTGCTCCTCGGGGCGATACTGCGACCAGTCCAGACCAGCGGCGATGGCGTCGGCCTCCTCCTTGTAGAGTATCGTGATGGCCTGGGTGCCCAGCTTGGCGCCACCGATGGCGTCGAGCATGTCGTAGAGCGTAAATGCCACGTCGGCGCCGGGCAGCGCGAGCTCGCGGTCATCGGCGTAAGCGAGCGCCAGACGCAGGTCCTTAATGAAGTGCTCGACCATAAAGCCGGGCTTGTAGTCGCCGTCGAGCGCCTTGGGGGCCAGGCTCTCCATAGCGCCGGACTTGCCGGTACCGCCCAGGATCATCTGGCGGGTCTTCTCCAGGTCAAGGCCGCTCAGCTCGGCAAATGCCATGGCGTCTGCCATGCCGACCATGCAGGCGCCCAGCGACACCTGGTTGGCGAGCTTGGCAGCCTGGCCCTTGCCGGCGCCGTCGAAGCAGCAGATGTTGGCCGCGAAGGTGGCAAGGATGTCGCGGACCGGCGCGATGTCGTTCTCGGTGGCGCCCACGATAGCCGTAAGCGTGCCGGCGATAGCACCCGACTCGCCGCCGGTGACGGGGCAGTCAAACGCCATGCGACCGGAAACCTGGGCGGCCTCGGCAATGTCGCGCGCCAGCTCGGGCGAGCTCGTGGTGAGGTCGATCAGGACCGCGCCGGGCTTAGTGCACGCGAGCAGGCCGTCGCCCGCCAGGTAGAGCTCCTCGACCTCGGAGGGATAGCCCACCATGGTAAAGACGACATCGGCGTTAGCCACGGCATCGGCCGGCGTATCGGCCCAGGCGGCACCGCGCTCGATAAGCGCGGCAGCCTTGGACTTGGTGCGGTTGTTGACCGTGACGGGATAGCCGGCATCCAGAATATGGCCGGCGATGGGGGCACCCATAATTCCGGTGCCGATAAATGCGACAGAGAGCTTGTTTGCCATGAAACCTTTCCTTTTGGGTTGGGTGTTATTACCAGGTTGAATACTCGGTGCCAGCGTTTGGGCTGTGAGTCGAGGGCGATTACGGACGCAGCGCTTGCCTACTGGCCGCGCACGCGGCGGGCGATGCGGTCGGAAAGCGACGCCTTGTCGGCGCGGTTCTTACCCCAAAACGCGCAGGCCACCATGCCGGGGCCCACGTGCGAGCCAATGGTGGGACCCACGGAGCTGCGAATGATCGTGACGTCGGCGCAGCCCTCCTCCTTGCGGATGGCGGCTTCGAGCCAGTCGCCGTCCTTCTCGGCATCGGCCGTCATGATGGCGATGGGCATGGTGCGGTCGGGCACGTAGTTCTCGCGGAACGACTTGAGAATGGACTTGAGCGCCTTCTTGCGGCCGCGGTTAACGCCGATCAGCGACAGCGAGCCGGCAAGGTCGTAGGAGAGCTCGGGCTTGACATCGAGCTTTGCCGTGAGCTGCGCCGCCGCGGGCGGAATGCGGCCGCCGGCAGCCAGTGCGTCGAAGCTCTCGAGCGTAAAGTAGCCGTGGACGTAGGTCTTTGCCTCGTTTGCCCAATCGACCAGCTGCTTGGCGGTCAGTCCCGCCGAACGCTGGCGCACGGCCTCGAGCGCCAAGAGCGCGCCGGTCGCGCAGGGCAGAGCGTTGTCGACCACGTAGAGCTCAAAATCGGGATACTCGGCACGCACGGCGTCCGCCGCCTGGCACGCGGAGTTGTAGCTCGACGACAGCGCCGAGGTAAAGCACAGGTAGACCGTGGGCGTGCCCTCTTTGGCGCACTCGGTAAAGAACTCGATATAGCGACCGAGCGACACAGCCGAGGTGGACACGCGGGCACCGGCGCGCATGCGGTCGTAGAACTCCTTAGGGCTCATGCTCGACCAGATGTCATCCGTGCGCTCCTCGCCATCGATAATGAAAGGGAAACCCAGGATATCGACATCGAGGTTCGCGGCGACCTCGGGGCTAAAGTCGCAGCAGGTATCGACGACGATGCGGCAACGGTTCGAATGACCGGCGGATGCGGCCTTGTCCATCAAAGCGACTCCTTACGTAAAAAGGCGGCCACCCGCATGGGATGGCCGCCAACCGTTAACTCATGCAAGTTAACGTATTTTACTCGTCAAGTGTTTCGATGCGGGGCTTGATGATGCCATATCCACCATTCTTACGGTGATACACCACATTGATGAGACCGGTCGTCGCGTTCTCGAACACGTAGAAGTCGTGGCCCAGCAAATCGGTCTGCACCAGCGCCTGCTCCTCGGTCATCGGGGTGACATCGATGACCTTCTCGCGGACGAGCAGGTCGTCGTCCTCCTCGGGCAGCAGCAGGTCGGCCAGATCCTCAACGCGCTCGACCGGCGCGACATCCGCGGCACTGGCACCACCCTGGCGGTTGTCCACGACCTTGGTCTTGAACTTGCGCAGCTGGCGGGTGACCTTATCGGCGGAGAGGTCGATGGCAGCATACATATCTGCGCCGTGCTCGGCAACGCGAATCACCGAACCGCGGGCACGAGCCGTGACCTCGACGATTGCCGGGTTGGGGTTCGAGGGGTTCTTCTCATAACGAAGCACGACGTCGACTGTCATGGGCTCGATGTCGAAAACCTTGAGCGCCTCGCCGATTTTCTCATCCACATGCGCACGCAGAGCATCGGTTACCGTCGTCTTGCGTCCAGAAACCTTGATATCCATACGTGGCTCCAATCTGCCTCGGGGACTTACTGTACTGGCTATGTACCCATTGCCGTGCATTTAATCACGCGATTTCCCAAAGACCCGAATAACGACTGCTTGATACCGCATACCGAAGTCTCGCACTTTTCTGTGGCAAAGTGCGCTATAGGAGGGAGCCAACAGCTTTGTATTTGGTCCCGAAAATTGGCTTTGACCTGCTTGTTTTATTGGGATGAAAAAGCCGGGCTCCCCCATCGGGGAAGCCCGGCAGTGCGTGTTGAAACCGTGAAGAGGTGTCCTTTCCAACGTATAGGAGACACCACCCCTAGCAATAACTAGCTATTGAGTTTGTTAATGTCGTCGTCGGTGATGGCGCCTTCCTGGCTGGACGATTTGTCCTCGGAGGATGCGGTCTCATTGTTGGAATCGGAGGACTCGCTGCCGGAGGACGTGGTCTCACTGGACTCAGAGTCGCCCGGTTGCACGTTAGCGCCCGAAACCGTCTTAGTGGTGAGGTCGTAGGGAATCTGGCCGTACCAGACGCAGTGAACCGCCTCGAGCGTACCGTCGACCGTGATGTCGTCGAGGGCATCACTCACGGCACGGCACAGTTCGTCATTGGACGAGAGGCCCGCAACACCAAGCGTCGAGGGCGCCTCGAGCGCACCGACATAGGAGACCTCGCTCATCAGGCGTGCAAGATAGCCGCCGGCTGTGGAGTCGCAGATCACATAGTCGACCTCGCCGGACTCGAGCGCCTCAAAGCACTCGTTGATGTTGGAGTAGGTCTTTTGGTTGGCGGTAATGCTCTGCTTGGCAAGCGCCTCCTGCGAGGCCGAGGACATCTGGACACCCAGAGTAGACGTGTTAAGGGTATCGGTGGAAACGCTTAGCGACCCACCATCGCTGGTTTTACCGAACACGGAAGCGGCATCGTACAGGCAGGTGCCGAGCGAGCTAACGTCCCCGTCCGTGGAGTTGATCTCGCCGATAAAGATATCAGCCTTTTTGTCGCCGAGCGCGGAACCTGCCGAGGACGCATCGACAAAGGCGACCTTAAGGCCCATGCGGCTTGCGAGGGCGCGGGCGGCGTCGACCGCATATCCCGTGAGCTCGCCGTCGGCGCCCTGCATGGCCTGCGGCGCATCGGAAGTATCGAGGGCAACCGTCAGGGTTCCGGGAGTGACCAGGGCATCGTCCGACACCGCCGGCGTGACCGTCTCGTACTCGATCTGGTCGATCGTGGGAGTCGTGAACGTAGACAGCGGGTTGAACGCGCATCCGCTCAGGCCCAAAACGGCGATGACCGCTGCGGTCCCAGCACCTAACCGAGCCGCGTGCATCAAGCTGCCCCTCACCATGTCCACTACCCTGCCTTCTGTGTCGTATACGATCCGTGCGTTGCGCGGAATATCGGGTTGTTCCCACCAGCTGACCTGGTATTTGACCCCACACTTGCGCACCGGGGTGTTTGCTCGGGAGGCCGCAGCCACCTTCACGACTGACCCGCTCGCCCGCGAGGCGGTATTGCCCCAAAGAAAGTAGAACGGACGGTGCGGCTTACATCTAGGACGCGCCATGATCGCGCCGCGCGCACGCGGTCGCTTACGTGGATCCCTTTGACCGCGTCTGTCTTGGACTAGGACGGGCATTTCGTCCGTCCGCAACCACAGCCTGGTAGGAACGTAGCGCATTATAGCTAAGTTCAAGCTGAAGTTTAAGGTTAAGGGCGTCATTCGCATCGCGCGCACAGATTTTGCAGGTCGGAGTGGGCTATTCATGCCCCTATGAAGCCCGGAGCTCCCCTACGGGGAGCTCCGGGGCGCCCTTCTTAGGGTGCCCCGGTCAAAATATGGCAAATATGAGTACTGCCACCAATTTAGTAACAGGCAATTTTGGCCTCTCGGACAGATTTTGCGCTCAGTGTCGCCGACCTGATGCTTAGTAATTCTACATTTGTTTATTATCTTCTTACTTTACGCCGCCTCCGAGTCCTAAATTCCTTGATTTTGCTGTTACTGATTTAGTGACAGTACTCATATTTGCCATATTTTGGCCAGGGTATATGATTAACCCTCTATTTTCGACGCGAATTAGACCGGCTTAAGCCCAAAACACGCCCGCAGCGTGTTAAGCAACGCCTCTTGCTTCTTCCTGCGGGCATCGACACGATTCCGGTACCGCTTTCGCATACGCTGGTGCATGCGCCATGCGAGTGCTTCCATCGCTTCCATGTCACAGAGCATTTCGTTGTTGACCGTCGCGACCTCGATTCCCATAGTAATCAAGCCCGTGTTGCGCTTTTCATCATGGATACGTCCCCTCCGAGAGGAATGGCCCAGCTCACCGTTGTATTCCAGGTCAAACCGGGCTGCTTCCTGATACGCATCGCAAACTGCATGCGGCATCCCCGAGATTGCCTGCGCACGGTCATCGAACTCAATCTTGTAGTCGGTCTTAAAAGGTCCGCAGGCAAACCCGCCATAGGAAAACGGAAGCGAAAACAGGGCGAGCATGATGCACTCCATGGGTGAGCGCAGGTTTTCCGAAAGATAGGGACACAGACGCTGCAGCTGCTTGGCTGCGTTCCCCTTGCATACCGCGAGGTAATCTGCCAGACGATCGGGCGTCAGCACCGGCTCAACCTCAAAGTAGCCCACATCTGCTGGCTGGTCCTTGTCCTTTGCAAGTTTATTCGTAACAGGCGAGGTGTAGGGAGGCAGATACTTCCCGCGGTCACTCAGCGAAATCTTAGAGCACAGCTCCTGAGCCAGGGCAAATGCCTGGATGCAGCCGACCTCGCGCGCAACGGCAACACAAAGGGCCTCGGGAGATAGACTGTATACACCCGGCTCCACCTCTAGAATCGAGCCGACAGGCAACCCGGAACACACGGACCAGCCCACGCCAGGCATGCGGCGGCGCTGCGCCGCAGATCCCACCAGTAAGCAAAGATCTTCTTGCACCTCGCCACTTGCGGCCCCAATCCGCACCAAGTCGGGAAGATAGATGTCCTCAGTCGAGGGCGACGACGTGCGCAGCACACGGCGCTCTTCATCGGGATCGAGCTCCCTCCAGCTGATGTAACCCATTTGTCGGCGCTCGGCGCGCATCATGCGTAGCGCCGAGGCGCCGGTCAGAATTATGGAGGCCGCCAGTTGCTCGCTTGTCGGCTCGTCACACCGCGCCATCTTCACTGCCACAAAACCACCCCTACCAAACGCGTGCGATAGCGAGGCCATCGACCGCTGCGGCGCCGGCGCGCTTGAGTTCCGCCGAAGCCGCTGCCATCGTCGCACCCGTGGTGATAACGTCATCGATAAGCAGCAGGCGCTTGCCCCGCACATCCTCAACCGTCTCGTACATGCCTTGGGCACGCTCGCGGCGCTCCTCACGACCGAGTTCGCGCTGGTCGCCATGCCCGTACTTGACGAGAGCATCGAGCAGGGGAACACCCGACAGCTCGCAAAATGGGCGCGCAATAGCCTCCATATGATCAAAACCACGCCGCCGAAACGCTGCCGCCGTCGCAGGCACAAACACCACCGCATCCGCGCCGGACAGCACACCTCCATAGCGATCGGGCGCTACGACCCGGGCATGCAGGGCGGTGTCGTAGAGCAGCTCCGCCAGATACGGAGCCAGACGTCGCTCGCCCGCGTCCTTGTACGCTTTAATGATGCGCGGCAGCGGATGCGCATAGACGGCGCACGCCAGGCAGCGGTCGAGCGCCTCCGCCATTGCCGAGGACGTGCCCTCGACCGAACACTCAGTGCACAGCAAATCCCCAAACGGGGCGCCGCATCGGGTACAGCTATGACGTGGGTCGATGAGCGTGAGCGCGGCCAGGCAGTCTTGGCAAATAAGCGCACCGGCGCGCTCGCAGCCGGCACATCGTGTTGGCGACAATGCCTCGAGCGCCTCGCGTGCCACCCGCTCGGCAAACGGTAGCAATTCGTCCGCAAACGGTAGGGCACCGGCACCCTGCAGACAGCTCAATATGTTCAGATGGCTCTTCAAGACACAACCCTCCCTACGCTCGGTCGCAGGGAGGGTTGTTGATTCAGCGCTATGATACCCCAATGCGCTCGGGGCAAGGCGAGCTAAATCCGCTCGCGGGCGTTATTCGCCGGCGGGCGGTTGTGGTGCGGACGAAGACGGGGTCGAGCCCTCGCCACCATCCTGGCGCGGCTTGCGGGAACGGCGACGGCGACGGCGCTTTTGACCCTGGTCGGCCGAGCCCTCGCCACCGCGCGGCTCGCGCTCGTCGCGAGCGGCGCCACGCGAAGCCTTGGCAGCCGCTCCCCCGCCATCCCCGGGACGACGGCGCGTGACCTTGACCTCGCCATCCGAGACCTGATCGGCCACGGAGGGCACTGAGGGCTTCTGTTGCGCGCCCGAGGAATGGCGACGGCGCGGACGCGGCGCGCGCTCCTCCTCGCCACGTGACTTGCCGCTCTTGTCGACAGGCGCATCGGAGGCCGAGGCGCCCTTGGAAGCGGCACCGGCCTCGCGAGCAGCTGCGGCGCGGAAGGCGTCCTCGCGCTCCTCGCTCGACAGATGACGGCGGCGGCGACGTGTGGGGTTCATGCCGCCGCCGCGATTCTGCTGCTGGGGCTGCTGAACCTCGCGCTCGCGAGAGGCGTTCTTGCCCGCGGCTGCAACCTCGGTAGCATCGCCCGAGCCCGCGCGCTTGCGACGGCGACGGCCATCGGCCGCCCCCTCGGCCTCGGGTGTCTCGGCCTTACCGCGGCCTTTTCCGCGGCCACGGCCCTCGCCCTGACCCTGACCGGCGCGAGCATCGGATTCAGCATCGCGACGACGGCGCTTGGGCATCGCCGTGCCGGCCAGACGGTCGGCACTCGACAGGCCATCGCCCACATCGACGCCGTTTTCGCGATCGAGCTCCATGAGCGCCAGGCGCATCTCGGGCGACTCGATGCGCTCGAGCACGTCGCGCGTCACGCAGTCGGGGCGGCAGTTGCAGCCCTGCTCGGCGGCCTTCTTTTTGCAGCCCTCCGAGCACGTCATATCGGCTAGGTTGACCTTAAAGACTTTGCCGTTCTCCAGGCGCAGCACCAGCTGCTCACGCGGCGTGTCATACTCCTGGATACGCGCCTTGCCAAGCGGCGTATCGATGAGCGTCTTCTTTTTGGGCGCACGGCTCTTAAAGTCCTTGTAGGCCTCGAACTCGTAGCGCAGGCAGCACATCAGGCGACCGCACACGCCGCTGATCTTGGAGGAATTGAGCGGCAGGTCTTGCTCTTTTGCCATGCGAATCGAGACGGGCTCAAACTGTCCGCCAAAGCGCGTGCAGCAGAGTTCCTGTCCGCACTGGGCATAGCCGCCCACCAGGCGGGTCTCGTCGCGCACGCCGATCTGGCGCATGTCGACGCGAATGTGCAGCGTCGAGGACAGATCCTTGACGAGCTGGCGAAAATCGACGCGCTCCTCGGCCGCAAAGTAGAACACGGCCTTCTCGCCGCCAAACAGGTACTCGACGCCCACCGGCTTCATCTCGAGGTCGAGCTCCTTGACCAGGCGGCGGAAGTCGACCATGGCCTCGTCGCCCTGGATGGCCAGGTCGTCGGCAAGCTGCAGGTCGATGTCGCTCGCCACGCGCAGCACGGGCTTGAGCGGCTGACCGATCTCGTCTTGCGGCACCTCAAAGGGATCGGCCGTGACCAGGCCGATCTCGGTTCCGCGCTCGGTGGAGCAAATGGCATAATCGGCCTCGAGGATATCCAAATCCTGCGGATCGAACCACAGGTCGCGCGAGGCGTAGGTAAACTTAACGGGTACGACTAACGGCATTTCAGTGCCTTCCTGATATCGAACAGCATGACCTCGATGGCCAGCTGGGGAGTAACGTTTCTGGCGATGTTGCGTTCGGCGGTTGCGACTGCCTCGAGCGCCCGCGTGGCGCCCGCAACATTCGTCGCGGCGGCAAGCCGACCGATCGTGTCGCGCACGTCTTCGTTCACCACGTCGGCCGCCTCGTCCTGAAGCGTCAGCAGCACGTCGCGCATGAGCGTCCGCGCGCTCGCCAGCGCTTCCATGATACCCGAACGCTCGCGCGCGTTGAGTTCGCGCTTGTTGCGGTCCTCAAGCTGCTTCAATGCTCCACGCGACAGGTAGTCGGCGTTTTGCTCGAGCACCTTTTCCTGCGTGGACTTGACCTCGGCGAGCGGCGCCTTGACGGCGACGATGAGCGACTTGGCGCGACTGAGCACATCGGCCTCGTCGGCAGCGATGAGAGAATCGATGGCGCGGACCATCTGGCGGCGAGCATCCTGGCGCTCGGCACTCTTAAGGAACTCGATGCCGCGCGTGGGGCTCCCCGCCACGGCGACCGCCATGCGGCAACGCGCGAGGTCCTGACCCGTCGCGCGACTCACGGCACGCGCGGCCACGGCGGGCGACACCAGCCGAAACGGCACGCACTGGCAGCGGCTCACGATGGTGGGCAGCATCACGTCTGCCGAGGTGCCCAGCAAGATAAACATAACGCCCTCGGGCGGCTCCTCGAGTGTCTTGAGCAGTGCGTTGGCGGTGTTAGCGCGCAGCTGCTCGGCACGGTCGATGATGTAGACCTTGGCCTTAGCGCGGATGGGCGCCAGCGGCACGTCGTCGAGCAGCTCGCGGGTCTGGGCAATGAGGTAGCCCGTGGCGCTCTCAGGCGTGTAATAGTGCACGTCGGGGTGTGTGTGCCGCGCAACGCGCACGCAGCTGTCGCATGCGCCGCAGCCGTCCTGCTCGCACAGGAAGGCCTGGGCGAGCGCCCATGCGGCATCGAGCTTGCCGGCGCCGGGAGCGCCCAAAAACAGATAGGCGTGCGATGCGCGGCCGCTGGCGACGGCGTTGGTCAAAAAATCGCGCACGCGCTGTTGGGTGTCGAGCTTGGCCAGCAGGCTTGCCTGAGCGGGGGCCATGTTACTCGGCCTCCTTGGCAAGCGCGGCGACGACGGCGTCTTGCGGAATGTCGAGACCGTACGCGCGAACCTGCTCGACCGTCTTCGCAAAGACTTCCTCTATGGTCGCGGTGGCGTCGATGAGCTTTACGCGATTTGGTTCCTCGGCAGCAATGGCGCTAAACCCCTCGTAAACACGCTCCTGGAATGCCATGCCTTTTGCCTCCATGCGATCTGCCGCGCCACGGGCTGCCATGCGTAGCGCCGCCTGCTCGGGCGTGATGTGGTAGACGAGCGTGAGCGCCGGGTGTGTTCCCGCGACGGCCAGGTTATTGGCATCGCACACTATCTGGCGATCGAGGCCGTCGGCAAACGCCTGGTAGCAGGTTGTGGAATCGTAGAAGCGGTCACACAGGACCACCTTGCCGGCAGCAAGGGCGGGTGCGATGACCTCGTGCACCAACTGGGCGCGCGCTGCCTCGTAGAGCAGCAACTCGCAGGTGTCGCCCATCGCCGTATTGGCGGGGTCGAGCAGCAGAGCACGGATCTTTTCGCTGATGGCAGTGCCGCCCGGTTCGCGCAGGCTCACAACCTGGTGGCCAGCGAGCTCGAGCGCACGGGCGAGCAGGCGCGCCTGCGTGGACTTGCCGGCACCGTCGACGCCCTCGAGCGTGATAAAGCTATGTTGAGCAGGCTCAAAAGCCATGGGCGCAGCCCCTTCCTACAAGGCGCGTAAATGCAGATATATCAACCAAGCCATGATACCCCAGCGTCCGGCGCGTCCCCAATGGCTAATGGTGCCTTTCCGAAGTTGCGGTGAAATAGGGACTGATTGAAGCTCTGAGACCGCCAAACAGTCCCTATTTCACCGCAACTTATGATGGGGAATTTTGAACGGTGGGTATAATCGTCGTATTGCATTGAAATGTGGCGAAAGGAGTGGCAATGTCTCGGTATTGCGCCTCGTGCGGCAAGCTTCTTGCAGATGATGCCAAGTTCTGCACCTCGTGCGGTGCACCCGTTGAGCAGACAACCGCAAGCAATGGCCAACCCGCGTTTGAGCAGGCCGGCTCCCTCGATACGCCGCAAGCTAAGCCGGACGACCCCCTCGCCTATCGCCCCGACCCCACTG
>UQMM01000027.1 GCA_900542165.1 uncultured Collinsella sp. | reverse complement strand
CGTCCCAGGTGCCGCCGACGCCCATCAGGAACACGGCGTCGTAGCCCTCGTCGGCAACCTTGTCGGCGAGCGCGGTCATCTTCTTGCCGGTCTCGTAGAGCGCCTTGCCGTCCTCGAGATAGCCCTCCTGGTCGAAATGCATGATCTCGATCTTCTCGGTTTCCTTCATTTGTCTCTCCTTTCTGGGGTTGTTTCCACATCCCCCATGCCAATGGGCATCAAAACCCGCTTACATTCCGTAACACTCGGCCGCTTTGGCCTTAAGCGCATTGACTGACTCTTCGTAGCCCTCTGCCTTGACCTCCATTTGCTTGGAGACGGCATCAAGATACGGGTGCACGCCCCATGACTTCAGACGCTCGGCTATCATGGCCGCAATCGTCTGGAAGAACACAAGATTGGGAATTGCGCTGAGCAGCGGAGCCACCTGAGGCACCGCAACCTCGTGAGCCCTACCCTTGGGATGGGCCGTGAGCAGCACCGTTTTTGTCGTAACGTTCGATAGCGCATCAGCGATATTCGCAAGACGCTCCGACCCCTGCGGATCGTCGACGATAAACACCAGATAGCCCGGAACGATCTGCATCTCGGGACCGTGGACGAACTCCTCGCCTTCGTGATGCATGGCAGGAATCTTGATGGTCTCGCTCAGCTTGAGGGCCGCCTCTTCGGCAACGCCATAGTTGGGGCCGTTGCCGACGACCATGGCGGGCGTGTGCTCAGAAAGCTCGAGCATGTGGTCTTGGACATATGCCTCGGCGGTCTTGCACATCACGGCATTGGCCTGGATGGCCTCGCGCAGGTCGTCAAGACGCTGGGCAACGCCCTTGGCGTCAATCGTTCCGCGCGCCTGACCGCCGTAAATACCAAAGAGCACCAGGTACTCAACGAGCACCTCGACGCCCAGAGTCACAAAGTCCACCGACTCGACGCCCACACCGCAGTCAAGAACGATGTCAGCGTGTTCCTTGATGGGTGCCTCGACGTTTGCCGTGAGCGCAACTGCAGCCATATCGTGTGCGCGCATGTAATCGAGCGCCGCAATCGTATTGGTCGAATAGCCACTCTGCGAAACGGCAATGTTGAGCGCATGCTGCGGATAGGTGTGTTCAAAATCAACGAAGGCCTCGGGCGTCACAACGGACACCTGCATTTGCAGGGCATCTTGCAGGTAATCGCGGGCGCAATCGGCGGCATGGCGCGACGAACCCGAAGCAACGATGCGCAGCGCGTCAAAAGAACCGGACTGGAAAATATCAACGAGCTGCGCTACCAGCTCAGACGAACGCTCGAGGTTCTCCCCCATACGCACATGGGCAAGCTGAACGTAATCGAGCATCTTCATCGTCTCACCTCGTAACAAATCATTAGTATTTGATACCAATCACAGTTACAGGTTACGGCTTTTTGATACCTCTTTGTCGATTAATTTATCCCCATCGGCGAACGGTCGATTTTGAGCCCTGTAAGGTTGTATATACAGCTGACCCAACGATCAAAACTGGTTAGTTTCCCAGCCGTTATTCACAAAATACCAGCTAGTACGTATAGGTGTAGCCGCCCGTATCGCCACGATTGAAGGACTTTACATACTCGATAGCCTGACCGCTCGCGTCATAGCTCACGCATTCCAAAAGCAAAACAAGATCGCCCTGTTCCAGTCCAAGGAGGCCGGCATCTCGTGCGCCCAGCGCTTCGATATCGAGCTTTTCCTGTGCCATGACTGGCTTTCGGCCCAGCATCTCATAGGTCTCGTACAAACTGAAGACCGACACGTCAATATCTTCGATGGTTGGGAACAGCAGGCAGGGAATCAGCGCCGTCTCAATCGATACGGGGCTACCGTTTATGCAGTTCAGGCGTCGAACGGAATAGAGCAGGTCGTCCTCGGCGATGCCAAACAGGTCGGCGTAATATGGCCCCGCATAACGCTTGGAACGCGCGAGAATACGGACGGACGGCTCGCCGCCCGAAGCACGGACCGATTCACGGAAACCGACCGTGCGTTCAAAAAAAGCAGGTACTTTCTGCGCCACAAAGGCACCTTTTCCCCGAACACGGCGAATCTGCCCGCGCCGAACCAGCTCATCGACAGCGCTTCGGATGGTCAAGCGTGTCGTACCAAATTCCTCGGCAAGGTCTTTTTCGGACGGAATCATGGAACCCGTGGGATATATACTGCGCTCGATACGTTCCTCGATGCGGCGTCGAATGCGCATATAAACCGGGGTGGCATCTACTGTTTCAGCCATTGTTCACCTGCCACGCTCCTCATGCCGTTCTCTTCGCCGTTATCGGCAAAGCGGAACTTTGTGGGCAAAATCACCGATTTGCAATGCTCCACAAAACGCATGTCCTTATCAAATTCGATCGAGCTCTCATAGAACACCGGCGTTCCCTCTTCTTGCTGGAGCAGCTCGGCCTCCTCGGCGTTCAAACGCGAGATGGAAATATGCTCACGTCCATGCTCAACACGCACGCCGCCTTCTTTGAGCAGGACATCGTAAAGGCTCTCACACTCAAAATCGTGATCGGGAAGCGCGGGACACAGGGACAGGTTAACGTGAGCGGTCTCGATTGACGCCGGCTCGCCCTCAATAAGTCGAACGCGCTGCATACGGAGTAAAGGAGCGCCTACAGACACCCCAAGCTTGTCGGCAAGCGCCTCATCCGCCTCGATGGTCCCGGTGGAAACCAGACGAGAAGAGGGGTGCAGGCCGGCAGTCCGCACAGCATCGGAAAAGTTATACGTTTCCTGAAAGATGTTCAGCGGCTTGGGAGGACACACATACGTACCCGATCCGCGACGGCTCTCGAGCGTTCCACACGAGATGAGCCGCGTGATACCAGCGCGCAACGCCGTACGCGAAACGCCGATCTCTTCGCACAGCACGCGCTCGGCCGGCAGGCGATCGCCGCCGGCAAGCTGATGGTGCTGGATATACCAAAGAATTCCCTCAACAGCACGATCTTTGGGGGGAATTGCATAAGATTCGCCTGCCATTGCACAGACTCCTCATTCAGAAACGTATGCCGCCAAAATTAGGCCAGCCCTCCCATGGCATCAAATTCGGCCTTGATCTTCTCGGCGACATTCCGATACGACTTATATAGACTTGAATCGCGTTTGACTTCGTCGGTCATAACGGGAATCTCCAATTTGGAAACCTCGTCTTTTCCCGTCTGAACCGCCACAACAACGCCCATACCAAGACACATATTACGCTTGGCGGCATTTATTTTTGCTGCCTTGGCGGGATTTACCAGGATACGCTGGGCAAATTCCTGTTTTGAGACCACTTCCTCGGCCTCCGGATCGCCTGCCTCGGCCACTTCGCACTGCAACACGTCCGCATAGTCAAAAATCTTCGGCTCGCCGCCGCGCTGATGTACGGCCCACTTGCGACGCGTGGCATCCTGGTAGATAGCCGGCAAAAACGTAAACCGCGGCGGGTCCAAAATCGTATCCGTGATGGTAAACACATCGGGATCAAAGGCATCCTGCGGGTTTTTCTTCTTGAACAGCCCCATATCAGCCTCCCGTACTAGCATTAAACAACTCAAGCTGAATATAGCACCAATTTCAAGCCGTCGCTTTATCACATCGGTGCGCGGCGCCTATGGCTCGCTCAGCGGAAGAGTTTACGGACGAGGGCCGGGGCGCCTGCCTTGTTTTGAGAAGTGGGCTTCGCGAACTTCTCAAAACAAGGCAGGCGCCCCGGCCCCGCCGGCAAATAGCGGACACTCCGCATGCAATCTATGCAAACAAACAAGTGCGCTTAGCTATATTCGGTAAGGTCAAGCACACTGCCCTTCACGATAAGCGCCGGCTCCAGAACGACCTCTTCGGCACGCCTACCGCCCCTACCGGCAAGACGCTTGGACATGCAGCCAAAAGCATGCTCCGCGAGGACACCGGGATCCTGCTCAATCGCGGTCAGCGCCGGCTCAAAGAGAACGTCGGCCGCCGAGTTGTCATAGCTTACGACCGAGATATCGCCTGGGATGCTCTTCCCCATCTCGTGCAAGCGCTTGAGCAGACCGAGGGCAATGTTATCCGAGCTTGCGAACACGGCGGTGGCATCGGTTGCAAGCACAGCCTCCGAGGCCTCATAGGCACTCGGGATGTAATATTCGCTCTCAAACTCCAGGCGCGCGTCGATGGGCAGCCCCACCTCGCGCAGCGCGCGTTCGTAACCGGCGAGTCGTTTGCGACCCGTATTGGAGCGACGCGCGTTAACCAGACAGGCGATGCGACGGTGGCCTTGCTCGATCAGATAGCGGGTGGCCATGTAGCCACCCATCTCGTGGTCGAACATCACCTTGTCGCACTCGAGGCCCTCAATGGCGCGGTCGACCATCACGGCAGGGATAGGCAGATGGCTCACTTCCTCGCGCAGGGCGCGATCGTCGGAGAACTCGTCGCCCACGACCAGGAACACACCATCGACGCCGCGCGTCACCAGCTGGCGTAGCAGTTCCAGATCGTCATCGGCGCTTCCACCCGAGCTGGTAATGAAGAGCGCGTAACCGTCCTCGCGGCAGCGCTTTTCCAAGCTGCCGGCAAGCGAGGCAAAAAAGCGGCTCTCGATATTGGGAACGATAAGGCCCAGTGTGCGCGACTCGCGCATGACCAGGCTGCGCGCGATCTGGTTAGGAACATAGTGGTTGCGCGCCGCGACCTCCTTGATGCGCTTGCGGTTTTCTTCCGAGATGCGACAGGGCCGATTATTGAGAACAAGCGAGACCGACGAAGGGGAAAGCCCCACCTCCTGGGCGATCTGCTTGAGGGTGACTTTGTTGGCCATCTCGCTCCTTCCGGGTTTACGCGCAATCTCTTGAAAGTATAGCGACTGCCCATCTACCTCGGTGATAAACACTTTACCAATCCGGTGGACGGCTGTTTTATCGCCGCCAGCGCACCAAATCCGTCCAGGTGGGGTATATTGCAATCGATTGATGACAGCAACCACCAAAAGGCGGATATTCGTATGCACGAGAACGACTTTTTTAACGAGGACCTGCTTTGCGCGCTCGCCGGCGTTGCCGGCGAGGACAACGTACTCATGAGCGAGCCCATGCGCGAGCACACCACGTTTAAGATCGGCGGCCCGGCCGATGTCTTTGTCACGCCCGACACCGAGCAGGGCCTCGTCGCCACGCTCGATACCTGTTATCGCTGCGATCTGCCGCTCACCATCGTGGGCAACGGCTCCGACCTACTCGTCGGTGACAAGGGCATCCGCGGCGTCGTCGTAGCGCTGGGCAAGGGCCTCTCCGACATTACGGTCGACGGCACGCACGTCACGGCGGCAGCCGGCGCCTTGCTTTCCGACGTTGCGGCGGCTGCCGCCGAAGCCTGCCTCACCGGCATGGAGCCCATCTCGGGCATCCCCGGATCGGTCGGCGGCGCCTGCTACATGAACGCCGGCGCCTACGGTGCCTGCATGGCCGATGTGCTGGAATCTGTACGCGTCTACAAGCCCGCTCGTATGCTCGACGACGGCACCCGCGGCAGCGGCAATATCATTGAGTTCGATGCCGACGAGCTCAACCTGGGCTATCGCAAGAGCCGCATTGCCGACGACGGCTTTATCGTGCTCTCGGCAACCTTCAACCTCGCCCCGGGCAACGCCGCGATGATCAAGGCCGACATGGACGACTACCGCCAGCGCCGCGAAGACAAGCAGCCGCTCGACATGCCGAGCGCCGGCTCCACCTTCAAGCGTCCCGAGGGCCACTTTGCCGGCAAGCTCATCATGGACGCCGGCCTGCGAGGACACGCCGTTGGCGGCGCGCAGGTAAGCGAAAAGCACTGCGGCTTTATCGTCAACGCCGACCACGCCACCGCCGCCGACGTCGACGAACTCATCCGCCACATCCAGGCAACCGTCAAAGACCAATTCAACGTAGACCTAGAACCCGAAGTCCACCGAGTAGGCGAATTTTTATAAAAAGAAGGCCCCGAAAGGGGCCTTCACTTTCTTTAATTCAGATAAACCAGTCCGGTGTGTGACGTATTGGACCCGAGAGGTCCGTGGCTGCCCGAAAGGCATTAGGTTGATCGCGAGTTCCGCACGAGCCGGAGAGCACTTAATGTGCTCTCCGTGCGAGCAGGACTGTCCGAGCAGGCAACCTAATGCCTTTCGGGCAGCCACGGACCAACTTACTTCAAACCGCAGCTACGACAGCGCAATACCGCCAAGCCAGCCCCAACGCACGCCAGAGCCAGTGCCATAGAAGCTAATAAACGAATCAAGCGACTTAGACGTAATGGCGCCCTCATTGCTCATGACGATGCCGCCGCCAACATAGATGCCCACGTGGCCATAGATCAGACCCGGCATGCCGGTGCCGCTATGCGATGAGTCGGCCACGATCATGCCCACCTGCAGCGCCGAGCGGTCGGAGCTATAGCACCATGCGTTAAACATATCGCACGCGTTACCGCCAAAGTAGCCAACGCCGGCGTTACGGAAGACATTGGTAACCCACGCCGCGCACCAGTTCTGACCCGGCGAAGGCGTGGAGTAGCACGCGTTGACGACGGCCTGCTGTTTGCCCGAGCCGGCATTCTGTTGCGGGGTTCCAGGCGCATACGATCCGCCACCCGAGCTTGAGCCACCCGAGTAGGAATTGTTCTTGTTCGCGGCAGCCGCGGCAGCGGCAGCCTTCCTAGCAGCCTCCTCGGCCTGGGCGGCAGCGAGGATCTCGGAATCGCGCTGAGCCATGAGCTCCTTGACGTCGTCGGAAAGACCGTTCAGCACGGTCTGGACTTCTTGCTGCTTGGCCTGCATATCCTGCATCTGAGCCGTCTGCTGGTCCTTGAGTTTCTCCAGGTCGGCCTTTTGTGCTTCGAGCTCGGTCTTCTGTGCGTCGAGCTCAGCCTGAATCGTCTGGATATCCTCGATGGCATCGCGGTCGCTCTTGTTGATCTTCTCAACGTAATGCGCGTTGGCGACGAGTTCCTCAAACGAGCCAGAGGCCAGCAGCAAAGACAGGATGTTCGTGCCGCCGGACTTGTAGCTGGCGGCCACGCGATCGGAAAGGTCGTTGCGCTTCTTCTTGAGCTCGGCCTTCTTTTCATCGATCTGGGCCTGCATGTCGTCAATCTTGCCCTGGACATTCTCGATGTCGTTGAGGGTCTGGGCATTCTTGTTGGCCAGCGCCGCATACTCATTTGCGATGCTGTCGAGCTGGGCCTGAACCTCGTCGAGCTGGGCCTGGGCGGCATTCAGTTTATCGGTGGTTTCTTTGGAAGCCTCCGCCGCATGGGCGCGAGCGGGCAGGCCAAAAAGAACTGCCGCAGAAGCGGCGCCGAACAGGGCCTTGAGGGCAGTGCGGCGCGAGAGCTCCTGGGAAAGGATGGAATCGCTGTTTGGTGACATATGTACTCCGTTACATGTTTATTTATATGTCGCTCAACTCATACATATTAGCGTACATATGGCGCGTCCCAACGATTTCCACGAACGGCAGGAAACTACAAGGTCAGCGGCTCGTAAGCAAATGCCAAAGATCAGGTTATGCGTACGCAAGCTCTTCTATGAGTACGTTAGCACAATCCTCTGCTTTTCCCACAGCGCACGATTTGGGCATCCCCGCCTGCGCTATACTCCCCTGAAGAAGTGTTCCTGATTCGATAGGAGACTACATGTCCAAAGCACTCGACCCCAAAGACACCTGCGTCCTCGTTACCGGTGGCGCCGGCTTTATCGGCTCGCACACCGTCGTTCAGCTGCTCGAAGGTGGCTACCAGGTCGTCATCGTCGATGATCTCTCCAACTCCAGCGCCGTCGCCGTCGACCGCGTCAAGACCATCGTGGGCGACGAGGCCGCCAAGAACCTCACCTTCTACGAGGCCAACGTGCTCGACCGCGATGCGATGAACAAGATCTTCGATACCCATCAGATCGACCGCGTCATCCACTTTGCCGGCTTTAAGGCCGTCGGCGAGTCGGTGAGCAAGCCCGTCGAATACTACCACAACAACATCGAGAACACCCTGGTGCTCATCGACGTCATGCGCAACCATGGCTGCAAGTCCATCATCTTCTCGAGCTCCTCGACCGTCTACGGCGACCCGGACAACCCGCCCGTCACCGAGGAGGATCCCAAGAAGCCCGCGACCAACCCCTATGGTTGGACCAAGTGGATGATCGAGCAGATCCTTATGGACGTCCACACCGCCGACCCCGAGTGGGACGTCGTGCTGCTCCGTTACTTCAACCCCATTGGCGCTCATCCGTCGGGCCTGATCGGCGAGGACCCCAAGGGCATCCCCAACAACCTGGTGCCCTATGTCGCCCAGGTCGCCGTGGGCAAGCTCGAGGCCGTTCAGGTCTTTGGCAACGACTACCCCACCCCCGACGGCACCGGCGTGCGCGATTACATCCACGTGTGCGATCTGGCATCTGGTCACGTTGCCGCCCTTAACTGGATGAACGGCAAGACCGGCGTCGAGATCTTTAACTTGGGCACCGGCACCGGCACCTCGGTACTCGAGGTCGTCGCCGCCTTCTCCAAGGCTTGTGGCAAGGAGCTGCCCTACGTAATCCGCGAGCGCCGCGCCGGCGACATCGCTGCCAACTGGTGCGATGCTTCCAAGGCCGAGCGCATGATGGGCTGGAAGGCCCAATACGACATCGCGGACATGTGCCGCGATAGCTGGAACTGGCAGAGCCACAACCCCAACGGCTTCGCCGACGCCGAGTAGCAAAAACCTACATACCGCTCTTGCCCCGATCTCACGTTGTGAGGTCGGGGCTTTTTCATGGCATGTAACCATTCGCCGAAAATCGACCAACTTTTTTATCTTGCCTGTACATGTTTAAACAACATGTTTTACAATAGGCGTGTCGAATCAGAACATCGGAGGCGGACTGCACACCCATCGGCAGGCCGACCCCACAACAAGAAGGTTGGTGAGCGCATTCATGGAGCGTGCAAGCGGCGTCCTCATGCCCGTCTCATCTCTGCCCGGACCATACGGAATCGGCGGCTTTGGCTGGAATGCCTACGACTTCGTCGATTTTCTCGCCTCGTGCAAACAACATTACTGGCAGATTCTGCCCCTTACGACGACCAGCTATGGCGATTCGCCCTATCAGTCGTTCTCGGCCCGCGCAGGCAACCCCAACTTTATCGACTTTGCCGAGCTTATCGAGGCAGGGTATCTGGAGCAGCGCGATATCGATGGCGTGTATCTGGGTTCTGACCCCAGCAACGTCGACTACGGTGCCATCTTTGGCGGCCGCCGACAGATTCTCGACCGCGCCGCCGAGCGCTTTGCCGCCGACAAGCCGGCCGATTTCGATGACTTTATCCAGGCCAACGAGGACTGGCTCATCCCCTACTGTGAGTTCATGACCGTCAAAGAGGAGTGCGGTCTCAAGGCGTTTTGGGAGTGGCCCGCGGAGCTCCGCACCCGCGGCGAGGCTTCCGCCAAGGTCTGCGCCGACCATCCGGCGCGTATGCTCTACCACCAGATGACGCAGTACTTCTTCGATCGCCAGTGGAGCCGCCTCAAGGCCTATGCCAACGAGCGCGACATTCTCATCATCGGCGACCTGCCCATCTATGTCTCGCGTGACTCCGTCGAGATGTGGGCGACGCCTGAGCTCTTTAAGATCGACGCCGCCGGCAATCCCGTGAGCGTCGCCGGCACGCCGCCCGACCAGTTCTCGGCCACCGGCCAGTACTGGGGCAACCCCATCTACGACTGGGACGCCATGGAGTCCGACGGCTTCTCCTGGTGGGAGGGCCGCATTCGCGCCGCCCTCGACATGTACGACGTCATCCGCCTGGATCACTTCCGCGGCTTCGAGGCCTATTGGGAGGTGCCGTTCTCCTCGCCCGATTCGTCCTACGGTTCGTGGACGCAGGGTCCCGGCCTCAAGTTCTTCAAGACGCTCGAGGAAAAGCTCGGCACGCTGCCCATCATCGCCGAGGACCTGGGCTTCCTCACCCCCGGCGTCATCGACATGCGCGACAACTCGGGCTTCCCCGGCATGAAGATCCTGCAGTTTGCCTTTGAGGGCACCAACTCGTACTACCTGCCGCATAACTACATCGCCAACACCGTCGCCTATGTGGGCACCCACGACAACGAGACGGCGCGCGGTTGGTTTGAGGGAACGGCCACCCCCCGTCAGCGCGAGCAGGCAGCCCTGTACACCCATCAGCAGGCCGGCGAACCCATGGCAGATGCACTCAACCGCACCATCGCCGCCAGCGTGAGCGACACGTGCATCTACACCATGCAGGACCTGCTCAACTTGGGCAACGAGGCGCGCATCAACACCCCTGCCACGCTGGGCGGCAACTGGACCTGGCGCATGCTCGACGGCGCCATCACCCGCGAGCTCGAGCACAAACTCACCGACTGGACCGAGACCTACTTCCGCATCCCGTCGGAAGCCGAAATCGAGCTTCCTCAATAGGAGCTACCGCGCCCAACCCCTCCCCACCGTGCGGACGCGCTTGCTTTTCCCGCGCGAGGCCACCCCAATCCCCTCGCGCGGGCTTCTTATGAATTGCAGACATGAAACAACCCATCACAGGAGAAAACATGCCCCAAATTAACCTCATGGAACTCGCCGAGCAGTCTTTTGGCACCTCGCTCGAGCAGCTCGACGACCGTCGCATTTACAAGCTGCTGGTCAAACTCGTGCAGGAGCGCTCCGCCGCCTGCCCGCTCAACAACGGCAAGAAAAAGCTCTATTACATTTCCGCCGAATTTTTGATCGGCAAGCTGCTCATCAACAACATGATCGACCTTGGCATCTACGACGAGGTTAAGGACCAGCTCACCGCCGCAGGCCACGACCTCAACAAGATCGAGGAGTTCGAGGTCGAGCCGTCGCTCGGCAACGGCGGCCTGGGCCGCCTGGCCGCGTGCTTCCTGGATTCCATCGCCACGCTGGGCTTGACCGGCGATGGCGTGGGCCTCAACTATCACTACGGTCTGTTCCGTCAGCGCTTTGTCGACAACCAGCAGAAGGCCGTCCCCGACGAGTGGCTCGGTGAGCAGGACATCCTAGTCGACGATGACCGCTCCTACACCGTCGAGTTCGGCGATTTTGCCGTTACCTCCAAGCTCGTCAATATCGATGTGCCCGGTTACGGCCAGCCCACCAAGAACCGCCTGCGCCTGTTCGACCTGGCGAGCGTCGACGACGGCCTGGTCCCCGGCAGGTCCATCGACTTCGACAAGACCGAGATCGCCAAGAACCTCACCTTGTTCCTCTACCCCGACGATTCCGACGAGCAGGGCCGCCTACTTCGCATCTACCAGGAATACTTCATGGTAAGCAACGCCGCCCAGCTCCTGATCGACGAGGCCATCGAGCGCGGCAGCAACCTGCACGATCTGGCCGACTACGCCGTGGTCCAGATTAACGACACGCACCCCACCATGGTCATCCCCGAGCTCATTCGCTTGCTCACCACCGAGCATGGCATCGAGTTTGACGAGGCCGTGACCATCGTACGCTCCATGGTCGCCTACACTAACCACACGATCCTTGCCGAGGCGCTCGAGAAGTGGCCGATCACCAGCCTGCAGAAGGTCTCCCCTGCCATCGCCGACATTATCGTCAAGCTCGACGAGGTTGCCAAGGCCGAGCACGATGACCCGCGCGTCGCCATCATCGACGAGCACGACACCGTCCACATGGCCCACATGGACATCCACTTTGGCTTCTCCATCAACGGCGTAGCCGCCCTCCACACCAAGATCCTGGAGGACACCGAGCTTCATCCGTTCTACGAGATCTATCCCAAGAAGTTCTCCAACAAGACCAACGGCATCACCTTCCGCCGCTGGATCCATGGGGCCAACCCCGCGCTCGCCAGCCTGCTCGACGATGTGATCGGCACCGACTGGCGCAGCACCGGCGATCTGAGCAAACTCGCCAAGTTCGCCGACGACAAGGACGTTCTTGAGCGCCTGGCCGCCACCAAGGTCGAAGCCAAGGCCATCATGCGCCAGTTCATGGCGCTCGAGCAGGGCGTGACCATTCCCTCCAACGCCATCATCGACGTCCAGGTCAAGCGCATCCACGAGTACAAGCGTCAGCAGATGCTCGCGCTCTACATCATCTGGAAGTACCTCGATATCAAGAACGGCAACAGACCTAAGCACCCCGTCACCATCATCTTTGGCGGCAAGGCGGCGCCTGCCTACACTATCGCGCAGGACATCATCCATCTGATCTTGACGCTGTCGCAGTGGATTGCAAACGACCCCGACGTGGCTCCCTACCTGCAGGTCGTCATGATCGAGAACTACAACGTCACCGCCGCCGAGCGCGTGATCCCCGCCGCTGATATCTCCGAGCAGATCAGCCTGGCCTCCAAGGAGGCGAGCGGCACCTCCAACATGAAGTTCATGCTCAACGGCGCCCTAACCCTGTGCACGCTCGACGGTGCCAACGTGGAGATTGCCGAGCTCGTGGGCGACGAGAACATCTATACCTTTGGTGCCTCGTCCAAACAGGTCGAGCAGCTCTACGCCGACGGCGCCTATGACGCCGGTGCGCTCTACCGCAAGCCCGGCATTAAACTGCTGGTGGACTTCATCACCAACCCCGCCTTTATGGCGACCGGCAACGCCGAGCGCCTGCAGCGCCTGCACGACGACATTAAGGGCAAGGACTGGTTTATGGCCCTGCTCGACATTGAGGAGTACATCCAAACCAAGGAGCGCGTGCTGGCCGACTACGAGGACCAGGATGCCTGGATGCGCAAGGCGCTCATCAATATCGCCAACGCCGGCACCTTCTCGTCCGACCGCACCATCTCCCAGTACAACGACGAGATCTGGCACCTGGACTAATTTCGCTTCCCTTACCCATCCTCCTGAGAAACGGAGTCGTGGCAACACGGCTCCGTTTTTTGTGCCCGTACGTTACCCTGCGACCCGACTCGACCAAACAATCTCAATCTGTAACAACTACTCAACCAAAACGGTCCCAGCTGTTACAGATCGAGACATACCGGCCCCTCCCCTTGGGTTTATCTCAATCTGTAACATCTAGCAGCTGAAATTCACCTTTGGTGTTACAGATTTAGATGAAATGGTTAGCTCAGCGGAACCGTCTCGATCTGTAACATCTAACGTCCGAAATCAGCCTCACCCGTTACAGATCGAGACAAACGACCGGTCAGACAGCCCCAACACAAAGAAAGGCTCCCCTCTCGCCCAGTGGACGGGAGGGGAGCCTTATATGTGACCGCGGCAAAAGGATGGCAATACCGCAGTCGCCCAAAGGGAGGGCCTGGATGCACCGGGCCTAGATTAGGTTCTTGCCAGAGACCTTATCGAAGAGGTGGGTCGCGTTCTTCTCAAACTTGAACCAGATGGTGTCGCCAGCCTTGAGCGCGCCCTTGGCCTCGAGGTCGACGACGGGGATAATCAGGACAAACTGGCCGTCGGGAGCGGTCACGTGGACATGCTCGGTCGAGCCCATGAGCTCGGTCACCTCGACGGTACCCTGGAGCGCGCCCTCCTCGCCCTTGTCGGCAAGCAGGATCTGCTCGGGACGCACGCCGGCCGTAATCTCCTTCACGTCGCCGCCGTCCCAGTTGAGGGCAAGTTGAGCGCAAGTCTCGGGGGCGAGTGCCACGTTCATATCCTCGGTCTTGACGGTAAAGCCGTTGCCCGAGCGCACCAGCTGGGCATCGAAGAAGTTCATCTGCGGCACGCCGATGAAGCCGGCGACGAAGATGTTCGCGGGATGGTTGAAGACCTCCTGCGGCGTGGCGATCTGCTGGACGACGCCGTCCTTCATGACCACGATACGGTCGCCAAGGGTCATGGCCTCGGTCTGGTCGTGAGTAACATAAATGAACGTGCCCTTGATCTCGTGGCGCAGCTTAATGAGCTCGGCACGCATCTGGTTACGAAGCTTGGCGTCCAGGTTGGACAGCGGCTCGTCCATCAGGAAGACCTTGGGGTCACGCACGATGGCGCGGCCGATAGCGACACGCTGGCGCTGGCCGCCGGAGAGCGCCTTGGGCTTACGGTCGAGGTACTCGGTAATGCCCAGAATCTCGGCAGCAGAGCGAACCTTGCGGTCGATCTCGTCCTTGGGAACCTTCTTGAGCTCGAGCGTAAATGCCATGTTCTCGTACACCGTCATATTGGGGTACAGAGCGTAGCTCTGGAACACCATGGCGATGTCGCGGTCCTTGGGCGCCACGTCGTTGACACGCTTGCCGTCGATGAGCACATCGCCCGAGGTAATGTCCTCCAGGCCGGCGACCATGCGCATCGTCGTGGACTTACCGCAGCCAGAGGGGCCAACGAGGACGACGAACTCCTGGTCGTGAACGGTGAGGTTGAAGTCCTCTACAGCGAGCACACCGTCCTCGGTAACCTTGAGGTTGTGCTTCTTCTCCTCGGTCTTCTTCTTTTTGCCAAAGAAGCCTTTCTTTTTTGACTCGTTGTTGGGATACACCTTCTGAACATGTTTGAGAACAATCTCGGCCATGTCTCTACCTTTCGATATGCGGCGCCGCGCTGAGGGGCGCCGCAGAAACTTGCAAAACAGTTACGGCATTAGCCCTTGACGGCACCTGCCACCACGCCGTCGATGATGTACTTCTGACAGAGGATGTACATGATAACGATGGGGATAACGACCATCATGATGCAGGCCATCATGGGGCCGAGCTCGACGTGGCCGTAGCCGCCGCGGAAGTACTGAATCAAGATAGGAATGGTCTTGTACTTGGTGGAGTCGAGCGTAAGGTAGGGCAGCAGATAGTCGTTCCAGACCCACATGGTCTCGAGGATGCCGACCGAAAGATAGGTGGGCTTCATGATGGGAAGGACGATCTTAAAGAACACCTGGACCGGGTTGCAGCCATCAATCATGGCCGCCTCCTCGATCTCGAGCGGGATGTTCTTTACAAAACCGGCGAACATAAAGACCGCCAGGCCCGCGCCAAAGCCCAGATAGATAAAGCAGATGTTGAACGGCGTGTTAAAGCCGATGCGGTCCGCCAAATTGGACAGCGTGAACATGAGCATCTGGAACGGCACGACCATCGAGAACACAAACAGGTAATAGAAGAAGTTCGAGATCTTGTTGTTGACACGAACCACGTACCAAGCGCACATGGAGCAGCACACCAGAATCAGCACGACCGACGTGACCGTGATGATGAGCGAGTACATAAATGCCGAGGCAAAGCCCTGCTCGTTAAGGGCGTGCATGTAGTTTGCGAGGCCGTTGAACGTCTCGGGCGTGAGCAGATCGAATGCCGTGGTGGTGCTGATTGCAGTCGCTTTCTTAAAAGAATTAAGCGCAATCATGAACACGGGGTAGATCCACGCGAGCGACAGGATCGTAAAGAAAATCGAGAGCGCGCGGTTGATAACCTTATCGCGTTTCATTACTGCTGCACCTCCTTGGACCTCGTGGCCTTAAGCTGGATCATGGAGATGGCCACGACCAGGATGCAGAAGATAACCGCCTTGGCCTGACCAATGCCCTGCCATGCGATACCGGCACGCGAATAGAACGTGTTGTAGATGTTCAGGGCGAGCATCTCGGTGGAGTGCGCGGGGGCGCCGCCGGTAAGGGCGAGGTTCTGGTCGAACAGCTTAAAGCCGTTGGTGATGGACAGGAACAGGCAGATGGTGATGGTCGGCATCAGGTTAGGGATCTTAACCTTCCAAAACGTCTGCCATGCCGTAGCGCCGTCGACCTTGGCGGCCTCGATGTAGTCGGACGGAATGGACTGCAGACCAGCGATGTAGATGATCATCATGTAGCCGACCTGCTGCCACAGGGTCAGGATGATAAGGCCCCAGAAGCCAGCAGCAGAGTTAAGAGCGATGAGCTGGGCACCCACGTTGGAGAGCAGGCAGTTGATCAGAATCTGCCAAATGTAGCCCAGCACGATGCCGCCGATCAGGTTAGGCATAAAGAAGATCGTACGGAAGATGTTGGTGCCTTTGAGCGCCTTGCGGGTGAGCGCCTGCGCAATGGCTAGGGCGATCACGTTGATGAGCACCGTCGACAGGAAGGCAAACGCCACGGTAAAGAAGAACGACGTGGAGAACTGCGGATCGGACAGCGCGCGCACGTAGTTCTCGATACCGACAAAGTGCGCGTTACTAATGATAATAAACTGGCAGAACGAGAGATAGAAGCCCTGGATAAAGGGGATCACGAACCCGATCATAAACGCCAGGCACGTGGGCAGCATAAAGAGCGGCCACCAGCGCTTGAGTGCTTTGCCCATAAAAGGGTCCTTTCAATATGCAGGGGGCGGGCAAACCAACGTCTGCCCGCCCCCTGTCGCTAATCAGATAGCTTGGGCAGCAACTGCTTACTCGGAAGCGGCCTTCTCGGTCTTCCAGCCATCGACGAAGGCGTTCTTGACGCCGTCCCACTTGCTGTTATCGGCAGCGTAGGCAATCAGAGCCTGCTTGAGGTTCTTCTTCCACTCCTCGGAGGGAATGTAGACGAAGTCCCAAGCGACGGTCTTCTTGCCGTCCTTGGCCATGGCAACGGCCTGCTGCGAGAAGACGTTGGTGGTCTCCTTGGCGCTCTTGAACGGAGCGGTCAGACCCATCTTGTCGGCGATGATGCTGGTCGGGGTGTCAGCGGTGACGCACCAATACATGAAGTCCTCGGTGGCCTTCTGGGCATCCTCGGAAGCCTGGGAACTGACGCACCAGTAGTTCTCGCCGCCGGAGCACAGGCCCTGGTTCTCCTCGCCGTCAACACCGATGTAGATCGGCATCATGCCAATCTGATCGTCGGTCATGCCGGCCTTGACGAGGTCAGAGTAGGCCCAAGAGCCGTTCTGGTAGAAGACGGCCTTGCCGGTTGCGAACTCGTTGGTGGCGTCGTCGCCGGTCTTGGAAGCAAGCTGCGAAGGATCGCAGGTAGAGTCGGTGATGTACAGGTCGAAGATCTGCTTGTAGTTGTCGAGGAACTCACCCTTGATCTCGTCGTCCTCCTGGTTGTGCTCCTTCTCAAACTCGTAGTAGAGCGGCATGTTGGCAAGGTGGGTGGTGTAGCGCCAGCTGGAGGAGTCGTCCATGCCGGCGGAAGTGAAGGCACCCTCGACACCAAGCTCGTCCTTGCGGGCCTGGATGTCGTCGGCACAAGCCTTCAGCTTGTCGAAGGAGTTGATGTCCGCGGCCTTGTAGCCAGCCTTCTCGAGCAGCTGCTTGTTGTAAATAATGCCGAAGCTCTCCTGAACCCAGTCGATGCACACATCCTTGCCGTCGGACTGCAGAGCCAGGGAGTCGTCAATGAGCTCACCGCGGAGCTTGGTATCGGACAGGTCGGCGCAGTAATCCTTCCAGTTCTTAAGACCGGTGGGGCCGTTGACCTGGAACAGGGTCGGAGCGGAGCTCTTGGACATCTCGGACTTGAGCTTCTCCTCGTAGGTGTTGGAGGCGGCGGTCACGATCTTGACCTCGACGCCCTTCTCCTCCTTGTACGCCTTGGCGATCTCCTTCCACTCCTTGTCGACCTCAGGCTTGAATTGGAGGAAGTAGACCTCGGCAGCGTCACCAGAAGCAGAGGAGCCGGAGCCGGCGGAGCCACCGCAGCCCACGAGACCCAGACCAAGAACTGCAGCCGCGGAACCAGCAAAGCCCAGGAACTGCCTTCTGCTCATTTCGTTCTTCATTACAATCCACCCTTTCACACCGTGGCGGCACCCTTTGCCGCCGCCTTCGGAGATTGGCTCGGGGACTTTGCCCCTTTTGCTGATTTGAACGATACGCTATTTGGCTGGTTGTTTGAACAAGTATTACTAGAGCGGTAGAAAAACTTCGGTGAACGGTAATTTCAACTTGATACTTGACAAGTTTTGTATAAACAATTATTTGTTATCGAATGCAGAGAAAACGCCCGGTCAAACCGATGCATCGTCGGTTTGACCGGGCGTTTTCGCTTTGAGGACATGAGTCTCGTCAGGCTACGAGCTGGCCGGCTATCGCTTGGAGTTGACGCGGTAGTGGAAGATCTCGGGGTGTGTGCGAGTGTGCGTCACCTCAAACAAGATGCCATCCGAGGTGTACGACTGGCTCTCCATGACGGCAACGCAGTTGTATTTGCCGAGGTCAAGATAGCTGTAGTCCTCATCGTTGGCGAGCTCGACACTCACCGTACGACGGCTCGCCATCACTTTGACACCGCGCTTGTGCTCCAGATAGCCGTAAATAGAATCTGCCGCGATCTCGGGGGTCAGGCCCTTGGCGATCGACGCCAAAAAATAGCCATGGTCCACTTGGCGCGCGTTGCCGTTGAGGCTTCGGACACGCACTACGCGAATCAGCTCCTCGCCCACCTTAAAGCCCAGGCGACGAGAGAGTTGCTCAGTGCAAATCAAATGTTCAAAAGACTTGACCTCGGTCGATGCGACGGCATTGTTGCGTTTTGCGAACTCGCCAAACGACTCAACCTCTTCGAGTGCGCCCAACATGTCGGTTTCGCCCTTAAGCCAAATAACGCGCACGCCCTTGCCGTGTATGGGCTGCACAAACATCCCGTCGGCCAGCATGCTCAAAGCGCGGCGGACAGTATTGCGCGTGCAGCCAAATTCCGCGGTCAGCTCGGCTTCAGTTGGCAGCATCTCCTGAAACGCATAGGTCCCATTAATGATGCGCGAGCGTATTTCTCGGTAGATTCCTTCGTATATCGCTTTTGGCATGACTTCACCTCTAATGAATATGTATGGCTAGGCAGGATAGCATTTCTTAAAGTTGTTTAAACCGTCTATCGGCAAAGCACGGATTATTTACCGTCGACGGTTCCCCCGACACCCAAATCGGACCGAATCAAAACCGTCAATGCGGCAAGCAGCCAGTCCTCTACAATGAGTTCATTGTTTAAACGTTCTTGCTTGCACAGCATGTTGCATCCGGAAGGCATATTATGCTGCAAAAAATCCAACGCTTTGGCGGGGCAATGTTCGCGCCCGCCATGCTTTTTTCTATATCAGGCCTTATGGTCGGCATCTCCGCCCTCGCAACGTCTGCGGATATCGTCGGCGATCTCGCCGTATACGGAACCCCTTGGTACGTTTTCTGGGCTATCATCCAGCGTGGCTCGTGGACGGTCTTTAAGCGCCTTCCGCTCCTTTTTGCCGTAGCGCTGCCCATCGGCCTTGCCCAAAAGCAGCCGGCACGTTGCTGCCTCGAGGCACTCGTGGCCTATTTTGCCTATTGCTTCTTTTTGAGCGAGATCATCAAGCTGAGCGGAGACAACCTTGGACTTAAGTACCCGTCGTCTTTGACCTCCGCTAGTGGCATCACCATCATCGACGGCATTAAGACGCTCGACACCGGCATTATCGGCCCGCTAGCGGTATCGGCAACCGTCGTCGCCATCCATGACCGCTTCTACGATGCCAAGGTTCCCGATTGGCTCGGCACCTTCTCGGGCTCATCGCTGGTCTACCTCATCAGCTTTTTTGCCGTGTTTGCCCTTGCCGCTATCTCGGCCGCCATCGTGCCCTCCGTATACGCAATGACCGAAACGCTGCGCCATGCACTTACGAGCGTCGGCCCCTTTGGCGTGGGCATCTTTGTGTTTTTGGAGCGAGCGCTCGAGCCCATGGGGCTGCACCACCTGCTCTACATGCCGATCTACTACGACAGCCTGGTCATTAACGACGGCATCTACGCCACGTGGAGCAGCTTGCTCCCTATCCTCTCCCATAGCACGCGCCCCCTTAATGAACTTGCGCCGTGGGCCGGTTTTACCGCCACCGGCTGGGTCAAGCTCTTTGGCCTTCCTGCCATCGCGGCTGCGTTCTACTCCACCGCAAAACCAGAACGCCGCGCCGGCCTCAGGGTCATCCTTGTTCCCGCCATCATCGCCTCGGTGGTTTGCGGCGTTACCGAGCCACTCGAGTTTCTCTTTATGTTCACCCACCCCGGGCTCTTTTTTCTCTACGCCGTCTTATCGTCTTGCCTTGCCACAACCATGAATCTCTTTGGCATCGTCGGCATCTTCTCGGGCGGCCTCATGGAGATGGCAGCCTTCAACTTTATTCCGCTCATGCGCACGCATGCCGGCGCCTATCTTTTGGCGCTCGGTATCGGCCTTGCCTTTAGCCTCATCTTTTTTGTTAGTTTTCGAGCACTCATCTTGATCTATGACCTTAAGACGCCGGGCCGCGAGGATCATGTCGCCAATCGCGCGGCAATCGATCGTTTAACGGAAAGCGGCTTTGCCAAAGAGCAATCTCCCAATGACGAGGTCAATAGTCGATCCGATCAAGATCACATCCTCGCTGAGCGGGTAATTCAGCTTTTAGGTGGTGTTGGCAATATTGTGGGCGCAACCAACTGTGCCACGCGCCTGCGCGTCGAGGTCGCAGACCCTTCCATCGTTGCAGATAACGCGTCGTTTGTCGCGGTGGGCGCCAAGGGCCTCATCATTACGGGCAAGACCGCCCAGGTGATCATCGGCATCTCCGTTCCCCGCGTTAAAGAGCATTTTGACCAGATCATGGGCCTCGAGCCGGAATTTGTGCCCACCACCTCGGCCTCCCCTGCCGCCAGCGCAGCCCATAAGCGCGGCGATATTTGCTTCTTCGATATCGACGGAACGCTCGCCTGGCAAGACCCCAGGCTCGCCCAAGACCTTCCCGAAGACGAGCGGGACCTCTCCCCCTATCCCAACGAGGCGGTTTCGCAGGCAATCCGCGAGTTTGTCGCCAACGGCAACATGGCCTTCATCTGCACAGGGCGCACCCTCAGCTGCATCCACCCCAAACTTCTTGAGCTGCCCTGGACCGGCATCGTCTGTCTTGCGGGCGGTTACGCCGAGATCGACGGACACGCAATTCGCGATCTGTCGATGACACCCAGCATGCTGCAGCATCTTGCCCCCTATCTTGAGCAATCGGGCGAGGTCATCCGCTTTGAGGGCCTCAACGGCGTCGTGCGCATGAGTGCCGATGCCCCCGATGCCCCCGGATACGCGCGCACCCTGGGCGACGCAGTCACGCAGCTGCAACATTACAGTGTCTACAAGATCTTGATGTCTACATCGCTCGCCAACCACATCGCTCAAGATAAGACACTTGAGCCGCTGCTGTGCTTTAACGAGCTCGAACTCGAGGTAACCGAAATCTCGCCCCGCGAATGCACGAAGCGCGGGGGCATCCAGTCTGTACTCGACGCCCTCGATCCCCACCACGGAACCGTATACGGCATTGGCGACGCCAGCAATGACATCTCGCTGATGAACGCCGTCGATGTCGGTATCGCCATGGGCAACGCACCAGACTATCTCAAGGATAAGGCCGATTACGTGACCGACACCGTCGATCACGACGGTGTCGTTGCGGCGCTCGAGCATTTTAGGCTGATTTAGGCACAATCCATCAAACGCACGCCCGTTGTCCTAAATCGCCAAAACTGCCGCGCCAAACGCCCTGATGTGGCAATATGTTGTCTGCATATTGCATCAATGCAACCTAAGAAAGAATGCGAGAACCCGTGTCCAGTCCGTTTACCAGCTTTTTAGCCCAGCACTTTGGCCAGATTAACGACTATCTGGCCACGTTCTTTGACGGACAGGCGACCTCTGCCGATATCGAGCGCTACCTGTATACCCCGCTCTCGACATTTACGGCCAATGCCGGCAAGCGCCACCGCCCGCTCATCTGCATGCTCGCCGCCACCGCGGTAGGTGGCAGCTTTGAGAGCGCCCGCAGCGCGGCGGCAGCTATCGAGCACTTTCAATCGGGAGCGCTTATCCATGACGACATCGCCGACAACGGCCAACTGCGCCGCGGCAAGCCCTGCATGCACCTTACCGAGGGCACGGGGCTTGCCATCAACTGCGGCGACCTAGCGCTCACCATGGTCACCAAGACGGTTCTCGACGACCCCACGCTCGAGGCAGACGTGAAACTCCGCGTGCTCCACGAGCTCACCGAGATGATCGTTCGCACCATCGAGGGCCAGGCGCTCGACTTGGGCTGGGTCCGCGACGGGCGCTTTGACATCTCGGTCGACGATTATCTGGACATGGCGACGCACAAGACCGCGTACTACAGCGGAGCCACGCCACTTGCCACCGGAGCCATCATTGGCGGAGGCAGCGAGGAGCAGATTGAGGCACTGCGCGCCTTTGGCCTGCACACGGGCCTTGCCTTCCAGATCCAAGATGATCTGCTCAACTTGATCGGCACCAAGGAGGCCGCCAACAAGGACTTCCGCACCGATATTACAGAGGGCAAGCGCACCCTCGTCGCCGTGCACGCCCTGTCAGACGAGCGTTATCACGACGAGGTCGAGGCGATCCTTTCCTCGGGCACCGAGGACCCCGCGCAACTCGCACGTGCCGTAGAGATCTTCCAGCAGACCGGCTCGATCGATTTCGCCCACGCCTACGCGCTGGACCTGACCGCCAAAGCCAAGGCCGCCATCGAGGACGTTTCGCTCGACCCGCATGCGCGCGAGCTGTTCCTCTCCATGGCAGATTTCTTTGTGGAGCGACTCAACTAGCGGGGGTTATAAAACCTGTCAGCAGCGTATTTGGGTACAACTTGCTACACTGTTGAGTGCATGTTTATGCATCCCTTTGCGTTGTCTATCCGACACGTGTTCAAATAGTACGAATGGTACGCCGAAAGGGGTTCGTTCATGGAACCTATTACAACGGGCATGCAGGGAGCAGCCGTCGAGGACGTCCAGTCCCGCCTTCTGCAGCTCGGCTATACAATCGATGACACCGAGGTCTCCGACAAGCGCTTTGGCACCACCACCGAGCAGGCTGTTGGCACCTTTAGGCTCGACAGTGGCCTTCCCGCTGGCTGCGCCGTCGATATCCCCTGTTGGAGCGCCCTGGTAGACGCCTCGTATAAACTGGGCGACCGCACGCTCTATCTGCGCATGCCCAATTTCCATGGCGCCGACGTTCAGGCCCTGCAGCGCGCGCTCAACGTTTTGGGTTTTGCCTGCGGTGAGGACGACGGCTATTTTGGCCCGCACACCGAGGCCGCTCTGCAGCAGTTCCAGGAAAATGTTGGCCTGTTTGCCGATGGCATGGCGTTCCAGGATACCTACGCCTATATCAACCGCCTGCATCACGTGTGGGAGGGCAAGCCCTCGGTTACCGAGGCCGAGTCGCGCATCGGTTTTGCCCGCGCCGCCAACGTGCTCGAGCGCTTCCAGATTGCCGTCATCGGTGAGGACCCCATCGCACGCAGCGTTGCATCGCGCATGTGGAACATCGCCACAGCGACGACCGACAGCAGCGGCATGATGCTTTGCGATTCCGAGGTTCCGACCGACGTGGATCTGGTGCTCGAGATTGCAAGCGATGAGCTGCCCGCAGATGCTGCGCCGCGCGCCACGATCGCCCTTGCCGAGTGTCACAACCTTGCACAGCGCATCCGCACCGCCAATGTCGCCGCGCAGCAAAAGCCCGCGCGCATCCGCATTGAGCTCACGGGCATGACGCGCTACAACGGAACCTTCACCGCAAGTGATGCGCAGACACTCGCCGTACGCCTGCTCGATGGCGTTTGCGATGCCCTCGCAGATTAGGTAAACTAAACGGGTTGCTTTTGGGCAACACCACACATTGGGACGTAGTTCAACGGTAGAACTCCGGTTTTTGGTGCCGGCTGTTGGGGGTTCGAATCCCTCCGTCCCAGCCAAAGAAACAAGCCTCTCGAACGCATAGCCGATCGGGAGGCTTTTCTTGTGAGCAAGCGGAGGGATTCGAACCCGCAAGGAATCTACCTATATAAGACAGACGCCCCAGGCCCATAACGACCAAGAGCGCCTTGCATCTAGAATTATCAGCCCTGTTCCGAAAAGCGAGCCGCATGCAACAACCAAGTAACCGCCGGCCCCGGGAGAGCGGGGACACCGGCTTAGGTTTATCGCGAGTTCCGCACGAACAGGAGGCCACTTAATGTGGCCTCCGTCGTGAGCAGGACTGTAGAGCAGGAAACCTAAGCCGGTGTCCCCGCTCTCCCGGGGCCGGCGGAATCTAATTGTTCAGCATGCGGTCGAAGCTTCCCGAGTCGCCATCCCGATAGTCTGCGGTCATCAGGATCTCCTGCGGAATGCGCCCGCCTTCACGTAGCACGTTGCGGAACTGCACACGCGTAACCATGGGCAGATCCTTGATCGTCGCTGCCAGGTTCTGCGGCACACCCTGGTTGGCAGCCGCGGGCTCGCACTCTCCGCCGGCCTTCACGCGACGCTTATGCTCAGCGAGCATGGCGCGGTACATGCCGGCATGCAGGCGAATCTCAACCACATTGGCATTGCGAGCCTGCTCGACGATGCGCGCGCCCTCGCGGTCGATATCGCCCACATAGTAGACGTAGTTAAAGCGATAGCCAATCTCGGCCAGATAATCGTCCAGGGCATGCGAGACGCTTGCCTTGCATCCGCCGCCAAAAATCACGCCGCCCACCTTGATGCCAAAGAGCTTGGCGTGCTTGCGGCCACGCAGCAGCTTGACGATCTCGTCGTAAGTGTCCAGGTTCTCGACCATAATGAACGGCTTGTCGGCGCCCAGCGTAAAGAAACCCGTAAAGTGCACGGGGCGATTGGGAGCGACCTTGATCGCCTGCATGCTGATACCCTTTTCGGTCATACGCCTGATCAGACGCTCACCGTGCTTGCCGTCAAAAGCCTTCTCGTCGTTAAAGATCTGGTAGGCACGCTGGCGGCGCGAGGCAACCGGCGTATCGGCACCTCGGTTCTGCTCGATCCAAGCCTGGATGATTGCGATTTCCTCGGCAATCTTGCGGTTGGACATCTCGTTGTGCTGAGTGCGCTGCGGAGCCTTTTTGCCGTCCTTGCCCTCGACCTTTACGATCTGTGTCTGCTGCTCCTTGATCTTAGAGAGCGCCGTAGGCGTAGGGACAACTTTGAGCAGCTGCCTGCCTAAAACGCGGGCAAGGGCAAACGCCGAGACCTCGCCGTGGACTGCCGACTTGGGCTGCTGGGCAGCAGTATCTGCTGCGGTAGACTCCGGCTTCTTCTGAGACTTGCGCTTAGAATCGCCTTGGGAATTGCGCTCGCGCTTCGGCATAGGCGCCTGCTTCTGCGGACGATTGGACTTGCTCTCCTTCGCCGGCTGGCGCTTAGGCTGCCCCGAAGAAACCTCGACCTTCGCATCTTCGTCCTGCGGCGTGGTCTTCTCGGCTGCAGTCTCGGCATGGGAACTGCGGCCCCCACGATGGCGACGGCGGCGAGGCTTGCTCGACGCGCCCTGCTCCGCCTGCTCATCAGTAGGCTGCTGGCCCTTGGCCTCGGCATCGACCTCAAGCTGCGGCTCAACAGGCTTCTGTTCGCGAGCCGCCGGCTCAACGGCCTTCTCGTCCTTCTCGTCCTGAGTGGTCGAAGCCGGTTCGCTCTTCTCCTGACGCCTTACGGGATACGCGCGCCCCGCAAAACCACGTCCGGGACGGCATGAACCCGGAGCCTTCTTGGCCGGTTCATCGGACGCGTCAGCAGCCTCGGCGGAATCCTGGACCTCGCATGCAATACCTCGCTGCTCGGCCTTAAAATGGGCACCGCGGCGACGCTTGGGCTCCTGGATCCCAGCATGCTCTTGAGTGCGAGTCGGCTCCTGCATCCCGACGGACTTTTCCTCGACGGTCTCAGCATCCGTCTCACCCTTTTGAGCAACGGCGCGACGGAAGCGCTCCTGCTGGGCGCGGCGCTGCGCATCGCGCTTGCCACCCCCACCAAAACCGCCGCGTCCTGCCTTGGCCGTAAAGGCACGCACGACGTTCTCATCGAGCAACTCATCGGTATCGACATGCTCGCGCGGAGCAACTTCTTCCACAGCAGGCACGTCAGCAGAATCCTCGACGACAAAGTCTTCGACGGACTCGGTAGGTTGTTCCTGGACATCGCTGATCTCGGCATTGATGGTATAGAACGCCGGGCGCCCGTTAATGCCGCTACCCTCGATCTTTGTCACGATTTTTGCCGCGATAAGCTCATCGCGCATCGCCTTGGTGTCACATTCCTTATCGACGGAGCGGAAAATCTGCGCCAGCGCACTCGACTTAATCTTGAGCGCCTTGCGGCAGAGCAGGTCGTAGGCAACCAGCTTGGCACGCTCGGCAGAAAGCGACGTCTGGTTGCTCAGACGTTCAGCCAGGGCATCGACATTATTTTGGTTATCGGAATATACCGTCTTGGCCACGGGGCCCCTTTCATATATACACATATACGTCTATATGGTACAACGCACGCCCTTATCCACGCAAAACATCTGCGAGAACACTCGAGCGTCACCAGCTTTTGCATGAAAAAAGGACCGAGCCCGCGAAGTCGCGGACCCGGTCTTTCCGAGTCATATAGATGTGACGTTCAACTCGTCAGGTCGACTAAGCCTTGGCGGCCTCGGCGTCGGCAGGAGCCTCAGCGGCAGCGGCGCGGCCGTACTCGGCCTTGCCCATCTCGGACCACTCGGGCTCCTCGTCGGGCATGGAACCGGCCTCCTTGCCGAAGAGCTCCTTGAGGCAGTTGACGGCGACGATGAGGCCCAGGACCATCAGCAGGACGGCGAAGACAAGCTGCAGGCCCTTGGTGGCGGCGACGGAGACGGCGGCCGTGGTGGCGGTAGCCGGGATGGTGCCGAAGAAGCCATAAGCCTGGACAGCGGCCATGCAGCCCATGGCGCTCTGGACCAGCGAGGTGAAGGTGCAGCAGAGCAGGAAGACGACGGGCACGTAGAGCATCCAGCCCTTGCGGCCGGTACACTTGCAGAACACGGCGAGGGTGATCATGGTCATGCCGCCGAGCAGCTGGTTGGAAGCACCAAAGAGCGGCCAGATGTTGGCATAGCCACCAAAAGCGAGGGCGAGACCGGGAAGCAGGGTAACGACCGTGGCGAACCAGGGGTTGCCGAGGACCTTCATGTAGCCGGCCTTGGACTCGATGGCCAGGGCATCGTTGGTCTGGGCAAAGAACTCGGAGAACGAAGTGCGGGCGATGCGGGCGACGGCGTCGAGCGAGGTCAGGGCCAGAGCGGAGACGTTCATGGTCATAAAGACGGTAGCGAGCGTGCCGTCAACACCGAAGGCCTGCATACCGCGGGAGATGCCAGCGGCGAAGATCTGGAACGGGGTGGAAGCGACACCGGCGTTGAGGGCGCCGGTACCGGCGGTGTTCATATCGGAGAACATGATGCCGGCAACGATGATGGCAAGGATGCCGACGAAGGACTCGACGATCATTGCGCCGTAACCGACCTTGACGGCGTCCTGCTCCTTCTCGACCTGCTTGGAAGAGGTGCCGGAAGAAACGAGGCTGTGGAAACCGGAGAGAGCACCGCAAGCGACGGAGACGAACAGGACCGGGAACATCATGCCGGAGGCAGTGGAGAAGCCGGTGAAGACCGGAGCGGTGATAGTGGCCTGACCGTTGACGCCCAGGACGACGATGCCGAGGACAGCGCAGACGATCATGACGATCATCATGATGGAAGTGAGGTAGTCACGCGGGGTCTTGAGCATCTGGATGGGCATAGCGCCAGCGAAGACCAGGTAGACCATGACGACGGCGAACCACTGGAACTTATCCAGGTAGACCGGGAACTGCATACCGACGGCGAACATGAGAACCATGAGGACCACGCCGGTGACGAACTCGGCAGCGCCGGTGAGGTTGAACTTCTTCTGGGCCCAACCAAAGGCGATAGCGACGAAGGTGAACAGGATGGAGATGGTACCAGCGCAGCCGGCGGCATAGGACTTGGTGAAGTCGATGGCACCGGTAGCAGCACCAGAAGCGTCAACGGCCGGGGTGAACATGAACGTCTTGCAGACCATGTCGGTGAAAGCGGCGATGACGATGATGCAGAACAGCCAGCAGAACAGCAGGAACAGGCGACGGCCGGTCTTGCCGATGTACTTCTCGATGAGCTGAGCAAGCGACTTGCCGTTGTTCTTCATCGAAGCGTACAGAGCACCAAAGTCGTGGACGGCACCAAAGAAGATGCCGCCGACGAGGACCCAGAGCACGACGGGCAGCCAGCCAAAGGCCATGGCGACGATCGTACCCGTAACAGGGCCAGCACCGCAGATCGAGCTGAACTGGTGCGAAAACGCAGTGAAGGCGGAGACGGGCGAGAAGCTGTTGCCGTCCTTCATGCGCTTGGCCGGCGTGAGGGCCTCTTTGTCAACGCCCCACTTGTTGGCCAGCCAGCGGCCGTAGCCCAGATAGCCGCAGGCGAGCACCGCCGCGGCCACAACCATGAGCAAAACTCCGTTCATTACATTTCCTCCTCTAAAAAGAACTACTCAGACATAAAAAATGAGGGCCGTCGGTTGCGCTCGACGGCCCTCATCTTCATCAGCCGCCCGTTATCGTACGGGCTAGCTGTATGTGCTAACCCGCATCAGATAATTACTACGCTGATAATGTTTAGCTGATGCGTGAACATGTCTAAGAAATCCTCTTCAATCATGATGCGAACGATCCGTGCGTGTTCACATCCCCCAGTGGTTGAAAAGGAGTATGAAACTTTAGTTACCTAAAGTCAACGCAAATTTGTAATGAATTTTCAACTTTTTTGGATTTCTCGGTATAAAACGCCACTGACCTCGGACTTTACCCCATGACAGTTTTTGCATGAGAGATGCCCCTGAGAGCCGCGGGAGCCGGGCGGCGCATATGAACTTTCCTGCTCTACAGTCCTGCGCAAGACGGAAAGCACATTAAGTGCTTTCCTTTGCGTG
>UQMM01000026.1 GCA_900542165.1 uncultured Collinsella sp. | reverse complement strand
CTCATGGAAAATCCCCCTAATCTAGCAACGGTTTAGAGTCTACTAGATTGGGGGGGGGACGGGGGCCAAGCCGGATGGACTATTTGCCATTTGGCCAATGAGTGTTTACCGACGGCTGAAAGCAGCGTGGCTCAAAAATCAGTGCCCACCCAAAACTCTTTTAAACGAAGGACTCTCACTGTCAATCAAACTGTTCCCTATTGCATAAACAAGATCACTTGCCTCGTCTTTTGAGAAGCAGTCAGTATCTTCCATTTGCTTCAGCTGCTCATAAATACTGTCAAGGAATTCCTTCTTCGATAGGCTCTTATCGAATAACAGGCCTTTGTTCCCTTTTCGCATTGCGCTAATTCCAGCGTTTCTAATGAAGTAAAAGCAATTACGAATATCGCTTTCATAAAGAAACACGTCGATAAAATCAGTCTCCAGCATGTCTTGCAACGGACCCGGATCACGAACGTAAAGAAACGATACCGCCTCTCCAGCAAGGAACCCATCAAAGGAATCGCAATAATCGCCGCGAAATAAGCCCGGCCGCATAGTCAAGCGATGTATGCACAGCTTTAATTTATTAATAAGTTCCCGATGGAATTCAACAGATAGGACATCCATAGACGGCCTCTCAATCCTTCACCTATCTAACGTTTCTAATAACTTCAACAAGCGGTGCCGCTAAACAAATAACTAAATAAGATCGCAGAAGCCATTGCCAAGAACACGCTTGCCAATGAACCCAGCAAATAAACCTCAGCGAAATCCTTGTCACTTTCCAGCTGCTTAAAGCGCGCGATACTTTTTGCAGTAAAAATAAATGCAATAGCCGAATATTGGTTCAGCAGGGAAAGCGCCGCGACAATCAGTCTTTCAAATATTCCAATCCACTTGCCTGAATGTGCGGTTGTCGTATCCGCCGACTGCTCAACACCCGGGTTTCGAAGAGATTGGAGCACCTTTGCAATAACAATGCTACAAGGGCGTCCACAAAAGCACAGTGTCGAAATCCAAGAGAGCTCCGCTCCACGAGCGCCCAAGAGATTCGAAGCAATTGGCCGCATGGCCCACAAATAGCAACATAGAACGCTCAATATGAGCAGAATTATAATGTGCAGCACTTGATCGGCCAGAAAACTACCGACCGGCGAAAGGTCAAGTCCTGCAAACGCTCTTCTCAGGCTGCCATCGATAATCCAATGTGAAAGGGCAAATACTGTAAAGGACGCAGCAATGGCGGTTGCACTCGCCTCAAACAGAAGAGCTACTGTTGCTGCGGCGCCGGCCGCGTAAACTAAGCAGTGCATGGCAAGGGCAATTCTGCTGTATTCCTTCTCGCCTGCCATCTTATTCGACTGAAAATAAAAGTCGAACAGCATATGAAACAGAAGGAAACACCCGAATACTCTCATGCCATCTCCAGCTCATTAAGGAAATGAACGGCGAAAGCAGCCAGCTCTCTTTCTCTTACAACATTCGCGAGTCTAAGGCTTTTCTCAAGCCCCTGCCTCGTCTTCCCCATCGCAACGCCCATTTGCCCCGCAAGCCCTACATGACTAGCCCTGATGCTATCTACGTTGAGGTTGAGCGAGCTGCCCAACGCCACTGGCGCGCAATCGATCGGATTGCTTTTAGCGCCATACTTTTTGCCTATACGTGTTTCGAAGAGCTCAGTATACCTTTTGCTCAAAGTCGCGTCTGTGCCCTCGTGCAGCATTAGCGGCCGCAGCAACTCAACAACCTCGCAGTAATTACGCTGCGACTCGTTTCTGCGATCGATTATTTCCAGACAGCCCGCCGCGCACAGCTCTTTCTCACGCGAAACACCCGAAGCATCAATGATCTTCAAATTACTGTACTTATCTTTTTCGGACGCAGCAATTGCTCTGCGTGCACGATGGTATGCCGACCCGTCTTGCTCCGTCGACAATGCAGACTGCATCCGAGTTTTCCATTCTCCAACTCCGATACCACCCCTAAGATCAACCGTCTGGACGAGTATCTTGATAAATCTATATGCCAAGAAAGCGCCAGCCGTACTACGAAATAGGCCCTGCAATTCATCGCCCGCACTAAACATAAGCGGCATTTCGAGCTCAGTTTTAAACAGCTCGTTTGTGCAGTCCATAGCGTTCGCAAGATCTTCCTGCGCGCTTTGCCTCCTACTGTCCGAAAGACATCTCGAATGTCTCATATCAACCATGAGGGCCGAATAGCTATTGTTCATCAGGCTTCCTTTCCTCATGGCGATTATAGCAACTATTTTAGTTGCTTTCGCTCATTTGCAACGGTTTTAGTTTCTTTATGGCGGATGCAACTGAAATCGTTGCATTGTAATAGGCTATAATTCTTCCAAATCGCCTAGAGAAAGTGTTTGAATGCTGACCGTAATCGTGCCTACTTACAATGCCGAGCCGTATCTTTCTCAGGCTATAGGCAGTCTATTAAACGAAAACAAAATCGAGCTGGAGATCCTCGCCATCAACGACGGATCCACCGATAACTCGCTCGCCGTTATGCAAGAATTCGCTGCGCGCGACTCACGCGCTCGAGTGATCGATAAGGCAAACCAGGGTTACGGCGCAACCTGCAATCTGGGCATTCGCGAGGCAAAGGGCGACTGGATTGCCATCCTCGAGCCCGATGACTGGATCGAGCCCGGAATGTACTCCGACATGCTTGCCTTTGCCATGCGCGAATTTGGCGATCCGAACAAGCTCGATATTATCGAGACCCCGTATTGGATCATTCGCAACCCCGATACCCCCCAAGAGGTCAAACTACATTGCGCATATCGCGGTCGCATTAAACCGCCTCGGCAACCGTTCACCATTCACGACGCTCCACACCTGCTGGCCCATCATCCGTCCATTTGGTCAGCAATCTATCGTCGCGACTTCCTGATGCAAAACAATATCTGGTTTAAGGAAATCCCCGGTGCGGGCTGGGCCGACAATCCATTCCTTGTCGAAACGCTCTGCCAGGCAAAGGCGATCGCTTACTGGCCCAAGCCGTATTACTGCTACCGCGAGGAAACACCCGAAAAGGCAGCCGCCCTGGCCAAGCGTGATCCCCTGATGCCGTTTAATCGCTGGAACGACATGGTTGATATCCTTGAGCGGCTCAACGTCACCGACCCCGCCGTTTGGACACCGCAAATCACACGCGGCTTCACCTATATGGGCATCATGATTGAGCACACCGGAATTGAGGGGCACCCCGAAATCGAGCGGGCGATCCACAAGATGTTCGAACGCATGCCGCAAGAGCTGGTATTTGCCAATCCTCGCGTTACCCCCGTGGCCAAAAAGCTCTATGCCGAGTATATGGGCATCGCCGACCCTAAAATCAGCTACTGCGCGTACGCCAAGGACCTCGTGGGCGAGGGCTTGTATAACGTATGGAACAAGGGCCCCAAGCAGACTCTAAAAATGATCACATCGCACTTTGGTTCATACAACGCACGCGCTGGAAAATAGTCTGATGGGCAGCAAAGCAAGCAGAAATACCTCCATCGAAGCGCTGCGCCTGGTGGCGGTCGCTGGGATCGCCATATTCCACACGTTTCAGTGGACCTTCCAAGCCGTCTGCACCGGCCTACCGGAATACGCGCCGCTCGCTGTCTTCCCTTACTCCGGCGCGCTCGGCTTTATCAACCTGCTGGGCTGCTGGGCCAACGAGGTCTTTTTTATGATCTCGGGGTACTTCCTTATCCCTTCGGCAGTTCGCGCCCTCCAAAACGGGTCATCCGCACCGGACCTCGCTCGTAAATCGCTTGCGCGGTTAAAGAAGATCGTCTTGCCCACGCTCTTTTATTGCGCTGCCTGCCTGCTTATCTCGATGTACGTCTATCCCCTGCCCGAAATCTCGCTACACGAGATTGGCTGGCTTACGCTGGGCATCGAGTTTATCTGGGTCTACGCCGCCTCCGTATTGCTCGTCCCAGTGATTGCGTTGATACGACAGCGAATCGGCAGCATAAGGGCCCCGTTTGTCGTAGCACTCCTCGTGCTCGCAACATTTGGAATCAACTGCTACATCGCGGCGACGGTAAACGGAGCTGCCGGTGTCGTTTTGTGGCGCAAGCTCATGAGCGCCGTTACCTACCTGGTCGCGTTTATTGCAGCTGGAGAAATGCGGTTTGTCCTCGAATACCTCGGCAACGCATCCGGCTCTCAGAAATCCAAGATCGTGCTTATCGGACTTATTGCCGCCACCGTCACGCTCGAGCTCCTGCTATCGACAAACAGCCAGTACGACGCGCTCTGGAAGCTCTCCTACAAGTCAACTTCCGTCATATCCTTCATCTTAGCCGTTGCATCCGTTGCCGCCGCAGCGCTCCATCAGCCACGCCACGAAGTCCCAACTGCAGACAAGACAATCGTGACTCTCGCCGCAGGAACGCTCGCTTTCTACGCCGTACAGTCGTTCACCTGCAACGTCTGGCGACCCATCTTCGACAAAGCGATCTACACCATGGCGACAGGCATCCAAACGGGAGAGCCCCGTCCAGCCGCCGCCATTTTGCTCGGAATCCTTATGAGCCTTTGCCTCGCGCTTTCCCTGCTCCTCGTGGATATCGTGCGCAGGGCCGTAGTCGCGACCATCAAGGCCCACATGAAAGGCTAAGCGACCTTCTGACTCCTCAGACCACGAAGCGCGCTTACACCAGAAGCAAATAAAATCGCAAAGACAATCGCCCAGTTCTTGCAGCCAAATACCGGAATATGAACGATTGCATGGTCATGCATAACAACGAAATAACCCAGAACAACCACCAGAGGCAGCGCCATGAGCAGTGACTGGATCAACATCTTGCGACGACGACCACCTTGCGCTCCGCCCCGTATCGAGCAAACGAGCACGGCAATCCAAATCGCCAATACGGCAGCAAACGAAACAAGACAAACAACGTTCGAGATCATCGCATAACCAGCAGTTGAGCAAATGGCGAACAGCTGCGGGCTCATGCTATAAAACTCCTTCAAAATCTGAGGCCAGTCAGCCTGGGGCAACAGTGACGAAGTCCCATGCGCAGACCAAAGGCCCATCTCGCCCAGAACGTTCGAAAAGACCTCGTTCCAGCCCAGCACAAACGCCGCGACAACCCATTTCATCGCCCAGGTAAACACAAACGAAAGCCCAAACCCAAAGAGCGCCTGCAGCATCGTGACGACGCAGCGCTTGGGGCGCTCGCCCTCGGGGAGCGCAATGAAGGCGAAAAAGCAATGCAGGGCGACAACAGCGGCAGGAATCGTTAAAAAGTCAAGAAACGAAAACACGGCACCCGTCGCAATCGACCAAAGGACAAGACGGCTTGTAAAAGCCCGTGCGTTCGGAGCCGACCCCAAACGAAGACTCATACAAGACATCATGATGAGCGCAACAAAGAACGAGATGCACAGAAGCAGATCACCGATATAATTGAAAAACAGATTGGTTGAAAACAACAGGATTACAACGAAACCCAACGTCAATAGCTTTGAAAATCGCTTCCGCAAGGCAACGTAAGCGCAAGCGGATCCGGCAATCGCCAGAGCGGCCGCAGGCACCACGACAACGTCGATACCGCCAATAAACAGGCAGGCATTCGTAAGTAGCTGCCATCCATGCCAATACCGGTAATACTGCTGATGCGTAATCCCGTTGGCTTTCGTAACGTCATCAATCTCGGCAACAGCCATCGTCTTAAACGGAGAACCTTGGTCCTTTTGCCGTGCGACTTCAATGACAAAACGATTGTTATCAAAGCAAACAGGACCAGCTGCAACACGGTGGTCGTAGACATACATGTCAGTCAACAGGGCCGAGGACTCCGAACCCTGCGCATGCGACTCGATAACGGGCCTCGGTAGGCAATTCGCTGCGGTATTGCTCAGGACAAATGCGACCTGAAAAACCAAAAACAGCAACATGACCTTGACGGAAAGGCTATCGGCAAGGGAGGCTAAACGAGTTTTATTCACAGGCCATCCAAACAGAAAGATTGCGTCCACAAGAATCGGCACTTATGTAATACCACAATGCGCGCTTGCAATCTCGCCACGCACACAAGTCAACCAGGCTTGTAGCAAACGTTCTTGGTGATTAGCGGAACATTACCCGCGGGCGCCCGCCTACGCTTACAATAGACGTGTCCCATGGGACACGCTGTTTATTCCGCAGGGCCGATATGCTGCCCACGCGAAAGGATATTCTCGTTCATGCCTTCAACCCTTCCCGCTCCCATCGATAAGCTCGCCATCGTCGTCGTTACGTACAAGCGTCAGGAACTCCTGGCCAACTTGTTCGATTCCATGACCGAGCTCACGGCAACGCCCTGGCGCATCGTGATTGTCGATAACGAGAATTCGCGCGAGACCGAGGCCATGTGCACCGCATTCAACGAGCGCGTGGCCAACCTGTGGGGCATCGACACCGAGCAGCCCGACGCGCAGTGCGGCACCGACCGTGTCATCTACGCCCCGCAGCTCGAAAACGGCGGCGGTGCAGGCGGCTTCTCCGCCGGCACTAAATGCGCCTACGACCTGGGCGCCCAGTGGTTCTGGGTGATGGACGACGACGTGCTCGTCATCCCCGAAGGCATCGAGCGCTTGGCCAAATGGACTGACCGCTACGATGTTATCCAGGGTTCGCGCCTGGACTTCGACGGCGGCGCCTTCTTTTGGCAATACCAACTCATCCTTTCGCTCGGCATTCCCAACCCTGTCGCCAAGTGGGACTTGGGCCCCGAGGGCTACCGCGCCATGAACCAGCTGTGCTTTGAGGGCGGCATGTTCTCGCGCCGCGTGGTCGACAAGATCGGCCTGCCCGACGCGCGCTTCTTTATCTACGGCGACGATGCCTGCTACGGCTACGTGGCCAGCCAGCACTTCCCCGCCGCCGTTGTTGCCGACGTGGTGCTCAAGCGCGCCCGCGCCGTCTCTAACTGGGACATCGCCGGCAAACGACAGCTCAACTCCACGAGCGACACCAACCGCTACTACATCATGCGCAACCGAGGCTTCCTCGCTCGCTATATGCAGATCTACGGTGACTACCACCCCATGCTGTTCCGCCTGGGCAATGCCGCGACCTTCTGCAAGGAATTCATTCGCCTGGCCGCCGTTGACAAGTGCTTTAAGACCGGCATTCCGGCGCTGCGCCGAGGCATGAAGGACGCCCGCAAGATCGTCAAGGATCCCAACTGGAAGCCCATGCCGCCCATGAAGGACGCGGAGCAGTAAAGGGCTTTCGCCATCCCCTACAACCGTTGGCACACCACGGACACACGCTGCCCGTCAAAGCCAAAGCCCCAGCGCATCCGCCCGACGGCGGGGCGTGGCACGCGAATATCATCGATGCCGTTGCGCTCGATTTCGAGCAGCGCCTGAACCGCTAACAGTTCTAGGCCCAGGGCATCGACGCCAGGGTCGTACATCATGTTGATCGTTATCAGCGGGCGCTCGTCGAGTATGCCGAGCGTGTCGGCCACGTCAAACACCCGACCGGTGGGAATCACCTGGATATCCCAGCGATCCGAAACGCCACTTCGCTTGGAGCTGGGATTGCAATAGCCGGGCAGTCCAAAGCAGAGCCCCTGCAGCGCCAGATGATAGGCTGTCGGCATATCTGATTGGCCCACATCGATGCCCAGATCGCCGATAGCACAGCTCAAAGCTTGCTTTACAGCGTCCTCGTCTCCACGACACAGCCCGTCATGGAACGAGTCGATAACTCGAACGTCCTCAACGGCGCACTCAAACCATTCCAGAATTACAAGACGGAGCGCCTGACGTACTTCGTTGTTAGGCAGACGCAGGGAACGAAGGCGCACGCCGTCCTCCGAATGCCCCGTCATGTCCGTGGTAAGGAATCCAGACAGATACAGCGCAGTCCAGATATCTTCGGGCTTGGCGGCATCGGCCTCCTCGGCATGCACATGCACCGACGCCTCAATAAACCCATGCGGCTCAAGCAAATCGAACAATGCGGACAGGCGCATGAGATTCCAGTCACCGACGTATGCGCTCAGACGATCGGCGCAACCATACAGATCTGTCCGAACGGGCGCGACGCAACCGCGATGTGCGTAGTCCACCACACGCTCCGGGATCGAACAATAAAAACCACCAAACAGATAACCCTCGAGCCACTCACGCGCGTCATCCAGACAGCCGTTGCGACCGATGCGATCCAACAGTACCTGGACTTCGTCGTCCGAAAAACCGAACCATCGATCACACCAACTCGACAGCGGCGTCGCCGACCGATAGGAAACCCCACGTTGGGACAACGCAAACTCGGCAGGACCGGGGCGCTCGCCCATAAGGCACGTCAATCGCAACAAATCGCCGGCGTCGGCAATGGTGTCGAACAACATCCGGCTGAGCGACTCTAGGGAATCCATGCTACCGTAGTCCTTAGCGTCCAAACGCTTTGGACATACCGCGTCGTAGTCGTCTATCAGAAGAACAACCTGCTCATCGAAAGCTGTCTGGAGCAGCTTAATAAGCACGCCTAGCGCCGCATCGATCTCTCTATCGCTGGCCACCCCACGCGCCGCCCTCTCGATAAGACGAACCTCACGTCTTGACAGATCAGGCGCGGCAAGCAGCGGCAGCAATCGGGCGCACTCGTGCGCGACGGCGCTGCGAATAGCCGCCGCAGCATCAGCGTCGCGCCTCACAGCGACAGCTGAAAAGTCGAGCATGATGACCGGATAACACGCGTACTCATCACGATAGCGACCGCCACCCGCCTGCCAAATCTGGGTGCAGACGAACGGGCTTCGATCCGGCCGCCGGTGATCAGGTCGTTCCAAATAGCATTTGAGCATCGACAAGTTCATGCTCTTGCCAAAACCCTTGGGTCGGCAGCAAAACGCGACGGATGCCTCACAATCCAACATATCGGCAATAAACATGGTCTTATCGACGAGTAAATACCGATTGATTGCATCGGAAAAGTCGTGAACATCAACCGGTAGAGCTGCGTTATCCGCATGATTGAGCAACCGCGCACCAAACGCATGAGTAAAACCACAATTCACCTGTTCAGACACCGTAAACTCTCCCTCTAACGCAGCACGATGCCTATTGTAACGAGCAGGCGGAGCGCAACAATATCGACCTGCAAAGGTTTCGGGCAACGGTAGCAACTGACGCCCCGGGGGGGCATAACAAATCGTTGCACAACAAAAACGAGGCCCGATGCCGCCGCACCGGACCCCGTCCTTAACTCTTATAGAAAACGATCTGAAAGATTACTCCTCCGAGCCATCCTCCCCAGAATTCTTCTTCTGCTGATCGAGCTTATGCTTACCGCTCACGATGGACGTAGCGCCCAGCGTAGCCAAGCTCGCACTGGCAAGGCTCGCCATCACGATCAAGTCGCCCGTCTTTGGCATATTGCCGCCAGATGACTTGGTCGTTGTAGTCGTCGTGGTTGTAGTGGTCACCGTCTTGGAGTCATTTTGATCCTGATTCTGGTTATCAGCGCCGCTCTTGTCGTCGTCTTCGGACTGTTTCTTTTCGCCCTCGGTCTTGCTCTCGTCCTTCTTCTCAGATTCAGACTTCTTATCCTCGTCCTTCTTCTGAGCGGACTTCTCGTTCTTCTCCTCAGAGCTAGAACCCTTATCGAATTCGGTCACCTCGGAAGCCTTGTCCTTGGAGTCGTCCCTTGCGGCCTCGGTCTTTTCCGTGGAACCCTGATCAGAGTTGTCCTTGTTCTGGGCCGAGCCGTTATTGACGCCAGCCATCAGCGAAGAACCCAGCGTAGAGCCAAGCTGCTCGGAGAAAGAAGGCTTCTTGTCCGGCGAAGCAACGGGAGCGTCCGGCGCCTTATTCGAGTCGTCCTTGGAAGCATCGGAATCAGGGGTCGTGTCAGAGCCGGAGCCGTTGTTAGAGCCGGTGTCAACGGACGAATCGCTCGAGCCGGTAGATGAGTTAGAGGTGTCAGCGCCGGTCGAACCAGAAGCGTCGCTGTCCGTATTGCCGGCAGAGCTTGAAGGCGAATCGCCCGCAGCAGAGCCGTTCGAATTGGAGCCGTTCGAGGTAGAGCCGTTCGAGGTAGAGCCGTCGTTGGTAGTGCCACCAGCAGAGCCATTACCGTCAGCATCGGTCGAGGGCGCATCCATCCTGTCATCGTTAGCATCGTCACTCGAGTCGTCATTCGAATCAGGTGTCGGCGAGGGCGCCGGTGTGGGCTCGGACTGCACGGGCGTCGCGGCGGCAGCCTCGTCCTCGGCGATATAAACCAAGCAGTCCTTCAGCTCGTTGCGGTAGCGGTTCTTCCAGCCCTCATGATACTGGGGCTGACTCGAAAACTTAGTGGCGACATTGTTGACCACACTATTGGAGAGCGCCGTCACAAACTCGCGGTCGGACATATCGTTGGAAAGATTCGCCCAGCGGAAGAAGTCCCTGCAACCACCGGTGCCGCACATGTTGGTGATGCTCCACACCATGCCCTTGACGCAATCGGCGCGGCCCGAAATATCAATGCCCAGGCCGCTCTTGAGCCACGCCTCGGTCACCGCATAGTACGAGTTGTACGCATAGGCATCTTGAAGTGCTGAGAACTCAACAGGATCGGTGTTGTACGCACCTTGGAAGGCATCCTGAGCGATATGGCCCAACTCGGTGAGCTGACCGTTCTCGTACATGGCATTGCTCGTGTTGGAAATCTCGCTGCCGCGATCAATCGCATCCTTGAGCATGCTGTATTTTTCAGGGCTGTAGTTGTAGACCTGCTTCATAAACGGAATGAGCGACCAGCGGCGATCAAACTGATAGTAGCCCAGTGCGTTATAGCCGTCACCGTACGAAAAGCCCTGGTTGTAGTTGCCATGGCTCTCGTACTTGGTAAAGTACTTCATCTCGGGAGTCACGTTGACAAACGAAACGCCCTGGACCGACCTCAGCACGCCCGAGAAGGACTGCTGGGTGTAGAGACCCTTATCGATATCGGTGGCATCCGAGGCAACGCCCGGCGTGGGCTCCTCGGCAGCGGCGGGTGCCGGCGCGGAAACGGCGCCAAACGAAAGCGCCAACGTCAGGCCCGCGACAATAGCAGAATGCTTGGGCTGCATAAGATCCTCCCTGCATTGGTGTAATTAAAGTTCAGTTTGCAAAGATAAAAATCAGTATTGCAGCTCGCCCGTTGTTACACAACAACCCCTCGGTAAACGGCAACAACCCTCCGCGAAATCTTAAGGAATTGCGCTCAACCTACAGCTTAATGTCAAAGTTGATCTCGGGAACGGCGGCCAAGTCGGCCAACGTCACGCCGTCGACGTACTTTTCGATCACGTCGTCCAAACCGCGCCAGAACTTGACGGTGGAACACAGGTCGCTGCGGGCGCAGCTGTTGTCGATGCCATCGCACGCCACCGGAGCCGTGCTGCCTTCGACGGCACGCAGGATGTCGCCGGCACGCACCTCGGCGGGGTCCTTGGCCATCATGTAGCCACCGCCCTTGCCGCGCACGCTCTTAAGCAGGCCCGCCTTCATAAGCGGACGAACCAGCTGCTCCAAATACTTTTGTGAGATATGCTCGCGGTCGGCAACCTCGCGCAGGGCAATCTTGCCCTCGGCGTCACCGAGCGCCGCGATATAGATCATCAGTCGGAGGGCATAGCGGCCCTTGGAAGAAATGAGCATACCTACCCTCCCATCGCATCTGGGACAATATAACCAGCTTTGTTTGTCCCAAATCTTATGCACGCGGGGCAAACAAGCCTGATTATTATGTCCCACATCTAAAAAGTCGAGTGGATTAGTCGGGTTTTCCCTTGACTAACGCCGAACCCATAGTAACTTTATTCCGAGAAGATTCCTAGGGTTTAGTACACCTATGAGTACACCATATACAGAGAGGGACAGCATGAGCGCAAATCCGCTGCTTTCCATCGAAGGTCTGACCGCCTCCGTGGACGAGAAGACCATCCTCCACAACGTCAACCTCAACGTCGCCGCCGGCGAGACCCACGTGCTGATGGGCCCCAACGGCGCCGGCAAGTCCACCCTCGGCCACCTGGTCATGGGCGACCCCGTCTATACCGTCAACGACGGCCGCATCGTCTTTGACGGCCAGGACATCACCGAGCTCACCACCGACAAGCGTTCACGCGCCGGCCTGTTCCTGAGCTTCCAGGCTCCGGTCGAAATTCCGGGCGTGCCGCTGTCGAGCTTTTTGCGCGCCAGCATCGCCGGCCGCCCCGGCCTGGAGATGAAGGGCAAGGAGTTCCGCCGCCGCGTGAAGGAGCTCGCGGCCGAGCTCAACATGGATACCGCCTATCTCAACCGCGAGCTGGGCGTGGGCTTCTCGGGCGGCGAGAAGAAGAAGGTCGAAATGCTCCAGCTTCTGCTGCTGCAGCCCAAGCTCGCCATCCTCGACGAGACCGACTCTGGTCTGGACGTCGACGCGCTTTCCACCGTCAGCCACGGCATGGACGCCTACCGCAAGAGCTGCGACGGCTCCATGCTCATCATCACGCACAACACGCGCATCCTGGAGCACCTGGATGTCGACCGCGTCCACGTTATGGTCAAGGGCCACATCGTACGCGAGGACGACGCCTCGCTCATTCCCTGGATCGACAAGAACGGTTTTGAGACCTTCGAGCGCGAGGCCGCCGAGCAGCGCGCCCAGGCCGAAGCCGCCGCTGCCGAGCAGCAGGCGTAAAGGGGCGACGCAATGACCAAGAACCGCACCGAGGTCGCGGACATCGACCGCAGCCTCTACGACTTCACCTATGGCGAGGAGGGATTCGAGCGCCTCGACGCCGGCATCACGCCCGACATCGTGCGCGAGATCAGCGCCAAGAAGGACGAGCCGCAGTGGATGCTCGACCTGCGCCTCAAGTCCCTCGAGATTTTCAACCGCTTCCCGGATCCGACGTGGGGCCCCTCCATCGAGGGCTTGGACATGGACAACATCGTCACCTACGTCAAGCCCAACACCGACCAAAAACACGACTGGGAGTCGGTGCCCGACGACATCAAGAACACATTTGAGCGCCTGGGCATCCCCGAGGCCGAGCGCAGCTACCTAGCGGGTGTCGGCGCGCAGTACGACTCCGAGCTGGTCTACCACAACATGCAGGACACGGCGTCCAAGATGGGCATCGTCTACTCCGGCATCGAGGAGGCCCTGCACGACCCGCAGTGGGAGCCGCTCATCCAAGAGAAGTTCATGACGCTCATCCCGCCCACCGACCACAAGTTTGCGGCGCTGCACGGTGCCGTGTGGTCGGGCGGCTCGTTTGTCTACGTGCCCAAGGGCGCCAAGCTCGACTTCCCGCTGCAGAGCTACTTCCGCCTCAACGCCAAGGGCGCTGGCCAGTTTGAGCACACGCTCATCATCGTCGAGGACGATGCCGACCTGCACTTCATTGAGGGTTGCTCCGCGCCTAAGTACAACGTGGCAAACCTCCACGCCGGTGCTGTGGAGCTCTTTGTGGGCAAACGCGCACACCTGCGCTACTCGACCATCGAGAACTGGTCCAAGAACATGTACAACCTCAACACCAAGCGTGCGCGCGTGGACGAGGACGGCGACATCGAGTGGATCAGCGGCTCCTTCGGCAGCCACGTGGGCTACCTCTACCCCATGAGCGTGCTCAACGGCCGCCGCGCCCGCTCGAGCTTTACCGGCATCACCTTTGCCGGCGCCGGGCAGAACCTCGACACCGGCTGCAAGGTCGTGCTCAACGCGCCCGAGACCTCGGCGACCGTCGAGACCAAGGGCATCTCCAAGAGCGGCGGCATCCAGACGTTCCGCAGCTCTATTGTGGCGACGCCCAAGGCCGAGGGCTCCAAGGCAACCGTGAGCTGCCAGTCGCTGATGCTCGACGACCAGAGCCGCTCCGACACTATTCCGGCCATGGACATCCGCGCCAAGAACGTCGACATCGGCCACGAGGCCACCATCGGCCGCATCGGCGACGACAAAGTGTTCTACCTCATGAGCCGCGGTATCTCGGAGGAAGAGGCCCGCACCATGATCGTCAACGGCTTTGCGAACCCGGTCTCCAAGGAGCTGCCGCTGGAGTACGCCGTCGAGATGAACAACCTGATCAAGCTCGAGATGGAAGGAGCGATCGGATAATGAAACAGACCACCAACACCGCTGCTACCACGCTCGAGCAGGTTAATGCGATGCCGGCCGCCACTTGGGGTTGGCTCAAGATGAACCAGACCAAGCTTGAGCTTTCGGACGAACTTGCCGCCGCTCCCGCCGAAACCATTGAGGTCGAGGGGCTGGACGAGCAGTTCCGCGGTTCTGCCGACGCCTTTGACGCCGCCATGGACGCCATGGCCGAGCACTTCCCCGAGCGCCGCGCCTCCGCCCCGGGTGATGCCGCCGACCGCGCCCGCATCACGCCCGAGACCGAGCTCGACGTGCCCGCCACCTCCGTCTACCAGGCCGGTGCCATTAAGCTAGAGGAGGAGCTCTCCCCCGCCGAGGCCTTCGAGACTGGCATGGGCGAGGCTGCCTACACCTACTTGGCCGACCACGCCACCAAGCGCATCGTCATCGATGTGCCCGCATACCAGCACGCCACGGTTACCGTGCGCGTGAGTGGCGTCGACGCAGCGGCTGCGATTGCCGCCATTGACGTCGTCGTCCGTCCCCAGTCGACGCTCGATCTGCATATTGCCCTAGACTCCCCCGTTGCCGGCCAAGGCGTCGTGGGCTCCGTGCTACGCGTGTGCGCCCACGAGTACGCCACCGTCAACGTGACCTGCACGCAGACGCTCGACGATAGCTGGATCGCGCTCGACGACACCGGCCTGTTCCTGGACGAGGGCGCCCGTGTCAACGTACAGCACACCGTCCTGGGTGCCGGCGCCAGCGCCACCGGCCTTGCCGGCGACCTGCTGGGCGATACCGCCAAGGTCACCATCGATACTGACTACCTGGGCGCCCGCGAGCAGGTGCGCGACTTTAACTACGAGCTGCGCCACCGCGGTCGCAAGACCGAGTGCGAGATCGACGCCAACGGCGTACTGACCGGCACGTCCAAGAAGGTCTACCGCGGCACCATCGACCTCGTGCACGGCTGCAAGGGTGCAACCGGCACCGAGCGCGAGACGGTGCTTTTGGCCAACAAGGGCGTCGACAACAAGACCGTTCCCGTCATACTGTGCGACGAGGACGACGTCGCCGGCAACCACGGCGCCACCATCGGTCACGTCCGCGACGAGCAGCTGTTCTACCTCGCTTGCCGCGGCCTTGACCAAAACGCCGCCGAGGACCTGTTCATCCGCGCCAAGCTGGAGGACGCCGCGCTTTCCGCCACCGACGAGCGCACCCGCGCAGCCGTCGTCCGCTTGGGCAACAACCTGATCGACAACTTTGAAGAGGAGCTCGCATGATCGACACCGAGCACGTTAAATGCGACACCTGTACTGCCCCCGAGCCCATGGAGCTCGACGCCAGCGACGAGGCTTCGCGCGGCTGGCCCACTGTGGACATCGAGACCAACCCCTACAAGGCGCAGTTCCCGCTGTTTCAGCAGCACCCCGAGATCGCCTTCCTCGATAGTGCCGCCACCGCGCAGCGCCCTGCCTGCGTGCTCGACGCCGAGCGCGACTTCTACCAGCGTATGAACGCCAACCCCCTGCGCGGCCTGTACTCGCTGTCCGTCGAGGCCACCGAGGCCATCGCGAAGGTCCGCCAGCAGATCGCCGACCTCATCGGCGCCTCACAGGCCAACGAGGTCGTCTTCACCCGCAACACGAGCGAGTCGCTCAACCTGGTCGCCAAGAGCTTTGCGCCAACGGTGCTCGAGCCCGGTGACGAGGTCGTCATTACCATCATGGAGCACCACTCCAACCTGATTCCGTGGCAGCAGGTCTGCCGCGAGACCGGCGCCAAGCTCGTCTACCTCTACCCCACCAAAACCGGCCAGCTCACCACCGAGGAAGTTCTTGCCAAGGTTGGTCCCAAGACCAAGATCCTGGCCGTGGGCCAGGTCTCCAACGTGCTGGGCGTCGAGAACCCGGTCAAGAACCTCGGCAAACTCGTGCACAAGTACGGCGGCTACCTGGTCGTCGACGGTGCGCAGTCGCTGCCGCACATGCCGGTCAACGTGGCCGACCTGGGCGCCGACTTCTTTGCCTTTAGCGCGCACAAGGCCATGGGCCCCATGGGCATCGGCGTGCTGTGGGGCAAGATGGACCTGCTCAACGCCATGCCGCCCATGCTCACCGGCGGCGAGATGATCGATTCGGTCACCGAGCAGGACGCCGTCTGGGCGCCCGTCCCCGAGAAGTTCGAGGCCGGCACGCAGGACGCCGCCGGCATCTTCGCCACGGGTGCGGCACTCGACTACCTCGTCAACACGGTTGGCTACGAAAACATCCAGGCACGCGAGCAGGCACTCGTCCACTACCTGATGGGCGAACTCATGCAGCTCGACTTTGTCCAGATCATCGGCTCCATCTACTGGGACAACCATCACGGCGTCGTCAGCTTTAACGTCAAGGGTATCCACCCGCACGACGTCGCGAGCATCATGGACATGGACGGCGTGTGCATCCGTGCCGGTCACCACTGCGCGCAGCCGCTGCTTGCCTGGCTGGGCGTCGAGAACCTCGCCTGCTGCCGCGCCAGCGTGGCCTTCTACAACGACAAGGCCGACATCGATAAGTTCATCGCCGGCCTGCATCACGTTTGGAGCACGTTCAATGGGTAATCTGTACACCTCCACCACGTTTATGGAGCACAACTCGCACCCCGACTACAAGTACGAGATGGATGCCCCCACGCACGAGCACGACGGCATCAACCCCAGCTGCGGCGACGAGCTCACCTTGCAGCTGCGCGTCGAGAACGGCGTGATCGAGGAGGCCTCCTTTACCGGCCACGGCTGCGCCATCAGTCAGGCCAGCGCCGACATCATGGCCGACCTCATCACCGGCGAGACCGTCGAGGAAGCTCGCCGCCTAGCAGAGCTCTTCCTCGCCATGATCCGCGGCGAGAAGCTCTCCGAGGAGGACCTGGAAGACCTGGACGAAGCCGCCCAGCTCCAGGACATCTCGCACATGCCCGCCCGCGTCAAATGCGCCGAGCTCGCCTGGCGCACCCTCGACGGCATGCTCGAGGGGCGAAATAATCAGTAGTACTTGTCCCAAATCTTAAGATTTTTGTTGGCCGAATCGCTTGACAAGAGTGGTTCGGCCATTTTCTATTCCGAGAGCTCAGTCTGTGCCTTCACCCGCGCATAAGCGCGCACGATACGAGAGACGGTACTTTTGCCAATCCCGGTATACCGCTCAATCTGGCGCACCGTAAAACCGGCATCGTGCAATCCAAAAATAACGGTATCGCGCTGCGCAGGCGGTGCGTCTTTAACCCCATGGAGCGGAGCCCCGAGGCTCTTCGCCAACTTGTCGGCAAAGGCGTGGCGTTCCCACTCTGTCTCTTTCATATCGCGCAGCGCCGGTTCGCCGCCGTCGGGCGTCGAAAGCGAATAGGCAATAAAGCCCTCGGCAGAACCAAAAAGCTCAAGCACGCAAGAAGGATCAGAAAATCCCCTCGCGACATCGGCCGCGTCACCGTCGTAAGCGCACAAATGCTCCGGAAAGCTGCTCCAGGGATAACGCTCAATGAGACTGATGCCCGCCTCCTGCGGATCGGCGTGAACGGAGCGAATAGCCTCCATCACCTGCCAGTCGGTATCGAGCGAGCGCCGCTCAAAACGGTTCTGGAACAGATGCCCTGTGCGCCCCGTGCGTTTATTGAACCGCCGCGCGTACGTCAAAAGCAGCCGGTGCATCGCCGCGCTCATCGCGTCCTCGTAATCTGCAAGCACCAGACGCACGTGATTGCCCATAAGGCACCAGGCGATAACCGTCACGCCCGCCTTGCGGCAGCACTCACGCATCAGCTCCAAGAACTCCCACCGGTCTTCATCGCCCTCAAAGATGAGCTGCTTGCCCGTACCGCGGGCACAGACACGGTAAAAGCCGGTAACCGTTCTCCAAACGCGCTGCATGGCGCTCCCTTCGCCGGGATCTGCTTGCCATCCAATACAGCACGATTGAAGCGTGCCATCAAAACATTCACGCAAAACAATTCGCTCGCGCGGCCAAAGGCAGTAAACAGGCGGCGAACGGCACCGTTGCAACAGGTCAACCCCTGCAACGCTTACAAAAGCTGACCAAAAGCTTGCCCAAGACGGACCCCCTCTACGGAAGTGCACGACCACAGAATATAGAGTTAAACCGTTTCAATTGAAAGTTCCGCGCATCTCGCTACGAAAACTGAGCCGTTCGCCGAATATTCCGTGCATTTCGCGGTATTATAGGGGCTGCATGTCATGTCCCTTTCGAAGGGTCGCCCGGCAATCGCCAGCCACGACCCCCAGACGGGACGCCAACACGATAGAGAGGAGAGGCATGCAGTACTCACAGGAAGTGGAGAACATGTGCCCCGTTGCCAAGGGTGCATACCACGGCCCCGCACCCATCCCCGAGGAGGGCAAGTGGGTCCAGGCTAAGGAGATTTCCGACATCTCCGGTCTTACGCACGGTGTGGGTTGGTGCGCACCTCAGCAGGGCGCCTGCAAGCTCACGCTGAACGTCAAGGACGGCATCATCGAGGAGGCCCTCGTTGAGACCATCGGCTGCTCGGGCATGACCCACTCTGCCGCCATGGCTTCCGAGATCCTTCCCGGTAAGACCATCCTCGAGGCCCTCAACACCGACCTCGTCTGCGACGCCATCAACGTTGCTATGCGCGAGATCTTCCTGCAGATCGTTTACGGCCGCAGCCAGACCGCGTTCTCCGAGGGCGGCCTGCCCGTGGGCGCCTCCCTCGACGACCTCGGCAAGGGCCTTCGCTCTCAGGTCGGCACCATGTTCGGCACCAAGGCCAAGGGCGCTCGTTACCTCGAGCTCGCTCAGGGCTACGTCACCCGCATGGCTCTCAACGACAAGAACGAGATCATCGCATTCGAGTTCCTGAACCTCGGCAAGTTCACCGACGCCGTCAAGGCCGGCAAGACCCCCGAGGAGGCCATCGCTGGCGCTATGGGCCACTATGGTCAGTGGGAGAACGCTGCCAAGTACATCGACCCGCGCACCGACGAGGAGACTCACTCCGTCGCCAGCGTGTTCCCGGTTCACGAGTAGAAAGGGAGGGAAATAACTATGACTGTTACGTTCGAAGGTTACGAGCGCCGCGCTGACAAGATCAACAAGTGCCTCGCCGACAACGGCATCGCCTCCCTCGAGGAAGCTCTGCAGATCTGCACCGACAAGGGCTTCAACCCGCGTGAGATCGTCAACAACACCCAGTCCATCGCCTTCCAGAACGCCGAGTGGGCCTACACCCTCGGTTGCGCTCTCGCTGTCAAGCGTGGCGCCAAGTCCGCTTCTGAGGCTGCCGCCATCATCGGCGAGGGCATCCAGGCCTTCACCGTTCCCGGCTCCGTCGCCGAGGACCGCAAGGTCGGTCTGGGCCACGGCAACCTGGGCGCTATGCTGCTCTCCGACGACACCGAGTGCTTCGCCTTCCTGGCCGGTCACGAGTCCTTCGCTGCCGCTGAGGGTGCTATCGGCCTGGCTCTAAACGCCAACAAGGCTCGCAAGAAGCCGCTGCGCGTCATCCTCAACGGTCTGGGCAAGGACGCTGCTCAGATCATCGCCCGCATCAACGGCTTCACCTACGTGAAGACCCAGTTCGACTACTTCACGGGCGAGCTCAAGGTCGTCGAGACCATCCCCTACTCCGATGGTCCCCGCGCCGCCGTCAACTGCTACGGCGCCGACGACGTCCGCGAGGGCGTTGCCATCATGTGGCACGAGAACGTCGACATCTCGATCACCGGTAACTCCACCAACCCCACGCGCTTCCAGCACCCCGTCGCTGGCACCTACAAGAAGGAGCGCCTCGAGGCTGGCAAGAAGTACTTCTCCGTCGCTTCTGGTGGCGGCACTGGTCGTACCCTGCACCCGGACAACATGGGCGCCGGCCCTGCCTCTTACGGCATGACCGACACCATGGGCCGTATGCACTCCGACGCCCAGTTCGCCGGTTCTTCCTCCGTGCCTGCGCACGTCGACATGATGGGTCTCATCGGCATGGGCAACAACCCCATGGTCGGTGCCACCGTCGCCTGCGCTGTCGCCGTCGAGGAGGCCCTCAAGGCCTAATCGCGCCCGCGCGATGCTCATATAGTTGAGCTTTGGAGCCGCTACCCACCCGGGTAGCGGCTCTTTTTGTTTGCGCTGTCGCAGGGTAGCTAATGCCGATATATCAGTTGGGGCGAAATACAAGATGTGATGAGATGGAGCGTCAGAGCGTCCATGACGCCCACCTGCCATATTTGCCCTTTACCGATTTGCCGAGTCTTTGCGGCCCCATTGCCGATCACCCGTGCGACAATGCGCCGGACGAGAAAGGAATCCGATGGAATCGACTGATGTACTGGTAATTGGATCTGGCATTGCGGGCCTTTGTGCCGCCATCGAAGCGGCACGCACGGGTGCAACCGTCACTGTGGCAAGCGCCGGCAAGACCATGAGTGGATCGAGCTTCTTCCCGGGTACCTGGGGCCTCGGCCTCATCGGTCCCGTCGACGAAGACGACGAGCAGGACCTCATCGACACCATCCTGGCCGTCGGCGGCGGCGTTGCCGACCCCGAACTCGTCCAAACGTTCGTCCACGGCATTCCCCAAGCGATTGACTGGCTCGAGCAAGACCTGGGCGTTGAGCTCCAGCGTCCGCAAAGCGCCAAGAGTGCTCAACAAAAGCAATTTATCCCCTGCTTTGACCACAAGACGCGCATGTGGCGCGGCCTCACCCGCAAGCCCCTTGAGGACGCTCTGACGACCTGGATCGAGTCGCTCGGCATTCGCCTGCTCCCCCGCCATGAGCTTATCGACCTTGTTGAGGACACGAACGGCAGAATAACCGGAACCGTACTCTACGACCTTACCGAAAATCGAATCGTGCCCTTTGCTGCCAAGGCCACGATCATCGCAGCCGGTGGCACAGGCGGCCTGTTCGAGCGCAGCCTTACGTCGGCTGATGTGCTCAGCTCCTCGCAGGCCATCGCACTGGCGCACGGCGCAACACTTACTAATATAGAGTTCATGCAGATGATGCCTGGCTTCATCGAGCCCAGGCGTAACTTGGTCTTCAACGAGAAAACCTGGCGCTACGTGCATGTAGACCAGCCGGTAGATATTGCCGACGACAAGCTGGACGACCTGCTCGAGCAGCGCTCTGGATATGGTCCCTTCACGTCACGCTTGGCCTCCCGCGCTATCGATCTCGTCATCGAACAGGCAGGTGCCGAAGGCCTGGCACTCCACTACGACTTCCCCCGCGAGGATGTCCCAGAGTTTGTGCAGACCTTTGCCACCTGGCTGCAAGACGAGCACGGCATCGCGCCGACCGACGAGATGCGCGTTGCGATGTATGCCCACGCCGCTAACGGCGGCATCAAGATCGATAAGACCGCGCACACGGGCGTTGAGGGCCTCTACGCTTGCGGCGAGGCGACAGGCGGCATGCACGGCGCCGACCGCATTGGTGGCTTGTCAAGCGCCAACGGCATCGTGTTCGGGCGCGTCGCGGGCGCATCGGCAGCCCTTGCAGCGCAGAAGGAGCCTGAGGCAGCCCTGAAGGCGGATATCACCCTCCCCCAGTACGGCATTGCCACAACAGATGCCGAACGCCTGACACACAGCCTTAGGCACACGATGAGCACCTATTGCATGATCAACAGGACCGAAACAGGCCTATCCGAGGCCCTGCAACAGCTTGAAAGCCTGCAAGACGAAGCCACGGCTCTAAATAAGCCACATGCCAACGACAGCGAAATCGCTGCCCTCGCCCGCCTGCAATCGCAGATTCGACTAGCACAGGAAATGGTCAAAGCCATGCGCAAGCGAACTGAAAGCTTAGGTTCGCACTATCGAGCAGACTAAATCGATTCTCACTTTGAGTTTGATCACAACTTCTCAACATGCATCGAGCCCCGTAAGCATGATTCCCCTAAGGAGAACACGCCTACGGGGCTTTAGCCGTGTTTCCCTAAGGGAATCACGGTGCAGATTACTCAGCTCCGCGCCCTTTCGGGTTCGACCCCATGCGTGGTCAACAAAAAAGCGACCAGCCTGAGCCAGTCGCTTTAACGATCTTTGGGTGGGCCGTCAGGGGGTCGAACCCTGGACCTTGGGATTAAGAGTCCCCTGCTCTACCAACTGAGCTAACGACCCGATAACAACACGAAGCAAGAACTGGGGTGGGTAAAGGGACTCGAACCCTCGACCTACGGGACCACAACCCGTCGCTCTAGCCAACTGAGCTACACCCACCGTGTCCTGTGCGCTTCGCGCTCGACTATTATTGCAAGGAACGCCACGCGATGCAAGCCCCAATTTTCAAGAATTTTGAAAAGAGTTTTTCGAGCGCGTTTCGAGCAATTCCCACCGGTTCCATAGGAGTAAACTTGCCCCACTGCAAATCCTCGAAAGGACCGGCATGAAAGAACTCTCCAACCGCACGGCAACATTTACCGATTCGGTCATCCGCCGCATGACACGCATCTCCAATAAGTACGATGCCGTCAATCTCTCGCAGGGCTTCCCCGACTTCGATCCTCCGGCGCAGCTGCTCAACAGCCTGAGCACCATCGCCGCCGACCCCAAGCCGCTCTACCACCAGTACTCCATTACCTGGGGCTCCCAGGCCATGCGTGAGGCGCTTGCCGCCAAACAGGAGCACTTTATGGGCATGCCGATCGACCCCAACCAGAATATCGTGGTCACCTGCGGCTCCACCGAGGCCATGATGGCCGCCATGATGACGGTTACGAACCCCGGAGACAAGGTCGTCATCTTCTCGCCGTTCTACGAGAACTACGGCGCTGACACCATTCTCTCGGGTGCCGAGCCCATCTATGTGCCGCTCAACCCGCCCACATTCGACTTTGACCGCGAGGCGCTCGAGGCTGCCTTCCGCGACAACGACCCCAAGGCCATCGTCCTGTGCAACCCTTCCAACCCCTGCGGCAAGGTCTTTACGCGCGAAGAGCTCACCTTTATCGCCGACCTGTGCAAAAAGTACGACGCGTACTGCATCACCGACGAAGTCTACGAGCACATCGTCTACGCGCCCCATGAGCACGTCTACATGGCCACGCTGCCCGGCATGTTCGAGCGAACCATCAGCTGCAGCTCGCTGTCTAAGACGTACTCCATCACCGGCTGGCGTCTGGGCTACACCATCGCCCCAGCCCAGATCACCGAGCGCATCAAGAAGGTCCACGACTTTCTCACCGTGGGTGCCGCCGCTCCCCTGCAGGAAGCCGTTGTCACCGCCCTCAACTTCGACGACAGCTATTACGATGAGGTCCTCGACCTCTACACCGCCAAACGCGACCTGTTCTGCCAGGGGCTCGATAGCATCGGTCTTGAGCATAACGTGCCGCAGGGCGCCTACTACGTCATGATGGACATCTCTGAGTTTGGCTATGACAGCGACCTCGAATTCTGCGAGGACCTCGCATCCAAGGTGGGCGTGGGCGCCGTGCCCGGCTCGAGCTTCTTCCGCGAGCCCGTCAACCATCTGATTCGTTTCCACTTTGCCAAGCGGGACGAGACGCTTAACGCGGCACTGGAGAACCTCAAGTCGCTACGTGATAAAATCAAGCCGCGCGGGTAAGGACGGCCCGGCAACTAAAGCAACCAAAGAAGCCCCGCACCGCCCGCCACGTTGCGAGGCTTCTTTTTATAGCGCTTTCTTAAATGGTTTAGAGCCCTATACTTTAGTCACGGAGCAACTCGTCCCAGAGAGAGGAATACTATGGCAGAACAGCAGCTTATCGGAGCGCTCGAGGCCGGCGGCACCAAGATGGTCTGCGCCACGGGCTATGCAGACGGTACGGTCCTGGAGCGTGAGCAGATCGCGACCACGACCCCGCAGGAGACCGTTGAGGCCGTCAATGCATGGTTTGCCGACAAGGGCATCGCCGCGCTGGGCATCGGCGCCTTTGGCCCCACCGCAGTCAACCCTGCCTCGCCCCAATACGGCAAGATCCTGGAGACGCCCAAAACGGCATGGCGCTACTTTGACCTGCTGGGCACTATCCAAAACGAGCTCAATATCCCCTGCGGCTACGACACCGACGTCAACGTCGCCTGCCTGGGCGAGGTCACCTTTGGTTGCGCCCAGGGCCTCACTGACGTTGTGTATCTGACCATCGGCACCGGCGTGGGCGCCGGCGTGCTCTCGGGCGGTAAGCTCGTACACGGCATGATGCATCCCGAGGCCGGCCACATCCTGGTCACGCGCGACCCGCGCGACACCATTGGCGAGCACAGCGCCTGCCCCTTCCACGACAATTGCCTCGAGGGTCTCATCGCCGGCCCCGGCGTTAAAAAGCGCTGGGATGTCAAGAGCGCCGGAGACATGGCCGATGACCCGGAGGCCATGGACCTGCTCGCAGGCTATCTGGCACAGGCGCTCATGACCTACACGCTGTGCTACGCGCCGCAAAAGATCATCATCGGTGGCGGCGTGGCCGACCACACCCCCATCGTGCCGCTCGCGCGCAAGAAGTGCGCCGAGATGCTCAACGGTTATATCGTCACGCCCGAGGTCAACGACATCGATACCTATATTGTCAACAACAGCCTTGAGGGCAAGCAGGGCATCATGGGCTGCCTGGCCCTGGGCGCGCAGGCGCTTCAGTAACAGACGCACCCACAGGGCGTGGCGCGCCCGGCAAATCCAACCTACGGAACGACGCCACCACGCCCTATATAAGCCCTCTAATAAAAAAGGCCGCCTAGCACCAAGCATACGTCCTAGGCGGCCTTTTTGGCACATATGAGCGATCGTAGTAGATATCGGAGCACAACGCCCGTTACCGCTCCACAGCAGTCGATCATCACATCGGTGATCATGCCGGCGCGTCCCGGCACAAAGAGCTGAATCGTCTCGTCGATCGAAGGAATCACCAGCAGGAACACCGCCGTGGGCAGCAGCACGTCAAAGGTGCGCCGGCCCTCAAAATCAAAGGCGTGCGTTGCCAAGATGCCGAGCACCATATACTCGGTAAAATGCGCGCACTTGCGAACAACAAAGTTGGTCACCCATTCATATGGAAGTCCCACGCCGTGCAGGAAACCGCGGATAGCTTCCATGACCGTTAGGCTCAGCGAGCCCGACCCCGAGCCGGGAACCAGCGAATTGCCCCAGATCAAGAGCGCCATCAGGCAGGTCACGACCGCCCATTTTCGATTGATCTTAACCATGCAGAAGTTATGCCTCCGCGCGGAGCGGCGCGAAGCTGGCGGTACCGCCCTCGATAACGCTCAGGTAGGCACGGCCCGTACGCTTGGCGGTAGAGGACTGCAGGCGCTCGATCTCTTCCTCGAGGATCTGATTGACGCGCTCGTGACGACGGTTTTCCATAATGCCGGCGGCAATAGCCTCGGCCCGCTCGATGCTCTCGCGCGAGATACGGGCAGTATCCTCGGGGAACACAGCGCTGTGACGGCCGACATAGGCGGGGGCAGCAGGCTGAGGGGCAGCGACGGGAGCGGGGGCTGCAACAGGAGCAGGCTCGTCAATCTCATCCAGAATCGCGGTGGCGGCGGCCCACATGTCCTCGTGGCCCGAGTAATCAGCCATGGGGACATCAACCTCGAGTGAGGCATCCGGAAGGTCGCCGGTGTCGATGCGATCTTGGGCATCAATCGATGCAGTGATGGCTGCAGGCTCATCGAGGTCATCGAAATCGATATCCGCGGCACCGGAGATGATAGGCATGCTGGCGAGGTTTACATTGTACGGCGCAGCCTCAGCCGCCTGCTGCTGGGCAGGAGCGCCCCACAGCGAGCTTTCGGCGGCACGGCGGGCGGCAACGGCCTCCTCGTCCGCGGCCATGGCTTCATCAACGTACGAATTGTCGGCAGAAGCGTTCGCGTCCGCCGAGGTAGCGCTGTAGGCGTTATTGGCTGCCGCGTTGGCGACGAGTGCCACGAAAGCCGCCGTGCTGCCCGCAGGGGCGGCCTGGGAGCCAGACACGGCGCGTGCCGCGGCGGCGATGTCGTCGCGATTGAAGGAGCCGGTCTGCCCGCCGTTGGTGAGCTCGTCGATGGCGACTTGATAGACGTCGCGCGAGTGTGCAGGGTCGCAGCTCACCGGCGAATCGTCGTCAAGCATACTGTCGATCATGGACCAAGCCTCGTCCTCGTCCATAGCATCTGCGGCTCGAGCGATGGTAGGGACACCATCATCGGCATGACGGCGCTGGAACGCACCAGTCAGGCCGGAAAGGAATGCCGAGGTAGACTGCTCCGCCTGAGCCTGAGAATCAGAAGCCGCAGCGTAAGGAGTCGCATCCTGCTGCTGAGCTGTAATCGAGGCGGTCTTGAACTCGCTTTGATGCTGATTGAGATTGGCGGCACCGCCCATGGCATCGGGCTGGAACAGACGCTCTTCACGCTGCGCACGATACTCGGAGATACCCAGCGAGGCGGCATAGATGCCCACGCCCGCCACCGCGCCCACGGCGAAGGGAACCGCACCCGCCACGACCGTCTCGTTCACAGACGAAAACGGCAGCGTCGCGGCATACATAACCACGGGAGCGGCAAGGCCGATCCCGCACGAAAGTCCGGCAAGGACTGCTCGTTGTGTTGCATCAGAAGAAGCCATGAGCTCTCCCCATCTTCCAGCACCCAAATCGCATCATTCAGTTGGCTGCGCGAGAGAAGATGAAGCGGGGCTATGCCCCAAAGCAACGGTATATGGTTCGTTTCATCTGCGTTATCCGTCGCGAAGCTTAAAAGCTATTATGCGAAACCGCCCTGTCGATTGCAAGCGACGATGTCGGATTGAAACGGGAAACCTGCTGCTTGCCAGTCTTATGGTCAAAAATAAGCGCGGAGCGGCGATATAGAAAAGGGCCGAGGCTCAAAGCCCCGACCCTTTATTGCATTGATGACTATCGCTGCGTGTGGATGACAACCTAGAACGTCTGCTCGTAGTCGCTGTGCTTTTTGGCCGAACGCACCAGGAACTCCTGGTTGGTGTTGGTGCCCTTAAGACCCTTGATAAACGACGCAGCTGCGCGCTCGGTGTTGTTCATGCCGGCAAGAATGCGACGCAGGCCAAAGACAAACGGACGCATCTGCTCGTCAACCAACAGGTCCTCGTTACGCGTACCGGAGGCAACGGGGTCGATAGCCGGGAAGATGCGGCGGTCGGCCAGGTCGCGGTCGAGCTTGAGCTCCATGTTGCCGGTGCCCTTGAACTCCTCAAAGATGACCTCGTCCATCTTGGAGCCGGTGTCGATGAGGGCAGAGGCCAGGATGGTGAGCGAGCCACCGTTCTCGATATTGCGGGCTGCGCCCAGGAAGCGCTTGGGCGGATACAGTGCCGCCGAATCGACGCCGCCCGAAAGGATGCGGCCTGAGGCGGGCGCCGCCAAGTTGTAGGCGCGGGCAAGACGCGTGATGGAGTCGAGCACCACCACGACATCGCCGCCCAGCTCCACGATGCGCTTGGCGCGCTCGATGACGAGCTCTGCCACACGAGTGTGGTTGTCGGCGGGCATATCGAAGGTCGACGCCACAACCTCGCCCTTGATGGAACGCTGCATATCGGTAACCTCTTCGGGGCGCTCGTCGACGAGCAGGCAGATGAGGTGCACCTCGGGGTTGTTAATCGAGATAGACTGGCAGATCTTCTTGAGGATTGTGGTCTTGCCGGCCTTGGGCGGGGACACGATCAAGCCACGCTGACCCTTGCCGATCGGCGACACGATGTCGATGGCGCGACCGGTAATGGAGTCCTTGCCATGCTCCATGCGCAGCGGCTCGTTGGGATAGACCGGGGTGAGGTCACCGAACTTGGGGCGGTTGCGAATCTGCTCGGGGTCTAGACCGTTGACGGTCGTGATTTTGGCGAGGCCGGCGCGCTTGTCGCCGCCGCGCGAAGGACGAAGCGAGCCCTCGATGACGTCGCCCGTGCGCAGACGCGCGGAGCGGATGAGGTAGGCGGGCACGAAGGCGTCGTCGTTGGACTTCATGTAGCCATGGGCATGGATGATACCGGAGCTGTCCGGACGAATCTGCAGGATGCCCTTGATGTCGCGGAAGCCCTCGGCCTTCGCGGCGGTGACGTAGATCTCCTCGACGAGCTCGGCTTTCTTCTTGCCGGTCGTCTCAATCTCGAACTCCTTGGCCTTCTCGCGCAGCTCGGCGACCTTCATGGCCGCGAGCTCCTCGCGCGAAAGCGTGGGCTCGGTGGGAGCGGCATTACGCTCCTTGTTGCGCTGCTTGCGATCGCGCTGGCGGTTGCGGCGGTCGTTGTTGCGCTCGTCCTTGCGCTCGTTGCGCTCGTCGTTGCGCTTGTGCTGGCGACGGTTGGGGCGAGCGCCGTCTTCGGCCTCGGCGGGCGCGGCGCCATCGGTTGCGGCGGCATCGGCGTTAGCCGCAGTATCATCGCTGGCCTCGGCCTTGGAATCGCCCTGCAGCTCGGCCTCGGCCTGCTGCTCGGACGCCTTGGCCTTAGCGGACTTCTTACGACCGCGCTTGGGCTTCTCGGACGCAGACTGTTCGACGTCTTGGGGCTCGGCGGCATCAGTCGATGCATCGGCGGTCGTCTCGGCGGAATCCTCGGACGCACCCTTCTTGGCAGTCTTGGCCTTGGACGTGCGCTTAGCAGCAGTACGATGGCTGCGACCAGGACGGACGTCGGCGGGCTCGACATCGGCGGGAGCGGCCTCGGAAGTCGTAGCATCCTGGAC
>UQMM01000025.1 GCA_900542165.1 uncultured Collinsella sp. | reverse complement strand
CACCGAGATCTACACTATCCTCTTCGTCGGCAGCGTCAGAGTGTATAAGAGACAGGCTTGCAGCGCTTGAGGCCGGCGATGCCGTCGCTGGTGTTGAGGCGTGGTTGGCGCTGCAGACGTTGCCGGTCGTGGCTGCCGACGTTGCCGCGGCGCTAGATTTTGTTTCCGGTGAGGCCGATGCCGCGCTGAACGAGTTGGTAACGCGAGGTATTGTGTGCGAGCTTGCCGGCTCGGGCGGTGCGCTGTATGTGAATGCTGCCGCGCTCGACGCCGCGATGGATGCACTGGCGGCGATCCTGACCGCCATGCACGCGGCGGCTCCCAAGGAGACGGGCTTTACGCCCGGCGCCGTTGCCCATGCTGCGTGGCCTGCCGCTGATGAAGTCGTTGCCGCGGCTCTGATTGCCGAGGGCTGCTCGCGTGGTGTGTGCGCCGCCGAGGGTGCCGAGGTATTCGATCCGCATTCGGCTGCCGCGGCGGCACGCGTGGTGCGAGAGGCATGCGAGCGGATCGTCGCGCTGCTTGACGAGGCCGGCCTGGATGCACCGACGTTGCCCGAGGTGGGCGAACAGCTGCAGCTCGGCCGCGACACCATGACGCGTGCCCTGCGCGAGCTTTCGCTCAATCGCTCGATCGTTAAGGTCGAGCGCGACGTTGCCCTGTCCGCTTCCGCCGAGGCCCATGCGCGTGAGCTTGTCGCCGCCGCCATTGAGGCAGCCGGCGGCGCTGCCACCACGAGTGTGCTGCGCGAGGCCCTGGGCGTGTCACGCAAACGTGCCATCAGCATCTTGGAGCACCTGGATGCCGTACGCTTCACAGTCCTCGACAAGGATGCCGGCGGCCTGCGCTCCCTGCGCTAGATTGGCTGCTCGGTTTGGTAAAATACCGGGGCACTTGGGAACGGATGGGCTCCGGTGGGCTCCGCGGTCCTCAAAACCGTTGCGAGGCGTGCAAAACGTCTTGGATGTGTTCGATTCACATACGTTCCCGCCATACGCTACCAGCGCTTTTGTGCTCGCGGTCTTGCTGCGTGCCGCAAAGGCGCTGTTTTGTTTTTGCACGAGCTTTTCCTAGTGCCGCTATTTCGGCGGCGGTATTTAGCTTCGTGCGCCGGGTTTCGAGCATGCCGATGGGGGTGTTTTGCCGTATGACTACCGTAAGACGAGCCGATCTTTCTTGCGTCGTCCAAGCGGGCGGGCTGTCGTCGCGCATGGGTTGCGACAAGGCGCGGATGTTGTTTTGCGGCGAGCCGCTCATCGAACGCGTGCTGGGTCGGCTGGCGCCAGTTGCCGGCGAGTTGGTCGTGACGACGTCGCGTCCCAGCGAGCTTGCCTTTCTTGAGGAGTGCGCGTTTGGCGGCTTGGTGCCGCGTGTGGTGGCGGACCTAGAAGGGTCGGCGGGCGCCATGCGCGGCATCGCGAGTTCGCTGACTGCGGCCCGGCTGCCTCTCGTTGCTATCGTCGCCTGTGATATGCCGTTTGTCTCGCCGGAACTCATCGGTGCGCTTGCCAATCGTGTTGAGGCCGAGGCACTCGACGTGTGCGTGCCGCGCGAGGAGCGGGGGATTGAGCCGCTGTGCGCCGTCTGGCGCCGTGACGCTTGTGCGCCGGTTGCCCAAGAGCTGCTCTCTTGCGACCGACAGCGCATTCGCTGCCTGATCAATCGCGTTCAGGCTGGTTATATAGATGAGCCGCAGATTGTTAAGGCAGCGGGCTCCACGCTCTGCTTCGAAAACGTCAATACACCCGAGGAGTTTGCGGCAGCCGAGCTGCTCGCCTAGACGATTGGAGTTGCCATGTCTCTCGATATTTGCCCCGACACGGGAGAGCCTTGCACTTGCGATGGTTCCGAGCCCTGTACCTGCGGCTGCGGTGGCTGTGGACATACTGCGGAAGAGGAAGCGGCCGCCGCGGCGTATCGTGAGGCACACCGCGAAGGCCCATCCGGTGATGCCCTCGACCACGAGCGCAAGATTATCGTGTCGTTTGACAGCACCTTCGATGTGATGGAGTGCGAGCAGCTTTGCCTGAATGCCGGCGTGCCCGGGCGCATTATGCCTTTGCCCGGCTCCATTACCGCAGGTTGCGGTCTGTGCTGGGCCATGCCGTTCTCGGGTGATGCGCTCGCCGCCTTCCGCGCTGCTACCGAAGGCCGCGTAACGCCCGCCGACTACCATCAACTCGTCCTTTAACCCCCACACCACCACAAAGGTGCCCCAATGTGGTGGTTTGGAACATGTGGACGAAACAGGTCTGAAACACAGGTTTTGCACGTCAGGCACTCAAAAACGCTTCTACCTGCATCGTAATCAAAACGAAACATCTGCTCGTCGGCTTATGCGAAACTTTGCTGCAACAGTGCGATATTATCCATACTCGATAAAGCTCGCGGCGCATGGGGCGCCTCGAACGACACTTTTCTTTTCCATCAATTGGAGGAAGCATGAGCTACACGCAGAAAGTTCTCGACGAGCTCAAGGCCCGCTATCCCGAGCAGCCTGAGTTCATCCAGGCCGCGACCGAGATCCTCGGTACCATCCAGCCGGCGCTCGACGCCCATCCCGAGTACGAGGAGGCCGCCCTGCTTGAGCGCCTCGTCGAGCCCGAGCGCATCGTCATGTTCCGTGTCCCCTGGGTCGACGACCAGGGCAAGGTCCAGGTCAATCGCGGCTACCGCGTCGAGTTCAACTCTGCCATTGGACCCTACAAGGGCGGCCTGCGCTTTAACCCGACGGTCACCCTGGGCATGCTCAAGTTCCTGGGCCTGGAGCAGATCCTCAAGAACAGCCTGACCACTCTTCCCATGGGCGGCGGCAAGGGCGGTTCCGACTTTGACCCCAAGGGCAAGTCCAACAACGAGATCATGCACTTCTGCCAGTCCTTCATGACTGAGCTCTATCGCCATATTGGCCCCAACACCGACGTTCCCGCCGGCGACCTGGGCGTTGGCGGCCGCGAGGTTGCCTACCTGTTCGGTCAGTACAAGCGCCTGACCAACGAGTGGACCGGCGTCCTCACCGGCAAGGGCCTCTCCTTTGGCGGCTCGCTCGCCCGTACCGAGGCCACCGGTTACGGTCTGGCCTACTTTGTGGACGAGTACCTCAAGAGCCGCGGCGACTCCTTCGAGGGCAAGAACGTCGTCGTTCACGGCTCCGGCAACGTCGCTATCTACGCGGTCCAGAAGGTCACTCAGCTCGGCGGCAAGGTGCTCGCCTGCTCCGATACCCACGGCTGGGTCGAGGATCCCGACGGCATCGACTACACCGTGCTCGAGCACATCTACAACAAGAAGCGCTCTGGCCACGACAAGGGCGTTACGCTCGCTATGTACGTTGACGAGAAGCCCGACGCCGTGTGGCACGAGGGCGACGGCCGCGGCGTGTGGCAGCTGCCCTGCGACATCGCGCTGCCCTGCGCACGCGAGAACACGCTGCTGCTCGAGGACGCTCAGGCGCTCGTCGCCAACGGCTGCAAGGTGGTCGGCGAGGGCGCGAACATGCCCACGACCATCGAGGCCACGACCTACTTCCAGGAGAACGGCGTCGCCTTTATGCCCGGTAAGGCTGCCAACGCCGGCGGCGTGCTCGTGTCCGGCCTGGAGATGAGCCAGAACGCCGAGCACCTGTCCTGGACCTTCGAGGAGGTCGACGGCAAGCTCGAGCAGCTCATGCGCGGCATGTTCCACAACGTGGACGATACCGCCAAGGAGTACGGCGAGGAGGGCAACTTCGTCATGGGCGCCAACATCGCCGGCTTCCTGAAGGTCGCCGACGCCATGCTCGCCCAGGGCGTCTGCTAAATTTTCGCTCGACATAGCATGTGATGAGGCTCCCAGCTATCCGGCTGGGAGCCTTTTCTATCCCGGAGGACTCCTCATAACTTGCGGTGATATACGGACTGTTTAGCGCCCCAGAACGGCTAATCAGTCCGTATATCACCGCAAGTTATGTATGGGTGGGTGGATTTTGTCCTAAAACGGTGTGCGGCCCCTCGTTTGGTACACTTAAACGTACTGGACAAGTGGAGAGATGGGGGAGAACGTGCTCAAGTTCGGTACCTACGTCCGTGTTGGAAACGCGGCCGAAGCCTATGAGCTCTTACAGAAGAACCGCAACAACAAGATTGTGGGCGGCGGCATCTGGATGCGCCTTGGTTCGCGTCGCGTGGCGACGGCGATTGACCTTTCGGCCTGCGGACTCGATCAGATCGAGGAGACCGAGACCGAGTTTCGCATCGGTGCCATGTGTACCCTGCGCCAGCTCGAGCGCCATGCCGAGCTCAACGCGCTTGTCAACCATGTCTTTGAGTTCGCCGTCCACGATATCGTGGGCGTGCAGCTGCGCAATACCGCCACGGTGGGCGGCAGCATCTACGGTCGCTTTGGCTTCTCGGACGTTCTCTCCGCCTTTCTCGCGCTCGATTCCTATGTTGAGCTGACGGGCGCCGGTCGCGTGCCGCTTGTCGAGTTCGTGGACATGGGCTACGTGCGTGACGTGATCGAGCACGTGGTGGTCGTTAAGCACGACTATCGCGCAAGCTACGAGGCCGTGCGCAAGGCTGCGACCGACTTCCCCTCGCTCAACGTTACCGCCGCCTGGTGGGACAACACCTGGCACGTCACCGTGGGCGCCCGCCCGCTGCACGCGACCCTGCTGCAGGGCGAGGCGTGCGGCCTTACCAACGAGCATCCTTCCGAGGACGAGCTTCGCGCCCTGGCCGCGTCCGTACGCGCACTGAGCTATGGCACCAACCTGTGGGGCTCGGCTGACTACCGCCGCCGCATCTCGGCACCGTTGGCGATTCAGGCCGTGCGCCGCGCCGCCGGCATCGAGCTTTCGGCTGCGCTTGCCCACGAGCTCGAGACCGTGCAAGTGCCTAAGTTCGCCACGGACGAGTATTCCTGCCGCCGCGTGCCCGGCGCCGATTCTAGCGAGGTGCGCTAATGGCTGCCAAACTCATCGATCTTTCCTTTACGCTCAACGGCCGTAAGGTCAAGGTTCAGATTGCCCCCGACACCATGCTCTTTGCGCTGCTGCGCGAGCAGGGCTGCGCGTCGGTGCGCTGTGCCTGCGAGACCACCAACTGCGGCCTGTGCACAGTGTGGCTCGACGGCGACCCGGTGCTGAGCTGCTCGGTTCCCGCCGCGCGCGTCGAGGGCCGCTCCATCACTACGCTCGAGGGCCTCAAGGCCGAGTCTGAGGCGCTCGCTCGCGCAATGGCTGCCGAAGGCGCCGAGCAGTGTGGTTTTTGCGCTCCCGGCCTTATCATGAACGTGCTGGCGCTCGCCCGTGCCGCCAAGGAGGACCCGAGCCTTGTTGCCACGCGCGAGGAGCTCTCGCGCCAGCTCGCCGGCAACCTCTGCCGCTGCAGCGGCTATGAGAGCCAGCTGCGCGCCATCGTCCGCTTCCTCAACGAGTCTGGCGTGCAGGTGGGCTTCGAGATGCCCGAGCTGCCGGTCAACGACACCAGCTGCGATGGTGTCTCCTACAAGCAGATCACCCACAAGCAGCCCAAGAAGGACTCGAAGGCGCTACTCGAGGGTCGTCCCGTCTACACGGGCGACCTGGTGCCTGCCGGCGCACTCATCGTCAAGCTCAAGCGCAGCCCGTATGCCCGCGCCAAGATCCGCTCCATCGATACGTCGCGCGCCCTTAAGGTGCCCGGCGTGGTGGGCGTCTACACCTACGAGGACGTGCCCAAGCGCCGCTTTACCATCGCCGGCCAGAGCTATCCGCAGCCTTCGCCCTACGACCGCTTGATCCTCGAGAACCTCGTCCGTTACCAAAACGAGGAGGTGGCGATCGTCGCCGCCGAGACCGAGGAGGCCGCCGACAAGGCGCTCAAGCTCATCAAGGTCGACTACGAGGTGCTCGAGCCGCTACTCGACTTTACCCAGGCACTCGATAACGACATCGTGGTCCACCCCGAGGGCGACGTGACCTTTATGTTCCCGCAGGGCGGCGACGTCCCGCGCAACTTGGTGTGCAGCGGTACCAGCGATTTTGGCGACTTGGACGAGGCCTTCGCCCAGAGCGACATCGTCTTTGAGCGTACCTACACCAGCCAGGCCACGCAGACCGCGCCCATGGAAACCTTCCGCGCCTTCGCGACGACCGACGCGTTCGGGCGTATCTCGGTGACCACCTCCACGCAGGTGCCCTTCCACGTGCGCCGCATGGTCGCGCAGTCGCTCGACATTCCGCAGTCGCAGGTGCAGGTCATTAAGCCGCGCATCGGCGGCGGCTTTGGCTCCAAGCAGACGGGCTGCTGCGAGATCTTTGTTGCGTTTGTGACCCAGCAGACCGGCCGTCCGAGTTACTGCTGCTACACCCGTGAGGAGACCATCACCGCGGGCAACTCGCGCCATCAGATGCAGATGACCGTTAAGCTGGGCGCCATGAACGACGGCACCATCACGGCCATCGACCTGCACACGCTGTCCAACGCCGGCGCGTACGGCGAGCACGCTACCACGACGATCGGCCTTTCGGGCCACAAGAGCCTGCCCATCTACAACCATGTGAAGGCGAGCCGCTTTAGCTGGGACGCCGTCTACACCAACACCAACCGCGGCGGCGCGTATCGCGGCTACGGTGCCACCCAGGGCCAGTTTGCCGTGGAGAGCGCCGTCAACGAGCTCGCCGACATGCTGCACATGGACCCCGCCGACCTGCGCCTTAAGAACATTGTGCGCGAGGGCGAGATCATGCCGCAGTACTACAACGAGAAGCTCAACGCCTGCGCGCTCGACCGCTGCCTGCTGCGTGCGATGGACATGATCGGCTGGCGCGACAAGCCGCTGGCCGTGGACCTGGGCGACCGCGTGCGCGCCCTGGGCTGCGCGCTTACCATGCAGGGCTCGGGCATCTCCAACGTGGATATCGCCGGCATCGACATGCGCCTTGAAGAGGACGGCTTCATTACCATTGGCACCGGCGCCACCGATAACGGCATGGGCGTCGACACGATCCTGGCGCAGATTGCCGCCGAGGAGCTGGGCGTGGAGAGTTCGTTGATCGTGGTGCGCGGCGTGGACACCGACGTGTCGCCGTTCGATGCCGGCTCGTACGCGAGCTCGGGCACGTACGTGACGGGCCTTGCCGCCAAGAACGCCGCGACCGAGCTGCGTGAGAAGATCTGCGCCAAGGCCGCCCAGATGTGGGACGTGGACGCCGCCGATGTGGTCTTCGATGGCCAGTACGTGCGCCTGTCCGACGAACGTGCCGCGCGCGAGCAGAACCGCTACCTCACGCTGCGCGACTTTGCCAACCTGTGCGTTAAGAACATTGCGGGCGGCGACGCGCTCACCTCGCATGCCTCTGCCTGCCTGCCCGTTTCGCCCCCGCCGTTTATGGCCGGCATTGCCGAGGTCGAGGTCGACAAGGCTACCGGCAAGGTGACCGTGGTGGACTATGCGGCGGCCGTCGACTGCGGCACCGTGATCAACGAGGCGCTCGCGCGCGTCCAGGCCGAGGGCGGCATTGCCCAGGGTATCGGCCATGCGCTCTACGAGATCGTCGAGCACGATGAGCGCGGCCGTCTGCGCACCGGCAACTTTATGAGCTACAAGCTGCCCACGCGCCTGGATATCGGCAGCATCCGCGTGGCCTTTGAGCCGAGCTACGAGCCGACGGGTCCGTTTGGTGCCAAGTCGATCGGCGAGGTCGTCATCAACACGCCGCTCGCCGCCGTTGCCTCGGCCGTGGCACACGCTACCGGACATCAGGTTCGCTCGCTGCCGATCACGCCCGAGAAAGCGCTGCTGGGGGAGTAGTGGATCAGCGAACAAGTCGTAATTGGCGGGGCGGGGCAACTCGCCCCGCCTTCTGCACTCGTGGTGAGGTCGTGAGCTAAAAACGTGTGCGTGCGCTTGCCGCTCGTATCTGCTATCATTCCTAGTCTGTGCGCTCATGCGGGCGTGGCGGAATTGGTAGACGCGCCAGATTTAGGTTCTGGTGGGATTCCCGTGAAGGTTCGAGTCCTTTCGCCCGCACCAACGCACCCGCGTCGGCTTATGCCCTCGCGACGCTTGTTGCATAAAGGTACCAGCACCTCAGATAAGCTGGGCAGTATGAGGAGGAACGTGTTGAACATCACCGCTTCTGACGTCAAGGACGCCAAGCTCACCGCTACGGTCACCATCCCGGCCGCCGACGTCGACGCCGCGATCAAGAAGGCCTACAAGGACACCGCCAAGAAGTACCGCTTCCCGGGCTTCCGCGCCGGTAAGGCCCCCCGTCCGGTCATCGACTCTGCTCTTGGCGCCGAGGCTACTCTCGCTCAGGCCACCAACGACCTGATCGCCGCCAACGAGCCCGCCGTCCTCAACGAGCTGGACATCGTCCCCACCAAGAACGGTGACTACAAGGAGCTCGACCTCGCCAAAGATCACGAGGACTACACCTACACCGTCGAGTTCTCCCTGCGTCCTGCTGCCGAGCTCTCCTCCTTCGACGCCGTCGAGATCGAGATGCCCCCCGCGGAGGTCACCGAGTCCGAGATCAACAACCAGGTCGAGATGCTCCTCAACTACCGTGCCACCTTCGAGGACGTCGAGGGTCGCGCCGTCGAGGCCGAGGACTACGTCACCGTCGACCTCAAGGCCGTCGAGAACGCCGACAATTTTGCCGCCGAGGGCCGTATGCTCATCGCCGGTAGTGACAGCAACCCCAAGGAGTTCAACGAGGCCCTGATCGGCGCTAACGTTGACGACGTCAAGACCGTCACCTGGACCGACGAGGTCGAGGAGGCCGAGACCCACACCGTCGAGGTCACCGTCAAGGGCATCAAGGTCCGCAACACCCCCGAGCTCACCGACGAGCTTGTCAAGTCCGACTTCGGCTTCGACAGCATCGATGCCATGCGCGACGCCATCAAGATCGAGATCGAGCAGGACAAGGCTTCCCGCCTGCCGGCCGAGAAGGAGAACCGTTGCGTCTCCGCTCTCGCCGAGCGCCTGCAGCTCGACGAGATGGATGCCGACTACGAGCAGTCCGTCTTTGAGGAGCTTGGCCAGAACTTCCTGTCCAACCTCGCTGCCCGCGGCATGACCCTGGACACCTGGCTGCCCGCTTCCGGTCTGACCATGGAGCAGTTCATCGGCGACCTGCACAAGCAGGCCAACGACGTTGCCCGTGAGTCCCTGGCTCTGGACGCCCTCGCCCGTGAGCTCAAGATCGAGGTCACCGAGGACGACATCAACGCCGAGTTCGAGAAGGCGGGCGTCAAGGACGTCGAGGCTTCCAAGGCCGAGTTCATCGCCGATGGCCGCATGCCTGCCGTCCGCGAGTCCATCCGTCGCTCCAAGGCCGTCGACCACCTGGTCGAGAACGCCAAGGTGACCGAGGTCGACGAGACCGCCAAGGACGCCGAGTAATTCTCGCCACCTTGCCCGCGAGCGCATGTGTGCGCCCGTGATGGGGTAAAGTTATACACCGGTTATCCGGTTGCTTCGTACGGTGCCAGCCAATGCATAGCATGCGGGCACCGTACGTTTATCTAGAACCAATTTGGTCCGCAAGAGAGAAATGGAGATGCGTATGATCGCTAAGTTCGATTCCGCCCTCGTGCCATACGTTATCGAGCAGACGCCGCGCGGCGAGCGCAGCTACGATATCTATTCGCGCCTGCTCAACGATCGCATCATCTTCTTGGGCGAGGAGATCAACTCCGTCAGCGCCAACCTGGTCGTTGCCCAGCTGTTGCATCTTGAGAGCCAGGATGCCGAGAAGGATATCTCGCTCTATATCAATTCGCCCGGCGGCGAGGTCTACTCCGGCCTGGCGATTCTGGACACCATGAACTTCATCAAGCCGCAGGTCTCCACCATTTGCGTCGGTATGGCTGCGTCCATGGCCGCCGTGCTGCTTTCGGCCGGCGCTAAGGGCAAGCGCTTCTGCCTGCCGCACTCCAAGGTCATGATTCACCAGCCCAGCGGCGGTGCCCAGGGCCAGCAGACCGAGATTGAGATCGTTGCCGAGGAGATTAAGAAGACTCGCCGCGAGCTCAACCAGATCCTGTCCGACGCCTCGGGCCAGCCCATCGAGAAGGTCCAGGCCGATACCGAGCGCGACAATTACCTGACCGCTGCCGAGGCCCTCGACTACGGCCTGATCGACCGCATCGTCACCTCGCGCGACCTCGCCGCTAAGGACGCCTAGGATGGCCGGTAACATGCAGGACAACTTCGACGAGAACGGCAACCCTATCCGCTGCTCCTTCTGCGGAAAAGAGCAGGGACAGGTTCGTCGCCTTGTTAAGGGCCCGACCAATATCTTTATCTGCGACGAGTGCGTCGCCGCCTGCTCCGAGATCCTTGAGGAGTCGCTGGCTTCGGACTTTATGGACGCCGCCCGCAACGGCAAGCTGCCGGGCTTCCTCAACGATCACGGCCAGGCTGCCGGGCAGCCTGCCGTGGATCCCGAGGCCGAGGGCTTTGAGCTCGAGGACGATGCCCGCCAGGTCATTACGCATGTGCCGACGCCGCACGAGATCTATGACGAGCTTTCGGCCTATGTTATGGGCCAGGAGGACGCCAAGCGTGCCATGTCGGTGGCCGTGTACAACCACTATCGCCGCGTGATCGAGGGCGGCGCTGCGCTTTCGGCCTTTGACGACGGTTTGGACTCGCAGCTCGATGATGATATGGACGAGGTGGAGCTCGCCAAGTCCAACATTTTGCTGCTCGGTCCCACCGGTACCGGTAAGACGCTGCTCGCCCAGACGCTCGCACGTATCCTCGAGGTGCCGTTTGCCATCGCCGACGCCACCGCGCTCACCGAGGCCGGTTACGTGGGCGAGGATGTGGAGAACATCCTGCTCAAGCTCATCAATGCCGCCGATGGCGATATTGAGCGCGCGCAGGTCGGCATTATCTACGTGGACGAGATCGACAAGATCGCCCGCAAGGCCGAGAACCTCTCCATCACCCGCGATGTTTCGGGCGAGGGCGTTCAGCAGGCGCTGCTTAAGATTCTTGAAGGTACGGTGGCAAGCGTTCCGCCCACCGGCGGCCGCAAGCATCCCCAGCAGGAGCTGCTGCAGATCGATACGACCAACATCCTGTTTATCTGCGGCGGTGCCTTTGTGGGTCTGGACAAGATCATCGCCGATCGCGTGGGCAACAAGGGTGTGGGCTTTAACTCCGAGATCGCCGGCCCCACCTCGGTCGACGAGAACGACCTGCTGCGCCAGGTGCTCCCGCAGGACCTCAACGCCTTTGGCATGATCCCCGAGTTTGTGGGACGTACGCCCGTCGTCACCCAGACGCAGGCGCTCGACGAGGATGACCTGGTGTCGATCCTGACCGAACCCAAGAACGCCGTGGTCCGTCAATACCGTAAGATGTTCCAGCTCGAGGACGTTGAGCTTGAGTTTGAGGACGCCGCCCTGCACGAGATCGCCCGCATGGCGCTCGCCCGCAAGACCGGCGCCCGCGGCCTGCGCTCCATCTGCGAGGACGTTCTGCAGCAGACGATGTTCGACCTCCCCAGCGAGGAGGGCGTTACTAAGGTCATCGTGACCGAAGCCTCCGTAAAGGGCGAAGAACAACCCCAGCGCATCTACGGCTAAACCGGCCTAAAACGTGTTTGCAAATAGCCTCTGACCATCCGCGGTCGGAGGCTATTTTATATATACGCAATAACCCCAACTACCTGTGCTATTCTGTGTGTTTGTTTAAGCCTCGGCAAAGTCAATTCAGACTGAAGTAATCGATACCTAAGGGGAGGAATGTAGGCCCGATTTTCGTAGATTCCGCACGAGCCGAAGACCACTTAATGTGGTCTTCGAGCGAGCCCAGGACCTGACCGAGCGAAAATCGGGCCTACATTCCTCCCCGACGGGACAGGGAGAGATATATGGAAGAGATGCCCAAGAACTACGATCCGTCGACCAACGAGCCGGCGATCCTGCAGAAGTGGCTCGACGGCGGCTACTACAAGCGCCGCGAGGGCGTGGGCGACTGCACCGTCACCATTCCGCCTCCCAACGTGACCGGCAAGCTCCACATGGGTCACGCCACCGACGACTCCATCCAGGACGCCATCATCCGCATGGCCCGTATGCGCGGCAAGTCCACGCGCTGGGTGCTCGGTACCGACCACGCCGGTATCGCCACGCAGACTAAGGTCGACAAGAAGCTCAAGAGCGAGGGCATCAGCCGGCTGGAGATCGGCCGCGATAAGTTTGTCGACGCCTGCTGGGATTGGACCCACGAGTACGGCGGCATCATCGTCGAGCAGATCAAGCGTATGGGCTGCTCCGTCGACTTTGATAACGAGCGCTTCACCATGGACGAGGACTACGCCCAGGCCGTGCGCAAGGTGTTCTGCGACTGGTACCACGATGGCCTGATCTACCGCGGCAAGCGCATCGTCAACTGGTGTCCCAACTGCACTACCGCCATCTCGGACGACGAGGCCGAGTACAAGGACGAGAAGGGCCATCTGTGGCACCTGCGCTACCCGCTGACCGAGCCGGTCAACGGCCAGGACTACATCGTCGTCGCCACCACGCGCCCCGAGACCATGCTCGGCGACACGGGCGTCGCCGTCTCCCCGAAGGACCCCGAGAAGGCCGCCTTTGTGGGTAAGACCGTCAAGCTCCCCATCGTCGACCGTGAGATCCCCATCTTTGAGGACTGGCATGTCGACGCCAACTTTGGCTCTGGCTTTGTCAAGGTCACCCCGGCCCACGACCCCAACGATTACGCCATGGGTCAGGCCCACGACCTGCCGCAGATCAACATCTTCGACGAGCATGCGGTGGTCGTCGAGGGTTACGGCGAGTTTACCGGCATGAACCGCGACGAGTGCCGCGAGGCCGTCATCAAGTGGTTTGAGGAGCACGACCTGCTCGATCACGTCGACGAACTCGATCACTCCGTCATGCACTGCTACCGTTGCGACTCCGCGCTGGAGCCGTGGCTGTCCGAGCAGTGGTTCGTGGCAGTCGACAAGCTCAAGGGGCCGGCGCTTGACGCCGTCAACTCCGGCAAGGTCACCTTCCACCCCGCGCGCTGGACGCAGACCTACACCACCTGGATGGAGAACCTCAAGGACTGGTGCATTTCGCGCCAGCTGTGGTGGGGCCACCGCATCCCCGTGTTCTACTGCGAGGACTGCGGCTGGGAGGACGCCCTTACCGAGGACACCGACGTGTGCCCCAAGTGCGGCGGCCATCACGTGCATCAGGACGAGAATGTGCTGGACACCTGGTTCAGCTCGCAGCTGTGGACCTTTGCCACGCAGGGCTGGCCGCAAAAGCCGGAGCTGCTCGAGGGGCATCACCCCACGACGGCGCTCGTCACCGCACGCGACATCATCGCGCTGTGGGTTGCCCGCATGGTCATGAGCTCGCTGTACTTCCTGGACGAGGTGCCGTTTAAGGACGTCGTCATCTACCCGACGATTCTTGCCAAGGACGGCAGCCGCATGTCCAAGTCCAAGGGCAACGGCGTTGACCCCATGGACCTCATCGGCATGTACGGCGCCGACGCCATGCGCTTCAACCTGCTGACGCTCTGCACCAACAACCAGGACGTCAAGTTCGACGCGAACATCGACAAGAAGACCAAGAAGCTCATCGACAGCCCGCGCACCGAGCAGGCCAAGTCGTTTGTGACCAAGATCTGGAACGCCAGCCGCTTCCTGCTTATGAACATGGAGGGCTACACGCCCGGCGAGCCCGTCGTGGAGACGCCGGCCGACGCCTGGATGTTCAGCCGCCTGGCCAAGGCCGTCAAGATGGTCACCGAAGGCATCGAGAACTACACCTTTGGCGACATGGCCCGCGGCGTGCAGCAGTTCTTCTGGAACGAGGTATGCGACTGGTACGTCGAGGTCACCAAGGCCCGCCTGAAGGGCGAGGGTCGTCTGCAGGCGCAGCGTAACCTGATCTTTGTACTCGACACCTCCATTCGCCTGATGCACCCGCTCATGCCGTTTGTCACCGAGGAGATCTGGGACAACATGCCGGCGAGCGTGCTCGACCTGGATGCCGAGGGCAACGTGAACCGCGCCGAGGCGCTCATGATCGCCAAGTGGCCCGAGCCCGCCGACTACGCCAAGTACGTTGACGAGCCCGCCGAGCGCGCGTTTGAGCTGTGCCGTACCGTTGTTTCCGCCGCCCGCGCCACGCGTTCGCGTTATCGCTTGAGCCCCAAGGCTGAGCTCGACGTGGTCGTGCGCGCCGGTGCCGAGGACATTGAGAAGCTCGAGAGCCTGCGCTCGACCATCGAGCCGCTGGCGAACACCGCCTCGCTGGTCATGGGTACCGACGTCGAGAAGCCGGCCGCGAGCATCGCCGTGGTCGATAGCGGCGTCGAGGTCTTTGTGGTGCTCGAGGGCAAGGTTGACCTTTCGGCCGAGAAGGCGCGCCTGGAGAAGGAGATTGCCGCGGCGCAGAAGGAGCTCGCCGGCTGCGAGAAGACGCTCGCCAACGAGGGCTTTGTGGCCAAGGCCGCGCCCGCGGTGGTCCAGAAGAAGAGGGACCGTGCAGCTGAGCTCAAGGAGATCCTGACGGCGCTGACTGCTCAGGTTGCTGACTTCTCGTAGGCGTAACTGGGGGACGCGGTTTGGGGCTTTGCTCGCTACTGCGGACAGTCCTGCTCGCACGAAGGCCACATTAAGTGGCCTTCGGCTCGTGCGGAACTTGTATCGAGCAAAGCCCCTAACCGCTCCCATAGCGGTTACGGGGGCGTCCGCTGCCTGGTAGGGCCACTTGGTTGTGGCCTTGATCTCGCTGCAAAGCGGTGTTTGGCTGATATTTTGAATGGGAGGGGCTCGTTGTTGATTCGGGCCTCTTTTTATGTTGAGGGGACTTTGAGTTATGGCTAAGCGTTCTGGGTCGTATGTCGTTCCGTTCTCGTTTGAGTTGCTTTCGTTTGATGAGGCTGTGGGGCTTGCTGCTGATACGGGGCGGATTTCTGGGGATGTTGGTCCTCTGCTTGAGACGGTTGTCGATATGCTCGATGAGCTGGGGCGTCCGGACGAGTATTTCGATTGCATTCAGGTTGCCGGTACCAATGGCAAGACTTCGACTACGCGTTTTTCGGCTGCTATCCTTCGCGGCGAGGGGCTCAAGACCGCGCTGTATACGTCGCCGCAGCTGGTGCGCTATCCCGAGCGCATGGAGGTTGACGGGCGCGTTGTGAGCGACGAGGCGTTTGCCCGTGGCGTTTCGGCAGCTGTCGAGGCGGGGCGTCGCGTGAATGCGCGCCGTGTGGCGGCGGGGGAGCGTGCCTATACCATCACGCCGTTTGACCTGCTGACGGCTGCTGCACTGGTGGTGTTTGCCGAGGCTTGCGTGGACGTGGCCGTGCTTGAGGTTGGCATGGGCGGGCGTTGGGATGCCACGAGTGCGACCGATCCCGTCGCCGTTGCCATTACGGGCATTGGGCTCGATCACACGCGCATCCTGGGCGACACGCTTGAGGCCATTGCGGGTGAGAAGGCGGCGGTTATCAAGCCCGGACGTCTGGTTGTGCTGGGCGAGGGCACGCATGAGGCGAGTGTTCAACGCGTGATGGATGCTCGTTGTCGCGAGTGCGGCGTTGTGCCGCTTGTGGTAAGCCACGCCACGACTAAGGTGCCGGAGCACGTGGGCGATACGGTTGAGTTTAGCTGCACCACGCCGCGTGCGATCTATACGTCGAGCATGGTCAAGCCGGCGTATCAGCCGCAGAATGCTGCGTGCGCGATTATGCTCTGCGAGGGGTATCTGGGTCGCGAACTCGATCATGACAAGCTCGATGCGTCGCTTATGGGCTGTCCCACGCCGGGTCGATTTGATGTGCTGGGAACTGACCCGCTCAAGCTGATCGACGCCTGCCATAACCCCCAGAGCTGCGAGAACTTTGTGAGCGCGCTGGACGAGATCGATCCGTGTGTTGAAAATCGCCCCACGCTGCTGTGCGCCGCGCTGGCAGACAAGGACGTGGCGGGTATCGTTGACGTGCTGATTCCCGCCTTTCCGCACGTAGTCGTGACCCAGACCGATTCCGACCGCGCCCTGCCGGCAGAGGAGCTTGCTGCCCTGGTGGGTGCCGATAAGCTTGCGGGCGTATACCCGAGCGTGTCCGAGGCCCTCGCTGCCTTCGATGCCGCAGGCGAGCCCTTCGTAGCAGCCGGTACCATCACCCTAGCCGGCGAAGTAGCCGGCCTGCTCCGTTAACCCATCCCCTCAGCAGTTGCGGTGAAATACGGACTGTTTTACAAGCCAGAGGCCTCAAACAGTCCGTATATCACCGCAACTCAAATTAGCTGCCCTGGGGTGCCCGTTTACGAAGCCATTTATGCCGCTTAACCTGTAGCATATTGCAAACCTCCATCGGCGAAGGATACGCTCAACTTAACTTGCCAATCGGACCAGTGCTGTTTGGTCCGTTGAGCGTGTCGGGAGGAAACATGAACAGAAGGCATGTCAACGCGGCCATTACCGCGGGTTTGGCTCTGACGATGACGGTCGGCTCGGTGCCGCCGCAGGCGTTCGCCGAGATGATGCAGGGTGATACTACCCAAGTCGTTGCCGAGCAAAGCGATGCGACGGGTGCGGCTGCCACGTCTGCGGACACCGGTCAGGCAACCTCGCAAGACCAGAGTGAAGACAAGATCGCCTCTTTTGCCAGCCTGAACGAGCTGCATGTTGCTGAGGGTTCCGACGCCACGCTGCCCCAGACTGTAACGGCAACCTACGAGAGCGGTACCACCAAGCAGGAAAACGTCACCTGGAAGTTGAACGGCGCTGATGCTCCGGCAACTCTGGTACAGCTGCCTGCCGGCTCGTATGAGTTTGAGGGTACCGTCGACGGTACCACGCAGACGGTCAAGCAGCGCGTGGTTGTCGAAGCTGTTACGGCGGACCCGGCAGTGGTAGATCCGGCGGCAGTAAACGCCCCCGATGCCACAAAGACGAGCAACGAAAGCGGCGTTACCGTTGAGTCGATCGACGCCAACCCGATTGTGGAAAAATACGTCGGCGCGGATTACTACGGCCAAACATCGTACGTAAAGGTAAAGCTTTCGGATGGCACCGAGACCTCGGCTTATGTTAATTGGGACGAAAAGTCGCAGGCGGCATTTGATACGGTGACAGAAGAATCCGAAGTTCCCATCACCGGCCAGATTGACGGTGTCAGCGTGAACGGCAATTGGATTACGCTCGCGGAGCCGTACAAAGTGAGTGGTGTGCTCAAGGTGTACGTTCCCCGTTCAACCAGTAATGGCTCATGGGTATGGACTGCAGCTGGTATTGCTCCCGCGCTTCCGTCCAGCATTTCGGTCAATTATTCAAATGGTCAATCTTATACATGCCCTGTTAAGTGGAATGAGATCTCGGCTGATCAGTACCAAAAGGAAGGAACCTTTGTTGTCGAGGGACATTTGAAGAGCTATCCCTCTATGCTCGCACAGTGCACGGTCGCAGTCCGCTCTGTTAAGAGCGTCCAGACCGAGTTGACGTGTACGACCCTAACTGGTGAGGTCCCGTCTCTGCCGTATTCTGCTTCGGTTGTCTTTGATAGCGGGGCCACCGAGCAGATCCCGGTGTCTTGGGATTCTTTCGACGCGTCGCTTTACTCTAAGGTGGGCTCGTTTACGGTTAAAGGTAAACTAAACGGTTTTGATTACCGTGAGGTTACCTGCACCGTTACCGTCAAAGATCCTAAGGACGTACTCGATCTTAATTCTCTGAGGTTCGAGCGCGTGGTCGGCGACATTTCTCCTCTTAGCACGTATGTCTATTTCCCGTTTACGCAGTCAAATAACACTACATACACCCAAGGTTATCAGGTTAACTGGGACAACGCCGACGTGTCTCAATTCCAAAAGGCAGGCACCTATACGGTCACGGGCACGCTTGTGACATATAACGAATCTTCAGCCGCTAATGGCCTAAAGGTAACTGCTCAGGTCGAGGTCAAAGAAGTTGCCTCTATCGACGCTCTTGCTCCCGTTAACACGCCCGTCGGCGTACGTCCTACAACGGGCGGCGGTCTTCCCTACAGCGTTGAGGTTGCATTCACCGACGGTACAAAGAAGCAGTGCAACATTGCGTGGGACCCTATTTTGGACACGCAGGTGGCAAGCGAGGGGTCGTTTAAGCTTTCCGGTTCGCTGTCGTATTGGACCAATACCTCATCTTCATCGTCTACTCAGGTGGAGCTGGGTGACAGCAACCGAGTCACGGCGACCATCTCCGTCCGCGCCCTGCAGATGCCTTCCTCGACATCGACAAGCACGCTTATCGGTTGCCAGCCCAATATGCCGGGTTCAATCGAGGCCACGATGTGGAATGGCTCGCGAGGCAATTTCCCCGTTCAGTGGTCGACGATTAGTCAGGACGCCCTAAAGAACCTTGGCCAGATTACGGTTAGCGGATATTTTACCGGCTCTAACATTCCGGCTACGGCGACGGTCAACGTCTGCGATCTCGAGGACAGCAACATCGGCAAGATTGCTTATGTTCCCGGCGCCGGACTTCTGGCTCCGCGCTACACATCCACGCTGTATTTGTCGGATGGCAGCTCGTTCTATCCCCAGTATTCGTCGGGGCAGCCTTATAGCTGGGATGAGTTTCCTCAAGAACTGCTGGACGGCAAGCCTGGCGAGTACGAAATTACCGGTACTATCACTGGCTCGCTGGCGAAGGTCAACGCGATCGCGGTGTGCAGCGAGGTCAAGGGCGTCAATAACTATAGCGAGAATGGCGTGACGCTTGGGCAGTCGTACGAGGACTGGCGCGTTATTTACCCCGGTGAGGAAGTCAATCTGGACTACTTCTACGTGTCCGGCGTATTGCAGGATGGAACGACTTTTGACAGTCTCGGCGTCAACTGGGATACCTACGATAGGTGCCCCCAGAAGGACTGCACGATTACCGGAACGGTCGCCGGAACGAATATCCCCGTGAAAGTGCACGTCATCGTGACTAAAAACTGGGAGGCTCAGCCACAAACCATTACAGTGCTCAAGGGCAGCGACGGCACCGCCATGCTTCCCGGCTATGTCGAACTTATCAGCCCCGATGCGGCAGAACATCCGGACTATTCGCACAAATACGCCGAGACCAAGTGGAACACGAAGGGCTTCGATTGGACCCAGGGCGGCGTGGTACGCGGCACTGCAACAATTAGCTTTAATGCAGGGTACGGCATGCAGACTGTCGACGTTCCGATTACTGCCACCGTTAAGATCGCGAGTAAGGCAACCTCGGTTCAGGGCGGAACCATATGGACCGTCCCCGGCACCAAGCCGATGCTGCCGGAATACCTTGAGGTTCGATACGACAACGATGTGTCTTCTGAGCCCCAGCGCGAAAAGGTCACATGGGACCGTGTCGCCGAAGACGCTTATGCCAAGGACGGTTCGTTTAAGGTGAAGGGCAAGCTCCAAGGTGGTGCCGAGGCGACAATCACTGTTGACGTCTGTTCCGTCATCTCCGTTGCCGTTCCTGAGCGCATTAATACGGCCAGCGGTGTTTTCCCCGAGCTGCCGTGGAATGTCTCGGTTGCCACGAGTGACGGCAAAACTCATAATGCCCAGGTTCAATGGGATTACGTTCGTCCCTCGGTTTATACCGGAGAGCCGGGTCAGGTCACGACAGTGTCTGGCACGCTGTTTGCAAGCGGCCTCGACGGATACGGTGACGGCGCTAACACCGGTCTCACTGTTCAGACCAAGATCGTTATCCAAGGCGTTGAGAAGGCAATCGATAATGGTGAGACCGCAGTGACCACCAAGGCGGGCACTGCGCCTGCTATGCCTTCCAAGATGGCGGTCGAGTTGAGTGACGGCTCCGTTTCGACGGCGGCTATTGATTGGGATCCGATTGCGCCCGAGAAGTACGAGCAGCCCGGCACGTTCTATGCGACGGGCCATGTGGTCGGCTTTGATGCCGCTGCCGTTATGGCGCTGCTTGACGATGACGGCCAAAAGGTCGGCGTGGATGAGAACGGCAACGTGACTGCCAAGGTGACGGTTGCCGATAAGAAGGCAAAGAAGGTTGCACTGCAGCCCGAGGCAGTCGTGGTCAACACCACGGTCGGATCGATGTTGGAGCTGCCAGATGCCGTGTCCGTATATTTCTCGGATGGCTCAGCGCGGGATACTCGGGGCAGTTTAGGCGGCATCGAGATCGAAAAGTGGACCGACACCGACGGCATCGACCTCTCCAAGCCGCTCGCCAAGAAGGGTACGTATAAACTCGTCGGCAAGCTCAAGGATGTCGACAACGTCAACGCTATCGTGTACGTCAACGTCTCCGAGGCGCCGCGAACCATCACCAAGCTCGAGGCCAAGTCGTTTAGCGTTGCCAGTGGTACGTCCAAGCAGGATCTGTACGCCCAGATGCCCAAGCAGGTTGTGGCGACTTACTCCGACGGCTCGACCGATTTGCTCGACATTGACGTGTGGGATCTTTCTAACGTCACGGACGAGCTACTCAGAGGAACCGGCACCGTGGAGATCACGGGTACGGTTAAGCTCAACGGCGCCAAGGTGACCTGCAATGTGACCGTGGTGGATCAGGATGCCCAGACGCCCGACCACGTCGAGCCGATCGATGTTGTTGAGATTGCGGACAATGCCAAGGTCAGCGACCTTATGGATAAACTGCCGTCCAAGGTGACGGTGGTCATGAAGGACGGCAAGACCAAGAAAGAGACGCCCGTTAAGTGGTCTCAGGTCGACAGCCTGGGTCGTGCCGGCACTGAGTTTGAGGTTACGGGTCTAACGGACAACGGCATGACCGTTAAGGCTCAGGTCAAGGTGACGGCGCATATCGTGGGCTTTGATACCGTTGACGAGATTGAGGTCGAGCGCGATACCAAGACAGCTGATGCCTTGGCCAAGCTGCCCGACACGGTCACGGCGTTCTACTCTGACGATACCGATTCCGAAGCCAAGGTAGCGTGGGATACCAAGGGTCTCTCCGACAAGGACTTTGCCAAGGAAGGTGAAGTTACGGTTAAGGGCACGGTTGCCGGCACGGATCAGAAGGCGGAGTGCACCATCAAGGTCGTCAAACCGCTTCGTGAGATTCCTGATCACCTGGCTGGTACGGTTGACGCTGTGACGCTCGACGACGGGGCGAAGCCCGAGGCTGTTGTGGCCGCCCTGCCCAAGACCGTGAAGGTCGCCATGAAAGACGGATCCGAGGTCGATTCGAAGATCGACTGGACTGCTCCCAAGGACGCCGTCACCATTAAGAATGACGGTACAAGCTTTGTCGTTACGGGCAAAACCTCAGTTGGCGGCTTTGAGGTAAAGGCTACGGTCAACCTGGTGCCGGTCGTTGAGAGCGTCGCTGACATCAAGCTTTCGGTTGCTCGCAACACTGCCGCCGACGACATTGCTCTGCCCACCCAGGTGACGCTTAACATGTCTGATGGCTCGACGAAGGCCGCTGCCGTCACGTGGGATAAGGCCCCGCTCACGGCAGATGCCCTTGGCAAGCTGGGTGATGTTGCGCTTGAGGGCAAGGTAGAGGGCACTTCGGTTAAGGCCAAGTGCACGGTCACGGTCGTGAAGAGCAATGCCGAGATTCCGGCCTCTGTTGAGCCTCTCGCGGGAGTTAACGTTCCCGAAGGCGCGTCAGCCGATGCCGTGCGTGAGGCACTCAAGGGCGTTAAGGCGACCGTGCTCATGAAGGACGGCAAGACGACGGCGGAGTCCGTGATTACATGGACTGAGGTTCATGCCGCGGCCGACACGTACGGCAACAGCGTCGTCGCCAAGGGCGTGACGGTGAACGGTAACCTGCCTGTCGAGGTCATTGTTACCTCCACGACGACGATCAACAAGGTTGCCGAGGTGCCGCAGATCACGGTTGAGCGCGATGCCAAGGCCGATACCGTGACGGGGCAGCTGCCCAAGAAGGTCACCGTGACCTATTCCGATGGTCACACAGACGAGGCCTCGGTCACGTGGAATACGGATGGCCTGGACAAGCATCTTGCCGCCGTTGGCGAGTACACGATTGGGGGCTCCGTTGAGGGCGCGACGCTCAAAGCGACCTGCAAACTGGTCGTCGAGACGCCGGCAAGTGAGATTCCCGTGAGGCCTGCGACGTTCGCTCCCGTTGAGGTGTTCGAGGCAAGCTCTGCCGCCGATGTGCTGAAGGCGCTTCCCAAGAAGGTCTCCGTGATGATGAAGGACGACAGCCAGGAAGACTACGATGTCGATTGGGAGAATGTCCCCGCACTGGATTGGGGTGCCGATGATGTGACCGTGGACGGTAAGGTTCGCGGTACGGAGCTTACAGTCAGCTGCATGGTACGCGTTAAGCTGCGCCCGGCGGCCAAGGGCCTCGTTATCGTTGACCAAAACGGCAAGGCCACGACTGCCGAAACCGTGCTCAAGGTAGAGCGCGGCAAGGAAATTGACCTTGCTGCCGCGGCGAGCAATGCGGCCGATGGCGCTCTGCTGCGTGGTGCCGTGACGTGGGTCTCGTCCGACCCGACGATCGCTACGGTCGAGAACGGTAAGGTCAAGGCCCTCAAGAACGGAACCGTCGTCATTACCGCGACGATGCCCGTTGACGGTGACGCTGCGGCGATTGCGACGCTTGCCGAGGATGACGCTGCGGAGACGCCGGCGCCTCAGCAGCTCACTGCTTCGGTGACCGTCGAGGTTGTTGAGCCTGTTGTTGTACAGGAACCGACAGGCGGCAAGGATAACGGTGCCAAGCCCGATGCCAAGGATCCTTCGGGCAAGAAGAATGGCAAGAAGGCCGCTAAGGGAAGCCTGGTCGAGACGGGCGATAACACTGCCGTGGCCGTCGCAGCGCTTGGCGGAACCGGCCTGCTGGCGCTGATTGCCGCAGCGATTGAAAAACTGCGCCATCGCGCGGAATAAGGCTGCGAGCTCAGAGCCTTAGGGTTCTAGGACACAAGAAGGCCTCTCGGTTCTCGTCGGGGAATCGGGAGGCCTTTCGTTTGACTGCAGGGCAGCTAATTTGGGACGGGGCATTTTTGACTACCCTGGTCCCCTTGGCAGTTGCGGTGAAATAGGGACTGTTTTATGGGCTAGAAGCCTTAAACAGTCCGTATTTCACCGCAACTTAGTTTGGGGACTCGGGGATGAGGTTAGCCTAAGCGGACTGGATCGTGGGGGTAGGCGTTGAGAATCTCGACGCCGTTCTCGGTCACCAGGGCTAGGTCTTCGATGCGGACGCCGGTGCGGCCGGGGAGGTAGATGCCCGGTTCGATGGAGAACGTCATGCCCGGCTCCACGACTTGCTCGTTGACCAGCGATACGTCGCCCGGTTCATGGTCCTGCAGACCGATCGAGTGACCCAGGCGATGCGTAAAGTACTTGCCGTAGCCAGCGTCCTCAATCACGTCGCGCGCAGCACGGTCCAGGTCGCACATGCGCACGCCCGGTGCGATGAGCGCCTCGGCGGCCTCGTTGGCGCAGCGCACGATATCGTAGATACGCGCGGTCTCCTCGTCCGGCTCGCCCCAAAAGAACGTGCGTGTCATGTCCGAGCAGTAGTTGTGATGACGCCCGCCAATGTCGAACAGCACCACGTCGCCGCGCTTGAGTACCGTATCGTCGGGCTCGTGGTGCGGGTCGCCGGCGTTGGCGCCAAAGCTCACGATGGGCGGAAAGCTAAAGCCCTCGCAGCCGTGTTTGCGATACAAGCCGAGCATCTGGTCGGCAATTTCGCGCTCCGTCACGCCTTCATGGACGAGCTTAATCGCGTCGGCCATCACGGCATCGTTAGCGGCCGAGGACACGCGCATGAGTTCCTGCTCGGCGGCATCCTTGTGGGTGCGCGCGGCGGTGACGGCAAAGTCGCCCAGGAAGAACTCGCTCGCGGCGTGACGATCCATGAGCGGCATCAAAAAGCCGGAGCGCATGACGGTGTCGATGCCGAGCGGTTTGGTCGGATCGACCTCGCGAACGATGGCGTCGGTCACGACGTCGGTATCGGTGTGATAGGCGACGCGGGCATTGTCGTACTTGGGTAGCTGATGCAACGCGTTGACCAAGATCACGGGCTCGCTACCGCGTGCGAGCAGCACGCCGCAAAATCGCTCGAACATATCGGCATAAAAGCCGGTCAGGTAATAGATTGACCACGGGTCGTTTACGAGCAGCTGTGCGCCGGGGTGCTGAGCCTCGAGCGCATCGAGCACGCGCGCCACACGCTGGTCATCGACATGTGCCATACATCGTCCTTTCGCTAGGTTGCCACCATGGTATCCCCAATGCCAGGGTAGTCAATTTGCGTCGGGGCTATTTTAGCTGCGTCCAACATGCGGAATGATTTTTCTGGGACGGGGATGAAATAATCATTCGGCACCCAATGATTATTTCATCCCCGTCCCAGAAAAATCATTTGAGCGAACGTTCGGGCAAAAGTAGCTAAAAGAGGCCCCTCCCAAATGGGCTGGTTTTTAAAAGTATGGCGGATTACGGGGCTGGACCTGTATTACTTGACCATGGGAAAAATCGCGAAAATCAAACCGCAGGTAGACGGCTTATCAAAAATCGAAAAATGCCGGCATGGATGGGGATCTCCGAATTGGCCCCGTAATCCGGCATAGTTTTGAAATGGTACTAAAATAGTCAAAAGCTAATTACCGATTCGAAGGATAGTTGCGGTGGAATAGTTCCTGGATGCCGGGGTTTTGGCGGAAATCAGGAACTATTTCACCGCAACTGAGGTCGGGGATGGGGTGGATGGTGGGATAGCTAAAAGAGCCTCGTACTAAATGAGCTGCTTAGGCTGGGTCGATGTCCATGCTGGCGATGAGGTCGATGCCCGTGTTGAGGAGGTTGGGGAGGACGACGTTGCCCATGCGGATGGGGGCGTTGACGACTAGGTCTCGGATTAAGTTCATGGCTTGGGCGTGGAGCTCTAGCGGGATGGCTTCAGCGGTGCGCACGGGGAGCAGGGCTTCGTCGCCGCCGGATACGGCCACGGTGGTGGTGAGCACGCGCATGGGGCAGGTGAGTTCCTGGTGTGCGAACTTATCACCGCGCGGGCAGCTGTTGCCGGTCACGGAGCGTACCTCTGCCACGGCGCCGTCTGCGTCGCGCTCTACCTCCACGGTCAGGAGACACTCGGATGGGCAGGTGGTGCAGTTGAACTGCAGCGTATCGATTGCGTTATTGCTCATGAGCTATGCCTTCTCGATGGGATCGACGGACAGGACAATCTCGCTGGCACCCAGGTCGAGTGCGCGTTGAATCACCTTTGCCGGCAGCGGGAAGCTTTCCATCACGCTCGGTTTAAACGGGCGGATCTTGCCTGCAAACAGTTCCTCGTTGCCTGCCAGAATGCGCACGCGGGCGGCGTCGACCGGCCGGCGTACACGGAAGTTGAGTTTGGTGAGCGCCATGGCCGTAATGCGTCCCGGCAGCGCGTAGCCCGCGATACCGGCAGGGGAGACCGTGAGTTCGCAGCCAGGCGTCACACCCGCGCCGCCACCCAGCGCCCACGCCGCCGCAGCTGCGCCAGCCCCCTCGGACTCGGTCGTCACGTTGTCGGCCAGGTCGTGCACGTGCAGGACGTTGCCGCAGGCAAAGATGCCCGGCACGCCCGTCTGCAAACTCTGGTCCACCACGGCGCCGCGCGTGTGTGGGTCAAGCTCTACGCCTGCGGCAACCGAAAGCTCGTTCTCGGGAATCAAGCCCACCGAAAGCAGCAGTGTGTCGCACGGAACAATGCGCTCGGTCCCCGGAATGGGCGCCAGGCGCTCGTCGACCTGGCTCACCTCGACGGCTTCCACGCGGTCGTGCCCGATCACGCGCGTGACCGTGGTAGACAGATGCAGCGGAATGTCAAAGTCGTTCAGGCAGTTCTTCACATTGCGGCGCAGGCCGTTGGCGTATGGCATGATCTCGTACACGCCCTCGACCGAAATCCCCTCGAGCGTGCAGCGTCGTGCCATGATAAGCCCGATGTCGCCGGAACCCAAAATGACGGCGCGCGAGCCGGGTTTGAGGTTCTCGATATTGATGTATCGTTGCGCCAGGCCGGCCGTAAACACGCCGGCGGGACGACTGCCGGGGATCTTGATCTCGCTGCGGGTGCGCTCGCGGCAACCCATGGCAAGGACGACCGCGCGCCCGGTGAGCTGCAGTATGCCGGCAGGGCTCATAAGCGTGACGGTATGGACTGCGGTGTCTTCCGTAGGCTCGCCTGAATCAATCCCAAGCACCATACTGTTCAGGAACAGCGCAATGTCGGTTGCGTGCACCTGGTCGATAAAGCGCTGCGCGTACTCGGGACCGGTGAGCTCCTGCTTAAAGTGAGACAGGCCAAAGCCGGGGTGGATGCACTGGCGGAGGATGCCGCCCAGGTGCTGCTCACGTTCAACGATGGCCACGCGCGCGCCGGCCTTTTGCGCGGCCAGCGCGGCCGCCATGCCGGCGGGTCCGCCACCGATGACGACCACGTCGAAGGCTTGCGTTGCGACGGCGCTCGCCTCCGCGCGTCCGTCGTGCATATCAAACGTCGCCATCCTAGCGCACCCCCTTCAGCGGTCCCTCAACCAGCCAAGATCCGGCATCCTCTAACAGCACCTCGCTAGGGTCGCAGCCCAGCTCGCGCGCCAGGATCGCCACCACACGGCTCTGGCAAAAGCCGCTTTGGCATCGACCCATGCCGGCACGACAGCGGCGCTTGACGCCCTCGACCGAAACCGCGCCCGGCTGGCGTCGAATCGCGGCCACGATCTCGGCCTCGGGCACCGTCTCACAGCGGCAGACAATCTGTCCCCACGCGGGATCGGACTCGATCAGCTCCTCCTTGCGCGCCAGCGGTGCGCGGTCAAAGTCGTCCGGCGCGCGGCGAATTGGGTTCCAGTCCGCCCGCTCGTGCAGCTCCACGCCCGCCTTGCGCATCACAAGCTCCATGCGCTCGGCAATGGCCGGCGCGCTTGCCACACCCGGCGACTGAATACCCGCCGCCTGGAACAGCCCCGGCACCACGGCCGACTGCCCAATAAAGAAGTCGTTCGTACCCTGAATGACCGGACGCCCGCCGGCAAACGCACGCACCACGCGGCGCGTATCCAGGTCGGGCACCAGCTTGCGCGCGCCGGTCAGGAGCGCGTTGACATCGCCCGCGTAGGTCTGTGTATCGCCCGGCTCACGCACGGCGGCGGTCGCGGTAATCACGGTGTTGCCGTGTACGGTACCCGTGACGATAACGCCCTTCGATATCGGCGTCGGCACCGGGTAGAGCGGCATCAGCGCGCGCGGTTCCTTGTCCAGCACCACGATGTTGCCCTGGCGCCAGACCATCTGAAACTCCTCGGCACCGGCCATATGCGAGATGTCCGCGGCGCCGTTGCCTGCGGCGTTGATCAGGTAGCGGCAGTGCACGTCTCCTGCGGGCGTTGCCAGCGTAAAGCGCGCGGCTCCGTCATCCGAGCCGGCAACTTCAATTGCCTCTACTGGTGCAGACCGCATAAACGTCACGCCGTTGGCCACGGCGTTCTCCAGCGCGGCGATGGCAACCTCAAACGGGTCGACAAACCCAGTCGAGGGGCACCACAGCGCGCACGTTGCAGAGGCACTGGCGCGCGGCTCTAATTCGTGGATACGGTCGGGTCCGACGATCGACAACTCGGGCACGCCGTTTGCCAGGCCGTTGCTGCGAAGCTGCTCCAAGTGCGCGCGGTCCTCGTCGTTAAAGCCCAACACCATCGACCCGGTGCGGCAGAACAGAAAGCCTAGCTCCTGCGCCCACGTACCGTACAGCTCGCAGCCACGGGCGTTGACCTGTGCCTTTACGGTGCCCGGCGCCGGATCGTAGCCAGCGTGCACCAGGCCGCCGTTGGCCTTCGACGCGCCCAGCGCAATATCGTTAGCCGCCTCGACCACGCAAATGGACAGTTCAAATCGCGCGAGCTGCCGTGCGATGGCGCATCCGGTGATGCCCGCGCCGACAATCGCGATATCAAACGTTTCTGTCACAGTGCCTCCCAGACGAGTTGACAGGCTGTCAATAAGACCATCCTACGGTCTACATACCCCCAGCACGGCGGCAATGCGGCGAACAGCCCCGCAACACCCGCCAACGGCAGACGAGGGGAGACCCGGCACGGATGCCGACCTCGTTAGACCGCGGGCACCACCATCCAAGCTCGCGGTCGATGTCGCCGCCCGCTGCAGATTGAGATGTTTCTATCCGACCATGCCTGCGACCTGCCAAATCGTTAACCCCCGTGTTACACTAACTCGAGCTGTAACTACCCCGAAAGGTACACCCCAATGTCCAAGTACATTTCTGAGCTCATGTCGCCGCAGCTTATGGGCGTCGTCTATGCCTTCGTTGGCTTTATCGTCGCCCTGTATGTGCTGTCGGTCGTCTATGTGTTCATCGACGCTCGCCGCCGCGGCGCCAGCGCCTACGTGGCATGGGGCATCATCGCCCTCATCCCGTTTGTGGGCCTCATCGCCTATCTGGTTCTGCGTCCGCACTCCTACGCGGCCGACCGCGAGGAGCAGGAGCTGGACATGGCCCTGCGCGAGCGCCAGCTTGCCCAGTACGGCACCTGCCCGCAGTGCGGCGCCCCCATCGAGAAGGACTTTGTGGTCTGCCCCGTGTGCGACACCCAGGTTCGCAACGTGTGCCCCAGCTGCCATCGCCCGCTCGACGCGCACTGGAAGGTCTGCCCCTACTGCCGAACTCGCATCCAGTAACGCATCCATCGCCGGGCCGGTCGCAAGCCACGGGCACCGCGCGCCACACGCAAGCCGCACGCGCGCCCCACACCCCGCCGCGCACGATGAAGCATGCGTAGAAAATCGCCCGCCGTGCCATTAAGGTGCGGCGGGCGCTTGTATACCAAGGCAACCTGCCTATAATGATGCAAGTCAAAAACGCCGAGCGCATCGCACGCACTTGCATCAGGCATCCGAGAGGAGAAAACATACCCATGAAGGCACTCTACAATGACGGTTCGGTGGCCGAGCTCCCGCAGGACGAGGTCACGCACGTCATCCGCCACTCCGCCGCGCACATCATGGCGCAGGCCATCAAGCGCCTGTACCCCCAGGCCGACTTTGCCTACGGCCCCGCGACCGACAATGGCTTCTACTACGACGTCGACCTGCCCGAGGGCGTCAAGATCAGCGAGGACGACTTCCCCGCGATCGAGGCCGAGATGAAGAAGATCGTCAAGGAGAACCTCAAGTTCTCCGTGTACGAGAAGCCCCGCGCCGAGGCCATCGCCCTTATGGAGGAGCGCGGCGAGAAGTACAAGGTCGAGCACATCGGCGACCTGGACGACGACGCCCGCATCACCTTCTACCAGCAGGGCGACTACATCGACATGTGCGTCGGCCCCCACATCTGCTACACCAAGGCCCTGAAGGCCTTTAAGCTCACCGGCGTCTCGGGCGCCTACTGGAAGGGCGACAAGGACAACAAGATGCTCACCCGCATCAACGGCGTCGCCTTTGCCACCAAGGAAGAGCTCGACGAGCACATGCACATGCTGGAGGAGGCCAAGAAGCGCGACCACCGCAAGATCGGCCGCGAGATGGACCTCTTTATGATGCGCGACGAGGCCCCCGGCTTCCCGTTCTTCCTGCCCAACGGCATGATCCTTAAGAACACGCTGCTGGACTACTGGCGCGAGATCCACCACAAGGCCGGCTACGTGGAGATCTCCACGCCGCTCATCATGAACAAGCAGCTGTGGAAGACCTCGGGCCACTGGGACCACTACAAGGACAACATGTACTCCACCGTCATCGACGACGAAGAGTACTGCATTAAGCCCATGAACTGCCCGGGCGGCGTGCTGGTGTACGCCTCCAAGCCGCACTCTTACCGCGAGCTGCCCATTCGCGCCGGCGAGATTGGCCTGGTGCACCGCCACGAGCTGCGCGGCGCCCTGCACGGCCTGTTCCGCGTGCGCTGCTTTAACCAGGACGACGCCCACCTGTTTGTGCGTCCCGACCAGCTGACCGACGAGATCGTGGGTGTGGTCAACCTTATCGACTCCGTGTACCAGAAGTTTGGCTTTAAGTATCACGTTGAGCTTTCCACCCGCCCCGAGGACTCCATGGGTTCGGACGAGGACTGGGCGCGCGCCGAGGATGGCCTGCGCACCGCTCTGGAGCAGCTGGGCATGGACTACGAGGTCAACGAGGGCGACGGCGCCTTCTACGGCCCCAAGATCGACTTCCACCTGCAGGACTCGCTCGGCCGCACCTGGCAGTGCGGTACCGTGCAGCTCGACTTCCAGATGCCGCTCAACTTTGATCTGGAGTACGTGGACGCCGATGGCACCAAGAAGCGCCCCATCATGCTGCATCGCGTGTGCTTTGGCTCCATCGAGCGCTTCATCGGCATTCTGATTGAGCACTTTGCGGGCAAGTTCCCCACCTGGCTGGCTCCCGTGCAGGTCAAGGCGCTTCCCGTCTCTGAGAAGAGCCGCGACTACGCCCACGAGGTGTGCGCCAAGCTGGAGGACGCCGGCATTCGCGTGGTCTGCGACGACCGCGACGAGAAGATCGGCTACAAGATCCGCGAGGCCCGCAGCATCGACCGCGTGCCTTACATGCTCATCCTTGGCGAGAAGGAGGTCGAGGCCGGCAACATCTCCGTCCGCGATCGCTCCAACGAGACCGTTCAGATGAGCGTTGACGAGTTTGTTGCGAAGGTGCTCGAGGAGATCAAGACTCGCGCCTAAGGCAAACTTCACAACAATTAACAAAGGCGACCGTCCATAAAGGGCGGTCGCCTTTTTTCATGCCGAAATAAGAAAAGCCGCTGGTTGAGCGGCCTTTTTTGTTGCACAAAAAGGTACAGGTTTTTATAGAGGAGTATGAAGATGTACCTACTAGCAGTACATTTTGCGTAATCTGGGCAAACGCTGATTAATTGCTCGTATAATGACGTCTGTCGAAAGATACAAAAACCTGTACTTTTGCGACTGCGCCTAGCTGCGAGCGAGAAGCCTGTTCTTAACGCCCCTGCATCCGCGTGCGTCGCAAAGCCAAAAGAGGGGGCGAGAACATGGAACAGACGGCACGGCGCCAAGAGCAGCTGCCGGGCGCATTTAACGGCGCCATCACCAACAGCCAGCACGGCCGCGTCCGCTGGTATCTGGTTCACACCCCCAACGGTAAAGAGCGCGAGACCTGCGAAAAGGTCCGCCGCATTATCCCGCACGAGCTGATGCAGGACGCTTTTGTGATGCAAAAGGAGTTCTGGTTTAAGCGGGACGGCGCCTGGTCGCTCCAAACCAAACCCATGTACAAGGAATACTTTTTCGTCGCCACGCGCGATGCCGCCGCGCTCGATAGGGCTTTGGCCCAGTTGAGCTTTGGTTGTCGCATCGCCGGCAGTAGGGAGCGGGCTTACATGCCCATGCCGGACGGTGCGCAGGACTGGTACCGCAGCGTACTGGACGACGACGGCGTGGTGCGCAACAGCGTAGCCCGCATAGAAGACGGCGTGTTGCACATAGAGCAGGGTCCCTTGGTGGGGCAAGAGGCCCGCGTTAAAAAGATCGACCGTCATAAACGCTGGTGCCTGGTAGACGTGGGCGAGGGTGACTCCACTTTTAGGGAGCTGCTTGCGCTGGACGTCCCCAGCAAAACGTAAGGGAGACGTTGCACCAGCTATTCGTTCGCATTTTTGAATTTACCGATTGGGGGATCCCTGGGGAACAGGGACGTAAGTTTGACTGTGGCTGCTAAAGAAGTAACAGAGACAAATGCGCCTGTGGGGGCGGCGCTGATTGCTCAGGCCATGGACCGGCGTGAGGGCACCGGTCGCTACAAGGCCATGCAATCCATCATGGACTGGGATCGCTCGCGCCTGGCCTACCGGGCCATAAAGCGCACGTTCGATATCGTGTTCAGCGGTGTTGTACTCGTCATCATCACCGTGCCCAGCCTTTTGCTCGCCGCGGTTATCCGACTGGAGAGCGAGGGCAACCCGTTCTACAGCCAGGTCCGCGTGGGCAGGACCCACCGCGACGGCAGCCTGTCCACCTTCCGCATGTGGAAGTTCCGCTCCATGTACAGGGACGCCGACGAGCGTCTCGCCGAGCTCAAGGAACAGAACGAGATCGCCGGCGCAATGTTCAAAATGAAGGACGACCCCCGCGTCACCAAGATCGGCAGGTTCATCCGCAAGCACTCCATCGACGAGTTCCCGCAGTTCCTGAACGTGTTCCTGGGCCAGATGTCCGTCGTCGGCCCGCGCCCGCCGCTGCCGAACGAGGTGGCTCTGTACACCGAGTACGACCTGCAGCGTTTGGCCGTTAAACCAGGCATTACCGGATGGTGGCAGGTGACCGACCGTAACGACACGGATTTCGATGGCATGGTTCGTCGCGATCTTGAATATATCGCCAAAAGGGGCTTGTTATTCGATTTGAAAATAGTCGTCCTGACTGTCTTTGAGGTGTTCTCGGGGGAGGGTGCCTCATGATTGATTTTGTTGAACCGCACTTTGATTACTTACAAATTCGTGCTGCTTTCCATTTGATGGGAAGGTGTTAGGCACATGTCAATTTCTCTCGTGATTCCAACTCTTGATGCTCAGGCTGAAATTGGTGAGTTGTTGAATAGACTGCTTTCGCAAACCTGTTGTCCTGACGAAATTATTGTCGTTGATTCCGCATCATCCGATTCCACCGTGGAAATCGCTTCGAGTGTCGATGGCGTTCGGGTTATCGAGATCGATCGTTCCGATTTTAATCACGGACTTACTCGTGACATGGCGTTTAAAGAGTCTTTTGGAGACATTGTTTGCTTTATGACTCAGGATGCCGTTCCGGCTGACGAGCGATATATCGAGAACCTTGTCGAACCAATTCTTGCTGATAGCCGTGTTGCCATTTCATCGGGTCGCCAGCTCCCAAAAAAAGATGCCCGCGAATTCGAACGATTGGTTAGGGAATTTAACTACGGCCCCACGTCAAATGTTCGGTCTAAAGATGACATTCCAGTAATGGGAATCAAGGCTTATTTTGCGACGGATGTCTGCTCTGCATACCGAAGGAGCTCTTATTTCGAGCTTGGAGGTTTCGGTAGAACTGATATGAGCGAGGACATGCTTATGGCCGCAAAGGCTGTAGGGGCGGGTTATTTGGTTGCGTATGCTGCCGATGCGTGTGTGTACCACTCGCATAACCTCACTCCGGTCGAACAATTTCACCGTAATTATGCCATTGGTCATTTTCTCGAAATCAATCGTGAGCTCATAGCTTGTCCATCTGAGATTGGCGAGGGAGGGCGTCTGGTAAAACGGGTCGTTAAACAACTGATTGAGGATCGATCGTTTGTTGAGCTCGGGGCATTTGGCATTGATTGCTTTGCTCGATTTATTGGAAATCGCTCTGGCCGTCGGGCCGCAAGAAAAGAAAGGCTATAGCTAATGAAAGGCATCATCCTCGCCGGCGGGTCCGGCACCCGCCTGTACCCGCTCACGCTCGTGACCTCCAAGCAGCTGCTGCCGGTCTACGACA
>UQMM01000024.1 GCA_900542165.1 uncultured Collinsella sp. | reverse complement strand
CCTCGGATAACTTGTTGCGCGCCTCGCTCTCGCGGGCACGCAGGTCCTTCAGGGCCGCGCGTGCGGTCTCGGTGGCCTCACGCGCATCGACCTGAGCCTGGCGCGCTTCCTCAAGAGCACCCTCAAGCTCCTCGGCGCGGTCGCGACGGCTCTCAAGCGAGGCCGTGACCTCCTCGAGCTGTTCATCGATCTGCTCCAGGCGCGAGGCATACATGTTGTCCTCGACCTCGGCATTGCTCAAGGAATCCTTCACCTTGGCGAGCTCGAGCGCGGCATTATCGGCTACGCGCTGCACATCGCGTTGCTCACGCGTAAGCTGCGAAATCTGATTGTCGAGCGCCACGCGCCGCTCGTGGAGCTCGGCGGCGGCAGGACCAGCGGCGTCAACGTCCTCCTGGGCCTGCATGTGCGCACCGGTCACTTCCTCAAGCTGCGCACGCGCGTCCTCGAGCTCCTCGACCACGCGACGACGCTGATGCTCGGAGCTCGAAATCTGCCCGCGCATGTCAGACAGGCGCGACACCATGTTGTGGCCCTTTTCCTCGAGCAGGCGCATGTCGGAGTTAATGCGGCCGACCACATCTTGCATATGACGGCGCTGCTCGCCTAGGTCGCCCACAAACAGGCCCTTTTCCTCGAGCATGACCTGAAGCTTCTCGAGCTCGCGCTCCTTTTCGCCCAAGCGGTACTGCGCAAGCTCCAGCTCGGCGGCACCTTCCTTGGAACGGCTCTCCAAGTCATTCCACTGCGACTGCAGTGAACGCAGCTCGTCGACGGCTAGCATCTGCGTAAGCTCGTTCGCGCGCGAGGACAGCTCTTTGTACTTGCGCGCGCGATCGACCTGACGCTCCAGCGGGCGCAGCTGACGGGCGATTTCCTTATTGATGTCGCGGGCACGCGTCAGGTGCTCGTCCATCGACTTAATCTTTTTGAGCGCGCGCTCCTTGCGGCGCTTGTGCTTGGAGATGCCAGCGGCCTCCTCGATGAGGGCGCGGCGCTCCTCGGGGCGGCTCTGCAAGATGGCGTCGAGTTTGCCCTGGCTGATGATGGAATGTGTATCCTTGCCCAGGCCCGAATCGTGCAGGATGTCCTGAATGTCCATCAGGCGGCACGGACTCGAGTTGATGAGGTACTCGCTTTCGCCCGAGCGATACATGCGACGGGTGATGGCGACCTCGTCAAAATCGACGGGCAGCATATGGTCCGAGTTATCGAGCACCAACGTGACCTCGGCGACACCCACCGGCTTGCGCGCTGACGAGCCCGAGAAGATGACATCCTCCATGGCCTGACCGCGCAGCTGCTTGGCGCTCTGCTCGCCCAGGACCCACAGAATCGAGTCGGAGATGTTCGATTTTCCCGAGCCGTTGGGACCGACGATGACGGTCAGGCCCGGCTCAAACGTCATATGGGCACGGTCGGCAAACGACTTGAACCCTTTGAGCGTGAGGGACTTGAGATACACGGTTCCTCGCTTACACGTGCTTCTTATTCAGAATCACGCCGTTGGTGGTGTAACCCATGCGGTCGAGCGCTTCGAGCGCGGCGGCTCCCTCGGCTTCCTTCTTTGAGGAGCCAGAGCCGCGACCCTGACGAATACCATCGATCAACACCACGGCGGTAAAGGTGGGCGCATGCGCCGGGCCCTCGGAGCCAACGAGCTTATACGCCGGGGGCTCGTGACCGTCGGCTTGCACGCACTCCTGCAAAAACGACTTGGGGTTCGCAGGATGCTCGGCACGCTCAGAAGCCAAATGCGGCTTAAGCGTACGGTGAATGAACTCCGCCGCGGCATCCCAGCCGGCATCCAGGTACAGCGCGCCCACGAGCGACTCATAGACGTTCTCGAGCGCCGAATGCAGGCCGCGCGCACCGGTACCGGTCTCGGAGGCACCAAAGATGATGATGTCGTCGATGCCCAGCTCGTGAGAAACCTCGGATAGCGTAGCGCCCGAGACAAGCGACACCTTCAGGCGCGTGAGCTTGCCCTCGTCAAACTCCGGATAGGACTCAAACAGGGAGCGTGCGACCACAGCGCCCAAAATGGAATCGCCCAAGAACTCAAGGCGCTCATAGCTGGCAGAAACCGGCTGTCCCTCGACTGCCGAGGGATGCGTAAGGGCCGCGCGCAGCAGCACCTTATTATTGAACTCGTGGCCCAGGATTTCCTGGGCACGCGTAAGTCGTTCAGACAAAGCCAAGACCTAGGCCTCCCTGGCGTTTTCGATCGCGTCGACGGCGTCGGCGACAGAGTTGAGCGAGAGCAGAGTCTCGTCATCGATCTCGAGGTTGAACTCGTCCTCGATAGCCGTAACCAGCTGCAGGCGCTCGAGCGAGTTGGCATCGAGGTCGTCAAAGGTGGTCTCATCGCTAATTTCGGCAACATCGACGCCCAGAACGTCAGCAGCGACCTCGGCGATCTTGTCGAAGATTTCGGAGCGATCCATAGCGCTTCCTCTCATAGTGCATGAATACCAAAAGAATGGTACCGCCCGGGCGGTACCAAGACATGGTTCTGATTCTACCCCACGACGCACGCCCCGAGACGCATAACGCCGCTGTTATAAAACGATGCCGTCCATGGAGTTGGCGACATTCTCGACCAGCCCGGCGCGCACGGCTTCGGCCGCCGCGAGCGTACCGTTTTTAACAGCCTCGACCGATGTGGCGCCATGGCCGATCAGGACCACGCCGCGCAGGCCCAAAAGAATCGCGCCACCCTTGGCGTCGCCCGAAAGCTTGGCCTTTATCTCGCGCATCTGCTTTTTAATGAGCAGCGCGGCGATCTTGGTGCCGAGCGATGACATAAAGACGCCCTTGAGTTCCTGCAGCAAAAACTTGGCAGCGCCCTCGGTGGCCTTGAGCGCAATATTGCCCGACATGCCATCGGCAACGACGACATCGAAGTTACCGGAGGTGATGTCCGTTCCCTCACAGTTACCAACAAAGCCGGGAACGGCGGCTTTCATGGCCGGGAAGCAGGCCTTGGTAAAGTTGGAGCCCTTCTCGTCCTCGGTGCCGTTACCAAGCAGGCCCACGCGGGGATGCTCGATGCCCAGGACGACGCGGGCATAGGCGCTACCCATCTGGGCAAAACGCACCATGTCATCGACCTCGACATCGGGGTTGGCGCCCATATCGCACAGCACCGTCAGACCGCCGGCACGATTGGGCAGCGCATTGGTCAGACAGGGACGCACCGGCTGCTTCTTACCTTCGGCCATATATCTAAACGGCGTCACGTAGGCAGTAGCCGCGGCGGTCATGGCGCCGGTGGAGCCGGCGGAGAAGAACGCGTCCGCATTTCCCTTCTTGATGGCGCGGCACGACAGCACGATCGAAGACTTGCGTTTGGTCATCACGGCGCGAATGGGATCGTCATCCATGGCGATAACGTCGGGTGCCTCAAGGGCCTCAACACGTGCGTGGGAAGCAGCAAAGGGATTGACGATTTCGGCGGGGCCAGCTGCCAAGACCTCGATATCGGGATCGGCAGCAAGTGCAGCCTCGATACCATCGAGAACAACCTGAGGTTTCTCGTCTCCACCCACAACGTCTACACAAACGCGAACGTTACTCATATACATGCTCCTTATACAAAAATGGCCGACTCATTGAGCCGGCCATTGTGGTTCCATTTGGAACGGCATCGCATCCAGAGTATACCGTTACTCGGTAACGATAACCTCGCGGTCCTTGTAGAAACCGCAGCTGGGGCACACGTGGTGCGGAAGCTTGACAGCGCCGCAACGGGGGCACGTGGACTGAGCCGCAGCCGAGATCTTCATGTTGGCGGAACGACGGGTGTGAGTGCGGATACGACCCTGCTTTTGTTTAGGTACGGGCATAGTGACCTTCCTTATGAACTATCCAGTGTGGCGATTACGCGCAAGTAGCGATACTACCACAGTTTTACTCATCGAGCTTGAGATTCTTCAATGCTGCAAATGGATTTTCCGTGGCAGCGGCCCATTCTGCCTCTGCCTGGGCGGCGCAATCGCATTGCTCGAAGTTGAGATTGCAACCGCAAGTGGGGCACAGACCGCGGCAATCGGGCTTGCAGAGCACCACAAACGGCGTGTCCATAACGACCGCGTCATTGATGGGCTCGCCCAGATCGACGAGACGATCCTCACCCAGGAGCTCGTAGCCGTCCTCGTAGGCCTCGGGATCCTCGGGCTCCTCAAAGAGGTAGAACTCCTCGATCTCGCCGGCGATATCAAACGAGGCAGGCTCCAGGCAACGGTCGCACTCGCCGGTGGCGTGCGCGCGGACCATGCCCGTGAGCAAGACACCGGTACCGGCATTGGTAAAGACAACGTCGTAGTCGATGCCGTCCTGAAGCTGGTACTCCTTCTCGCCCACCGTGTAGGTGGCGACATCGACTTTACCGGTCAGCGGATACGAATCTCCAGGAAACTCGAGCTGCTCGGAAAGATCGACAGTAACGCTCGGGAACTCAGCCATTACCACTGACCATTCTGTTGGGCGGCACCCTCGTTGAGCTGCTGACGGCAACGGGTAACGGTGCCGGTCAGGCTCTTGAGGTTCTCCTCCAGGTGCGTAAAGACCTGCTCTGCATAGTCCTCGGCAGCATAACGCGTCTCGCGCTCGTACTGCTGGGCACGATCGCGGATGTCGTCGGCCTGCTGCTGCGCAAGGCGGACGATCTCCTGCTCACCAGCAATGGTGAGGGCCTGCTGCTGAGCGTCAGCGATGATGGAATCGGCCTGAGCGGCGGCGGAAGCCATGAGCTCCTCGCGCTCCTTAAGGATACGGCGGGACTTCTGCCACTCCTCGGGATAGCTCATGCGGATCTCGTCGAGGATGTTGAAGAACACGTCGGCGTCGATGACCTTGAACTGAGCGTTCTTGCCGAAAGGCGGCTTGGCTTCCTCGATCAGCCCTTCGAGCTCATCGACCAAGCTGACGATCCTATCGCCAGGAAAATTCTCGCCCGGCATCCGGTCTCCTTTCATAGGTAACATATCATCGTGCTAGTTTACCACATGCCACCAGGCAATAAGAAACGTCACGAAAAGCGATGTTTGAGCGCTTCGACCACGTTGGGCGGGACAAACGTCGATACGTCACTACCGAGCGAGGCGATCTGGCGAACAACCGAGCTCGAGATATAGCCGTACTGCGGCGCGCTCATGACAAAGATGGACTCCAGCTCGTTATCCAAGCGATAGTTGAGGTCGGCCTGCTGCAGCTCATACTCAAAATCGGTCATGGCGCGCAGGCCCTTGACCACGGCCCCCGCCCCCTGCTCACGAGCGAAGTCGACCAGCAGGCCGGTAAAGGGCAGGACCTCAACGCCGTCGATATCACCGAGCGCCTCGCGGGCCAGCGCCACGCGCTCATCGAGCGTAAACGTGGTGCCCACACCGTTTTTACCTTGCGACTCGGCAACAGCGACGATCACGCTGGGAAAGATGCGGCGGGCGCGGCGGATCACATCGATATGGCCAAACGTGATGGGATCGAAGGTGCCCGGGACGATCACGCGATTGATGGTGTCACTCATGAGCATCCTCCTGAAACGTCGTGGCATCGTTGTTGTCAGCATCGGTGCCGGCGCTATCGCCCTCACCATCGTCATCGCCGACCCAACGAAGCAGGTCGACCGAGGTAATGCCGTAGCGCTTCTCGCGTACAGTCTCAAAGTCTGCCGGATGCGCGCCCGCATCGGCGGCGGCATGCTCAAACAGGGCATAAGCGCCAGGTGCAAGAAAACCCTGCTGAGCCAGGTTCTGCAGCAGTTCCTCGACCGGCTCGGCACCAAAAGCATAGGGCGGGTCGAGCAGGACCAGATCAAAGGGGCCGCCCGGCACGCGGCCGCGCGAGGCACTCGCCAGCATGTCGCCCGTGACCACGCGCCAACGCGCACGGTCACGGCAGAGCGACTCGATATTCTTGGTAATGAGCCGCGCGGCGTTGCGATCGATCTCAAACGTCGCGAGCGAGCGAGCCCCACGAGAGAGCATCTCTAACCCTAAGGCACCGGAGCCGCCAAAGGCGTCCAGCACACGAACCTCGTCCAAATCGAAATCGAATGCAGACATGACCATAGATGCGCACGCCTCGCGCACGCGATCAGTCGTGGGGCGGGTGACATCGCGACCACGGGGCTCCTCGATCTTACGACCGCGCCATTCGCCGCCGATGATTCTCATCCTCCGCTGACCTCCTTAAAGATATGTCGATAACGCATGGCGACCGCGTCGCGCAAGGGACGCGTCGCCACGGAGTCAAGGTTGCAAGCATACCGCAAGAGCTCGACCGCGTCCAAATGGGCCCATTCGATAAGGTCCTCATCGGCGTCCAGGTCCACAAAGCGCAAGGTCACGCCGCCGTGCTGACGGTAACCCAGGATTTCGCCCTCGTGACGCAGACGCAGGTCCATCTGGGCAAGCGTAAAACCATCCGAAGTTTTTTCGAGCGATTGCAGGCGATCTTGTGCTGCCGACGCGCCGCCGTTGCCCTTGGAGTGCGTCATGACCAGGCACGTGCCCGACACACCGCCGCGGCCCACGCGACCGCGCAGCTGGTGCAGGGCAGCCAAACCAAAGCGCTCGCCGTTCTCGATGACCATGACGGTGGCGTTAGGTACGTCGACGCCCACCTCGACCACCGTAGTCGAGACGAGCACATCGATCTCGCCACGCTTAAAGGCGTCAATCACGCGGTCCTTCTCCCCCGCCGGCATGCGGCCGTGAAGGCGCTCGATGGCAAGACCCGGCAACGCCAGACGCAGGCGATCGAGCTCGGTCGCCGTATCGTGCAGCGGCACGGGGACCGTCACGCGGCCCTCGTCGTCGCGGGCGATACCGGGCACGTCTTCCAGCTCATCGGCCGAGTCACTCGGCTCCACGAGCGGGCAAATCACGTAGGCCTGCTGACCCCTTTCATGCGCCTCGCGGATGGCGCCATAGGCGAGGTCGCGGCTCGACTCGGTGAGCACGCGTGTCGTCACGCCAGCGCCAGGAACGGGCCGATGGCGGATGATGCTCGTGTCCAGATCGCCGTAGACCGAAAGCGCCAACGTGCGCGGGATGGGCGTCGCCGTCATAACGAGCAGATCGGCACCCGGGCCCTTGGCGCGCAGGGCGTTACGTTGGCCCACACCAAACCGGTGCTGTTCATCGATGACCACGAGCGACAGATGCTTGAACGCAACGTTATCCGAAAGCACCGCGTGGGTGCCAAAGAGCACGTCGAGCTCGCCCGATTCCAGCTGGGCATGGATGCGCTCGCGCTCTGCGGCCGGCGTGGCGCCCGTCAGAAGCGCCCAGGACATGCCGGCCTGCGAGAGCAGAGGACCAGTCTTATCGGCATATTGGCGCGCCAGAACGCCCGTGGGCGCCATAACGCAGGCCTGCGTGCCGCTATCGGCAGCCACAGCCAGCGCGCAGGCGGCAACGGCGGTCTTACCGGTACCGACATCGCCCAGCAGCAGGCGGTTCATTACGCGCCCACCATCGCACATATCGCGCAGGATATCCTGGAACGCGGCCTCCTGCTCTTCGCTCAGCGAAAACGGCAGGGCTTCCCTGAGCGCGACCAGGTGCTCGCCCGCGGTGTGGGCATAGGGCACCACATCGACCAGGCCGCCATCGTTGCGCAGGCGCAGCGCCAGCTGAAGGTAAAGGCACTCCTCATAGGCAAGCCGTGCGCGCGCGATATCGCGCTCTGCCATGCTCGAGGGAAAGTGGATCGATCGAAGCGCACGAGCATTGCTCATCAGGCGACGCTTAACGCGTAAGCGTGCCGGAATGGGATCAAAGGGATTGCCGACGACCTCGAGCGCGCCGCTTACGATGCGGCGCATCCACGCCTGGCTTACGCCATCACTCACGTAATGGACCGGCAGGATAGTGCCCGCGGCACGCCCTTCCTCGAGCTTTTCAAAGTGCGGCGAGGCCATCTGCTTAAAACCGTAGGCAAACTCAACCTTGCCCATCACGGCCAGGCGGTCGCCCTGCTTAAGCTGCTGGGCAATCCAGGGCTGGCGGAAAAAGGCGACCTGCAGCACGCCCGTCTCGTCAACGAGTGAGACCTCGGTCACCTGCATGCGCGGACGCGGCTGTTTTTGGACGATACGGTCGACCGTGGCGATGATGGTGCACACAGTACCGATGGGCGCCATCTCGATAGACCAAGAACGGGTAAAGTCCAGGTATCGATGAGGGATATGGAGAAGGAGGTCCCCCACCGTCCGAATTCCCAGACGGCGAAGGGCCTCCTCACGTTTACCCGAAACATATTTGAGTCGCGCGATATCCTCGTCGAGCGCATTGCTCTGGGCAAAGCGCTCCGAGACGCGCGGCACGGAGCACAGCTCGGACATAGGCAGAGCCTACTCGATCGAGAAGATCACGGGATAGAGCGGCTGCTCGCCACGATGGGCGTCGATCTCCAGATCGGGCTGAGCCTCCTCGATGGCGTCGACGATCTCCTGGAAGGCCTCGTCGGATAGCTCCTCGCCGGCCAGAATCGTCAGCGCGTCGCCTTCCTCTTCCTCCTGCATGCGGTTGATGCAGTCGAGCGTGACCTGCTTCACGTCGGAACCGACCACGTCGATGGAGCCGGCGATGATGCCCATGACGTCACCGGAGTGAATCGGAGAGCCGTCCGAGGCGCTGGAGTCGCGCACGGCGCGGGTGACCTCGCCATCGCGGACCTCGCTGATGGCGTCAACCATGGCGGCAACGGCGTCCTCGAGCTCAGAATCGGGTAGGACGGCGAACAGCGCGGAGAACGCCTGCGGGACGGTCTTGGTGGGAACGACGGCGACCTTCTTGTCGGTGCAGGCAGAGGCTGCGGCCTCGGCAGCCATGCGGATGTTGCCGTTGTTGGGCAGAATGATGACTGAGGTCGCGTTGACCTGGTCCACCGCGCCCAACAGGTCGGCGGTCGAGGGGTTCATGGTCTGGCCACCCGAGACGATCACGTCAACGCCGAGGGACTTGAGGATGTCGGCCTCACCGGAACCGGCGGCAACGGCGACAAAGCCCAGGGCCTTCGCGGGCTCGGCGGCCTTCTCCTGATCCTCGTGGATCTTAGCGGTACGGTCGTGGGCCTCCATCTCCATGTTGTGGATAAAGACCTCATAGATCTGACCAAGCTGCAGCATGTGCTCGAGCACCAGGTTGGGGGTGTTGGAGTGCACGTGGATCTTGTAGTCGGGATAGGCACCCACGAGCAACTCGCAGTCGCCCATGGAGCCCAGGAACTTAAGGCACTCGTCCTCGTCAAACGGGGCATCGGCCTTAAAGAGGAACTCGTTGCAGTAGCGGAACTCCGAGCCCTCCCAGTCATCGTTGGCCTCGATCTCAACGCGACCGAGGGCCGCATCGCGGGCAGAGCCGGCAGAATCAAACGTGGCGGAGAAATCCTCGACAACGGTGCTACGGCCGAGCGCAGCGGCAACAAAGTTCTCCAGGAAGATGGCAAAGCCAAAGGCGCCGGAGTCGACCACGCCGTTCTCCTTCAGAACCGGCAGCAGGTCGGGCGTGCGGGCGACAGACTGGTAGGCCTCGACAACGATGGCATCGAGCGCGTCCTCGGCCGAGAACTTCTTCTTTTCGCACTCGTCGGCCTTGGTCGAAACATCGCGCAGGACCGTGAGGATCGTGCCCTCGATGGGCTTGCGGACAGCCTGGAAGGCGACCTTGACGGCACGACGGAACGCATAGGCGATGTTGGCGGACGTAATGGGATCGTCGGCAGAGACGAGACCCTCGGCCACACCGCGCAGGATCTGCGAGGTGATGACACCGGAGTTGCCGCGGGCGCCCATGAGGGAGCCGTGGGTGATGGCGCCGGCGATGGCTTCCATGTCAGCGTCGGCAGGAAGGGCGGAGAGCTCCTTGGTCACCGAGGCGAGCGTGAGCGACATGTTGGTGCCGGTGTCGCCGTCGGGTACGGGGAAGACGTTGAGCTTGTTGATCTCCTCGGCCTTGTCGGAAACGGCAGCCGCAGCGATCGGAAAACAGGTGCGAATGGTCTTTGCAATCATGGGTATTTGAATCTCCGTTTTCGGATGCTAGTTCAGACGGCTCTTGAGCGCGTCAATATGGATGCCGATCTTAAGGCTGGCGGGATCGATCTGAGCGATCTCCTGCAGAGTGAAGGCAACGGAGCTCGAAAGATTGTGGCAGACGGACTTCATGTTGACGCCGTTCTCGAGCACGACGTGAAGATCGACCGTAAGGCCGTTCTCGTCGGCGGAGACAAGCACGCCCTTGCGGAGGCGCTGACCGGCAAGCAGGCGAACGCTCTCGGCGCCCTGGAGCTGCTCGGCCATACCGACGACGCCATAGCACGTCATCGCGGCATAACCGGCAATATCGGCAATAACGTCGTTCGAGACGCTCAGGCTGCCGTTAATGGTCTCAGACACAAGAATCTCCTTATCTGGTGCTCACGGCACCATCTCGTGGGAGCAATCATTAGAATATTCTACAACGACCGCGCCATGTTGAGGTGGTGGGTCGCGGGATTACATCCTCGACACGAAATGTTGATATGGCAACGTTCGCGCCAGGCGATCGCGGCATGAAAAAACCCGCCGCATAAGCGACGGGTCTTACAACCTGGCTCCCCGGGTAGGACTCGAACCTACAACAGCGCGGTTAACAGCCGCGTGCTCTACCATTGAGCTACCGAGGAATAGGTGCGTGCTCTCAAGCAACGAAGTTTATTATACGGACGAATCAGCTCAGGGCAAGAACTTTTTTGAAAAATTTCCGACCTAATCATTGGGGACGTTCTTAAACGACTAGTCATTCAAGAACGTCCCCAACGACTACATGAAAGCGCCCCCAAGCGGATGTGCTTGAGGGCGCCTCTTGCTTGACTAGCTCTCGATATAGTCTTTGAGCTTGCTGCTGCGGCTGGGGTGGCGGAGCTTGGCCAGGGTCTTGGACTCAATCTGGCGGATGCGTTCACGCGTGACGCCAAACTCGCGCCCGACTTCCTCGAGCGTACGGGGATGTCCGTCGACAAGGCCAAAGCGCAGCTCGATAACCTTGCGTTCACGATCGGCAAGCGAGTCGAGCACCTGGGTGAGCTGCTCCTGCAGCATGGAGAAGCTGGCCGCATCGGGCGGAACGATGGCCTGGGAGTCCTCGATGAAGTCGCCCAGCTGGGAATCCTCTTCCTCGCCGATGGGGGTCTCGAGCGACACGGGCTCCTGCGAGATCTTCTGGATCTCGCGGACGCGGTCGGCGCTCATGTCCATCTCGGCACCGATCTCCTCGGGGGTCGGGTCGCGGCCCAGGTCCTGAAGGAGCTGACGCTGCACGCGGACGAGCTTATTGATGGTCTCGACCATGTGCACGGGAATACGGATGGTACGGGCTTGGTCGGCGATAGCGCGCGTAATGGCCTGACGGATCCACCACGTGGCGTACGTAGAGAACTTAAAGCCCTTCTGGTAGTCGAACTTCTCGACGGCGCGAATCAGACCGAGGTTGCCCTCCTGGATCAGGTCCAGGAACAGCATGCCGCGACCGACATAGCGCTTGGCGATGGAGACGACCAGACGCAGGTTTGCACTGATGAGTGCCTGCTTGGCTTCGAGGCCCACGTTCTCAATGCGCGTAAGACGACGCATCTCGGAACGCGTGAGATCGAGCTCGCCTGCCTCGGCAGCCTCGAGCTTCTCGGTGGCCTCGAGACCGGCCTCGATCTTCATGGCCAGATCGACCTCTTCGGAGGCGGTCAGCAGGTCTACCTTGCCGATCTCCTTGAGGTACATACGGACCGGATCGCCGGTCAGCATCACCGTGGAGGCATCGATGCCACGCACGCGGGAGCGTGAACGGGACGTGCGCACGGTGCGCTTCTTCTTGCTCTTGGAAGAGCCCATCTCGGCGTCGGCCTGACGGGCCATCTTGAGCTCGTGATCGTCGAGCGAGCCGGAATCGTGCTCATCGTCGTCATCGAAATCGTCGGTATCGGTATCGTTATCATCATCGTCGACGTCCATGGGGGCGTCGTCGTTACCGCTCGCGGAGATAATCTGGATGCCGCTGTTGCGCAGCGCGGAATACACCGCGGTGAGCTGCTCGTCAGAAACATCGATATCCTTCAGGGCGACCTGAATCTCGTCCTCGGTTACCGAAGTCCTGTTTGAGCCGTTGCCCATGAGCTTTGCAACGTAGGATTCCAGCCCAGTACCCGTGCTCTCAGTCTTTTTTGGCACAGATTCTCCCTTCATAGTCCACAGGACTCAATACTTTAGCACACACATTGACGTCTATACCCAAAAAGAGGACTGGATATAGGCGAGAATACGCTGGTTGACCACAACATCTAGGCCTGCTCTGTGCCTGCGGCCTCCAGACCGATCAAACGGAACGGGTCCGCCACGCCGCCGATCGACTTTTGCAGTTCGCGCTGACGCTGCGAGTCCTGCGCGGCCTGCACGGTCAGCGCACGACGGGCCTCATCATCGAGCGAACGGTCCTGGCGCAGCTTGGCCTGTGCGGCACGCATGCGGCGCTTGATGGTGTAGAGCTCGAGCGTATCGAGCATAAACACGATGTTCGTCTCGGTGGGGTGCTTGCTCGTCGCCGAGATGCGCCCGGCACTCACAAGCGTTGCCGCCTCGGGACACACCGAGCGCGCCGCATCCATGCAGGCTGCAGGATCGGTTCCCGGCGGCGTTGCCAGAACGGCCCATGCGATGGACTCGTGACGTGGGTCAACCCACTCGATGGAGCAGATGCGGTCGGCATACATGCGGAACAGGTCGGGGTAGCTCGTGAGCATGGTCAGCAGCTCGCGCTCCCCTGCCAAGGACTTGCGCTCAAGATCGGTAAGAACCATCGGCGCAGCCGCAGCCGGTGCGCCCGAACCGTCAGCCGCAGGCACAGCGCCCATACCATCAGGGACATCGATTGGCGGCAGATCGTCGACGACCTCCACGGGCGCGGCACCGTAAGCATCGAGCGGGACGTAGTCGTACGGCTCTTCTTCGACCGGCGCGGACACCGGCGGCCTAGCGCCCGATGTCCAAGCACCGCGACCGGCATCGCGAGAGCCCGACGCCCGACCGCCCGCGCTACCGGACCGCTCAGCCTGTGCCCGCTGGCGCTCATAGTTCTGCTCGCGACGTCGTTCCGCATCTTCGCGCTTGGCGACATCGCGAAACACACGGCCCGAGCTCGCACGCACGGTCTCCAGATCCAAACCCAGCAGATCGGCAATCTGGATAAAGTACGTATCGATCATATAGCTGTCGCGCAGCGGATAGATAAGCGTCAGCGCATCCTCCAGCGCCTTGGCACGACCGCCCGGCGTGGTGATGTCGCTCGACTCCTGCAGCGAACGGTAAACAAAATCCATAAGCGGCTCGGCCGCGTCGATGCGCTCCTGCAGCTCCTGGCCGCCGTGCGCCGTGATGAACTCCATGGGATCGTTGCCGTCGGGCAGCACCACGCAGCGCAGGTCCATCGAATCCTGCTCGATAAACTGAATCGCGCGGCGCGCGGCCTTTTGACCGGCAGCGTCGCCATCGAACATATACACAATGCGCTTGGCAAAGCGAGTGAGCGTCTTGACGTGATGCTCCGTGAGCGCGGTGCCCAGCGTGGCGACAACGTTTTTAATCCCCGCCTCCCAACAGGCGATGCAGTCGGTATAGCCCTCCACCACGATGGCGGTATCCTGCGCGACGATAAACTCCTTGGCCCAATTAAAGCCGTAGAGGTTTCGCTTTTTATGGAACACGCTCGTCTCGGCGGTATTGAGGTACTTGGGCTGGCCGTCACCCATGATGCGACCACCAAAGGCAATGTTGTGACCCTGCTCGTCAAAGATGGGGAACATCACGCGGTCGTAAAAGCGATCGGCTAGTTGCCCGCGCCCGCGGCTCACGGCAACGTTGGCGTCGATCATCTCCTGCGGGGTAAAACCCGCCTGGGACAGGTGCGATACCAGCGCGTTGCGACCCGGCGCAAAGCCCAGGCAGTAGCGGCGGCAGACGTCGCCACCCATGCCGCGACTGGCAAAATACTCGCGCGGACGGCCGTCCTTACCGCGCATAAGCATGGTGTGGTAGAACTGGGCCGTCTCGGCGCACAGATCGTAGATGCGGGCACGCTTAGTACCGCGCTCGCGGCGATCTCCGGTGTCGTGCAGCTCAATACCCGCGCGATCGGCCAAATAACGGATTGACTCGGGAAAGCTCAGGTTCTCGCGCTTCATGATATAGGTGAAGACGTCGCCGCCCTCACCGCAACCAAAGCAATGCCACACCTGCGTGGCAGGGATAATGTGGAAGGACGGAGTCTTTTCGCCATGGAAGGGGCAGCAACCCCAAAACTCGTGGCCGCGGGGCTTGAGCTCAACCGTTTCCTGCACGATGTCGACTAAGTCGGACGCAGCGCGTACCTGGTCTTTTTCCTCATCGCTAATCACGGATGCTCACCCCCTGCTCACCCAAGTTGTGACGAATGTCCTCGATATTACCCTCGACGGTCGCAATCAACTCATTCAGCGAATCGAACACGCGCGACGGACGCAGCCAGCGCGTAAACGCCAGCGAAACGGAAGCGCCGTACAGGTCGCCCGTATAACCAATTAAATTAGCCTCGAGATGCGCAGATGCCGCATCGTCAGCATACGTTGGCGGCAGTCCGACGTTCACGGCAGCGGGCCACACGGTGTCATCGACGAGCACCAGACCCTCATACACGCCATCGGCAGGCACCTGAATGCCGTCGGGAACTTGCAGGTTTGCCGTGGGAAAGCCCATGCCAGAACCCTCATGACGGCCGCGAATAACACCGCCACGCACCATATACGGACGGCCGAGTAACTCAGCAGCCAGCTCCACATGGCCCTGTCCGAGCTCATGACGGATACGGGTGGCGCAAATGGCCTCACCGCCCTCGCAAAGCAAGTCGTGACCATACACGTCAACGCCGTGTTCGGCACCCCAGGCGCGCATCTCGGCAACACCAGATGCACCACCGCGACCCAGCCTAAAGTCGCTACCAACGCGAATCGAGCGAATGTCAACCACGCGCGACAACAGTGCGAGAAAACCGACATGGTCGAGTGCCGCAACCTCAGGCGTAAAGGGAACGGCCACCACTGCATCGACCCCGGTCTGAGCCAAGGCATGCAGACGGTCGGCCGTCGTCATCAATTTTCGAGCGGGCGAAGAGCTCACCACAACGTCCGGGTCGGGATCGAAGGTAACTACGACCGCCTTGCAGCCATGGGCACGGGCATCGCGGACAAGCGCCGCAATGAGCTCCTGGTGTCCACGGTGCACGCCATCGAACACGCCAATGGCGATCGAGGCAGCACCCAGGTGCTCACACTTATCAAACGCATCGGCAGTAACGATGCGAGCCTCATCCGACTCGCCCGCGAAAAAGATACGCGCGAGCTCGCGAGCGGACAACATCATCGAACACCGCCGATTGCCTGCGGAAACACGTGCTCCATGACAAAGCGGCCACCCTCAATGCGGGCGAGCGCCTTGAGTCCCCCATCGAGCACCAGCGCAAACGGCGCCTTCGAGGCATCGAAATCGGCAAGCGCACGCTCAACTGGAATGCGTCGGCCGCAGAGAAGGTCGTCGGCAAGATTGCCCGGCAAGTCAACACGCGTGGCGCCCAGGGCCACAATGGGATCCAGGGCAAAGCCAGCGGCGGACTCGGGAGAAAGCTCCTCGACCGCATGGCAGGCGCCAATGGAAACAACACCGGAGGCCGTGCGGCGCAGCGCGGAAATGTGCGCGGCGCTCTCGCAGGCGCGCCCCAGGTCGCGAGCGAGCGCACGAATGTAGGTGCCCTTGCTCACCGAGAACGCCACGGTCCACACACACGTATCACCCTCGCCGCCCACGGCGATCAGGTCGGCGGCATAAACCTCGACGGGGCGCGGAGGTAGGTCCACCGCATTGCCCTCGCGAGCAGACTTGTAGGCGCGAACGCCATTGACCGAGATAGCCGAAAACGCCGGCGGCACCTGCATCTGCGGACCCAGCATGGCGGCCAAGTGCTCACGGGCATAGGCAGGATCGCGGACCTCGTTGGCAACAGCCACTGTGCGGACCGCCTCGCCCTCCGCATCATCGGTATTGGTCTCGGCACCAAACGAAATGTCGGCGACATAGCTTTTGGTATCGAGGGTTAACATACCCAGCAGACGGGTGGCCTGGCCCACGCCCACCACCATGACACCCGATGCCATAGGGTCGAGCGTGCCGGCATGGCCGACGCGCCGCTCATGGAGGGCGCGTCGGCACTGCGAGACCACATCGTGGGACGTGCAGCCCACCGGCTTATCGACGGCGAGCAGCATATTCAGTTGAGAAGGCGTACGACGAGCCATGTACCATCCAAAAAGTTAAAGCTCGACGGTCACCGAAGCGGGATCCTCCCCTACCAGCTCGGCGAGCATGGGAAGTGCAACGGTAAGCGTCTCGAGAATCGTTCCGTTGTTGGAGAAACCGGCGGCAGCGGGATGTCCGCCTCCGCCAAAGGCAGCAGCGATCTCGGACACGTTGAGGTCGCCCTTGGAGCGCAGGTTGCCACGCACCTTGGTATCGCCCTCGATGCCCTTCAGGAACAGGCAGACCTCCACGCCCATCACCGAGCGCACCACGTCAACCAGGCCGTCGCACTCATCCGAGGTGACACCGCAAGCCTCAAGGTCACTCTGGTACGCGTAGCTATACGCGACGCGCCCGTGGGCCACCGTCTTGATGCGGCCCATGACGATGGACTTGAGGTGCAAAAACTCAACACGCATGCTCTGATAGACCTCGAGCGCGACGCGCGCCGGATCGGCGCCGTGGGCAACCAGACGCGAGGCCGCATGGAACGCGGCGGCATCGGCGTTTTGGTACTGAAAACGGCCGGTATCGGTAACCAAGCCACACAGCAGGCAGGTCGCAACGCCATCACGTGCGACAATGCCACAATTGTCCAAGAAACGGTCGATGATCATGGCGCAGGCTGCAGCTTCAACGCGCCTCAGGCTGAGCTCGGCAAACTCCTCGCGCGCCGGATGGTGGTCGAAACACACCACATGCTTGGAGCGACGAAGCACCTCGGCGGAATTATTGAGACGCTCGACGACCGGTACGTCCACCGAGATGAACAGGTCCGGATTGCCAGTGTACGCAGATGCCGGCACCAGGCGATTGGAGCCTTCCATAAAGCGGTAGATGCGCGGAACTAGGTCATCGTCTGCCAGCAGCAGGGCAATGTCCTTGTTGGGGAAAAACTTCATGAGCGAGAGGCCCAGACCCAACACGGAGCCCAAGGCATCGCCATCGGGAGAAGTGTGTCCCGAAATCGCAATGGAGGACGCACCCTCGATGAGCTCGAGGATGCGTCGCTGAATATCTGCAGACTCGCACGAGGCGAGGTCGGCGGAATTAGTCATCTAAAGCTGCCTCCTGGACGGCGTCCGCTATCGGATAGCCGTCCTCGTCCTTTTCGATCGCAAGCGTGGCGGGAACGTTTTCCAGCGCACGCGTGATGCGCTCGGCCTCATCGGTCGAAGGATCGATGCGAAAATCGAGCTCGGGCGTAACACGCCAATCGAGCGAGCGAGCCAACAGGCTGCGAATACGGCCCTTAGCGCTAGCGAGCGCCTCCATGACCTCGTCGTAGCGGCTCGCATCGCACGACACGTACACGCGCGCGAACGAACGGTCCACCGCGACCTCGACCGCGGTCAAAGTAACCAGGTCGAGTCGCGGATCGGAAACCTCAAAGAGCAGGATATAACCGAGCTTCTCGCGAAGCTGCTCGCCCAGACGGCGGGTTGCCTGCGTTTGCTTCATAGCGCTACCCCCTACTCGGTACGGGCAACCTGGTCGATGCGGTAACCCTCGATCTGATCGCCGGGCTTGATGTCCTGGAAGTTCTCCAGGCCAATGCCGCCCTCGGAACCGCTCTTGAGGCTCTTGGCCTCGTCCTTGTAGTGGCGCATCGAGGCGATCTTGCCGTTGAAGACCACGATGCCGTCGCGCACCAGGCGCACGGAATCGGTCGCGGCGATCTCGCCCTCCTCGACGCGGACACCGGCGGCGATACCGACTTTGGGCACCTTGAAGGTGTCCAGGACGGTCGCGGTACCCGTGGAGACCTCGACCTCGGTGGGCTTGAGCATGCCGATACGGGCGGCGTCGAGCTCCTCGAGGCACTTATAGATGACGTCGTAGCAACGGATCTCGACGCCCTCGCGCTCGGCGGCGGAACGGGCCTTACCGTCGGGACGGACGCCAAAGCCGATGATGATGGCGTTGGAGGCGTCGGCCAGGACGACGTCGGTCTCGTTGATGGCGCCAACGGCGGAGTGAATCGTGTTGATGCGGACCTCGGACTGATCCATCTTGTCGAGCGAGTCCTGAAGGGCCTCGATGGAGCCCTGGACGTCGGCCTTGATGATCAGGTTGAGCTCCTTGACCTCGGCGTCGGCGATGGTCTCGAAGAGGTTCTCGAGCGTGACGTGCTTGACGCGGCTCTGCTCCTCGATACGGGCCTTGAGCGAACGCTCGTCGGCAAGGGCGCGAGCCTCGCGCTCATCCTCGAACACACGGAACTCGTCGCCGGCGTTGGGCACGGACTGCAGGCCCAGGATCTCGACAGCGTCGGAGGGACCGGCCTCGGTGACGGCGCGACCCTTGGGGTCGAGCATGGCGCGGACGCGGCCGTAGGTAAGGCCAGCGACCAGCGTATCGCCCACGTGCAGGGTACCGCGGGTCACGAGCACGGTAGCGACCGAGCCGCGGCCCTTGTCGAGCTTGGCCTCGAGGACGTTGCCGGAGGCAAAGGTGTCCGGGTTAGCCTTGAGCTCGAGCACGTCGGCCTGGAGCAGCACGGTCTCCAGAAGGTCGTCGATACCGATCTTCTGCTTAGCCGAGATGTTGACGAACATGTTCTGTCCGCCCCACTCCTCGGGGATGACGCCGTACTCGGTGAGCTCCTGGCGCACGCGGTCGGGGTTGGCGCCGGGCTTATCAATCTTGTTGACGGCAACGACGATGGGAACGCCGGCGGCCTTGGCGTGGTTGATCGACTCGACCGTCTGGGGCATGACGCCGTCGTCGGCAGCCACGATCAGAATGACGATGTCGGTCACCTTGGCGCCACGGGCACGCATAGCCGTAAAGGTGGCGTGACCCGGGGTATCGATGAAGGTGATCTTGCGGTCGTTGATCATGACCTGCGAAGCACCGATGGCCTGCGTAATGCCGCCCGCCTCGCCGGCAGCAACGCCGGTGTGACGGATAGCGTCGAGCAGCGACGTCTTGCCGTGGTCGACGTGGCCCATGACGGTGACGACCGGGGCACGCGGCTTAAGGTCGGCGGGATCGTCGTAGAACGAGAAGGTATTCTCCTCCTCGGGGGTGATGATCTTGATCTGACGGCCCAGGTCGTCGGCAACGAGCTCGACGAGGTCGTCGGACATAGACTGCGTCATGGTGAGCGGCGTACCCAGCAGGAACAGGCGCTTGATGATGTCGTTGGCCGGAACGTCGAGCGCCTCGGCAAGCTCCTGGACGGTAACGCCCTGGGAGACCTTGATGGCGTCGAGGTCCTCGGGGTTCACGCCCTGGGCCAGCGCCTCCTCTATCTTGCGCTCCTCCTGAGCCTTGGCAGCCTCGCGCTCGCGCTTCTCCTTGCGCTTCTTGCGGCGACCGGTGGACTCGCGAGAGGCCTCCTCGACGGCGGCGCGGGCCTCCTCGAGCACCTTCTCGCGGCTGTACTCCTCGGCCTCACGAGCCATGCGGCTGTAGTGGTCTTCTTCGTTGTTGTGACCGCCCTTGCGCTTCTTGCCCTTGCCCTGCTTATCGGGGTTGGGGAAGTCCATGCCAGCAGCGACGTTGTTGCTGGCGTTGGTGCGATGGCTGTGCGGACGGCTCTCAGAAGCGTTGCGCTCGGAGTTGTTGTCGGAGGCGCTGCGATCGTTACGACGGCCACCGCGGCGGTCGCTGTTGCCGCCACGACGGTTACCGCGCTCGGCGGCGCGCTCGGCCTTGGCCTTGTCCTCGGCGTCCTTCTTCTCCTTGAGCACGGTCTCCTGTGCGGCGATCTGGTCGAGCAGCGAACGGAAGCGCGAACCGGAGTCGGAAGCGGGAACGGCGCGGCGCTGGGCCTCGCGGGCAGCCTCCTCCTTCTCGCGGGCAAGGCGCTCCTGCTCGGCCTTCTTCTTGGCCTCGGCCTCGGCGCGAGCAGCCTCCTCGGCAGCCTGGGCTGCGGCAAACTGGCGGCGCTCCTCCTCGCGTGCCTTCTCGGCGGCGATGCGCTCGCGCTCGGCCTCGGCGGCGCGTGCGGCCTCCTCGGCGGCAGCTGCCTGCTCCTCGGCCTGCTTGGCGGCCTCGACTTCCTGGGCGCGGGCCTCGATCACCGAGGCGAGCTGCTTGCGGACCATGGCAACGTAGGCGTCCTCCAGGGTGGAGGAAGCGGACTTAGCGGGAATCTTCATATCGGCGAGATGACCCATCAGTTCCTTGGAGGTCATGCCGAACTCTTTGGCCAGGGTGGACACACGGACTTTTGCCATATGACTTCACCTACCCTTTCTGGCACCTTGGGTGCCTAGAGACTGAACGAGCGTGGGAGACGCGCCGGGACCCGCCCGGCGCGACCGCGCGCTAGATCAGGTCCTCCGCATCATCGAAGGCGTCGGTGTCGTGGACACCGCAGAAACGGGAGCCGGGACGAGCCTGGTTGCGGCACTGGATGCCGTCCTCGGACACGTACTCGCAGCGGCGGACGTCCTCGTCCTCCTCGTCACCGATCAGGTCGGCGGCGGGCTCCTCGTGAACGGGAACGTTCTTGAGGATGTCGGCGGCAAGCGTCTCGGACTTGATGTCGATGTGCCAGCCGGTCAGGCGCGCGGCGAGGCGGGCGTTCTGGCCCTCCTTGCCGATGGCGAGGGACAGCTGGTCGTCGGGCACGATGACGCCGGCGTAGGCCTTCTCCTCGTCGATGAGGACGCGGGTGACCTTAGCGGGCGACAGGGCGTTGGCGACATAGACGGCAGGATCGGCATCCCACAGGATGACGTCGACGCGCTCGCCACGGAGCTCGCCCACGACAGCGCGAACACGGCTGCCCTTGGGGCCGACGCAGGCGCCCACAGGATCCAGGCGGTCGTCGAGCGAGTGGACGGCGACCTTGGAGCGCTGGCCGGGCTCGCGGGCGATCGACTTGATCTGGACGGTGCCCTCGTAGATCTCGGGCACCTCCTGCTCAAACAGACGACGCATGAGCTCGGGGTGGGTACGGGAGATGACAATCGGCGGACGGCTGTGCTCGCCGCGAACCGGCTGCAGGTTGGAGTTAGGGTCGCGAACGTCGATGATCACGGCCTTGATGTGCTGGTTGTGCAGGTAGCGCTCGCCCATCGGACGCTCGTTGCGCTCATTCTCGTAACGGCGCTGATCGAAGTGCGGCAGCTCGGCCTCGACGCCCTCGCGAATCTTGACGATCGTGAAGTCGGGCGTGGACTGCAGCACGGTACCGCTGATGAGGTCACCGATGCGGCCGGAGAACTCCTCGTAGATCTGCTCGCGGGCGGAGTTGCGCACGATGGCGTTGATCTCGGCCTTAGCGTGCTGGGCAGCGATGCGGCTCGTGTTCTTGGGAGTGACGTCGATCTCCTCGAACTCGGTGAAGTTGCCCTCCTCGTCCATGGAATCGTCAATCGGCTCCAGGCGGTAGACGTAGATCTTGCCGGTGGTGCGGTCGATGGTCACCTTGGCGCCCCACTCAAGATGCAGGATCTCGGCATAGCTCTTGGCGAGCGACTGCTCCAGGCGGTCGATCAGGTAGAGCTGGTCGATGTGCTTCTCCTGGCAAAGCTCCATCAGGGCGGACATCATGTCGGATGCTGCCATGTTACTTTCCTTCCTTCGCGGGCTTGAAGTCGTAGGCGGGCTTCAACTTGCACTTTTTAACATCAGAGAAATCGAGGGTAACGGACTCGCCGTCCTCGAGCTCGAGGGTCACGTTCGCCTCGGTGGCGGCGGCAATCTTGCCGGCGTACTTGCGACGGCCCTCGGTGGCGGTGGAGGTGAGCTCGCAGTTTTCGCCCACAAAGCGGGCAAAGTCACTCGGGCGGCGCAGCGGGCGCGCCATACCCGGGCTCGACACCTCGAGCGTATAGCTCGAAGAGATGGGGTCGAGCTCCTCAATCACATCGCCGACCCACTTGGTATTGGCCGTGACGTCGTTGAGCGACAGGCTCTGACCCTCGGCACCCTCGATACGCACGCGCACGCATGGGGCCTTAGTGGCACCCACGAGCTCGACGTCGACGATGTCGACATCGTGCTGGGGAGCGACGGCCTCGAGCGCGTCGATGATCGCCTGCTCGGTCTTGGTCTTGACCATTGCGGCACCTCCATCCATACAAAAAAGAAGCGGGGCCGAAACCCCACTTCTTTCAATTACAACTTCATTTGCAAGCAAACTATACCAATAGCTGCGGAAACGTGCAAGCACAGTACGAATCTGCAGGTCAGCGTGCGCACAGCTTCTCCACAAGAATAGGACAATTGGCCGAGGAGCCCCATGCGGCGCACCCTCAACAGCCCCAAAACGGGCCATGCGTCCCAATCCACGGGCCCGTTCGAACCCCAAGGGCATTCCTCCCCGAGCTCCTATCGATCAGACTTACGCTAAGGAACATTCTGCAACAAGCCAGCCAGCAAGTCGCGCAACGACGAACCTTTCGAGATCTTCTACGGCAAGGAGGCACCCATGAATCGCCTAGGCACCCTCTGCATGACTGCGCTCGCCATCGCAACGTGCTCGTTGGCCCTCTTGGGCTGCGGCAACGCGAATGGCAAAACCGGAACCTGCGAACCGGATCCCAGCAGCACCAAAGCCATTGAGAAAACCGAACCCCCGGCGAGCTTCGACAAAATAGACGAGGACATCGTCGATCCCCAGAGCTTGGGTCCCGATTCCCAAGAACAGTTCCCCATCGACCTTGAGGCAGACGAGAACGTCCATGTTACCTGCGTGGGCAAGGACACCGACGGCTACGGGGACGCCGCGCTCGTCTTTACGGTGTCCAACAACACCGGTGTCGACATGATGTTTGGCGATGTGGACTCATATGCCTACGTCAACGGCGTGGTCCGCGACGTACGCATGCGCCAGCAGGTCGCAGCGGGCGAGGAAACGCGCGCCATGCTCACCTTTGTGGGCACCTACGACGACCCGGACTTTGATGTGAACAACGACCTCAACGACATCTACCTCAACATCTGGATGTTCGAAGAGGCAACGGGCAACGTTTACTTTAGGGACCTGGTACACATCCCATAGAAAACGTTGCGACGCAATGACTAAGCAGGGCATACAACACAAAACGAGGGACGACCCAACCGGATCGCCCCTCGTCTTTTATGCGTCAGTTAAGCGCGCAGTGCCTACTTGACCACCAGGTTGACCAACTTGCCGGGCACGCAGATGGCCTTGACGACCGTCTTGCCCTCGAGCCACTTGGCGACGGCGGCCTCGGCGGCAGCCTGCATATCCTCATTGGAGGCATCGCGGGCAACGTCGACGCGGCCGCGGACCTTGCCGAGCACCTGGACCACGATCTGCACCGTGTCCTCAACGGACTCGGCCAGGTCGAACTCGGGCCAGGCGGCGGTGTAGGCGTTGCCCTCGCAGCCGAGTGCCTCGTGCCACAGCTCATCGGCCCAGAACGGGCAGATGGGCGCCAGGACGCTCACGATGTCCTTGGCCACGCCGTAGCACAGCGCCTTGTCGCGGGCGGCACCCTCGGTGGCGTTGAGGTAGGCGCTCGCCGCGTTGACGAGCTCCATGACGGCCGAGATCGCGGTGTTGAACTGGCCGCGATCGAAGTCCTCAGTGCACTTGGCAATGGTGCGGTGACGCTCGCGATAGAGCTTCATCGCAACCTCGTCGAGCGCGGACTTGTCGAAGGCCACGTTGCCGTCGCCGGACTGGACGAGCTGCCAAACGATACGCCAGGCGCGCTTGATGAAGCGGTTAGCGCCCTCGACGGCCTTGGGATCCCAGTCGAAGTCCTTCTCGGGCGGAGCGATAAACAGAATCGCCAGACGCATGGTGTCGGCGCCGTAGGGCTCGATGACCGAGCTCGGAGGCACGACATTGCCCTTGGACTTGGACATGGTGTCACCGTTCTCGTCCTTGACCATGCCCTGGCACAGCAGGTTGGTGAAGGGCTCGTCCACGTTCAGCAGGCCCAGGTCACGCAGGGCCTTGGTAAAGAAGCGGCTGTAGAGCAGGTGCAGAATGGCGTGCTCGATGCCGCCGATGTAGTTATCGACGGGCATCCAACGGTCGGCGGCCTCTCGGGAGAAGGGCAGCTCGGTGTTGTGAGGATCGGTATAGCGCAGGTAATACCAGCTGGAGCAGGTAAAGGTGTCCATGGTATCGGTCTCGCGCTTGGCCGGGCGGCCGCAGACCGGGCAGGTGGTCTCGTAGAACTCCTTGCACTCGGCGAGGGTCTCGCCGGCGCCCAGGTCCAGGTTCTCGGGCAGCGTCACCGGCAGCTGATCCTCGGGCACGGGCACGATGCCGCAGTGCTCGCAGTGGATGGCCGGGATGGGGTTGCCCCAATAGCGCTGGCGGCTGATGAGCCAGTCGCGCAGACGGAACTCGACCTTGCGACGACCACAGCCCATGGCCTCGAGGTCGGCCACGATGGCAGCCTCGCCCTCGGAGTGCTTACCGCCGCGCATGCCGGTGTACTTGCCGGACTGGACGAGCGTGCCCTCGGCAGCGTGAGCGCAATCCCAGTCGACAGTCTCGGCATGGAAGGTATCGATGGTCTCGCCGCTGGCCTCGACGGCAGCGCGATCGCCATCGTCCAGGATGATCGGTACGATCGGCAGGTCGTACTTGCGGGCGAACTCAAAGTCGCGCTGGTCGCCACAGGGAACGGCCATGACGGCACCGGTACCGTAGTCGGCAACGACATAATCGGCAACCCACACGGGGACCTTCTCGCCGTTGACGGGGTTTACCACATAGCGGCCCGTGAAGGCACCGTGCTTCTCGAGGGTGCCCTGGGCACGCTCGACGGCAGAGATATGCTTGGCGTCCTCGACGATCTTAGTGACGGCCTCCTCGTACTCCGTGCCCTCGACGAGCTCATGCAGGCCGGCGTACTCGGGAGCCAGGACAAAGAAGGAGACGCCAAAGAGCGTATCGGCACGCGTGGTGAAGACGGTGATCTTGCCCTCGTCGCCCTCGATGGGCTCGCCATCCTGGTCGCACAGGGTAAAGTCGACCTCGGCGCCCTCGGAGCGACCGATCCAGTTGGCCTGCATCTGCTTGACGCGCTCGGGCCAGCCGGGGAGCTTCTCCAAGTCGTCGAGCAGCTCCTGGGAGTACTCGGTAATCTTGTAGTACCACTGCTCCAGGTCGCGCTTCTCGGGCTCGGTGCCGCAGCGCCAGCACTTACCCTCGGTAACCTGCTCGTTGGCCAGAACGGTCTTACAAGTGGGGCACCAGTTGACCGGGTTCTTCTTACGATAGACCAGGCCCTTTTCCCACATCTTCTCAAAGATCCACTGGCCCCAGCGGTAGTAGTCGGGGCTGCAGGTCTTGACCATGCGATCCAGATCGTAGGAGAAGCCCATTCGCTTCATCGTGGCGAGCGCCTGGTCCATGTTCTTATACGTCCAGGCGGCAGCCTGCGTGTTGTGCTTGATGGCGGCGTTCTCGGCGGGCAGGCCAAAGGCGTCAAAGCCGATGGGGTGCAGCACGTCAAAGCCGCGCATACGAGCCTGACGGGCCATGGCATCGCCGATGGTGTAGTTGCGCGCGTGGCCCATGTGCAGGTCGCCCGACGGATACGGGAACATCTCGAGCACGTACTTCTTGGGCTTGCTGTCGTCGGTGTCGACGGCAAAGAGGTTGGAGTCCTCCCAGGCCTTCATCCACCGGGACTCAATGGCCTGCGCGTCGTAAACAGGAATCTCGTCCTTATGATCTGTGCAATCGCACATATCAGCTCCTTTTAACTTGATTGGGGTCGGGCAGCTAGGCTTTGCTCGCTGCTGCGGACAGTCCTGCTCGCACGAAGGCCACATTAAGTGGCCTTCGGCTCGTGCGGAACTTGCAGCGAGCAAAGCCTAGCCGCCCGACCCTAGGGTTAACTTGGATGATTCTAGCAAATACAACAAGCGAGATGCCTGCGACTTGCGGGCATCTCGCTTTATCTAAATAACGTGGTTGAGAATCAACCTTTGTCTGAAACTCGTTCTAGCACGAACGGGTTTTCCAGGTGCCGCAGATTGCCGTGAAAGAGGAGCGACGCGTACTTTGGTACGCGAGCGACGGTTTGAACGGCAAGGTGCGGTGCTTGGGAAAGCCGCTTAGCGGTAGCTGACGCTTTGCTGAGAGTCTTTCACGACTACATCGTGGGCGCCGCCTTCGACGATGGAGGTGGAGCTGACCAGTGTCAGGCGTGCCTTTTCCTGGAGCTCAGGGATCGAGAGGGCACCGCAGTTGCACATCGTGGACTTGACCTTGTAAAGCGTGCCGCCCACGCCGTCCTTGAGGGAGCCGGCGTACGGGACGTAGGAGTCGACGCCCTCGACGAAGCTGAGCTTCGCGGCACCGCCCAGGTCGTAGCGCTGCCAGTTGCGGGCACGCGCAGAACCCTCGCCCCAGTACTCCTTCATGTACTGGCCGTTCACGTTGACGCGCTCGGTCGGGCTCTCATCAAAGCGAGCGAAGTAGCGACCCAGCATCATAAAGTCGGCACCCATCGCAAGGGCGAGCGTCATGTGGTAGTCGTAGACGATGCCGCCGTCAGAGCACACGGGCACGTAGACACCGGTCTCCTCGTAGTACTCGTCGCGAGCGCGGCAGACGTCGATCAGCGCGGTGGCCTGGCCACGGCCGATACCCTTGGTCTCACGGGTAATGCAGATGGAACCGCCGCCGATACCGACCTTGATGAAGTCGGCACCGCAGTCGGCCAGGAAGCGGAAGCCCTCGGCGTCGACGACGTTACCGGCACCGACTTTGACGTCCTCGCCGTAGTTGGCGCGAATCCACTCGATGGTGCGCTTCTGCCACTCGCTGAAGCCCTCGGAGGAATCGATGCACAGGACATCGGCGCCGGCCTCGATGAGCAGCGGCACGCGCTCGGCATAGTCACGGGTGTTGATACCGGCGCCGACCATGTAGCGCTTGTCGTTATCGAGCAGCTCGTTGGGGTTGGTCTTGTGGCTATCGTAGTCCTTGCGGAAGACGATGCCCATGAGGTGATCGTTGTCGTCGACGATGGGCAGGGCGTTGAGCTTGTTGTCCCAGATGACGTCGTTGGCAACCTTGAGGCTGATGTTCTTGTCGCCCACGATGAGCTGCTCACGCGGGGTCATGAACTCGGAGACCTTCGTCTGGTGGTCATCGCGACTGGGACGATAGTCACGGCTGGTGACGATGCCCAGGAGCTTACCCTTGGGAGTGCCGTCGTCGGTGACCGGCATAGTGGAGTGACCGGTCTTCTCCTTGAGCTCGATGACCTGCTCCATGGTCATGGCGGGGGTCAGCGTGGAATCGGACTGAACGAAGCCGGCCTTGTGATCCTTGACGGCCTTGACCATAGCGGCCTCGGACTCGGCGCTCTGGGAACCGTAAATGAAGGACAGGCCACCCTCGGTAGCGAGCGCGACACCCATATCGACGCCCGAGACGGACTGCATGATGGCGGAAACCATGGGGATGTTCAGGGTGATTGCCGGCTTCTCACCGCGCTTAAAGCGGGTTAGCGGCGTCTTAAGAGAGACGTTGTTGGGGATGCACTGCGAGGACGAGTAACCAGGAACCAGCAGATACTCCGAAAACGTGTGGGACTCACCGGGAAAGAACGTAGCCATGTTTCTCCTTTTTCCATGCGACCGGTCGGCTGCAGGCCTCGTAGGACCCAGCCCAACCTTGGGCGCCCAATACTGGGGAAGTATCTTAACGCACTTTGACTGCTACAATGCATGATTTAAGAAGAGTACACGAGGGTTTGACGCAGGCTTTGCGTTTGCCCAGCAAACACTTTAGCGGGGAGACGTGGAGCGTATGGAGTACAAAACGACGGCAAAGTTGGTCATTCAAGCGTGCGACAAGGATTTGCCGGGCGTGTTCGGCCACGGCTGCGTCTTGTTGCTGCAGGGCATCGCCCGCGAGCATTCGCTCAACCGCGCCGCCAAGAGCATGGGCATGGCGTATTCCAAGGCCTGGCGCATCGTGAACGAGGCCGAAGGCCAGCTGGGCTGCAAACTCATCGAGCGCGACGGAGCCCGCGGATCCACGCTCACGCCCGCCGGCAAGCGAGCCATAGCGGTCTACGAGGAACTACAGGCCGACATCAACAACGTCATCGCCAACAAAGCAAACGACCTAATCGACAGCATCAAAGAGTAGTTAATTTGCGGAGGGCGTTGTCTAGGGTGGCAGCCACGATCAAGGGGTCGTCGGTACCGGCGAAGAGGCGGACGGTGCTCCCCTGCTTGCCGCGTGGAGCCGAAAGACGCGTCGTTGCGCCGCCCGCGGGCGATGTGCGAAACTCCCCCGGCAAAGCGTCGAACAGCTCGCCTGCGCTACGCTCTATCAGGTCAAATTCAACTGCCGGGCCAAAACCGTGCTCGAGGATTCCCGTTGCAGCCGCATGGTCGGGATGCGAGCTCAGCCCGGGATAGCGCACGTTGCGCACCATCTCATTGGCGGCCAGATACTCGGCAAGCGCACGTGCGCGGTCGAAATGCGCCTGCATGCGGGCATCGAGCGAGTCCAGCCCGCGCTCCAGCACACCGACCTCGTCAGCAGGCATATCAAGCTTGGCCAAGCCACAGCCCTCGAGCAGGGCATGCACGCACTCAGCCGCGGCATCCACGCGATGGCGTTTGAGCTGCGAGCGCGCCACCGAAGCGGCAACGAGCTTGCGCGGCGCCTCACCGGCGAACACGCGGTCGAGTGCCTCGAGCGACAGCACGGCACCCAAACGCAAAGGATCGCAGCCAAAGATGGAAGCCACGGTGTTATCCACCACGAGCAGCGCACGTGCCTCGCGAGCCGCGCGGCCAAGAGCGCGAAGGTCGGGCACACGCAGACCAAACCCGCCGATGGAGTTGACAAACCACCACAGGTGCGGCCCCTCGGCATCAAACGAAGCATCAAAGTCCTCGGACGCAGCGGCAAACGCCTCGGCGGACGTCGAGCCCACCAGCGCGACATCGCAGCCATCAAAGCCGCGCGCAAACGCATCGACAAAGTCGTCCGCAAAGACCACCAGGCGGTCACCGTGACGCACAATCCCCAGCTGCGACAGCGCTGCCGGCACATGCGGGGCCGCAAGCAACCGCGCCTCACGCGCGCCGGTCCTCAAAGCCCAGGCCTCTTCTAGTTGCTGTACGCCCATACGGCACCTTCCCTCCAAAACAAAAACCCACGATGCGGATGTTTCCCGCATCGTGGGCTACGGCTGCAGTATAGCGCCGATATGCGACGAATCGCCTAGATGTTAAGCGCGTGGTAGGTCACATTCGCGCCCGGAGCGTCAACGGTCACGCCATAGGCCTCGGGATAGATGCGCGTCGAAAACACGAGCGAGCCATCGTTCACAAACACCTCGACCGACGAGATATCGCCAACAATGCGCACGTTACGAACCTCGTCGACGGGCTCCCAGCGCACGGTACGACCGCAGCCGGCAGAAGCGCGACCCTCATCGGTAAATCGCATCTCAAAGCGCGCGGGCAGTTCGCCCTCGGCGGGCACAAACGCCAACTTCAGCTCGCCATCAACGGTCGCGGTAAACGCGCCATCGACACCGTTGGCAACAACGTCAAAGCAGGTATCGCCGTCAACCTCCAACGAGCCCGCCCCCACACGCACCGAGGCATAATGGCGCTCGATCTCGCGCGCCGGCTGCTGCAGCACCAAGCCGCCAGCACCGGCTGTAAGCTCACGCGGCACCGTCATACAGTGCTGCCAGCCACACGCCACGGTGGGTGCGTTGCCATAGGTCGGCTCATCGGGCATACCCATCCAGCCGATCAGAATATGTCGACCATCCTCGGACGTAAACTCCTGCGGAGCATAGAAGTCAAAACCGGCGTCCCACAGGCGGAACTCGCCCAGCTCATAGGCACCGTCACCACCGGTGATGTCACCCGTTACAGGCATATAGCCAGCAGCATACACATTACCGCGGTCCCAACGACCACCTTCGAGCCCCTGGGGCGAGAAGGACAGCCACTTCGCCGGTACACCGCCATCCGACTCAAGCTCAAGGTATCCCGGGCACTCCCACATAAAGCCAAAGCGCTCGGGCGTAGACACACGGCTCTCGAGCTCCCAGCTCATCATGTCCGCCGAACCGTACACCAGGATCTCGCCCACATCGCGCCCGGCACCCTCGCCGTGCATGGCGCAAAATCGACTATCGACATGCGGCCCGTCCACGCGACGACGCGCGCCCAGCACCATGTGGTAACGTCCATCATCATCGCGCCACACCTTGGGGTCACGCACGTGGCAGGTCAAATCCTCGGGATAATCCTCGGACGCCAGCACCACGCGCTTTTGGCTGAACTCCCGACCGGCAAGGCCATCAACGCTCTCGACATAAACAGTATCGGCGCGGCGGCCGGTATTGACGTAGTCGTACGTGCCGTCCGCATCGGAAAGCTTAACGTTGCCCGTATAGAGCACGCGAATGCGGCCATCCTCGGCAAGCGCGGAGCCCGAGTACACGCCATGGCAGTCAAACGGCTCGTCGGGAAGCAGCGGCGCGCCAACATATTCCCAGTTCATAAGGTCGCGGCTTGTCGCATGACCCCAGGCCTTAACGCCGCCCTCGACATCAAACGGCGCATACTGAAAATAGGCATGGAACACGCCGCCCGCCTGGCAAAGACCGTTGGGGTCGTTGAGCCAACCCGCCGGCGGCATAATATGGAAGCGTTGGCCATACGCGCCATGACCGCACTCAGAGGCGGCGGCGTCAACAGCGGCGACCAGCTTTGCAAGGTCGCGACCAAGTGCATTAGACATATCAAAGTCCTAACGGATCGAAAGTTACAAGGCACAAGAGATCGGCACCAGATACGGGAAACGCCCGCGAGCATACAACCCGCGGGCATCCCCTCAATCAAAAGCTCTTAGGCCTGCTCGGAAGCCTTGGGCTCGTCCTTGTACAGGACAAACGAGACGGCAAAGGAAACCAGCGCGGCGACCGCAAACATGATCGCGTACTGCACGGGCTGGGCCAGGCACAGCAGGATACCGAAGATACCGGTAACGCCCGTGCCGGAGGCAGCCAGCGAGGTGAGCGCGCAGACCAGGGCACCGCAACCGCCGCCGATGCAGCCGGCGATGAAGGGCTTAAAGAAGCGCAGGTTCACACCAAAGATGGCAGGCTCGGTAATGCCCATGAAGGCGGACAGGGCCGAAGGAAGCGCCAGACCCTTGATCTTGGCATCGCGGGTCTTAAAGGCAACGGCGAGTGCGGCGCCACCCTGAGCGATGTTGGCAGCACTGGCGATGGGCAGCCAGTAGGTCACGCCATACTGAGCGAGCTGGCCCAGGTCGATGGCGGTGTACATCTGGTGGATACCGGTAACGACCGTGGGGGCATAGAACAGGCCGACGATAAAGGAACCGATGCCGAAGGGCAGGGTCAGAAGGGCCTGAATCAGACCGAGGATGGCGTTCTCGGCCCAGACAAAGATGGGGCCGACGGCAACGAGAGTCACGAGCACGGTCACGAACACCGAGACAAGCGGAGTCACAAAGAGATCGAACATCTCGGGAACGATCTTGTGCAGGCGCTTCTCGAGGAAGGCAAGAATGGCACAGGCGATGACGATGGGGATCACATGACCCTGATAGCCGACCCACTCAAAGCTGTACACGCCGGGGATGACGTTGACCATGGTCTGCACGCCCTCGGAGGCAACCGTATAGGCGCTCTGCAGCGAGGAGTTGATGAATGCACCACCGACGACGGCGCCCAGGTACGGGTTGGCGCCAAAGGCCTTAGCCGCGGAGTAACCGATCAGGATCTGCAGAATGCCAAAGGACGTGCCCGAGACCAGGTCGGCAATCTTATAAATAAAGTTATTGGTGTCGAGCGCGATAAAGCCGTTGGAGGCCATAAAGTTGAGGGCGCTCATAATGCCCAGCAGCAGGCCCGAAGCCACGATGGCGGGGATGATGGGGACAAAGACGTCGCCGAGCACCTTAATGGCACGCATAAAGATGTTCTGCTGCTGCGCCGCTGCCTCCTTGACCTCGGCCTTGGTGGCAGCCTCGACGCCACTGAGCGCGATGAACTCTTCGTAGACCTTGTTGACGGTGCCGGTACCAAAAATAATCTGGAGCTGGCCCTGGGCCTCAAAGACGCCCTTGGCGCCGTCGATATTCTCGAGGGCCTCCTTGTCGACCTTGGCGTTATCTGCAATCACCAGGCGCAGACGCGTGGCGCAGTGTGCGGCCGAAATAACGTTGTCGGCGCCACCGATGTTGTCGAGCACCTCTTGGGCTGATTTGCGGTAGTCCATGACTTCCCTTTCCTCCAACGGGAGCATCTGCACCCGGCCATCTTTGACACTTACACTGTAATCGTTTTCAGTTTCATATGTCTGTAATCGTTTTCACAGTAGGGTGAACGGTAGGAAAAAGCCGGCGAAAGGTAGTTTTACGGCAAAAACAGGCGACTCAGAGGCAGGCAGACGTACCCAAAATCTAGACATTCATAAGCTGATGGCCGAGCTTGAGCGTCTTTAGACCGCTCTCCCCCTCCACACCATCGAGCGTGTTGAGCAACATATTGGTCGCCTCGACGCCGCTGGTCAGGTAGCCGTAATGCACGGTGGGAATGCCGCCCGTCAGCGCGCGCAAAAACGCGTTGTCGCCAAAACCGCTCACGCGGTGTATACCCTCGCCCACGCCGCGAACCTCATCGATGGCACGCAGTGCGCCCGCCGCCATGGTGTCGGTTGCGCATGCGATAAACGAAACATCGGGAGCGACGGAAAGCAGCTCACGCGCCGCACCATAACCCGAGTCGAGCGTAAACGAGCCGAGGCGAATCAAGGCGGCATCGAGCGGGTTACCCGCGGCGCGCAATCCGGCCTCAAAACCGCGACGGCGGTCATAACCGGCCGCGCGGTCCTCTTCGGTAACTCCAATGTAGGCGATCTTGCCGTCCACGCGGCCTGCAAGCGCATGGCCCAGCTCAAAAGCGGCCTCGTAATCGTCGTGATAGACGCACGCCACGCCCTCAACATTCTGGCCGATCAGCACGATGGGCACGCGGCACGACTCAATCGCCCGGCGATGCTCGTCGGTAATCATAGTTGCCACCAGCACAATGCCATCGACCGGGTGGTTTTGGAATAAATCGAGGTACTCGAGCTCGCGATCGGGGGCGTTATCGGTATTGGCAAGCAGCATCTGGTAGCCACGGCGACCGAGCACCTGGCCAATACCGGCGGTAATGCGGCTCACGGATTCCGAGTTGATCTTGGGTACGATGACGCCGATGAGCTTGGTGGAGCCGGTGCGCAGCGCACGAGCCTGACTAGAACGCACGTATCCGGTCAGCTCAATCGCCTGCTTAATGCGCTCGGCCTTGTCCGCCGATATGTACCCACCATTGAGGTAGCGCGAGACGGCGGCGCTCGAAACGCCGGCCAGCTCGGCCACATCTTTCATCTTTACCACGAGCACCCCTGTCATTGAAATCGCTTTCACCATAATACCCGTGAAGACGGCATCCGAACAAAATCGGCCCACCCAGGTCGAGCAAACGTCAGCGAGCGGGCAACTGCCGTGGCGAGGTGCCGCGAAAGAGGAGCGAAGCGTACTTTATGTACGCGAGCGACGGTTTGAGCGGCAGATCGCCCGGCAGATGCCCGCGCAGCGTCGAGCGGTCCGGCGTTTGTTAAAACGCCGGAACATAATTAGCCGTGGTATTCGCCGTTGTACTGGATGAGTGTGAGGTCCTCCACGCCGTCAAGCGCGCGAATAGCGTCCGCATAGGGCATGTCAACGCCGTCCGAGAAGAGCTCGACGGCCATCTCGACTTTGTCGCCGCGCATCGTCTTAGACTTGACGGTGAACTTGGTGCGCCCAAACGCGCGCACGATATCGTCGCCGGTGGTCTGGCCCGTGTAGTGGATGACCATCATGTACACGCGCGCCTTGTCCTGGTGGCTCGCAAAGCCGGCGATCATCACCACGATCACCACTGCCGTAAGCCCCACGAGCGCATACATGCCGGCGCCTGCCGTAATGCCCGTGGTAATGGCCCAAAACAGATACAGCAGGTCGAGCGGGTCCTTGACCGCCGTACGGTAGCGGACGATGGACAGAGCACCGACCATACCGAGCGAGATGACCACGTTGGTCGAGATCGCGAGCGTGACCATGCAGGTGAGCACGCACATGCCCACGAGCGTCACGGCAAAGCTACGCGAATACACCACGCCGGTAAAAAAGCGCTTGTACACGTAATAGATCAGGATGCCCATGGCGAGCGCCACGAGCAGCGAAAGGCCAATCTTGGCAGGGTCGACCTGACCGAACGCCTCCAAGACGGAGTTCTTAAAAAAGTCCCTGGTGCTCATGGTCTAAATATCCCCTCGGTTCCCAAAATCCGATTCCCAGTAATTAAATCCGCGCAGGTAGGCGGTCTTGTCATAACACAGGCAGTACTTAGAGACCGCCGTGAGTTCGGCCGCGCCCGGCGGCACCATATCGCGCACCAGCTGCGGGCAAAACTCCGTAAACTTGACCTCCATCACCAGCTTACCGGGCTCCAGGACCGGCAACGCGGGCAGCGTCACGTCAAAGATATCGAAGCTTCCCACCGCGGCACGCACATTCATGTCAAACGTAATGCGCACGGTGCCCTCGTCCATCACCCACGGCTCGCGCTCGTAGTCCACAATGGTCCGTGGGCGCATCATGTTGCAGATGCACTCGATGTAGAACTCGCGACAGAGCGGATAAGGGCTCCTCAGCAAAAAGCCGTAGTCGCCAGCCAGAATCTGCTCAAACTCGCCACGTGTGAGCGGCGCGTCCTCCTTATAGATCCAGCTACCGTACTTCTTTTTGCGCTCGAGCTTAATCACCTGTCTCTTATACACTCTGACGCTGCCGACGAAGAGGATAGTG
>UQMM01000023.1 GCA_900542165.1 uncultured Collinsella sp. | reverse complement strand
CCGATGAGCTGCTCCCCGATCATCTTGTAGACGGCGGAGCCCTTCTTCTTGACGACCTCGCCGTCGCGGAGCACCACGACGCCGCTCTCGATGCCGCCGTAGTTGGGCTGCTTGTTCGCGCGGCGGTTGAACACCTGGTAGGAAGTGATGATGCTCGCCGGGGCGTCCCTGTACTTCACCAGGTAGACCTCCTTGGTGAAGGGGTTCAGGTGCTGGCGGTTGCACAACTCGATGCACAGCGCCAGTTCGCTTTCGGTCGCGTTCGGGCACAGGCGCTCGCGGATGTCCTGCGAGGTGAACTTGACGGGCATGCCCGCATCGTCCTTGAACTCGATGACCTCGTTACTCATCGACGCTCACCTCGCATCCGTAGAGCTTGGAGATGGTGGCGACGGCGCCGCTCTCGGCGTAGACGTCATCGCACTCCTTGCCGTACGCGATGATGACGGCAAGGAAGCCGCGGTCGAACTCGATGGGCTCCTCGTCCATCAGCACGGGCGCGACCGCCATGCCGTAGGCGACGCCGCGGAGCACCGCAGGGTCGACCTTCTCCTTGAGCGCCTCGGCGTTGAGCTCCGTGTTGATGAGGACGTTGCCCACGGCCTGCCTCATGAGTTCCTTGAATACCTTTCGTTTCATTTACATTTCCTCCGTTTCGTCCCTGCGCCCGGACCACCCGGGCGCTATCGATATGTCCATGCGCTCGGCCTGCCCACGCACCCTGGGGTGCTTTACCACGTGCAGGTCGACCACTTGCGCGTCGTCGGCCCAGACGAGCCCGTTGAGCGCGTCCATGACCAGCTTGCCCTCGTTGTCCCCGTCCGGCTTGTAGGTGTCCGGCTGCGAGCGCACGCGCTTGGGCCGACTCTCCGGAAGCGGACGGTAGGCGTCGACGTTGAGGATCACCGGCTCGTGCGGGCCGAAGACCAGGGGCTGGATGCCCGCCTCGGCCATCGCCTCCCGACACGCCGCCGCGATGGCCCGCTCGGCCCTCAGCGTCTCGGTCGGCGTATACATCCGGGCGTGGCGCCGGTCGAGCCTGTGGCGCTGCTTGCCCGCCGCGAACTTGACGGTGAACGCGAATCGCCTGCCGGTCACAGTACCGACCCCATCCCGAGCACAACGCGGATGCCGTCCGCCGCGAGCAGCATCGCCCGCAGGATGTAGGGCATGAGCGCGTACACCGCGAACAGGAGCGCGATGTACGCAGCGCACCTAAGCAGCCTCGATGCCATGCGTTCCCTCCTCAATCCACTGCTCCACCCATTCCGGGCGCACCATGCGCCCCACCTTGCGCCCCTCGGGCAGCTGCGAGCGCAGGCGGCCCGCCTTGCACTCGCAGCGCAGCGTGTCGTATGGCACCCCCGTCACCCTCGACGCCTCGCGCAGCGTGTACATCAGCTTGTGCCTGATGCCAAGCTCGTCGGCCATCTGCTGGAACGTTTTGGCTCTGCTAGAATCCATGAGTGACCTCCTTTCAGGTCTGGAGCCGTCCCCGCTTTCCACACTGGGCGGCTCTTTTTTGTCGGTTTCGGGGCCTCGCCCCCGGCACGGCACCGGTAGGGAACGTCCCCGCGGATGGTTATTGGAGAGCCGCGGGGCAACGGTGCCGCCCCGGGAGCGGGGCCTGTCGCCGCTAAGACAGAGTTCTGAGGATTGAGATGCCGAGCCTTGTCAACGCCCCGGAAACCATCCTCAAGAGGCACTCGACCAGCGCGAGCGCCGCGACGACCAGAACGAGCGGCGTGGTGACGACGATGGCGACCACGAGGCGAACCGCCTGACAGAACTTGCTCATCGCCCATCGCCGCCCAGGTAGACTTCCTCCAGGCCGGGCATGTAGACGAGCGAGTTGCCCAGCGTGAAGTAGACTCGCCCGTACAGGGCGAACGTCACGGGCGAGGCGATGTAGTACTCGGTCCCGTCGAGCTTTCCCAGCTTCTCGGTGCCCTTCTCCAAAATCTTGATGTGCTTCTCGTTGGTGAAGCCGAACGTCTCCGAGATACGGAACGCGGCACTCTTGTCGGTCTCGACATAGGAGCCGTCGACAAGCTCGAAGTCGTAGCGGACCCGCTTACCCATCGCTACTCACGCCCCTTCTGCAGCTGATACATGACCCACTCGCCCGCAGCGAGGCCGACCTCAACCGGCTGGATGCCGGGGTCGATGGCGTCGGCGGTGTTCATGCAGACCGTGCGCTGGACGTAGGCCATGACCGCCTCGCCGCGCAGCAGCCCGTCCAGGCGACCGCGGGCGTCGAGGAACGACTCGAAGGCCTCGCGGTGCCAGCCGCCACCGGCATCGCACCAGCAGACGATGGCCTCGATGCTCGCGAAGCCCTGCGGGCACTCGACCTCGAAGGACTTCCCGCGCGCCTCGTACCTGATGTTCTCGCGGCGCATCTTCACGTCTCCCATGTCGCCCTCCCTAGTGCTCGTCGAGAACCGGTTCGCGGACCAGGTTCTCGAAGTCCGTCGACCAGCCGATGCCGTTGGCGGTGAAGCGCACGGAGGTGTACGCGTAGTAGCGCGTGCCGGCGATCTCGGCGCTTTTCAGGTCGCCATCCTGCATGCTCAAGCTCCGGCTCTCGAAGCCGAACAGGCGGCAGATGCGGCCCTTCATCGACTCCTCCGTCTCGCACATGGCACCGTCGAGGTCCTCGCTCGGCTTGAAGGTGACGCTGTAGTCCTTGTTCATGACGCCCTCCCCTACAGCTCGAAGTCGGAAAAGTCGCGGGCCTCGACGGGCTCGGCCTCGACCGTGATGGCCTCGGGGACGTTCCAGCCGCCCAGCTCGATGTCGATGTAGTTCTCGTTCATGGTTCTCTCCGTTTCGTTGGATGCAAACTTTAACTTTCCTCTGTTGCTAAAAAAATATCGTCGCGAGTGATGCCGAGGAACGTCAGGACCCTTTCGAGGTCCTTGGCTCGCATCTCTCCGGGATAAAGCTCGTAACGGTCATAGGTCGGTTGGCTAACCCCCAACATCCGCTGAACTGCGACTTTCTTAACCCCTTTGCTCTCGCGAACATCTCGCAGGGTATTCAAGTGGCCTCCTCTCTCTTGCTGAACTAATAGTAAGTCTTTCTTTGCATCGTGTAAATAAAAACTTTTCTAGAATGAAAAGTTTTCTTTTCTAAAATGATAAGTAAAGTTATACATAGGCAAGGAGAGGCCCATGGAAATCGGTAAAAACCTTCGCCGGCTCAGGAGTAGAGCTGGAATGACCCAGCAGGAAATAGCCGACAAACTCGATGTATCGCGAGTTGCCATCGGCCAGTGGGAATCCGAGAAGTCGATGCCGAGAAAAGCGAACCTTGAGCAACTCGCCGAGCTTTTCGGCACGACGGTGGCCGACCTCATGGGTGAGACCCCGGAGCCCGTGCGCCCCAACAGCGCCCAGTACGTGACTCTGCCCGTGCTCGTCGCCGGGCACGCAGGCGAGTTCACCGATGAATTCGGTCCCGACGAGGTCGCTGACGTGCCGATCTCGGTCCTCGAGCGCGTCAACGACCCGGACGCCTACCTCATGCGCGTGCGCGGCTCATGCATGAATCGCAGGTTTGCCGACGGCGAGAACGCACTGCTCTCCCCCAGGTGCGAACCGCGCAACGGCGACGCCGTGGCGGCCGAGTATAACGGCGAGATGATCCTTAGAAGCTACTACCGCGGGGCGTCGACCCTCGTGCTGTCGCCGGACAGCTACGAGGACGGCTACACCGACATAGTGTTCGACGATCCGGAGAACGCCAGCGTGAACTTCCGCGGCGTCGTCAAGTGGCACCAGGCCAGCGAGGTCAAGAGATATTAGAGACAGAAAGGCGAACCGATGGCTTTCAGGGACATGTTCAAGGCGACCGAGTACAAGCAGCGGGTAGAGGAGCTCGAGTCCATGCTCACGCCGGAGATGGCGGACGCGGATAGGCTCAGGCGCGAGGCCGAGGACCTCAGGAAGAAAATCGAGGAGGAGAAGGCCTCGCTCGAGAAGCTGGAGCAGCAGAACGTCAAACTGGATGCCATCGTCAAGGCAAAGGAGTCCAAGTCGCGCGTCCTCGATGACGAGCTGCTGGTCGAGGAGTTCGGCCTGTACCGCCCGCGCTTCGACTTCGCCGACTCGACTCACTACAAGGACGCCCTCGACCGATGCCGCAGGAAACAGAAGGAGGCCGTCAAGAGCTTCAGCAAGGCCGCGGACAAGACGTCCTGGACGGTCAACGGCAGCGCCTCGAAGGGCAAGGCGATGGTCCGCGAAATCTCGAAACTGCTCATGATGGCGTACAACGGCGAGTGCGACGAAATCGTGCGCAAAGTCAAGGCGACCAACGTCGAGCGCTCGCTCGAGAGGATCGAGAAGTCGGCCGCAGCCATCAACCGCAACGGCAAGACCCTCGGCATATCCATCCCCGCCGCATACGTCCTCCTCAAGCAGGAGGAGGTCCAGCTGGCCTTCGAGTTCGCACAGGAGAAAGAGGAGGAGAAGGAAGCGCTGCGCGAGGCCCGCGAGCAGGAGCGCGAAGCCCGGAAGCTCGAGCGCGAGATAGCGGCCGAGCGCAAGAAGCTCGAGAAGGAGCGCTCCCAGTACCTCAAGGCGTACAAGGACATCTCGGCACGCCTGAAGGATGCCGGCGACGACGAGCGCGCCGATCTCGAGGAGAAGGCCGCGGAGCTCAAGGCGAAGCTCGACGATGTGGACAGGGCAGTGTCGGATGTCGATTACCGAGAGGCGAACCAGAAGGCAGGCTTCGTATACGTGATCTCCAACATCGGCTCATTCGGTGAGGGCGTCTACAAGATCGGGATGACGAGGCGCCTTGAGCCGATGGACCGCATCCGCGAGCTCGGAGACGCGTCCGTCCCGTTCAATTTCGACGTGCACGCGCTCATCTTCTGCGATGACGCCCCGAAGCTCGAGGCGGCGCTGCACCGGGCCTTCGAGGACAGAAAGGTGAACATAGTCAACCAGCGCAGGGAGTTCTTCCGCGTGTCGCTCGATGAAATCGAGGAGGTCGTCAAGGCGAACTACGACAAGACCGTCGAGTTCCACAGCGTGCCCGACGCCGAACAGTACCGGACGAGCGAGAAGTTGCGCGAGAAGGGCATTTTCCACCCGCTCGCCTAAAGACTCGGCTACACCGCCGACGCCGTTCTCTACACCGCGAACGTAGGGCGAGATTCCATGCGCCTACATCTAGGGAGGTGATGCCCATGAAAGCAAAAAATCTCGGGACCGCAGGCTGATGCCGCGGCCCCGAGACTAAGGAGACGGCCCCTGCACTTTGGAACGTGAGACGGGGCCGGAGTCAGAGCCGGGCGAAACGGAGAATATGCCCGCGATCTGAACGGATCTGATTATATGACAAAGAAGCAGCGCCGCCGCGTCTGGGGCTCCGTGACCGAGATGAGGCGCGGCAAGAAGTACGTCCTGCGCTGGATGCAGAACACGCCGCAGGGCCGCAGGCGCAAGACCAAGACCGTGTACGGCACCTACCGCGAGGCGTGCGCGGAACTCGACCGCATCCACGTCGAGCACGCCGACGACGCCCCCGTGCCCACCATAGCCAAGGCCTACGAGACGTGGCTCGTCCCCAAGATGGCCGCACAGGTCGAGGCGGGGACCCTCGCCCCCAACACCCGCGACCTCGTGCTGCGCTCGTGGAAGAACTACGTCGGACCCCGCTGGGGCGTAATGCCCGTGGACCAGCTGCGCGCCGTCGAGCTGCAGGACTGGCTGCTGTCACTGCCAGCCGCCACCGCCGACACCGCCCTGCTCACCCTGCGCAAGGTCTACGCCTGCGTCTCGACCTTCATCCGCCTGCCGCTCGACCCATTCGCCGCCAGCGTCAGGTACACCATGCCCACCCGCAAGACTCGCGAGCGCTCAAAGCGCGTCTACACCCTCGACGAGGCCCTGGGCGTCCTCGACGCACTGCGCGGCAACCCCCTGGAGCCCGCGTTCATCCTCGCGTGCTTCGGCTCCTGCCGCTCGGGCGAGTCGCTGGGCGTCCGCACCGAGGAGGTATTGCGCTGGGAGCGTAGCGGCACCGCACTCGCCTCCGCCGATATCTGCCGCCAGATGCAGCAATCCGGCACCGAGCCGGTGGGCGCCCTCAAGACCGCCAAGTCCGCCCGCACCGTCGTGATCCTGCCGCAGGCCGCCGACCGCCTCGTCGAGATAGCGGCCTCGCGCGCCGCCGAGGGCCGCGAGTGGCTGAGCGACCGGGGCGACGGGCTGCCAATGAACCGGAGCATCTGCAACGACCGCTGGCGGAAACTCTGCGCCGCCCGCGGCATCGAGCACATCCCGTGGTCGAACCTGCGCAACTCGTGGCGTACGATAGCGGAGGTCGAGCTTCGCCTGCCGTGGGACCTCATCGAGATGCTGATGGGCCACGCCCTCCCCGGCGTGTCGGGACGGCACTACATCCGCCCCACCGCCGAGCAGGTCGTCCGCGCCGCCTTCGACGCGCTTGGGATAAGTTAGGATATTACCCCGCAAAGCCGCAGGTAGATGGCACGCAGTTAGTTGTGGCAGTATTAAGATTCGCAGCCCAAACCACCGCAAAGGGGACAGGCACCTTTGTGGTGGTTTGGGGCCGTGCTACTCACCGAGCATCTCTTGGAGCTTGGCTGCCACGGCGTGACCCAGGCTCTCGTGGCTTTCGGGCATCATATGCAGATAGTCGATATCGCCCGGCTCGGCAAAGTCGGCGGCATTCAAAAAGTCGCAGCCAAACTGCTCAGCCACATGTGCGTAGTACTCACCAAAATGCTCCGAGGCCTCGACGGAACGCTCGTCAAAATCGGTCATATATACATCGGCGATTTGCGGCTTGATCTTGATAGGTGCCATCAGCAGAATACGCGGGCAGGGTGCGGCATTGGTCCAGGGAAATGCACGCACCGCACGAATCAGCGCCATGGCGCCACGGGCGATATCGGAAGCTGTCACGTTAAAGACCGTCTTACAGTCGTTGGTGCCCAGCATGATCACAATGGCGTCCAGCGGCTTATGGGCCTCGAGCAGCATCGGAAGTGCGCGGATGCCGTTAAGATTGGTGTCCAGATGGCACATGTCGTCGCGTACCGTCGTGCGGCCGTTGAGGCCTTCTTCAATTACATGCCAGCCCTCGCCTAAGTCACGTTGGGCCACGCCGCACCAGCGCACATCCTGCGCATAGCGCACCGCGGTGCCGTCGCGCATACCCGCCGGATCATAGCCATAGGTGTTGCTGTCACCAAAGCACAGAACGTTTTTCATCTTGAACTCCCCATTCGGTAAAAAGCCGACGGGGGCGATCCCTCCCGTCGGCTTGGCATATCACATCGCGCGCACCGCTTACAAGTACTTGCGCCAGTCGTCCTCGTCCTCATCGTCCTCGGCTGCTGCCTGGGCCTGCTCGGCGGCACGAGCGGCTGCGGCGCGGGCGGCAACCTGGGCATAGGACCCCTCGTTGCGCTCGGGGAAGTTTGCCAGCACGTGCTCGAACTTGGCAAAGTCCTCGTCCCAGCGCGTAGAGGGCACGGCAAAGAAGACCTGCTTGACCTTAAAGTCGCCCGACGCGAGCTCCTTGCGGAAGAGCTCGGCCACGGCCTCGGCGTCAAAGCCGTTGTTGTCGCAGCCCCAAGCACCCAGTACGAGTTTCTCGCGACCCAGCTCATCGCAGATAGCAAGCACAAAGCGAATACGGTCGCGCAGGGCGTCAAGCAAGGCATCGTCGCTCACGCGGTACTCCTGGCGAGCGCGCTTGGCGTTGGGTGCAGCGGCGACGATTACGTCGGCGTATGCATGCACGTGGTTGCGGTCGAAGCGCACCGCAGGCACCACCAGGGCGCGGTTGCGATAGAGCTCGCAGTTGATGTTGCGGCGACGGTTCTCGCCGTACCACTTACGCTGCTTATCGAGGACGTTGTACAGATATGAATCGGCACAGAGCGTGGCCTCCTGACCCAGATAGCCCTGGATGTAGCCACCGCCCGGGTTGGTAAACGAGGCGAAGGCGAGCACGGCCATGTCGCAGAACTGCGCGTAGCCTCGGCCGTTATCCAGAATGGCCTGCGTGGCAGAGGCGTCGAGCACGGTGACCTCGGGCAGGACCGGAGCGGGCTCCTCGGCGGCAGGCGCGGGCTCGGCTTCGGTGACCTCCTCGACGGGCTCGGGCGCCACCTCGGCATCGACCGCAGCCTCAACCTCAGCAGCCTCGACCTCGGCGGCCTCAGACTCCTCGGCAGCATGTTCCTCAGCAGCCGCTGCCTTCTGGGCCTTGGCCTTCATCGCCGCGACAAAACCGGCAGGCATACCATCGAACTCGCACACGCCGGCAAGCGAACGCTCGATGTCCTTGGCGCAGGCCTCGGACACAGCCGCCACATGGCGCTCGGCGGCCTTGGCACGCGCCTCGCGTTTGGGATTGGGCTGACCCGCTCGGTTGGACCTGCGGTTACGGTTCCTGTTGTCGACGTCTGCCATACGTGGCCACCTTTCCTGTCGCTGCCGCTATCGGCTTTTTCCCATCCATGATACCCCGCCGCGCACAAAAAAGACGGCCCCGAAGGACCGCCTTTCGTATCGTTTTACCGTGTCTGGCAGGAAGCGTCGCAATGCCGTGCTTTAATCGCGACGGCCGAGAATGTTCAGGATACGCAGGAACACGTTGATAATGTCCACGAACAGGTTAGACGCCATGAGCACCGCATCGGGCAGCGTGGGCGGCACCGTCGTGGCAACATAGGTGTCGTAGCCAATAAAGCCGGCGAACACCACGATCACGATCAGGTCGGTGATGGTCTGCGAGACGCCCATGAACATCAGTACGATCTCAACCAGAATAGTGGCGAGCAGAATGCCAAAACCGATGCCATATACGCGCTGGAAAAACTTGGGGAACGTCACGCCCAAGGCGCCAAAAACAAAGGTGATGGCGGCCGTGGCGATAAAGGCAGTGTTGATGGTGGGCAGGTCGTAGTTGGCAAGGCCAAACGACGCGGTCAGGCCAAAGGTACTCGCAAAGATTACGTAGCCCACAAGGGACAGGCCCACGGACTGCTTGCTGGCGGCGGCCGACATCATGACCATGCCGACGATGGTCAAAATAAACGAGCCAAAGACCAGCGGCAAGGCGGCGCCGCTCATCATCATGCGCGCAAACGACATGGTGCTCGTAAAGTAGGCGCCGGCGCCCATGGCGCAAAAGCCCAAGAAGATCAGGGCAGACATGGCGAGATTGTACGCGCGCGGCGACATCTCCTTGGCGCGGCTTGCGCCGCTCTCGACGGGGCCGTTCTGATAGCCCTGGATATCGTTCATAGGTTCGTCCTTTCAAAAAGCGCCACAAATAACGGCGCAGTAGCTGACAAGATTCCTGTCATTGTACCCGAACGCCGTGCGTCCTTACCTACGGCGCTCGCCCTCAAGCGTACGATCAAACGCCCAGACCCACCAACGCATCACGTGGGCCTGCGAGCCGTCCGGCCGTCCGCACGCCTGGTTCTCCAGATACAACTCGGTCGCATGCCCGCCAAAACGAACCTTATACGTTGCCGTACGAACACCGTGAACCGTTAAGCCAAAGCCCGTGGACGAGACAATCTCGTCAATTGTAAAGCAGCGACCGTCGACCCAGCAGACGGTGACCGGCACGACTTGTCCGCCCGCGAGGATGCGAGCCACAACGTCCACATACTGCTTGTGCACGCGTCGAGTTTTGCCATCTGTCTGTCGATATTCCATACTTCCCATTATCGAACGCATGTTTGCATATTGTAAAGCGAACAGACTGTGGTTTTGGAATGTCGGAGCGAACGCGCGTGTCCGCATGGCGTGATAGCAAAAAGAACACCCACGGTCAACAGGGCTAATATTCAATTTTAGTGCCAAAAAATTACTTCTCCCATCAGAACTCGGCAAAGAAACCCGCAGGAGGTGATACGATTTATCATGTTTTTGTAACGTGTCTGCAAACTTCGAGAAAGCCCATATATGGACGTAACGTTCTCAACCTTCCTCGGCCAAATTGTGTCGAACCCAGTCCTTGCCGTCACCGTGATCCTCGCGTTGGGCGCCATCTTCGTCAATGGATGGACCGACGCGCCCAACGCCATCGCGACCTGCGTCACTACGCGTTGCATGCCCGCCCGCGCCGCCATTCTCATGAGCGCCGCATTCAACTTCCTCGGCGTGCTCATCATGACGCACTTTAATGCGAGCGTCGCCAATACCATCTCGCATATCGTTGACTTTGGCGGAAACAGCACCATGGCGCTCGCCTGCCTGTGCGCGGCGCTGTTCTCCATCGTCGTCTACGGCGCCACAGCGTCGCGTTTTGGCATCCCCACCTCGCAAAGCCACAGCCTTATCGCCGGCCTGACCGGTGCCGCTATCGCCCTCGGCGGCGCGAGCAGCGTCAACGTCCACGAGTGGATGAAGGTCATCTACGGCCTGGCGCTCTCCATCGGCCTGGGCTTTGTCATGGGCTGGGTCCTGTGCAAACTCGTCTCGATTCTTTTCGCCGCCGCCAACAGGCGACGCGCCAATGTCTTCTTTAAATACGCTCAGATCGCGAGCGCTGCGGCCATGAGCTTTATGCACGGCGCGCAGGATGGACAGAAGTTCATCGGTGTGCTCTTTTTAGGCGTGGCCTTCGCAAACGGCCAGACCAGCGTCGGCGATGCCGGCATCCCCATCTGGATTATGCTGCTGTGCTCGGCCACCATGGGTATCGGCACCAGCGTGGGCGGCGAGCGCATCATCAAGTCCGTCGGCCAGAGCATGGTTAAACTCGAGAAGTATCAGGGCTTCTCCGCCGACCTCGCGGGCGCCGCGAACCTGCTGCTTGCCACCCTTACCGGCATCCCCGTGTCCTCCACACACATCAAGACCTGCGCCATCATGGGCGTCGGTGCCGTCAAGCGCCTCTCGGCCATCAACTTCGGCGTCGTCAAGGACATGATGTTCACCTGGTTCTTCACCTTCCCCGCCTGCGGACTCATCAGCTTTGTCATGGCCAAGCTGTTCATGATGTTCCTCTAATCAAACCGAGCGTCCATCCGGACCGCAACACTTCGCCCACCCGTCTTCGCCTCGAAAGGACCCACCCATGGCAAAGAAACCCGATTCGTTCTACTTTGACAACTACGTCGCCTGCGCCGACCTCGCCGTCCAGGCTGCCGAGCTGCTTACCCAGATTTTTGAGAACTTCGATCCCGCGCAGATTCACGACATGCTCAATAAGATGCATGCGATTGAGCATGCGGCAGACAAGAAGCACCACGAGCTCGAAGACGCCCTGCTCACCGCCTTTATCACCCCGCTCGAGCGCGAGGATCTGGATCTGATGAGCTGCGCGCTCGACACCGTGCTCGACCGTATTGAGGGCGTCGTGCAGCGCGTCTACTTCACCAACATCCAGAGCATCCATCCCGATGCCATCGTGATCGCCCACAAGGTAACCGATGCCTGCCGCGCTATGAAGGACCTGATGGTCGAGCTTCCCAACTACCGCAAGTCCAAAACGCTGCGCGAGCTGGTCATCCAGATCAACACGATCGAGTCCGAGGCCGACGAGCTCTACATCAACGCCATGCGCAACCTGCACGTTAACGGCAAGGATCCGCTCGAGGTCATCGCTTGGCGTGACGTGTACGCCTTCCTGGAGTACTGCGCCGACTGCTGCGAGAATGTGGCCGATGTTGTGGATTCGATTGTCATGAAGAACAGTTAATTGGGGGTACGTGTCCCGGCGGCGAAGGGCCGGCACCTGTTTGCTTTCTCACTCCGGCTGCATGGCAGAGTCGTTCGAAAGTAAACAGGTGCCGGCCCTTCGCCTTACGTACCACCATTGGGAACTTTGGCTGATACTTTGAAAGCGATGGGGCTTTTGTTGGCGGGGCCTTTGGACCCGATTGGGAACTTTGGGACCGCCTTAAACGTTTGGGTGGATGGGGCTTTGGGTACCCTTTGTTTTACTTTGGATTGATTCGTTGAATTTGGAGGTCTTGGTTGTGAGTTATTTGGATCTGGCTCGTGGTCGGTATTCTTGTCGTTCGTTTGAGGACCGTCCTGTTGAGCAAGCTGTGGTGGATGCCATTGTTGAGGCTGGGCGGATTGCTCCTTCTGCTTGTAATAATCATCCAACCCGTGTGATGGTGTTGGATACGCCTGAGCTTCTGGAGAAGGCAGCTGCTTGTCAGCCTCGGTTTGCTCGTGATGGGTCTATCTTTGGGGCTCCGCTTGTCTTCCTTATTTGCAGCGTTACCGATGATGCTTGGGTGCGCCCGTATGATCAGATGAACTCGAGTGCCATCGATACTTCGATCGTCTGCGATCAGATGATGATGGAGGCCACCGAGCAGGGCCTGGGAACGTGCTGGGTATGCCATTTTAAGCCTGAGGTGGCACAGGAGCAGTTCAACCTGCCCGAGGGCGTCTATCCCTATCACATGCTCGTCTGTGGCTATCCTGCCGACCACATCGCCGATCCCGAGCATCGCGAGGCCCGCACCATTCCCCTCCCCGACTTCCTCCTCAAGTAGATTTTTAGGACATGCCTCAAAACCTACCTTTTACCGCTCACCTGTTCGCCGAGCTCCGCGCCACTATGTGCAGGGCTCGGTTTTTTATGTTGCGCGCCCCGGTACAGTCATAAAAAAGGACCCGCAAGCTGCGGGTCCTTTCTAGGCACTAAATTGTAGGCCGAATGTTAGTCCAGGTCGTCAGCGGCAAAGTTGTCAATCGGGGCGAAGGGATCGGCCACAGGGACAACCGGGTCAGCGACGGGCAGCGGCTCGGCGGGAACAGTCACCGCAGGAGAAGCGGCAGAACCGACCGGCGTGGAGGCCATGAGGTCGGCCGGGAAGGAGTTCTGGGCATCGTCCATAAAGTGCTGGATGAGCTTGAGGTACTCGGCCTTGAACTCCTCACGGGAAGCCTTCAGACGATCGATCTCCTCGAGCTCGGCCTGCTTCTCGGTCAGAGCCTGGCGGATAACCTCGCGGGCCTTGGCGTCAGCCTCGTTGCGGATACGCTCAGCGTTCTCGTTGGCATCGTTGACGATGGTCTCAGCGGTCTGCTGGGCAGCGATCAGGGCAGCGGAAATCTGGCGCTCCTGAGCGGAGAAGTCAGGGGCGGGAGCAGCCACGGGGGCGGCAGGAACGGCCTGGGCGGGGGCATCCTGAGCCTGGGCAAGCTGAGCCTGCGCATCGGCAAGCTGCTGCTCGGTAGCAGTCAGACGGCCCTTAAGGTCGACGATCTTAGCGAGCATAGCGTCAACCTCAGAGGACAGCGTCTCCAAGAAGACGTCGACCTCAGCAGGATCGTAGCCACGCTTGGCCTCAGAGAAAGTCTGAGCCTGGATGTCTGCAGGGGTAATAGCCATAACAAGTCTCCTTTTTCATCGCCTCGGCGCTACACGCCCGACGTAAGTTACTAAGTCAGTTCTACACGAGTATACCTATAAGAAGCTGCAGAACCAGCCTCTGCACCAACTGCAACGCAATAATCGCAACGACCGGCGAAAAATCGATACCGCCCATCGGCGGGATGAAACGACGGAACAGGTTAAGCCACGGACCGCACACGCTATCAAGCACCGCGGCAATATCCTGAAGCAAACCACCCTGCTTCATGGGAATCCACGTCATAAAGCAGTAGACGACAATAAGCGTGGAATAGAAGTTGAACAGCGTGTTGACCAGCTGGACGATAGTGTAGATGTTGATGGGAATCTCCTCGTCTTGTCTTTACTTAAGGTAGCCGTCGGCACGAAGCTTCTTGAGATCGGAATCTTTGACCTCGCAACCGGCGGGCAGCACCATGAACACGCGGTCGCCCACCTCCTTGACCGTGGCACCCAGACCGCAGGCAAAGCCGTAAGAGAAGTCCAAGACGCGCTTGGCAACTTCGGTGCGTACGCCCACAAAAATCAGTGCGACAGGCTGCTTGGTGCGAACGCGGCGCACCACGGTCTCCACGTCGTCATAGCTCTCGGGGCGCAGGACATAGGCCGGCAGCTGCGGTGTGGCGTTGATGATATTGCTCGCATAGGCCGAGGCATCGCTCGGTGCAGGCGCGGGCGCAGCGACGGCACGGGCGCGGGTGTTCTCGGCGTAGCTCGACGGCGTGTCATAGGCACCAGGACGATAACCGCTCGCAACACTGTCCTGCGAGCGCGAAGGCGGGTTATACGTCGTAGCATGGCGGGAGTCATCGCCGACCAGCTGACCGGAGCGCGTATACACGGCAACCGACTCAGCTTCACCGCGGCGCGTCTGACCAAGCAGGCCGTTGCTCGGCTCGTCTTGGGTGTAGAAGCCCTCGCCCGAAGCACCGCTGTAGCCGTTGCCCTGATAACTATCGTCATAGCCGTCATCGTAGCCGTAGTCGTCGTCCTGGCCATAACCCTGGTCGTAACCCTGCTGGCCGCCCAGGTGCATCTTATTTTTAATCTCGTCAAGGAAGCCCATGGTTGTGTCCTCTCGCGGTTTAGTGCAGGCGCCCCGATAATCAGTGCGCACTTCAGAGCCTTATTTTACTGCAAACTCCGGGCTAAATACTACCCTGCCCAGGCGAACGAGCGTAGAGCCCTCCTCAAGGGCAGGCTCAAAGTCCTCGCTCATGCCGCAGGAAAGCTCAGGCAGGTTCAAATCGGGATGCGCCGCCTCCAGCTCATCCCTCAGCTCACGAAGCCCCGCAAAGGTGCGGCGTGCCACATCCTTATTCCCCCGGGGCGCCATAGTCATAAGCCCCTGTACGCAAATTCCCTCAAGTTCCGCAAGCTCACCCACGGCGACGCGAATCTCATCGGGCGAAAAGCCTCCCTTCGACTCCTCACCACTCACATTGACCTCAATGAGCACACGCTGGGGGCCGGCGAGCTCGCCTGCCTCAATCTTGCGGACAGCACGGCTCGAGATCGCCTGCGCCAGATGCAGCGAACCCACCGAGTGGATCAGCTCGGCTGAGCCCAGCACCGCATTGATCTTATTGGTCTGCAGGTTGCCGATCATATCGAAGCGCACCTCGGGCAGCTCCGGATGCTCCGCCAAACCTGTGAGCTTGCGAACCAGCTCCTGCGGGCGATTCTCGGCAAAATGGCGATACCCCGCCTGGATGGCGGCAACGGTCTCATCGACACCAACGGTCTTGGACACGGCAATGAGGCGCGCGGCGTCGTGGGGACGGCCTGCGCGATCGAGCGCCGCATAAAAACGTTCCAGAATCTGCTCGCGGCGAGCGCGCATCAAGTCCAAATAGTTATCCATTGCCAATCGCCTCCGCTGACAGCCAAACAAGTAGTCCCATGCTAACGCAAGAGCGCGGCCCCGCATGTGCAAGGCCGCGCTCACTTAGGTATTTACAATCTTTCGACGAACGGAATTACTTACTCCTCGTCGTCCTCGCCATCGTCCTCGTCCTCAAGATGATCGAGCAGGTAGCGAAGACCCTCGCTGACCTCGTTAGCGGGCACCTTGGCAACGTAGTGAGCGTCGACGGCGGGCCTCATGATGACACCCTCGCCCGAAGGCACGCGCATGCTCTCGAGCTCATCCTCGTCTGTACGGGCGATATCACCGGCATTCATGCGCTGACCAGTCAACAGGAAGGTCAGACGGCAGGCGGCATCGATGGAAATCGAAGCGATGCGATCGAGGTAGCGCGAAACCATGATGGCGCGGCGCAGGTCGTCATAGTTGCTGTCGTCGTCCATAAAGTCGCCCGTATCCATACGGTTGAAGGTGCGGAAGAACTTCTCGTAGGCGGCGTGCACTGGCTCGTCCTCGACGGCCAAGTTGCAGATGATGGACATGTCGTTGGTGACGAGCGCGGAAAGCGAAGAGCCCAGCACCTGGTAGACGGCCTCAGCCTCGGCCTCGACCGTGCCGACAAGCTCCTTGGGCAGCGAGATGTCGGCCTTGATCATATGACGCGTGGCGCGGCAAATCTGGCGAACCTTATCGGTCATGCGCTGCAGGTTAAAGTCGACGTAGATGATCGTCTGCAGCAAGCGGAAGTCGGAGGCGACCGGTGACTGCGTGGCAATCAGGTTGTAGCAGACGGCCTCCAGGTTGGCGCAGCGTGCGTCAACCGAAAGCGTGCGCTTCTTGGTCTTGGTGGCGAGCTTGCGGTCGTCGGTCACATAGGCCTTCACGGCATCGTGGAGGGCCAGATCGACGGCCTCGTAGATGCTCAGCATCTCGTGACGGGCCTCGATGAGCTGACGGGAAAACAGTTTGCGCATGGTTCACTCCAATCAGTTGGGTGCGGTCATGCCGCCCGCACAGTGAATACACACCGGACCAGGTCCGATCAGCTTGGGACTAGTCGCACCGATCAGCCAAAGCGGCCGGTGATATAGTCTTCCGTCCGCGAGTCCACCGGACTGGTGAAGATCGCGTCGGTTTGACCATACTCGATGAGCGTGGCGGGCTCGCCGGCAACTTCCTGCAAGAAGAATGCGGTGTAGTCGCTGATACGAGCTGCCTGCTGCATAGAATGCGTGACGATGATGATCGTCATCTCGGGCGCCAGCTCGGCCATCAGATCCTCGACCTTAGAGACGGACGTGGGGTCGATGGCGGAGCAGGGCTCGTCCATCAGAAGGACATCGGGTTGCACCGCAAGCACGCGCGCGATGCACAGACGCTGCTGCTGACCGCCCGAGAGCGCCAAACCATCCTTGTTGAGCTGATTGGATACCTCTTTCCAGAGGTTGGCGCGTTTGAGCGATTCTTCCACGATGTCATCGAGGTCACTTTTGCTAGTCACGCCCTGCAGACGAGGGCCAAAGGCGACATTCTCGTAGATGGATTTGGGAAACGGATTGGGCTGCTGAAAGATCATGCCCACGCGACGACGGAGGTCGACCGGGTCGACACCCTCGGCATAGATATCGTTGCCGTCGAGCGTCATGGTGCCCTCGACGCGCGTGCCCTCGATCAGGTCATTCATGCGGTTGATGCAGCGCAAAAACGTCGACTTGCCGCAGCCCGAAGGGCCAATGAAGGAGGTGATGGCGTTTTTGGCGATGTTGAGGTCAAGCCCCGTCAACGCATGAAAGTCACCGTACCAAAAGTTGAAATCCTTGGCCGTGATGGCCGCTTGCTCCAGCGTGGGAGCGGACTGATAGACGGACATGGGACTCCTTAACTAGCGGCGCTTGCGCGACAGGAAGCGCGCAAACAGGTTGAAGGCCAAAATGATCACCATCAGCAAGAGCGCGGTGCCGTAGGCTGCGTTCATGTTGATGCCGTCGTTGGCAAGCAGGTACAGGTGAACGGTCATGGGGCGGCCGGAATCGAGCGGCGAGATAGGTAGATTGATGGCCTGGCCCATGGTGTAGAGCACCACGGCGGTCTCGCCGATGGCACGGCCGATGGCAAGGACGATGCCCGTGGCAATGCGGCCAAAGGCCGAAGGAAGCACGATCTTGGAGACGACCTGCCACTTGGTAGCGCCCAGGCCGTACGCGCCCCAACGGATATAGCGCGGAACGGCGCGAATGGCTTCTTCGGTGGTGCGCATGACGATGGGAAGCATCAAGAGCGCGAGCGCCAGAGCGGCCGAGACCATCGAAAGGCCCAGGCCCATAGCCTCGACAAACAAGGCGTAGCCAAACAGGCCCATAACGATGGAGGGCACCGAGGCCAAAGCGTCAGCAGCGTAGCGAATGAGCTCGACGACCTTGCCCTGCTTGGCGTACTCGGCCAGATAGACGGCTGCCAGCACAGCGATCGGCGTGCAGATAAGCATGGCGAGCGCCGTCACGTAGACGGTCGAGACGATCGTGGGCCAAATTCCGCCCTCGGCGTTGACGCCCTGGGGCCAACCGAAGATAAAGTCGAGCGAGATGTGTGGCAGGCCGTTGATGACCACGTAGGCGATGATAGCGACCAGCACCAGCGTGGTGATGTAGGCAGCGGCACGAAACACGCCAAGCATGATCTTGTTGGACAGGTCCTTGTTGATGCGGCCCTTCTTGCCGTGGGAAAGGGCACGCTTGATGCGCTCGCGCGACGAGGTCGTATCGACCGTCGTGTCAACGGAATCGGACATAGCCTACCCCCTCTTCCTCTTGGAAATCAGACGAACGATACCCACCAGCGTGGCGGAGATGATAAACAGGACCACACCCATGCCGAACAGCGCCGAGCGGTGTAGACCCGAGGAATAGCTCATGTCGAGCGCAATCTGGCTCGTGAGCGTCGAGATGGGGCTCGCAATGCTGTCGGGAATAACCGGGGCGTTACCTACGACCATGAGCACGGCCATGGTCTCGCCGATGGCACGGCCCATACCCAGCACGATGGCATCAACGATACCCAGCTTCGCGGCAGGTAGCACGACCTTATAGATGGTCTGCCACTTTGTGGCGCCCATGGCATACGATGCCTCGCGAATGCCCATGGGAATGGAATTGAGAGCATCGATGGTGAGCGTGGTGATGGTAGGGACGATCATGATGGCGAGCACAAACCACGCCGTCAGCGCACCAAAACCAAGGCCGCCGGTCAGTTGTGCGATAAACGGGCGGATGATGATCATGCCAAAGAAGCCGTAGATGATGGAGGGTATGCCCGCCAGCAGGTCAACGGCGGGGCTGATGAGCTTGCGCACGCGCTTGCTGGCAATCTCGACCAGGTAAACGGCCGTACCCACGCCCAGCGGCACGCCCATGGCGAGCGCACCGACGGTCACCAGACCCGAGCCAGCAAGCAGCGACAAGATGCCGTAGTGGCCCTCGGAAGGCGCCCACGTAAAGCTAAAGAAGTCAGCCAGACCGATGTCAGTAAAGACGGGCAGCGCCGAGTACGTGGTAAAGACAAAAATCAGGATGACGGTAACGACCGCCAAGAACGCGCAGGCAAAGAAGATCCACTGCAGCGCCTTCTCCTTGATATAGGTACTGCGCGATACGAGCGCCAGCTCGCGCTTCTTGGGCGTCTGAACATTCTGCTCAGTCTGGGAGTTTTCCTGTGCTTCCATGCTACTCACTCCCCTTCTCGTCGTTGGTGACGGGAATAAAGCCCGCCTCGCGAATCTGCTTGTCCATCTTTTCGGACGTCACATAGTCGATGTAATCCTGCGCCTGCTGCGAAGGCACACCCTTCACAAAGAAGTAAAGGTCGCGCGAGATGGGATAGCCGCCACTCGCGACCGTCTTCTCGGACGCCTCAACATGATTGACCGAGGCGGCCTTGACCGAGGTCTTGGCGTTGAGGCTATCGACGAAGCCCAGCGAAATGTAGCCGATGGCCCCACGCGAACGAGATACCACGTCGCGCACCTGGCCCGTACCCGAAAGAACAGCCGAGCGGCGATCGAACGGCGTGCCATCCATCACGATGGTACGGAAGGCCTCGCGCGTACCGGACGCCTCGTCTCGGTTGATGACCTGAATCCTCAGGTCCTCGCCACCGACCTCTTTCCAATTGGTAATCTTGCCGGCGTAGATATCGCGGAGCTGCTCGGTCGAGAGGTTATCGACGGGGTTGTCGTCGTTCACGATGACCGCAATACCGTCGTGGGCAATGACGATGGGAGTCAGGCCCAGATCCTGTTCGTCGGCATTGAGTCCACGGGAGGAGCTGGCGATATCGGCCGTGCCGGCGCTGACGGCCTCGATCCCAGCGGAAGAACCCAAACCGGAAACGAGCACGTCGATGCCGGTCTCCTCCTTAAAGCCCTCGGCCGCAATCTCGGCGATAGGAAGGCAGGTCGTGGAGCCGGCCACGGTAATGGAAGAGGTAGAAGATCCCGAAGAACAGGCGCACAGCGTAAGCGTAAGCACAGCGGCGCTCAGGACCGATACGATCTTTCTCATAGCATCACGCCGATCGCAGCATGGCGCCCACAGGTGCCGTCCTCGTTACGGTAGGAATAAAAGCGGTCGTTCTGACGCACGGTCGAAAGCTGGGTATCCACGATATTATCCGCGTCGACACCGACATCTACCAGCGCCTCGCGAATGGCAGCGGAAAGATCAAGCATGCGAGAGGTATTCGCATCGATGCAAGAGAACTCGGCGGCAAAGCGATCCATGAGTTCCTGGGATACCTCATATTCGTCACCCAAGATATGGGGGCCGATATAGGCGGAAACGTCGCTCGCATCGCAACCGGCAGCATCGCAAAGCGCCTGGCACGCCTTGGCGGAAATACGTGCAATCGTGCCCTTCCAACCGGAGTGCACCACGGCAAATCCGCCGGGGGCCACCAGCACCACGGGAACGCAGTCGGCAAAGCAGAGCAGCACGGGCACGTTATGCGCCGTGCAGACGATGGCATCACAGCCCTCGGCAATCTGCTCGCGAACGTCCTCAAGGTCATCGGCGCCGTTCGAGGTCACCGCAACGATATGATCACCATGGACCTGATTGGGAACGAGCAGGTTGTGCTCGCACTCGGCGGCACCCATAGCCTCGAGCGCACGACAACGATTTTCTTGAACAGCAAAGGGGTCATCGCCAACATGCGAGCCCAAGTTGAGTGAGGAGTACGCATCTTCGGAAACGCCACCGGCGCGCTCGGTGAAGGCAAAGCGAACATCGGATGTCGCGCCCTCCACCAACGTAACTCCATCATGGTCGACACGCGAAACTTTGTCCGCACGTGCTGCCATACTAAAGCCTCCTAATAACACAAGTACCGCGGCATCGCCGCTACAGCCCGCGTTTATACGGCTGTCATACTTCTCTAAAAGGATACCTGCTGCGCTGGAGGCAATCGTAAAGGGAACGTAAAGAGATTGGAGGTTCTAGTTTACAAAGTCGAAATAAAAAGGGCGCGTCCATACGGACACGCCCCTGTGCACAACAATGCAAAGAACGACTTAGAAGCTACCGCGCTTCAGGAAGTCGGGAAGCTCGAACTGATCGTTGCCGAAGTTAGGAAGCTCGGTGCCACCGACGTTGCGGGTCGGAGCGGCCTGAGCCGGGCTCGTGGCAGGAGCGGTGCGCTGCGGCTCAGCGGAGGCAGCGGCCTTGCTCTGAGACTGCTGAGCAGCAAAGAGCTCGTCCTGACGGTTGACGTTGGAGTCGGAGAAGCCCGTAGCGATGACGGTGATACGCACCTGATCGCCCAGGGACTCGTCGACAACGGTACCGAAGATGATGTTGGCCTCGGGGTCGACGGCGTTGGCGACAACGTCGGCGGCGTCGCTGATCTCCTGGATGCCCAGGTCCTTGGAACCGGCGATGGAGAGCAGCACGCGCGTGGCACCATCGATGGAGCTCTCGAGCAGCGGGCTGGAGATGGCCTGCTGGGCAGCGTCGACGGCACGGGTGTCCCCAGAAGAGGTACCGATACCCATCATGGCGGTACCGGCCTGCTTCATGATGGTCTTAACATCGGCGAAGTCCAGGTTGATGATACCGGGGACGGTGATGAGGTCGGTGATGCCCTGGGTGCCCTGGGAAAGGACGCCATCGGCAATCGCGAAGGCCTCGAGCATGGTGGTCTTCTTCTCGGCGATGTCGAGCAGCTTATCGTTAGGGATGACGATCATGGTGTCGACGCAATCGGAGAGGGTCTTAATGCCCTCCTCGGCGCTCTTCTTGCGCTTGCGGCCCTCGAAGGTGAAGGGCTTGGTCACGACGGCGACGGTCAGCGCACCGACCTCGTTCATCGCGATATCGGCAACGATGGGAGCAGCGCCGGTACCGGTGCCACCGCCCTCGCCGCAGGTGATGAACACCATGTCGGCGCCAGCGAGCGCCTCGGCAATGTCGTCGCGGGACTCATCGGCAGCCTTGCGGCCAACCTCGGGGTTGGCGCCGGCGCCCAGGCCGCGGGTAAGGTCGGTGCCGATGTGCACCTTGATATCGGCATCAGAGATCGCGAGTGCCTGAGCATCGGTGTTGATGGCAACAAACTCGACGCCGCGGATGCCCTCTTCGATCATTCGATTGACCGCGTTGGTACCGCCGCCGCCGACGCCGACCACCTTAATGACGGCAAGGTAGTTGTTGATCTCTGTCTCGTGCATGTCGGTCCTCCGAACAAAGGTTATAGCCATAGCATGGGTCGACCCCTGCGCACATTAACCTTCAGGTTGAAAGTAAATGCAAAGGTAAACCGTATTATGTTTGCACATTATGAACGTATCAGTCAAATAATTGACCGTGAAAACCAAACAAACCAGATAAACGGCGTGGTATGGCCCCTCAACAAAGCATCAACCAGCGCTACGAGGTCGGAGCGTTCCTAAATGTATAGTTACCCGGAGAGCGCACATTGATATACGTTACGCCCTCTACCTGCGAAAGCAGCTTGGTGACTACGCGCTCCTTCTTGACGATATCGTTCGAATCGCCCAGCGACACCTCAATGCCGTTATTGAGGTTTGCCGAGATGGCTTCGACCGAAGGCGTGGAAATATCCTTGACTTGTCCCAAGAACTCGCTCGAAAAACCACGCACATAATCCAAGCCAGCCTTAACGGCCTTGGAGCTCACTGCCTGGCCGGAAACCGGAGCGACATCCGCCGAGACATCAGTCAACAACACCGCGCCATAGTGCTTAGCGAGCGCCAGCGCGGCATCGATTCCGGTCAAGGTATTTGAGCCCTGCCCTGTCGTGATGACGTTGCCTTGGTCGTTCACTTCGACCGACGTCGACAGTGGGGCGATCCAGGTGTCATCATCCCCGATGGCCCAGGCAAGGTCATCGGAACTGATATAGGCAATTGCGATGACCTTGCGCTCCATCGGCGTAATGATGAGCGTATGCGGGAACTGACGCTGGACATCCACGCCCGAGACCCACGGATTCTGCTTGAGGTCCTCGGTAATCTGGTCGGGATCGACGTTAAAAAGCGACGTTCCCTCGGGCAAATCGATCAGCTGGATAGCATCGTGCTTCGTCACATGCTCGCTACCTTGAATCTGAATATCAGTGGCGGTAAACAATCCAGAGTTGATCACCACGATGGCAACGACGACGAGCACGGCCAAGGCGGCCAGAACGCCGCCCACGATTTTGCCTTTGCCTGCAACGACAGAAGCGGCGTCTGATGTTTTATTTACCATCGCCCCAAGTGAAGACAACGGGTTGACGCTTTTTTTACCCGAAGGCTTCTTGGCGGTAGCCGGCACCGATGTCAGCGAGCGCGGTTTCGATGCGCCCAGCGTGCGACCTGGACGCGGCGCTTTAGTTCCCGTCGAGGGCTTAGGAGTTGCCATGGGACGGGCGGGTTTGGCGCCCATAACAGGCTTTGACGTCACCGAGGGACGCGAGGACTTTTTTGCGGCCGGACGATTACCGAGCTGCGAGCCGACAACCGGACGACTGGTCTGTCGAGCATGCCCGACAGACTTAGAGTGCGCGACGGTATTGCGTTGAGGTTTGGCAGGCGCGCCGGAACGCCCTCCGGCGCGGCGGAAGGTGGGTTTCGATGCTCTAGAAGCCGAGGAATTTAACTTCCGGTCTGAGCTCGATGCCATACGCCTCCCTCACCTTTCCGTGCACATGTCTGATAACCGCGGCAACGTCATCGGCCGAGGCAGTTCCGTTATTAACGATAAAATTAGCGTGAACGGGCGAAACTTCCGCGCCGCCAATCGAAAAACCCTTTAATCCACAATCCTCGATAAGCTTGCCCACACTCGCATCGGGCGGGTTGCGAAAGGCCGACCCGCAGGATGCGCGACCCATGGGCTGCGTACGCTTGCGCCTCGTCAGGTACCGCTCCATGCGCTCGCGAATGTCGGCCTTGGGCGCCGGTTTAAGCTTGAGCACGCACTCGAGGATAATCTCATTGCGGGGAAGGCTACATTCGCGGTAGCCCCAAGTGATCTCGGACCCCGCATAATGCTTGATACCGGATGCCGGGTCAAACGTTACGACATCCTCAACCAGCGAGCCAATCCACTCGGTCCGTGTGCCGGCATTCATAGATATCGCACCGCCAACCGAGCCAGGGATGCCAACGGCAAACTCAAGGCCCGAGAGGCTACGCGACAGGGCATCGTTGACCAGGCGCGCAAACATCACGCCCGCACCGACCGTCAGCGTACAACCGTCATCGGCAACAACCGTGCGCTGAAACTCACGTCCGAGCGAAATGACGGCGCCGCGATAACCGCCATCGGCAACCAGCAGATTGGAGCCCTTGCCGATGATGACCCACGGCACCCGCTCGCGATCGAGCACCGCCACGGCGCGGCGGAGGGCATGATAGCTATGGCACGTCACAAAGAGGTCGGCCTTGCCGCCGATACGATAGCTCGTATGACGCGCAAGGCGCTCGTCCTCGATCACATCCGTGTCGATCATGCCCGAGAGCGCCATGACGGCGTTAAACAGACCCATTAGACTTAAGCGTCTTTCTTGGCAGTCAGATACTCAATGAACTCGGGACCGACGGTCGTAACGTCACCGGCACCCATAGTGAGCAGCAGATCGCCCTCGCCCACCATCTGCTCGAGCTCCTGATTGAGCTCAAGACGGCTGGAGCAGTACACGACCTCCTTGCCAGGATGCTTGGCGCGCACGGTATCGGCGAGCATCTTAGAGGTAACACCCGGAATGGGCATCTCGCCAGCCGAGAACACATCAATCAGCAGCAGTTTATCGGCATTGGCAAATGCATCGGCAAAGTCGTCGCACAGGGCCTGCAGGCGCGAATAACGGTGCGGCTGGAACACGACGTCGACATGCTTGTAGCCCAGCGACGAAGCGGCAGCAAGCGTCGCCTTGATCTCGGTGGGGTGATGGCCGTAATCATCGACCACGGTGATGCCATCGATATCGCCCACGTGGGTAAAGCGACGGCGGACGCCCTCAAAGCTCGAGAGCGCCTTGGCGGCGGCGTCGATGTCAAGGCCCAGGACATGGGCGACGGTGAGCACCGCCGTGGCGTTGAGCATGTTGTGGCGACCGGGATTGCTCTTGATCTCCACGGCATGCTCAGTGCCGTCCTCAAAGCGAACGATAAAGTCACTCTGGATGCCTTTGACATCCGGGTGCATGCAGACGATGTCGTTGCTCTCGGCAAAGCCGTAGGAAAGCACGTGACGGCCCGTCGACTTGGCGAGCTCGACCAGATGCGGGTCCTCACCGCAGACGATGACGGTGCCGTCCTCGCCCACCAGGCTCATGAATTTGGCGAAAGTCGCTTCGATCTCCTCGATACCCGAGTAGTGATCGAGGTGGTCGGCCTCGACGTTGGTCACAATGACCACGTTGGGGTTCAGGAACAGGAAGGAGCTGTCGGACTCGTCGGCCTCGGCGACAAAGTAGTCGCCCGAGCCGTTCTTGCCGTTCGTGTCATAGCCCTCGACGATGCCACCGATCAGGAAGCTCGGATCCAGACCCATGCGGTCGAGCATGGTGGCGCACATCGAAGACGTGGTGGTCTTGCCGTGCGTGCCGGCAACAGCGACGGTAGTGTAGCCGTGGCCCAAGGCAGAGAGCATCTTGGCACGGGGCCACACGGGAATACCAAGCTCGCGAGCGCGCACGAGTTCAGGGTTGGACTCCGGAATAGCGGTGGAGACAACAACCACGTCGGGCTTGACCTCGTCGATCGTGGCGGCCTCATGGCCCACATGTACCTTCACACCAGCGCGGGTAAGCTGGCGGATATAACGTGACGTCTTAAGGTCGGAGCCGGTAACGGCATAACCGCGCTCGTGCAGAACGAGGGCGATGCCGCTCATGCCGGCGCCGCCGATACCGATAAAGTGGGCGCTCTTAAACTCGGGCGCGGAGGTTGCAGTCTGGGAATCAGCCATGTGCTCGTGTACTCCTTGCGTAAACACTGCCTGTAACCCGTTAACTGTACCGCACCTACCGCATCAGCGCGAGGGCGACCGACGATATCCCGTCTAACTAACGCAAACCCTCTACCGCATCCGCCAGAAGAGCGGCGGCCCTATCCTGAGCCAGACCACGCGCCGCCTGACGCATGGCGTCGCGCGCCGCCGCGTCATCGACCAGGTGCAGCAGTTCATCGGCAAAGGCAGAACCGTCGATATCGGCATCGGCGCAGAGCACGCCGGCCCCGGCGTCGACCAAATACCGGGCATTGGTGGTTTGGTGGTCGGCCGTCGCATGCGGATACGGCACGAGCACCGAGGGCACGGCGAGCGCAGCGATCTCGGCCACGCTCGATGCGCCCGAACGCGAGAGCACCAAATCGGCAGCAGCCAACATATCGCCCATGTTGTCGATGTAAGGCTGGACGCGGTAACGCTTCGCCTCCTCGGGCGTCAGCGCCAAAGCGCGCTCGGTCTCCTCAAAGCCGTCGGCACCCGTCGAATGCAACACATAGAGGTTCTTGCGCGAAAGCAGCTCGTTTTTGAGCGAAACCACGCGCTCGTTGAGGTGCTGGGCGCCAAGTGAACCGCCAAAGACGAGCAGCAGCGTAGCGTCCTCGGGAACGCCAAGTGCCTTGCGGCCGCGAGCGCGATCGCCTTCGATTACCGAGCGACGTACGGGGTTGCCGGTCATGAGCACGTGGTCAGGGTCACCTTCGCGCTCAAAGACCGAACGCGCTGCCGGCACCGAGATGCACACGCGGGCGGCGTGGGAGTTCATCATCTTGTTGGCCAGTCCCGGAACAGAGTTCTGCTCATGCAGCAGATACGGAACGCCTGCGCCCTTGCACCACCCCAGCAGCGGAACCTCGACATAGGCACCAAAACCGACGGCAGCATCGGGCTTGCCGACCTTTGAGAAATGACTGGCGAGCGCACGCTTGGCCTTGTTGACACGCCACAGCGAGGTCAGCGCCGTCCAAGGACGGGAGCGGTCGAAGCCCGTGACCGTAATGGGCACAAAATCAAACCCAGCCTCGGGGACCAGACGACCCTCGAGCTTGCGCGACTGGCCCACGAACACAACATGGTGGCCACGGTCACGCAGCTCTTCGGCCAAGGCGAGCGCGGGGTTGATGTGTCCAGCCGTGCCGCCAGCTGCAATAGCAACGGTCATTTTATCGGTCATGGTAGTCCCTTCGTACACGCGGTCCCTGGTCGTCGGTGCGCAGACGCGCCGACGGGTCCGAGTTCAAATCGATCCGATTATATCCGCCGCCCGCATTGCGAGGAGTGGGGCGCTGAGGACGACCTTGCGGCGCCGTTCGCTGACGCGGGCGGGCTGCCGGCTCGGTCGCAGAGCCATCCAGGACGGTAAAACCGTTACGCGAAGATCGCTCGCCGCGCACGTGGGGCACGCCGGCGGTACTCTCATCCATAACGGCAAAGCTCTCGCGGCGACGGTCGTACTCATCGCGACGGGCGCTCTCGTACGAAACGCGCAGGATCAACCCGGCAAGCATAAGCGACACAATAATCGACGAACCGCCGTAGCTAATAAACGGCAACGGTTTGCCCGTCATGGGAAACACGTTGAGGATGCCCAACGCGTTAATCAAAAACTGCACCGCGAGAATGACCGCGGAGCCAGACGCCATAAGCGCGCCCCGACGATCGGTCGCCTGTTCGGCAATGCGAAACGCCGAATAGATCAGCATCGCAAACACCAAGAAGAACAGCACGGTTCCGACAAAACCGACTTCCTCGCCAATGATGGCCAGGATGTAGTCATTGTGCGCCTCGGGCAGATACGAGTACTTCATGGTTGAGTTGCCGATGCCACGGCCGAACAGACCGCCCGAGGCAAAGGCCATGATGGCAAGCGTGGCCTGATAGCCGTCACCATACTCGTCGGCCCAAGGGTTCAAGGCAACCTGAATACGCACCATACGGTACGGCTCTGCAACAAGCGCAATCACGATCACGAGAATGCCGAAGATTAGCACGCCGATGATAAATCTGGGGTCGAGACCCGCAAACAACGCCATGCACATGAGGGTCAACAGGATGATCAGGACAGTACCGAAATCGGGCTGGATAAAGATCAGAAAGAGCGAAATGCCCAGGTAGATGCCCATCTTGCGAAGGAATTCGTTGATGTTGCCACCGGGCGAAAAGAAGCGATCGAGCATGATGGCCGAATACGCAATGGCAAATGGCTTTAAAAACTCGGAAGGCTGGAACTGAATGCCGGCGATGTTGAGCCAGCGCGTGGCGCCACGGCTGCCGCTGCCCACCAAGAACACCAGAAACAGTAGCCCTATCATGCCTATGAGGAAGATCCTGAGCACGTCTTCCCCAAACCAACTGTCCGGCAAGATGCGCACGATGGCAACCATAGCCAGCACGCCAACTCCGGCAAACGCGGCTTGTCGAAACAGAAAAAACGTCGCCGAGCCATTCTCGTGCAGCGCCTCGACCGAAGACGCCGAGTACACCATCAGCAGGCCAAAGCACACCAAGGTAAACAGGCAGGCCATGAATATCAAACGGGGGCGCATGATACGGGCGGGAACGCCGGCAATATAGCGTTCGCTAAACGTCTGCCCGCCGCGACCGGAACGCGGTGTGCTGCGCCGTGAGGAAGCACGGTCCGAGTCGGGCCTCCTCATACCTTGTCGGGGGCTCTCCTCTCTCACCGGCAACCCCTATTCCATTTGCGATTTCGCCGCAGCGGCAAGCTGGGCCACATAGTCCTTAAACACGCGGCCGCGCTCCTCATAGCCCGAGAACTCATCGAACGAAGAGCAGGCAGGAGAAAGTAAGATCACGTCGCCACGGCTCGACAGCGAACGGGCGACGTCCACGGCATCGCGCAGGTCATCCGCCTGGGCGATATCCACGTCACCATCGACATCGGCCTCGTCCATAGCGGCGGTAAAGCGCTCGCGCGCATCGCCAAAGCAAACGACCGAGCGCACGTTGTCCATAACGACGCGGGCAAAGTCCGCAAGCGGCGTACCCTTATCGTGGCCGCCGAGCAGCAAAATCACATCGTCGTCGGGAAACGCCGTCAGGGCCTTTTCGACTGCATCGGTGTTCGTTGCCTTGGAATCGTTGACGTAGCGCACGCCATCGATCTCGCCACAGGGCTCAACGCGGTGCTCCAGCGGCTGGAACGATGCCAAACCACGGCAAATGCCCTCGGGATCGGCACCGACGGCCAAAGCAGCCGTGGCAGCACATAGGGCATTGATGACATTGTGATGGCCCGAGATCTTGAGCTCGGAAGTGGCGACAAGCTGAGTCTCGACGCCCTTCAGGCGGACGACCAACTTGCCGTCGCACACAAAGGCGGCGTCTGCACCCTCGGGCTCGTCAAAAGCGACCTTGCAGATGCGGCGGCCCGGCATGTAGATGTACTCATCGAACTCATGGATGCCGGCATCCTCAACGTCGATAACCACGAGGTCGTCGTCGACCATATTCTCGAACAACTTGATCTTGGCAAGCGCATAGTTCTTGTGGCTCTTGTGCCAGCCCAGGTGGTCGGGCGTGATGTTGAGCAGCACCGCCACGCGAGGATGAAGCTCGGCGGTCGTAGCAATCTGATAACTCGACAGCTCGGCCACAAACCACTCATTATGTGCGCGGCCGTCGATCTCGTTCACCGGCGGCTCACCGATATTGCCGACGGCCACGCTGGCTTCACCGGCGGCCTTGAGCAGATAATCAGTCAGCGACGTGGTAGTTGTCTTGCCGTTGGTGCCCGTGATGGCAATCCAATTTTGGGGAGACAAGCGATAGGCAAACTCGGGCTCGCCCATAATCTGAGCGGCATGCTCACGCCCCGCCTTAAAGAAGGACGAGAACTCCGAAATACCCGGGCATGTCACGCACACGTCATAGGCGCCCTCGACCTGTTCGGCCCCATAGACAAACGACGCACCAGCAGCCTCGAGCGCACGCGTGGCGTCATTGGGCTCAGAGGTGCCGCCGCCATACACGGTAACGGCGCTTACGCGCTCGGGATGTGCCAGCGCCCAGCGGGCGACATCGAGACCGGATTTGCCCTGACCCAAAACGAGCAGGCTAAAGACATCAGCAAGAGGCATGAAAGACCACTATCCCAACTGGAAGAACAAAGCAAGGCCAACGGCACCAAAGGCCGCAGCGATAATCCAAAAACGGATGACGACCTTGGTCTCGGCCCAGCCCTTCTTTTCGAAATGATGATGGATGGGCGCCATAAGGAAGACGCGCTTGTGCGTAAAGTGGAAGTAGACAACCTGAATCATGACCGACAGGGTCTCAACGATAAACAGGCCGCCGATGATGAGGGAGACGACCTCGGTGTTGGTCATGATGGACGTGCAGGCAAACGCGGCGCCCAGGGCAAGCGAGCCGGTATCGCCCATAAAGATGCTCGCCGGATAGCAGTTGAACCACAGAAAGCCCAAGCAGGCACCGGCACACGCGGTGCAGAAGATGGACAGGTTCACGTCTCCGTGCAAAAACGCCATGGCAGCCATGGCGAGCATGGCGATCATGGAGGTGCCGCCAGCAAGACCGTCAAGGCCATCGGTCAGGTTCACGGCATTAGAAAGACCGGCGATCATCAGCCAGCAAAAGACAATGTAGAGCCACGGGAACGAAAGGCCGCAGATGGTGGTCGAAAGAACACCGAGGTCAATCGTCAGGCCGCCGGGAAAACGAATCTCGGGGGCGACGCCGCACCAGTTGACGGCAAGTACCGTAAAGGTGACACAGATAATGGTTAGGCCGATCATCTTGGCATGAGGCGTCAGACCGAGCGAGCGCCCGTGCGTAACGGAGGTCAGGTCGTCGATCAGGCCCAGCACGCCGGTCGCCAGCGTGGCGAGCAGCACGAGCACGAGCTCGGTGGTGAGCTTGCCCATCAGCAGGCAGGTCAGCGAGATCGCGACGAGGATGACAATGCCACCCATGGTGGGCGTTCCCTGCTTAACCAAATGACGCTTGGGGCCGTCGGCACGAACCTGCTGGCCGATACCCTCGACCTTGAGCAGCTTGATCCACCACGGCATGAGCAGCAGCGCAATGGCAGCGGCGATACCAAGCCCCAAAAAAGCCTGATACGTTGGATACGAGGGATTGCCGAACATGGGCTAGCACACACCTTCCACAAAGCGGTCGAGCTCAACAAAACGGGAACCCTTGACCAGTACAACATCATGTTTTTCAAGCGCGCCGCCCATGCGGTCGAGCACCTGCTGATAATCGGAGAACACCTGGATGCGGTCCTCGTCCATGCCCATCATGCGCGCGGCATCGGCCATAAGCTGGGCCAGCTCACCACCCACGCACGCCAGCATGTCGAGCTTCTTGGCGGCGGCATAGGCGCCCACGAGCTCATGCATGCGAGGAGCCTCATCGCCCATCTCGCCCATCTCGCCCAGGATCGCCATGCGAGACCCCGTGCACGAAAGCGAGCACAGCAGATCGAGGCCAGCAGCCATGGATTCGGCACTGGCGTTATAGGAATCGTCGATGACGCGGGCACCGCTCTTGGCGCGCTTGATCTCTTGGCGGTGACCGGTGATCGTGAGGCCCCTAAAGGCAGCATCGATCTGCTCGGGCGTCACGCCCAGGCGATAGGCAACCGCGGCGGCCTTAACGGCATTTGGGACGGACTGCACGCCGGGGATGGCAAGCATGGTATCGATTGTCTCGCCCTGACCAAAATCGAGCGTAAAGACCGGACGGCCCTCGTCATCAACTCGAACGTCGCGGGCACGGACCTCATCATCGTCCGAGACGCCGGCCAGCATCACGTCGATACCAGCAGGCTGGGCGAACGTATCGCGAATGAACGGCGTAAAGTCGTCCTCGCCGCCCAAAACCAGCAGCGGCAAGAAGTCGCCAGCGGCGCACATACCCTGGACAATCTCGGCCTTAGCGCGGGCGATGTTCTCGCGGCTACCCAAAATGCCGATATGAGAGGTACCAATCTTGCTCACGATGGCAAGGTTGGGATTGGCGGACTGGGACAGGCGCTCGATCTCGTGGAAATGGTTCATGCCCATCTCGAGCACCAGGACCTCGGTATCGGCCGGAGCGGAAAGCACCGTGAGTGGCATGCCGATCAGGTTATTGAAATTGCCCTTGGTGGCCCAGACACGATAGCGCTTGGCGAGCACAGCGGCGAGCACGTCCTTGGTCGTCGTCTTGCCGATGGAACCGGTAATACCAACGACCAGGCAGCCAAGCTCCAGACGGTACGTGTGCGCCAAACGCAGCAGAAACTCCTCGGGATCATCGGTCAGCAAGATGGCACAGCCCTTGTCCTGCGCCAGCGAGACCAGCTCGGCCTCGGGCTCACGCGTCATCACGACGGCGCCGGCACCCGACTGGACGGCACGGGAAGCAAAATCATTGCCGTCGACGTTTTCACCGGGAAAGGCGACGAAAATCGTCCCTTCCTCGACCTGGCGCGAGTCGATAACGCACCCGCGGCATACCTGATCGGCTTCTCCCGTCACGGTTCGGGCCCCTGTTGCGGCCGCGAGGTTGTTGACGGCGATCTCTATCATTGCAGCTCCCCTGTAAACCTAATAATGCTATCGGCGTATTGTATCCCAGCGCCGCGCATGCGTGGTGCAGGGCATGTGAACACCCCTCATATGGGACAACAAACCACGCCCCAAAGATTGTAACCCCCTACTTCGTGTGCGGGATACCCAGCACGTCGAGCGCGTTGGCCATAATGGACTGGAACGGCACCGCAGCGGCATCTGAGCCGCTCGGCGTTCCGTCGAGCGTGATATAGCACAGCACCTTGGGCGATTGTGCCGGTGCAAAGCCCATAAAGGACGACATGTAGTTCTCCTTGAGGTAGCCGCCGTTCTCGTCGGCTCGTTCGGCCGTACCGGTCTTACCCGCCACGTCATAGCCGTCAACCGCGCCGCCAACGCCCGTTCCCTCGGACACGACCGTCTGCATGCACGATGTCACCTGGGATGCGGCGTCCTCCGAAATCGCGCGCTCGCCTTCGCCCCAGTCCTTCTCGTCGCCCTTGCTGGACTTATAGAAGTGCGGGGTCATCATCACGCCGCCGTTGGCGATGCCGCCCACGGCACGTGCGATCTCAATCGGCGAGACGGACAGCGCCTGTCCAAAGCTCATCGAACCCAGCGTGGCGCCGTCATACTGGTCACGCTCCTTGACGATGCCCAGGCTCTCGCCCGGAAAATCGACACCGGAGCTGTGACCTATGCCCCACTTGTCCACATAGGCGGCAAAGTCATCCGCACCGATCTTGCGCCCCACCAGGACAAAGCCCACGTTGGACGAACGGCGCATCATCTCGCGCACATCCATGGTCATGGCATAGTCGCGCTTGTCGGCATCGGTGACGGTATCGTCGCCCACCTTGATGCTCGCCGGCACCTCAAACGACGTACTCGATCGCACGACGCCCAAGTCGAAGCCGGCGCCCGCCACGAGCGTCTTAAAGACCGAGCCGGGCTCGTAGGCGTCGGTGACCAGGCGCAGATTCATATCCTCGGTCTTGGCATTCTCCAGATCGGTCTGGTCGTAGGTCGGGTACGAGCAGGCTGCCAAAATCTCGCCTGTCGTAGGATCGGTGACCAGCGCCGAGCCGTTCTTGGCCTTAGTCTTCTCAACTGCCTCTGCCAGGGCATCCTCGGCCGCACGCTGGATATTAACGTCGAGCGTCGTCACGATATCAACGCCGTCGACCGCAGCCACCTTTTTATAGGCACCGCCCGCGATATAGCTGCCGTCCCTCGCGCGCTCGCGTACGAGAGAACCGTTCGTGCCGGTCAGAAGCTTGTTGTATTGCTTTTCGAGACCCGTCAAGCCGTCGTTGTCTACATTCACTACACCCAGCACCTGCGATGCCAGATTGCCGTATGGATATACGCGCTTCATGGCCTGCTCAAAAAGCACGCCGGGCAGGTTCTTCTTCTCCAGCGCCGCAACATCGTCTTCGTCCACCTGGCGCTTGATATACACCCAGGTTCCATCGGACTCAACGAGCTTGCGGCAGGTCTTTTTATCGATTCCAGTTGCCTTGACCAGCGCCGACACCGTCTTGTCAACATCCTCGACAAGCTGCGGGTTCACGGCGATGTTGCGACATTCGACCGACGACGCCAGCACGTTGCCGTTGCGGTCGTAGATGGTGCCGCGTTTGGCATAGAGGGTCTGCGCAAGCAGGCGGCGCGCATCGGCACGCTCGCGCAGTTTATCGGCTTCGACAATTTGATAGTCGGCAAGGCGAAAGACGCCCAAGCCCAAGCCAAGCCCGATGAAGCCCATGACGACTTTGCGGCGAGGCAGAGGCGCGCCTGTGAGCCATTCGGTCGACGAACTCTTGCGCGACCTGGTGTTATGCACTTGAGGGCCGCCCGAGCCGCGAAGTCGCGACGCCGGGTCGTTGCCACGGGACCGCCCGGCGTTGTAAGATTGCCGACCCGTTCCTTGATAACCAGAACGTCCCCGCGACGAGGGACGTCCAGAACCGCGGCCCCCATCGGAACCGCGGCGATAGTCATTTGTCATACTCAGCTACCGTCTTGCTACTGAGCGGTCGCGGTCGCGTTGGCGCCCGCGGCTGCATCCTGCGAAAAGTCAAGTGTAACGCTCTCGCTGGGCTCCACCATGCCATAAGCGCCCGCAAGGTCGCGAATGCGCGTGTCGGCGCCATAGACCGAATGCATGACCTCCAGGTCGGAGCTCTCATCGGTCGCCTTTTCGAGCGTGCTGGTAAGCTCGGCGTTGCTGTTGAGCACCTGGGCCGTAACGCCGGCGAGCGCCACGCGGGCGACGCCGATCGTCATGAAGATAGCCGCAATGATGCAAAACGTTTTAAGAACGCTCATGAAAACCGGGCTTACCGCCTGGTTTGCCTGACGGCCCGCGCCCGTGTAGACATCAAAGCGCGGCGCGCGCTGCTCACGGGGAGCAACGGGGGCCTGCGGCGTCTCACGATAGGCGGGCATGGCGTTCATATCATAGGCGAGTGCTGCGCTTGAAGTGTTGTAGCCCATGATATGCCGCCTCCCATCCCGAGTACGTTGGTAGTGTGTTTAAGCTTCGTTTATGGTGCGAGCGGGAGGTCCAATATCGCGCGGTCGCGCCTACAGACGCTGCGCCACGCGGATTTTGGCTGATCTCGCCCGAGGGTTGCGCTCAACCTCATCAGGCTGGGCAACCAAGGGTTTGCGGGTGATGACCTTGAGTATCGGCACGTTGCCGCACACGCACACCGGAATCTCCGGCGGACACGTGCACCCCTGGCTCATCTCCTTAAAGTGGTTCTTTACGATACGGTCCTCGAGCGAGTGATACGAGATGACGCAGATACGTCCGCCCGGGTTGAGCCACCTGGTGGCGGCATCAAGCCCTCGTTCGAGCACATCGAGCTCGTGATTGACCTCGATGCGAATGGCCTGGAAACTTTTCTTGGCCGGGTGTCCGCCATGCCGACGAGCGGCAGCCGGGATACCCGCCTTGATGATCTCGACAAATTGACCGGTGGTTTCGATCAGTTCTTGCTCGCGGCGGCGCACGATCTCGCGCGCGATCTGCGAGGCGAACTTCTCTTCGCCGTAGACGCGTAGAATCCGGGCGAGGTCGTGTTCGTTATAGGTGTTGATGACCTCAGCTGCGTTTAAGGTGTTATTACCCGGATCCATCCGCATGTCCAATGGGGCGTCCTCGTTATACGAAAAGCCCCTGCCAGGGATATCGAGTTGCGGTGACGAGACGCCCAAATCGAACAGGAAGCCATCGACCCCGGGCACCTCGGCCGAGCAAAGCAGCTCGTCCAAGTCGCCGAAGTTGCCCTTCAGCAGCTGGTGCGGAACGCCGGGAACCTCGCGGTCCAGACGGGCGCCAGCGGCCTCGAGGGCCATGTCGTCCTGATCGACGCCGAGCAAAAGGCCCGTCTCCCCCACCTGCGCGGCCATCTTTACCGAATGGCCGGCACCGCCAAGGGTGCAATCGCAGACAACGGAGCCGCTCTTTAGCCGCAGCGACTCAAGCACTTCGCCGAGCATGACAGGTTCATGCCGATATTCTTGTGTCAAGATCCCACGCTCCATCCGTTACCCGTGCCTTGCCCTTACGAGAAGAAGAGGTCCAGCAGGGCCTCATCGTCATCGTCCTCATCGGCCGCGGCGCGATCCCAAACCTCAAGGTGGTCGTAGTTGCCCACAACCGTGACCTCGCGGTCGAGGTTCGCCTGCTTGCGGAGAGACTCGGAAAGACCGATACGACCGGCGCTGTCCACGTCCATCGACGTGGTGCGCTTGTTGATCGCCCTCATGAGCTTCTGGTCATTAATGTCACGCGGGTTAAAACCCTCGTGGCCCTCACGACCCGCGAAGAGTCCTTCGACCCACTTATCGAAGGCCTCGGCAGAGAACACGTACAGAGCATCGACATCCAGGGCTTTGAACACGCGAACGTGCTCTCCAAGCTCCTCGCGAAGGGGTGCAGGCAGGGACAGACGACCTTTTGCATCGAGATTGCGCTCGTATGCACCAGTCATTCCCATGTGCGCCCTCCCCTCGGTTACTCAGATGGCACGTACGCGGGGAACCACCCCGCCTGTCGACGTCATTAATAATATGGGGAACCGCCCCATTTTTCAACACCTTTCCCCACCCCTTCCCC
>UQMM01000022.1 GCA_900542165.1 uncultured Collinsella sp. | reverse complement strand
GCCGCGCGGCAAGGAGATATATTGCCAGACCGGAGGGGCCCCGTGGGCGGGAATCGCGCACTCCATAATTTGTTCACAAACGAATATGTCCCTCAGTCGCGTCCCTGAGGTTATAACTGAAGCATTGGCTTCTGATATTGGCGATGACCAGCTGTTTTATGAGTATTGAGACATCGGTCATCTCTGGAGCGCTACTTTACCCCAAAGGCATCAGCTATTTGTTTCCCATCGGTAAAAGGCGGGTTTTGTTCGCCAAGCGTTCTTATATATAGATAGATACGGGTTCGAACCCATGAAAGGGCGACAAAAAAAGACAGCCAACCGAAGTTGACCGCTTTCTATTCTATGCTGGAGCATCCAGAGGGTGCTTCCGAACTCGTTTTCTCGCTGCCATTCATGCTTTCGAAGCATCTTTCGACCTTCGCAGTCTCATGTTTTGAGGATCTGCCGTGTTTATCACTGTTATCAATGAGTGTGTGGAAGTGATCCTCATACAGATTCATGCGATCCGCCAGAGAACTGAGAAGCATCTTTCTGCAGCCCTCGTTGTCTATCCTCGCATCTCTCAGGTCTTCCGGAAATTCACAAGCAGTCTTAGGGTCAATTTGTTTCTGCTTTCAGAGACTTGTTTGAGAGTTTTTAAAGACAGTTCAAAACAATAAGCGAGACACCATAAAGCAGAGCAAGATGTGCCGGATAGAAAATGTAGAAGAAATATTTCAGCTTCAGCCCTCGCTTGCCATTATAAAGATTGATAAGCAACAACGAAATTATCGCGGCAGCAACATCAGGATTAAAAATATTAGCTGTAGTGAACTCAAATCCGCCGCCAATTATATGGCATGACGAAAGGAGCACTGCACATACTGCAGCAAAGAACATCTTAGCTTTGCTGTCGTGGAATAAATAGAATGCAGCCACAAGCAGAATGCCATACGCACCGCCATCCAGCTTAGTGTATTCAGCTGCCAGTGCTGTCAAAACAATCAGAGCAATTTCTGCAATGTGCCTCTTCCATTTTGAAAGACTTTGTATCTTTTCCAGAATAATCAAAAAGACCAAGGAAAGCAGGAGCTCATACATAACATTCTGTTGCCGAAGGTCAAATAGCTGCCCGGTTTGAACGAAATCGTATATGGGCTCCGCAATGATTGCGAAGACAAGCATATTTCGCAGGTACTTCTTTATGTCATGAGTGTGCAAAAATCCCTCAACTATCAAAAAGCAAAATAAGGGAAATGCAATTCTGCCAAGAACATGAAGCACATCCGAAGCCTCGCTTAGAATCGCCCACTGTTCGTCTGATATCTGATTGTACGATGCGTGAGTCATGATTCCATTGGTCAGGACGATCCTGCTTACATGATCGAGAACCATCGAGATGGCCGCTATTATCTTTAATGTGCTGCCGCTAATTCCGTATCTATCTGTTTTCATTTCTTTTTCCTTTCTTTGGGTGGGCCGTCAGGGGTTCAGCCTGCTTCGCAGGCGGCCGCTGCGGCGCTTTCGCGCCTTGCGCGCTGCGCTGGCAAACGCTCGCGCGTTTACTCAGCTCCGCGCCCCCCGACGGGTTCGAACCCATGAAAGGGCGACAAAAAAGACGGCCAACCGAAGTTGACCGTCTCAACAATCTTTGGGTGGGCCGTCAGGGGTTCGAACCCTGGACCTTGGGATTAAAAGTCCCCTGCTCTGCCAGCTGAGCTAACGGCCCGCGGGTGGCATTGTACCACGGTCTGGGGCTATTCCCAACTCCATTGGCCGTTCTGGAAAATCACAACTTCACGTCCATCAGGCGTAATGCCCGCAATATCGATATCGTCCGTGCCAATCATAAAGTCGACGTGCGTGCTCGAAACGTTGACGCCATGCTCTAGGAGCTCTTCTTTGGACATATCATATCCGCCCTCGATGCACTCGGGGAAGCCGACGCCCAGCGCAAGGTGGCAGCTGGCGTTCTCGTCATAGAGCGTATCGTAGAACAGAACACCACTTTCGCGGATCGGCGTGTTCTTGGAAATGAGCGCGACCTCTCCCAGGTGAGCAGCGCCCTCGTCAGTATCGATGATACTTGCGAGCGTTGCCTTGCCCACGCGGGCGTCGTAGTCCACCACGCGGCCGCCCTCGAACTTAATCCAAAAATCGTCGACTTTATTGCCGTGGTGAATGAGCGGCATAGCCGAATACACGATACCGTCGGCACGCATACGATCAGGCGAGGTGAAGACCTCCTCGGTGGGGATGTTGGGGAAGAAGGGATGTCCATCGGGCGTCCTGCCCTTGCCACCGGCCCACTCGTGACCCTTCGTCATGCCAATCGTCAGATCGGTTCCATTTGCCGCGGTGTAATGCAGGTGGTCAAAACGATTGTCGTTCAGGAAGCGCAAGTTCTTTTCGAACGCCGCGTCATGAAGCTCCCAGTCGCTCTCCGGGTCCTGGCCATCGGCACGAGCGGTGTGCAGAATCGCATTCCACAGCTTATAGATTGCAACCTCATCGGCGTCTCCCGGGAACACCTCGCGCGCCCAAGCCACGACCGGCGCGCCGGCGATGCACCACGGGTTGATGTTGTAGTCCAGTCCACGGCGGAAGACCTTGCACTGCGTGTTCCTCGCCTTGGATGCCGCGGCCGGCTTGGCGGGATCGATACCCTTGAGAGCCGCAGGATCCGCACCCTCGATAAAGATAAAGCAGGCACCGTCCTGGGCCAAGGAATCAAGCTGCAGGCGCTTCCACTCGGGCGTCTGCTCAAAATAGCTTTTATCGACATGCTCGTACGTGAGCCTCGTCACGGCATCATCGGCCCAAATGACCGTCACATGGCCAGCGCCGGCGACATAAGCCTCCGCGACCACCAAGCGGGCAAAAGGCGCGCACTCGACCGGAGACTGAACGACAACCTCCTGGCCGGGCTTGACGTTTACGCCCTTGCGGACAACCAGACGCGCATAGTTTTTAATCTTGGGCTCCAGGGCCTTCATGCCCTCCAGAGCTTCTTCGACCGTCAGGGCAGCTCGAATCATGTGCCACTCCATCTATCTATAGAACAGTAAAAAGGCGCGCCGCAAAAACGACGCGCCTTATATCTTAGCGATAAGTATGTATGCAAACGCTACTTCTTCTTGGAGTCCTTCTTGTCCTCCTCGGCAGCTGCGCGCTCGATAAGAGCGTTGAGCTTGTTCTCGGACATGCCCTCGGCCTGCGCGCGGTACATGTTGCGCAAGGGACGAATACGAGCGAAGTCGTAGATAAAGTCACCTAAGATGATGACATAGGACAAAACAATGCCGACCATCTGGACGGGACTGGACACCGTGCCGCCGGGAGCGAAGTAGAGCGAAGCCCAAATTGCCACGACGAGTACCATGCCAATGGCGAGCACAATCCACCAGATGCGACGGCGCTTGGTGTAGTCCTCGTCCTGCTTGAGGAGGATATTCGACACCGTATAGATGCGGTCCTCCTTGGCGCGCTGCTTAGCCTTGCGGGCGCGCTTCTCCTCTTTAGAGAGGCCCTCGAGGTTCTCGCCCTTCTCGAGCTCTTTGCGGCGTGCCTTAGACGAAGCCGGCACGACGCGAACGGAGCTCGCTGCTTGGCGGGCGGGCTTAGCAGATGCGGCAGACTTGCGCGCAACCCCGGTAACTTCGTGGGATTGCGTGCGCTTGTTCGTGGCGCTACGGGTACTCACTTATGCGTTCTCCTTCATGCTTGTGAACTGGGAGCCCGTGATGATCTGGAAGGCCTCGCGATAGCGCTCGGACGTGCCATCGATGACCTCGGCGGGCAGGTGCGGGGTCTCCCCCGTCATATCCCAGTTGGCCTTGAGCCAATTGCGGACGAATTGCTTGTCGTAGCTAGGCTGGATCTTGCCCTCCTCGTAGCTGGCAGCAGGCCAGAAACGGCTGGAGTCGGGCGTGAGGCACTCGTCGATCAGCGTGACCTTGCCATCAATAACACCAAACTCGAACTTGGTGTCGGCAATGATGATGCCACGGGTCGCGGCGTACTCGGCAGCGGCCTTGTAGATCTTGAGGGAAAGGTCGCGAATCTGCGCGGCGATGTCCTCACCCACGATCTCGCAGCAACGCTCGAACGAAATGTTCTCGTCGTGGTCGCCGATCTCGGCCTTCGTGGACGGCGTGAACAGCGGCTCGGGAAGCTTGGAGGCCTCGGTCAGACCCTCGGGCAGCTGAATGCCGCAGACGGTGCCGTTCTCGTCATAGGTCTTCTTGCCCGAACCGGTCAGATAGCCGCGGACGATGCACTCGATAGGAATCGTCTGGGCCTTCTTAACCAGCATGGCGCGGCCAGCGAGGTAGTCACGATACTCAGCAAACTCCTCGGGGAAATCCGCCGGGTCGATGGAAACGAGATGGTTGGGGACGATGTCGGCAAACTTATCGAACCAGAATGCCGAGATGCGATTGAGCACCTCTCCCTTAAACGGAATCTCGTCGGGAAGAATGAAGTCGAACGCAGAAATGCGGTCGGTGGCGACCATCAGCAGGTTTTCACCGGCATCGTAGATATCACGAACCTTGCCACGGGAATCCGGACGACGCTCCATCGTTGTCACGTGAGTCACTCCTTACCTAAATACGACAGAAATGCGGGTTCTTTCCCGCATGTTTTCGCAAACTCGGAGCGGCAGGGACGCGGCCCCTCCTTCACCGAATAGCGAAAAGCTAGTGCTCCATTGTAGTAGATGCCGCGTCCGCCGTGTGCTCGCGGGGCAGATGAATTGTAAAAGTCGTACCCTTTCCAAGCTCCGACTCCACGGATATGTAGCCATGGTGACGCTCGACGATCTGCTTGGTCACGGCGAGGCCGACGCCCAGGCCGCCAGCTTCGCGGGCGCGGCTGGCATCGGCGCGCCAAAACCGCCCGAAAATGCGCGACAGATCGTCCTTGGCAATACCGATGCCGGTATCAGAAACGGCAATGCTGACGTGCCTGCGGTCACTGAGCACCGACACCACGACCCAACCGCCCTCGGGGGTGTAGCGCATGGCGTTGCTCATGAGGTTGATAACACATTGCGTGATCATGTCGGGATCGGCTTCGACGACATCGTCGTGACCCTGGGTCTCGTCCGCAAAACGCAGGCGCAGATCGCGGTCGGCAAACAGACGCTCCTGGCCGTTCACAATCGATCGCACGAAAGGAACCATGTCCACCGGCTCAAGGTTGAGCGGAGCCGTGCTGTTTTCCATGCGCGACAGGTCGAGCATCTGCTGCACCAGACGAGCCAGGCGACGCGTCTCGGAAGCAACGGTCTCCAAATGCTCATCGTCGGTGGGATACACGCCGTCCTGCATGGCCTCGACCGTCGCAAGCATCGCCATAAGCGGCGTGCGCAGCTCGTGTGCGACATCCGAGGTCAGGCGCTTCTCGTGTTTCATATCCTTCTCGAGCGAGGTGGCCATCTCATCGAAGGTCTCACCCAGCTGATCGATCTCGTCATCACCGCGCAGCCCCGTGCGAGCCGACAGGTCGCCGTCACGGATTTGCTTTGCGGTACTGGTGATGCGATGAATCGGTTTGGTGAGCATGCGCGACACGAGCGATCCGATAACGACCGAAATGCAGATTGCAACAACCGCGGCGAGGGCCATGGCGTTAAAGGTCTTCTCCCTAAACGCAGAGTCCGCCTTGGTGAGCAGAGCGTCGGAGCCGATGGCCCACAGCTTTACCTGTCCGACATGCTCGCCGGAAGACGTTACAATCTCGACGTTAGCAACGCTATCGGAGTCGGTTGGAGCAGACGAGACCGGGCTATGCGATGCCCTCTTGCCGCTCGTGTCGTCGGTCGTAGCCTGGTTTTCGCGTACATCGGCGGTGGCGCTTGCCGAGGGCCAGGAATCGTCATAAACGATCACACCCTTTTTATTGACGACCTGCATGCCCAGATCGTCGGAAACCAAACTCGACGTTGCGACCGTGCGCAGTTCTCCCGCGGTCCAAGAGCCGTTTTCCTCATATGAGGTCGCCAACTTCTCGGCAGCGGAATTTGCGATTTCGACGATATTGGAGCGTGTGTAATCCGAAAAGACCGTGCCCCACACAACAGAGACAACGCCCACCAGCACCAATACCGTCATGAGCGATGTCAGAGCAAAAGCAAGTGCCATGCGCGAGGGATAGCTCATCGTTGGCCGTGAATCGGAACGAGGCGTGTTCCAACTAGCCTTGGAACCCGCCTCGCTCTCCTGCTTGTGCTTTTGTCCGATTTCAAAGCGCGCAGGTGTCATATGTGATTTCCCTATTTCTCGTCCGACTTATCGGTCTTGGCCGGAGCCTCGAAGCGATAGCCGACACCATGGACGGTGTAGAGCCACTTGGGCTTCTTGGGATCATCGCCCAGCTTGGCGCGAAGATTCTTCACGTGGCTATCGATGGTGCGCTCATAGCCCTCAAAGTCATACCCGAGCACTTTCTCGACCAGCTCCATGCGGTTATACACACGGCCGGGATGACGGGCAAGTGTGGTGAGCAGCTTGAACTCGGAAGCCGTCAGATCGACTTCCTTGCCCTCGACCAAGATCTTGTGGCCCGAGATATCGATGACCAGATCGCCGAAGTCGAGTACCTCGACGGCGGGCTCGTCGGCCTGATGGGCACGGCGGAACAGAGCGCGAACGCGGGCGACGAGCTCGCGCGGCGAGAACGGCTTAATCAGATAGTCGTCGGCGCCGAGCTCAAGACCGATAATACGGTCCTCGATCTCGCCCTTAGCCGTCAGCATGATGATGGGGACATCCGAGGTATCGCGAATGGTGCGGCAAACGCGCTCGCCGGGGATCTTGGGGAGCATAAGGTCGAGCACGACCAGGTCGAACTGATGCTTCTCGAACTCCTCGATCGCGGACTGGCCGTCGCCGACGCCCACAACCCAGTAGCCTTCGCGCTCGAGATAGGCAGCGACGGCGTCACGGATTGCCTTCTCATCCTCGACCAGCAGAATCTTTTTTGCATCTGAAGCCATAACACGGCCCCCCCTGTCTCAATTAGCTAAGAACAAGCCCATTTTAACGCACCTGAGCCCGCCAGATGCCGCTATGACGCGGCAGCTCGGCGGGCGGTACTCACAATTACAACGCGTTTATTCCCCTGTTGGCGCCTTTTTAACCCCTCTAAGCTTAAAGAGAGAATAGGCGTGCAGTGACCGTCTCTGGTATACCCTGGCTGTTGCGCACCGTGGCGTACGTAAGGAATGAGTCCGATTTTCCCGCCGTAGCTGGATAATCGCCATACTCCAAAGCGCGGTCGGGCGACAGCAGCGAGCCATAGGTCTTGGCAGAGGTGTCGATCAGGAAATGCGACGCCTGTACCTTAACAAGGTATTTATTCTTCTTGCCAGCCGCACATGCGAGCGGCTCGCGTGACAGGAAGAGGTACGGCCCTCCTTCATTACCGATATACGTGCCCATATTGCCCAGGCTGCCCACGCCACTATAGGCCGCCTCGATAGAAAACACGAAGGTATCGCCCATATATACGGCCTCGAAAGGCAAAACTGACGAAGGAAGGACCAACTGGGCACGCTTGGTGTTGTTGCCGTCGGTCAGATCGATTGCCGTTATGCCGTAGTAGACGCCCTCGTCGTTGCGGACACGCGGCGAGATGGTCAAAATGCCGTCGCTCGCGCGCGGGGCCGATGCAAAGCGGCCCGTCGATTTCCAAATTGTCTCGGCCTTGGATTCATCAAGTGAGCGACGATAGCAAAACGAATCGCTACTCGTTTTATTGCCACCTGCCGAGGGCATTTTATACCAGATGACTGATGACCCGAACGCCGTAAACAGCGGCGGATCATAGTCCTTGCCACCTCGATCGAGCTCAACCACGTCGCCAGAGAGCGAAGCGCCCGACAGATTTTGACCGTAGAGCTTCCACGATGAATTGGCAAAGTTCATCTCAACCCACGCGAATACGCTGTCGCCGGCACGGACATCGTAGAATGCATATCCCGTGCCCTCGATAGGATCCTCGATTAATGTGGTAAGCGAGCCATCGCCCAGGTTGAGCACACCGAGTGTGTTGGCGTGCAGTGCCGATGCGGGCGCCATCATCGCCGCGGCGTAATCGCCGTCGCAGTAGTACAGCAGCGTACCCAGAGGCAGCGTCCATGACGCCGCCGGCTCAAGATCGATGTCGACTGCCTCGTACTCATCCGTAATCGAGATGATTTTGGAATCATCCTTGATAACCTGCGGCTCGCCGGCGGCATCATCGCTGGTGCCCGTTTTTTTCGAGCATCCGGCAAGCACCGTGGCAGCGCCCGCGGCAGCCCCACCGAGTACAAAGCCGCGACGCGATATTCCGTTCTTGATGTGATCGGCGATACCCATTAGGCGATCTCGGTGCGAGCGGCCTCGATAGCGCGTGTAAGCTGGTCGGCGCAGGAGGTCTTTTTCATACCGCAGGTATTACCGGCGAGAACCTCGATTACGCGATCGGCAGGAGCGCCCTCGACCAGCTTGGAGATAGCCTTGAGATTGCCGTCGCAGCCGCCGGTAAACTCAACGCCCATCACCTTGTTGCCGTCATCGGAAAGATCAAGGTGAATATTGCGAGCACACACGCCCTGAGGCTTGTAATCAAACGAAATCATGCGATCCCCTCTCAGAATGTTATTCGAGACGACTATTATCCCCGTCTTTCCCTAAATGCAACGAGGCGCTTTGCCGGCAACACACATTACCAGCAAAGCGCCCTAAAAAGCTAACGTTATGCCCGAACCTACTCGAAGCTCAGCTGCTCCAGACGATCAAAGACCGTGTCGATACGGGTGAGGAAGTCCCACGGATCAAAGATCTCGTCGAGCTTCTCCTGACTGACGGTGCAGCGCGGGTCGGCCTCGAGACGCTCCTTAAAGGTGGGGCCGGAGACACAATCCTGTACCTCGTGCCAGGTTGCCATAGCGTTCTCCTGCACAATGGCGTACGCGTCCTCGCGGGTGATGCCCGTGTCGACGAGGGCGAGCAGTACCTTGGAAGAGAAGATGAGGCCGCGGGTCTTATTGAGGTTGGCCATCATGCGGGCGGGATACAGCTGCAGGCCGTCGATAACGCGGATGAGGCACTGGAACATGTGGTCGAGGGCGATGAAGCTATCGGCCTGGGCGACGCGCTCGGCAGAGGAGTGCGAAATGTCACGCTCGTGCCACAGGGCGACGTTATCGAAGGCAACCTGGGCGTTGGACTTCACGACGCGCGACAGACCGCAGACTTTCTCCATGGTGATGGGGTTGCGCTTGTGCGGCATGGCTGAGCTGCCCTTTTGGCCCTTACGGAACGGCTCCTCGGCCTCGAGCGTATCAGTCTTCTGCAGATTGCGGACCTCGGTAGCGATGCGCTCACAGGTGGCCGCTGTAGTGGCAAGCACGCCGGCAAGGTAGGCATGGTGATCGCGGCTGATGACCTGCGTGGACAGAGGATCGTGGACCAGGCCCAGGTGCTCGCAGACGTACTCCTCGACGAACGGCTCGATGGAGCTGTACGTGCCGACAGCGCCCGAGATGGCACCGAAGGCAACATTCTTGCGGGCGTCCTCAAGACGATCCAGATCGCGCTTGAGCTCCCAGGCCCAAGAGCCAAACTTCATGCCGAAGGTCATCGGCTCGGCGTGGATGCCATGAGTGCGGCCGGCACAGAGCGTGTTGCGCTCCTCAAAGGCGCGACGCTTGCAAATCTCGCCGAGCTTCTTGACGTCCTCGATGATCAGGTCGCAGGCCTGGGTGAGCTGGTAGCACAGGGCCGTGTCGCCCAGATCCGAGCTGGTCATGCCATAGTGAACCCAGCGGCTGGGCTTGGGGTCGCCCTCGGGAACATCGGCATCGATGTATTCCTTCATGTTGGTCAGGAAGGCAATGACGTCGTGGCGCGTGACTTCCTCGATCTCATCGACCTTCGCCTTCTCAAAGTTGGCATGGTCGCGGATCCACTGGGCCTCGTCTTTGGAAATACCGATCTTGCCGAGCTCCGCCTGGGCCTCGCAGGCCAGAACCTCGATCTCCTGCCAAATGGCGTACTTGTTCTCGAGGGAGAAGATGTGTCCCATCTCCGGGCGGGTATAGCGATCGATCATAGCGGCTCCTTTTTGGTTATTGGCACGTTGGTCGTAACCCAACCATTGTACCGTGCGCAGGTGCAAGTATGGGCAGCAGGCATTAACCTAACATTTTGGAATTGGAGCGGGCATGGGGACGTCCGCGTATTTGCTTCGCAAATACGCACCGGCTTCAGTGGCATACCGAGATCCGGGGAAGTGTGGGAGCAAAGCAGGCTGAATCTACCATTCCCGAAATCTTCCTTGCTCCATGGAGCGGGCAACGGGACGTCTGCGTATTTGCTTCGCAAATACGCACCGGCTGCGGTCGCCTATCGGCGACCTTGCCTGCTCGCTATAAACGCTTCGCGTTTATTTAACGCTCGCACCCTGTCGGGTTCGAGTCCCGGCACTTTATTGAAAAAGGCACGGTAACGAAACGTTACCGTGCCTGAAATTCGAATGGAGCGGGCAACGGGACTCGAACCCGCGAGTGTCAGCTTGGGAAGCTGATGCCTTACCACTTGGCGATGCCCGCATATGTGGGGGATAGTATAACGCGGTTGTCTTGTTCGATACAAGGGTGTCGATGCTTGTTTTAGCTGTGGAGAATCGTTTGAAAATCGCGCCAATTGTGGAGATGAGGACCTTTGTCTTTCTTTTCTTACCATCTTCTACCTGCACTTTTATCTGATTGTTGTATTTGAGCTCAATTTGTCAGGAATTGGGCAAGCTTTTGGTCAGGCTCCGGTACTTACCCGCATGAACCTCGGGGGTAGCCTCATCCTACGCGTCGCAGCCTCCCCGTGCGACGCACGAGGGATAAGGAGCAGCCATGTCCAACGCACCCACGCACTCTATCCACAGCGCAATCGCAACAGGTCCGCTGCTCCTGCTCCTCTTCCTGCTTTTCGGCTGCCTGGCACCGGGAGCCGCATTTGCCGTCGATGGCTACGACCAGCTCGGCTTCCGCACTATTAGCGATGATTGTGGACCCTTCTTCATCGGCAAGTATGAAGCTCAAGACACCTCGATTGCCTACTGCATGAACCAGGAGCGCCCCGGCCCCACCAAACCGGGCGGCCCATGGCTCAACTTTGATCAAGGCTGGGTGTGGCTCGACGACGAGTTCGCGGCAATCGTTTGTCACGGATATCCAACCACCACGTCGTTTGGCGGTTACCATCTTTCACCCGATCGCGCCCGCGCCGCCACCCAGCTTGCCGTATGGATGCTCAACGGCACTACCCATGTCGACGGCACCTACTCCTACACGACCGCTCAGGGTAAAACCAAGAGCGGACACTTTACCGCCGACAATGAAGTCGTGGCGGCTGCGCGGTGGCTCCACGACAGCGCAAAATCAGGAAGCATCAAAGCCGCTCCGCACCGCGCGCGACGCTATCTAGGGGCCGTATCGGGCGGCAGCAAACGTCAAGACATGCTCTATGTACTGCCGGCGGTCTCTGTTTCCTTCCAAAAGCAGTCTGCTAACACCGTTATTACCAGCGGAAACAATACCTATCAGTTTACCGGGGCAACATTCGATATTTTTGAGAGCGCCAGCGGCGCGCGTGTCGGCACCATCAAGATGGACAGCAACGGTCGAGCGCAAGCAACACTTCTGCCCAACACGGCATACTACCTAGTTGAAACGAAGGCGCCGGCCGGCTATGTCCCCCGTCGTGATCGTATTGCCTTTACCACGGGGAATGACGGCGGGCGGGTCGCCATTGATGAACAGCCCGGCACCATCAACCTGCGTATCGTAAAACTCGATGCCGCGACGAATGCCGGCCCCCAGGTGGGATCTTCACTCGCAGGAGCAGAGTTCACGTGTGTGTCGCAATCAACCCCTGGATGGGCACAAATCCTCACGACCGACGAAAGCGGTCGGGCCACCCTCGCCGATGTCCCCTTAGGAACCTTTACCATCTACGAATCAAAAGCCCCCGAGGGCTACCTGCCATCCAACGACAGCTGGACCTATACCGTTGGAGCCGACCAGCTCGGCGATTCAGGCGTGGTCGAGATCGAATCCCGCATTTCCGATATCCCCATTGCGTTTGACCTTGAGATTTCCAAATTCAAGGATTACGGCAATAGCGACCAATCCGGCCTGGAGCAGCCGGCGGGTGGTGTTGTCTTTGAGGTTGTCAGCAACAGCTCTCAGCAGGTTGTTGGCACACTGACCACAAACATCTATGGCTTTGCCTCCACCAAAGATCAGCCCGAAGCATGGTTCGGCACAGGCAAGCGACCCGCCGGTGTCCACGGAGCTGTCCCATACGACCGTGCCGGCTACACGATTCGCGAGGTTCCGGAAACCGTCCCCGAGGGTTTTAAACGTGCAGGGGAATGGACCGTCGGGGCCAATCAGATTTCCGACGGGGCCGAGCTTCAATATATTGTGGACAACCACGCGCTGTCGACGCATCTCCAGATTGTAAAACGCGATGCCCAAACAGGCGCTTCTGTTCCCCTAGCCGGATTCACCTTCCAACTCCTCGACAGCAATCACGAACCTGTCTCACAAACTTGCTGGTATCCAGCACATAACGTAATGGACACCTTTACGACTGACGCGACCGGCACCGTCACACTGCCCGAATCGCTCATGCCGGGCACCTATTATGTACGCGAAACCTCGGCCAAAGAGCCCTATCTTGTCGGCGAAGAGATCGAGGTAAACATACCCGCCGACATGAACCTAACGCCCGTTGCAATCGCCTCGTATTATGACCACGCCGCGACCGGAAACATCAGGATCGTTAAAACCGATGCCATAGACGGCAGCAGCCTCGCGGGCGCCGTCTTTGAGATCCGTGCCTCGGGTGATATCGTGCGCCCCGACGGTAGCATTGCCGCGCTCGACGGTGAGACCGTCGCGACCGTCACGACGGATGAAACTGGAGAAGCACGCGCGGACAACCTCCCACTGGGATCTGGCACCGCACGCTACGAGGTTGTCGAGACTCAAGCGCCGGCAGGCTTCTTGCTCGATCAGACAACCCATATTGTCGACCTTACTTATGCCGACCAGAAAACACCCGTTGTAGAAGCACGGCTTAACGTATCCGACGATTACACCAAGGTTGATATCTCCAAGGTCGATGCAAGCGATGAGCAGGAAGTGGAAGGCGCACAGCTCACCTTATATGGTCCCGATAAAACCGAAATAGACTCCTGGACCTCATCCGACAAGCCGCACCGCGTCGAACATCTTGCACCCGGCACCTACTCGTTGCGCGAAATGATGTCTCCGCGGACCTATGACCTTGCCGAGGAGATAACGTTTGAAATAAAGGATACGGGAGAAGTCCAATCCGTCGCGATGAAGGATGCGCCCATCGAGATCAAGGGGCAGGTCGACAAGCGTCAGGAACTTGTCCAACCTATCGAAAAGGGCCTGTTGGCTAACGGCGATGGTAAAAACCGTGCCGCGATGCAAACCAATACGGATGGGCTTTTCTCCTATACCATCGACGCTCGAAACGATTCAACTACCATGGTTGATGAGTTCACAATTACCGATGATCTTGAGTGTGCCGAGGACGATACGGCGAGATTCGTCTCAATCGAAACCCCCGTCGCCATCGGCGACCTCAATGGTCTGTGCAACGTGTGGTATCGCACGACGCCGTTGGACTCGACAGACGTCGATGAGCCGGCAAACGCGACACTTGACGATGGGCACGAAAATCCTTGGCTTGAGTCCGACGAAGTAAGGGAAAGTCTGGGTGAGGATTGCCGCCTCGTCGATTACGACGGCTGGCACCTCTGGAAGGCGGATGTCTCGACCACGGAATCCACCACACTCGAGGCGAAAGAACTCGACCTTGCGTCCAATACCGTCGTAACGGGCATTCGCATTGAATACGGTGCGGTAGCCGCCGACTTTACGACTCGAAGCGATGCGGATTCTTGGACCCGCGATGATCTCAAAGATGAGCACGACGACCTTGACGATGCCAAAGCAATCCTTGGCACAGACGCTCGGGGCGCAGTCGTACACATGCAGGCAACGTCGGCTTATACGCCCCAAACCGCACTCACCAACAGCGCACGCGTCGATCTTTGCCGCAACGGTGGCGGCGATAAACTTGAGTCGCATGACGAGGACAGCGTCATTCAACGCTGTACCCTACCGCAGGACCTACCGGCAACAGGATCAGTTCCCATCGCCGCTTGCATCACCGCGCTCCTGACCTCGGGTGCCGCAGCCCTATGGTTCGCTCGCCTTAGGTCGATCCCAAAGAAGCGCTAGCGCGATGAAAAAGCGGGCGAGCCAGGGGACTGGTTCGCCCGCTTTCAATCATGTAAATCGCCGTATCTACTCTGCAGACGAAGATCCACCATCAACGATTGCCTGCTCGGACTCAGGAATCCCATCGGCACCCGTACTCTGTTCTTGCTCCACCTCTTCGCTGATTGCGGAGGCGGGGGTCGAGCCCTTCGCACCCACGATGTAGGCAGCCCCAAATCCTAACGCAATGGCAATCAAGGTCAAAATCACGTAGACAGGCCAATGGCGCTTAATATACGAAAACACGTTGACTCCTTAGAGCTCCGTCTACGAACGGCGGATAACCTCGGTCACGACCTCGGATACCGTGGCAATGTTCGTCGGGTTGACATTGTGGGGCAGGTCGTCCTCGGTACGAGCGCAAGCCAGACGCGTGCCGTCCACGCCGGCGATGGTGAGGGCTCGGCGGCTCGCCTCGAGCGCGGCATAGGCATCGGTCTTGGCATAGGGCATCTCGAGCGCGCCACAATCGACATGGAACGACTTGCACACCTTGCTGACCAGGTTCATGATGCGGCGATCGCCCTTGAGCAGCTGCTGTTCGCCCTCAACCGTCACCACCGAAAGCCTACCGGCGCCGACGGATTCAAGATTGATGAAGAATACGCCGCGGAGCTTATCGCGGTGCGAAGCCAAGAAGGCCTTCATGCCGGCGCCATCACAATCCGAGGCGCCCGTTGCCACAAACCAGATATCGTGACCGAGCAGCTCATCATCGCCCATAGAGGCGACAGCCGAGAGCATATCTTCGGAAGAAGCGCCATCGGAAGACGTAGCGCCGCCCTTCCAGCCATCGTTATCGTCCTCGAAGTTATCCCACGAACCGATACCGCGACCGGACTTCTTGGCATCGTAATCGTCTTCGACGCCCAGCCAGTCACTCATGCTGTCCTGCTCGTTTTTCTTTTTACGGCCGAACAGGCCACCCAGGCCGCGCTTACGAGACTTGGGTGCCGCCGGGGCGGGAGCCGAAATGGTCTCGATCGGCTGCGCGCCCGACGCAACGGGCATAGGAGGCGCAACGGGTGCCGATGTGGGTTCGGGACCCTGGGCAGTAGCAAAGGGGTCGTTGACCTGGGCAGAGGGATCGGGAAGGTCGAACAGCGACGTGCGAGACGCAACGTTTGCCTGCTTCATCGACGGCAGCGACGGATCGGGGACCGAAGCCAGCGGAGACGAAGAGGGCGCAGGCGACGGTGCCGACGCCGGATCGGGAACATTCATCTGCGGACGCGGTGATGCCTGGGAGGAAATCTGGGCCATAAGGGAATCGACCGTTTCGTCCTGGGTGGGAGCGACATCGGCAACCGTGGCACCGGAACCACTCGGGGTCGGCATGGTGAAAATCTGCGTGGAGTAAGGCCTCGACTCATCTGTCTCGGGAGCCTCGGAAACCGCAGGCACTTCCTCCTGCTCGGCCTCGGTCGACTCATCTTGCTCGGCTGCCGCGTATTGTTCTTCGTCAGAGTTGGCCTCGACGGGCTCGTCCTCGGCGGCATCTTGGATTTCGGCAGCATCAATAGGCTCGTCATCGTCCACCGCGTCGCCCTGTTCATCGGAAACAGGAAGGGGCTCGGCAATCGCGGTGCCTTGCTTTTCAAACGTTATCGTGGAATCGAACTTCGCGGCATCAAACGACATGGTGCTATCGACGTGCTGCTGGGCCTCGAAAGACGTCGTCGCCTCAACAACATCCGCGGACGTCGGTTGCTGGGACTCAAAGGACGTTGTAGCTTCGGCGGCGTCGACGGGCACGGACTGCATAGCCTCGTTCTGCTCGAACTCTTGCGCCGCGAGCTCACGTGCCGCCTCGGCTGCCTGCTGCTGAGCGATAGCCTCCTGCTCGGCAGCCTCGCGTGCGGCAGCGCGCTTCTCCTCGAAATCGTCGACAAATTTCTTGCCCTTTGCAAGCGCACCCTTAAAGAAGTTGGAAGCGCTGGCGCCAATCGACGAGAACGCCGATGCAATGTCGGCATGGGGCGTTGCCGCGGGAATCTCGGCAGAGAAATCAGTATCGCTCTCGTAAGACACGCGCCTCGGCTGTTCAACGTAATCGTCGTCAGACTCGTCCGCAACGTCTTGCACCGGCGCAGCGGAAGCCAAAATGTCCAGTCCTGCCGCGGGATCGATCGCGGACACCGCCTCGGGCTCGGCAACGGCAGCGGTAACCGCGGCAGACTCATCATCCACGGTGACAACGGGGGCAGGCTCGAGCTCAAACGTCGGCTCCTCGCCCTCCTCGTAATCGAGCGTGCAGGACTCGGGAAGCATTCCGAGCGCACGGATGGCATCCGAACCAAAGCGGATGTTGCCGGCGGCGTTGCGATAGAGCTTGGGCTCGGGCTCGACCGCGGCAGGTTCCTCCGCCGACTCGGCAGCGGGAACCTCGTCATTGAACTCTTCGGCCTGGACAGTCTGATTCTGATCCTCGGGCACGATGGCGCCGATCAGCGTCTCGTCGGCAGACGCACCCTCAAAGCCCTCGATCCGCTCGTCGAAAGCCTCACCCTGTTCGGGCTCGGTCTGAGCGCCGGGAGCAATCGGCTGACCGAACTCGTCCTCGGCGTAGGTAGGTTCTTCGTACTCGATGGTGTTGCCGTAGTCGTTTTGCTGCTGGGCCGCGGCATACTCCGCCGCCGCACGCGCCATTTCCTCGGCACGACGCTTCTGCTCCCCAAAATAGGTGTCGAACGGAACATCGTCGGGAAACTCGTTTTCGCCCTGGAAGGGAGCAACGTTGTCCATAACGCCGAGCATAGCGGCGACAGAAGACTTGTTGCACACCGCGCCGGACGTATAGGGAAGAATGTGGCGGTTAGAGATGATGTTTGCCGCGTTGGCAAGTGCAACGAGGGAAGCGAGGATCGCGACAATCCACAGCAGAACCTTGAGCGCGCCGGGAAGCGGCAGGATGCGCAGGATGGCAACGGCAGCAGGGGCAACCGTGGCAACAGGCAACAGCTTGGCGATAAGCGCACGATACGAAGCATAGGGCTCGCGGGCGAGCAGCTCAGCACGGGGAGAGTCGTAGTGTGCGACAACGACCACCGGGCGGTTGCGCGGAGACGCGAGCGGACCCGAGGCTTTGTGGTAGGCGATGACATTTTGGCTCACGCCCGTCTTGCCCAGGCGCGAAACCACGGGGTGGCCCGTGCGCTCGAGCACGTAAAGAACGGCGCCGACAATGGCCAGCAAGGTGCCGACCAAGCCGACACCGCCGCCGATGCCCATCAGCAGGGCGCCGGCAAACGCAAGAATACCGGTAACGGCAAATGCCAATCTACTGGGCGCCGGAGCATTGAACTCCTGAACCTCGGGATCAAAGCCGTGGTTGCGGAAGATCTGAGCGATATCCTCGGCAGCCAAGCGCTCTTCTTCGCTGCACGCCGGCGTAATGCCGGTGTTCTGCAGCAGGTGGTTAATATAGTTCTGGGTGTTCGCCATGTGCGCTCCACATCCATAATCCGACAAATAGGCCCAATGCATGCACATTAGAACCGTATATAGTCGAAAGTATACCCCGAGCGAGCGCAAACGACCGAATTCGGGCCATCTTAACGCCCCGAGCGGACAAGGATATAGCCTAATCTCCATATCGGACTAAAATCATGGCAGCAAACCACCTTCTCATGCGAGGACCCTATGACGGCAAGCGACACGACCGAGACAATTAAAAAGGGGAATTCGGAGCCCAGTTTCGATAAAACGGCTCAGCGCATCCTCAATCTTTTCTTTGTGCTCAATAGCTCCCCCGAACCGCTGACGACCGAGCAGATCGTCTTGGATTCTGACCTGGGATATGGCTCGGGCAATATCGACTCGGATAAGCGCAAGTTTCGACGCGATCGTGACAAACTGCTCGAACGCGGCATCTTAATCAAGGAGGTTCGCCCCACCGGCGCGCAGGAGACCGAGGAAAGCTCGTGGACAATCGACCGCGAGCACACGTTTGCTGCAGGCGGCCTCATCACCGCAGTCGACGCCGATATCCTGCTCAACGCCATCGACCAGACGCTAGCGGCCGGCTCATCCACTTTTGCCGCACCGCTTGCCGATATTCGCTCCAAGATTGCCTACCTCACCGGTAGGACGACGGTGGACGAAGCACCGATCCGCCGCTCTCCCACCGTCGATGCGGTATGGAGCGCCTTTGCCGAGCGATGCGCGCTGCGATTTTTATATCAGAACGGACGCGGTGAGCAGAAAGAACGTACCGTCTGCGTCTACGGCATGTTCGAGCGCGAGGGCGTGGCGTACTTCTGCGGCCTCGACAACGTCACCGGCGACATCAGGACATTCCGCTGCGACCGTATCGTTCGCGCTTGGCGTCCTTCGAAGGCCTACGTCATCCCCGCGGACTTCAACCTCAGCGACTACCTGTTCTTTGAATTCGATTTTGCCGACCGACCGCCCGTTGCAGCCACGTTCTCATTCGCCCCTCAGACGCAGATCGATATGATCAACGGCCTCACGCGTGGGCGAGGTGAGCTCGCACACACCGATGTGGGATGGGCCTGGACCGTTGACGTGCGTGACCTTGAAGCCGCCGCCTCATTTTGCATGGCCCACGCCGTGGACGGCATGAGGCCCGTGGCCCCCAAATCGCTCAAGCAGGCGTGGAACCACCTCATTGAAAGGACGGTGCACGAGTATGCCCGTGCGTAAACTCACCAGCGAGCAGAGACTCTCGCGCGCCATCGACATCATGGAGGCCCTCTACGCCGCCGGCGAGAGCGGCATGACACGAACCGAGATTTGCAGTCGCTTTGACATCACGGGGGTATCGCTCGACGAGATTCTCGAGATCGTCTCGACGCTCGCGAACCGAGAATCGGGCGCGCGCATCATCTGCGAATGCCGCGGCGAGCGTGTGGTCCTCACCGGTGACGCCGGGCGTGTGCTACCGCTGCGCTTGAGTGCCGCCGAGGGCGCTGTGCTCAACCATGAACTTGAATCGTTGGGGATCGAGCCGCATACGGCAGCTCGGATTCGACACGCCCTTCTACCCGAAGAGCTCGGCTATAACCAGCGCGTCTTTGACACCGTCAACCACGGGTCGCACTGGCAGCAGCTGAGCTGCGCCATTCAGGACGGTGTTCGCTGCCGCATCTCGTATCGCTCGATGGACGATGCACGGCCACGTGAGCGTCTGGTCGACCCCTTGCGCATTACGGCAAACGGCGACCAAACATACCTGATTGCCTGGGACATCGCGGTCGATGAGCAGCGCACCTATCGCATGGATAAAATCGAGGGACTCGCCTTGACGGAAGACTCCGTCGTGCCTCATGCACCGGACGTCACATCCCTCCACGATTCCCTTGCTCGGACGCAGCGTAGCGCAAAGCTCTTGATGCCATTCGATATGGCGGAGCATCTGGACTGGGCCGGCATCACCCTAATCGAGCGCAGCGGGGCAGACATGGCAACGGTAACCGTGCATTATGGCTCCGAGCGTTGGCTACTGAGCCAGGTAATCGCAGCGGGCGGAGCCATCCGCATCTTGGATGACCCCGCCCTGTCAAAGCGTCTGTGCGATATGGCAAAGACCCTCGTCTGTCCGCTTTAGCGCCGCCGCTCGTGGCGTGCACGCCACAGTTGCAGATAGTGCCCGATCTGCGCCGATTCGATGCGCTGGTAGGAGCTCGTAGGCAGCGACGTTAAGAACTTCTTTCCGTAGCCCTTCGTCACCAGGCGCGGGTCGGCCAGAATCAGCACGCCGCAATCGGTCGACGAGCGGATAAGGCGGCCGGCCGCCTGCTTGACCTCGAGCACCGCCTCGGGCAGCGAATAGCGCGCCCAAGCGCGGTCTTCGCGCAGGTTGCGCTCGCACGAGAGCGGGTCCGTGGGACTCGAGAACGGCAGCTTGGGAATGATGACGCAGCGCAGCGTCTCGCCGCTGGCGTCGAATCCCTCCCAGAAGGCCTTAAGGGCAAAAAGCGACGAGGTCGGCTCGTTGATAAACCGGTCGCGCAGGCGACGAGGAGATGAGTTGCGCTGCTGGCAGTTGAGCTCCAGACCCGCACGGGCCATCTTAGGCTCAACGCGGGCGTACAGGTCTTCCATGTCGCGCCGATTGGTGAACAGTGTGAGCACCGATCCGCCCATGGCAAGATGGGCGTCGACCAGCACGCGCTCGAGCGCTGTAAGATAGCTCTCACGATCGCGCGGATCGGGGATATCGCCCGCAACGACTACAGCCATGTTCGAATCGAAGTCGTAGCTCGAGTCCAAGTGCAGCGACGAGGATGTTGAAGCACCGATGCGATCGAGACCGACCGCGTGGTTAAAGTGTTCAAAGCTTTTGGACACCGTCATGGTCGCCGAGGCAAAGATAGCCGTGTGAACCTCGGGCAGCCACTCGGTTGCCAAGGCCTCGCCAATGTCGATGCGCTCTGCGGTCATTGACTCTCCGCCGGCGCGCAACCTGCGATTGACCTGCAGCGAATACACGTAGTGTTCATCGGTGCCGTCAATGATGAGTTTGAGGTTCTCGGCCAGCTCGTGCAGGCGGCGCGAAATATCACCCAGGTCGACAACAACCTCGGGCTTGTCGGCGGCGACGGCTTGCACCAGCGCGTCGACGCTCTTGTCAGCTTGTTCCAATGCGTCGATGGCAGTGTAGGCCGACGGTAAGAAATCATGCCAGTCGTCAGATTCGCGCAGCTCGGGGCCAATCCATAGGTTGGCATTGTCATAACCCCCACGGGCACGGCGGCCGAGCTCGCGAACGCCATCGAACACGTCGGCGATTGCCATGCTCGCGCGCGCAACCGTCGACGTCGCCTTGGCAGTAAGGCCCAGATAGAGCGTAGAGCCCTCGGAGGTTGCCAAATCACGGGAGACCTGGCTTAGCGCACCGGTGCTCGAGCCACCCAGGCGCTCAAACAGAACGCGTGATTCGTCCGCCGACACCACGCGCGCCCACTGACGGCGCGCCTCGCGCTCGATAGAATGAGCCTCGTCGATTACCCAATGACGAATCGGAGGCAAAATCCTGCCCTCGGCCGCAACATTGCGGAACAGCAGGGAATGGTTGGTGACCACCACATCGGCATGCGCCGCACGACGGCGAGCGCCGTGGACCAAACATTTATCAGGGAAAAACGGGCAGAGGCGGCGAGCACACTCGCGCGAGGCCGTCGTAAAGTCGGGGCGGTTGACGCTGCGCCACCGAATGCCAAGCGAGTCGAGGTCGCCATCGGCTGATTGGCAGACGTACGCCATAATGACCGCGACCGCCGTGAGCGTGTCCGCCGGATCGCGCTTGGTGGTAATCTCGACCTGGCCTCGGCTCATGCGCTCAAGCTTGCGCAGGCACGGATAGTGGTCATAGCCCTTGAGAGCGCAAAATGACAGACCACCGTCCAGTTGCTCGGCAAGTTTTGGCAGCTCATGGTACATGAGCTGGTCTGCAAGATTGTTCGATTTGGTCGCAATACCAACCGTGATGTTGTTACGGCGTGCTGCCTCGGCAAAAGGCACCAGATAGGCCATCGATTTGCCGACGCCTGTGCCCGCCTCAATTACACGATGAGTGCCCGTGACCAGCGCATCGCGGACCTCGAGCGCCATCGCGATCTGCTCATCACGCGGCTCGTAAGTGGGATACATGCGATTGACCAGGCCACCTGGCGCATAGTCTGCCTCAATCTCCTCACGACTCGGCATCTTGAGGACCGGCAGTTCGTCGGCGTCCACCCGATCGTCGGCGCGATCGGCCTTGAGAACGTCAGTACGAGCGGCGCTGAGAGAGAAGATAGAACCAGGGTTCTGCCCTGCCAAGAATGAGAAGATAGGACGATAGGACCAAGGCACATCCGGATGCATGTCGGCTAGGCGCGCCATGAGGCCCTGGGGCAAGTCGGTGAGCGCCACGAGCAACACGCGCCATACGCCACACAGGGCGTCGACGTCGGCATTGGCACGGTGTGATACCGAGTCACAGCCAAACAGATCGGCCATAAAAGACAGCTTGTGCGAGGCCAGGCGCGGAAGCGCGATGCGCGACAGCGCCAGCGAATCGATCCAAATATCGCTCACGTTGACGCCGCCTTTGACCGACTCGATAAACGAGCGGTCGAACGTGGCGTTATGTGCGATCACCGGGCAACCACCGACAAAATCGGCGAGAGCGGCGACAGCCTCAACGGCCGACGGGGCATCTGCCACGTCGGCATTTGTAATGCTCGTGAGCTCGGTAATCTCGGCGGGAATCAGCTGCTTGGGATGCACGAAGGTATCGAAACGGTCGACGATCTCGCGGCCCGAAAGACGGGCCGCCGAGATCTCGATCAGCTCGTTGTCCTGCACCGAGAGACCTGTGGTCTCGGTATCGAGGACAATTACATCTTCCTCGATGAGGCCGAAGGACTGCGTTTTGGCGCGTTCGGCAAGCGTGGCATAGGAGTCGATGACAAACTGCGGCGTTCCTGACGAAACCGCGTCCTCGATTAGCATGCAATGCCCGCTCGACGAAGGCCCATACGGATCAGGCTGTCACAGACCTGCGGGAACGTCATGTCGTCGGTGTGGCGGATCTCATCCGGATACAGCGACGTATCGGTCATGCCGGGAATGGTATTGGTCTCGAGGATAACGGGGCCGTCCTCGCTCACGATAAAATCGCTGCGCGAGATACCCAGGCAACCGAGGGCCTTGTGAGCGGCGCAGGCAAGCTCCTGAGCGCGAGCATAATTCTCGGGTGAAATCTGCGCCGGAATGCGATGGATGTCCGTAGGGTCGACATACTTCACGTCCAGATCGTAGAACTCGCAGTCCTCGGGCTTACGAATCTCGACAATCGGCAGAGCGCGCACGTCATCTTCGCCGTATACACCGACGGTGATCTCGGTACCCTCGATGCACTTCTCGACCAGCACTTTGTCGCCGTACTCAAACGCCTTGGCGATTGCCGCGGGCAGCTCGGAGGGCTCATGGACCAGGGAAATGCCATAGCTGGAACCGTTGACGGCCGGCTTCACAAAGCAGCGCTCGCCACAAACCTCGACGATACGATCGATATCGACTTCATCGCCCATCTCGAGCGCGAGGCCGGGGGCAATGGGGATGCCCGCCTTGGCGTACAGGAGCTTAGAGACCTCCTTGTCGGCACCGCAGGCGCTAGCAAGCACGCCCGAGGCCGTGTAGGGGATACCCAGGGTCTCCATGGCGCCCTGCATGGCGCCATCCTCGCCGCCGGCACCGTGCATGGCGATAAACGCCACGTCAAAGCCGCCGGTCGCCATGGTTACCATAAAATCATCGGCAGCCGTGTCGAGCAGCTCCACCGAAGTGTAGCCGGCCTCCTTCAAGGCAACCACGACGTTCTTTCCCGAATTGAGCGAGATCTCGCGCTCGGCGGAATGACCGCCCGCCAAGACCGCTACGTGCATGTTCTCTAGGCTTTTACCCGGCATGGGCAGACTCCTCCTCTATAATTTCTGCAGCTGATACCATATTGTAGCGATACCCTCTACGTTTCCCCAAAATCGAAAGGCTTCCATGAATCCCAGGACTAAATCTCAGGACATTCGCGACTTGAGCCAAAACGATATTCGCGAGCTCGTGGCCGAACTTGGCCAGCCCGCCTTCCGCGCGAAGCAGCTCATCGAATGGGTCTTCGAGAAGAACGTTTGTTCGTTTGACGATATGACCAACATTCCCAAGGCTTTCCGCGAGCAGCTTAAAGAGGCTTTTGCCTTTGACACGCCCACTGAACTCACCAAGCAGGTTTCCAAAGATGGCTCGCGCAAGTATCTGCTCGAATACCACGACGGCGTTTCCGTCGAGACTGTCGGCATGCCCCGTCGTAACAAGCTTTCCGTCTGCGTTTCCACCCAGGCAGGCTGCGGCATGGGCTGTGCCTTTTGCGCTACCGGTCTCAACGGCCTCAAGCGCTCTCTGACCGCTCAAGAGATCGTCGACCAGGTACTTCATGTATCCAACGACTTTGGCGAGCGCGCCACGAGCGTTGTCTTCATGGGCCAGGGCGAGCCGTTTGCCAACTACGACGAGGTTCTCAAGGCGCTGCGAATCCTCAACGACCCCGATGGCATCGGTATCGGCGCTCGTCACCTCACCGTCTCTACCAGTGGCGTTATCCCCGGTATTCGCAAATTTGCCGACATCCCCGAGCAGTTCACGCTTGCTGTTTCACTGCATTCCGCCATCCAGTCGACGCGCAATAAGCTCATGCCCGGTGTTAAGAAGTACACGCTGCTTCGCCTTCACGAAGCGCTTCAGCTCTACACCGAGAAGACCGGCCGCCGCCCAACCTATGAGTATGCCATGATCGAAGGCGTCAACGATACGAATCCGGAAATGCAGGCGCTCTGCGACTTCTGCGAGGGAACGCTGTGCCACGTTAACCTCATTCAGCTTAACGACATCGAGGGTAGCCCGCTCAAGCCGTCGCCGATTCATAAGGTTGAGGATCTTCAGCGTCGCCTTGAGTCCCGTGGCATCGAGACCACGATTCGTAACTCCCGTGGTAACGATATTGACGCCGCTTGCGGACAGCTGAAGCAGCGCTTCAAAGTTCAGAAGAACGCATAGGGGAGTCGCACCCAAAACGTTTCATGTGAAACATCGAACGACCCCGGTTGCAGGATATGCAACCGGGGTCGTTTCATTTATTGACCTTAATTTTGAATCAGCTGCTACTGGTCCCATTTTTCGGCCAAAATAAGGGGTCCTTGTCTCGTGAATCAGACAAGGACCCATCACAATATGCTAAGTAATCGTTAGGTACCTAATAGCCTACATTTTCCCATTGGTTGCTGACCCAACCCTGATTAATCTTGGGATTCTTCGTTACCTGAGCAGTACGCATTGCAACATCTTCTGTCATAACATCCATTTTCTTCTTGGATGTATCGATAATATCTTGCGCACTACGAAGCAAACGACCTCGAAGTTCATCGTCTGACGCGATCTTATAGCCAGCAAAGGCACCAGCAGCGACAGTCGTCGCCAATGCAATCACAGTAAAAATCCTATTCCTCATCTTGGCCTCCTTGATCAAACTGAATCATTTCGCCAAGAATACGAGAGAGCTCTTCCTCGTCTTTAAACTCAATCTCAATCTTATTCTTTCCACGCGAGCTCTTCACACGCACGTTGGTATTAAAAACCTGACGAAGCACGCGGGCAGCCTTTTTAAAAGACTGAGGCGTTGCAGGCCTCGGAGTCTTATGTGTCTCTCCGGCAGAAAACAACGGAGCAAGATTTTCTGTCGCTCTTACGGAAAGGCCCTCTGCAACAACCTTCTCAGCAAGTCGAATTCGAGCATCCTCATAGGGAACTGCAAGAATCGCACGTGCATGACCAGCAGTAAGTTTGCCCTCAAAAATCATCTGCTGAACAACTTCGGGAAGATCAAGAAGGCGCAGCGAGTTTGTAATTGCAGAGCGCGACTTGCTTACAGCCTTCGACAATGCTTCCTGGGTCATACCGCTGGCATCGATAAGCTGGCGGTAGCCCTTAGCCTCTTCGACAGGATTTAGATCAGAACGCTGAAGGTTTTCGATAAGAGCAAGAGCTAGCATCTCTTCATCATTAACATCCTTAATGATGACTGGCAGTTCCTCAAGACCAGCAAGTTTTGACGCCTGGTAACGACGTTCACCAGCGATGATCTCATAGCCATTTCCATGCTTGCGAACCAAAAGCGGCTGCAAAACGCCATGTTCTTGAATTGACTCGCTCAACTCGCGAAGTTCAGTTTCGTTAAAGTGAATTCGGGGCTGATTTGGGTTGGGAACGATATCCTCAATAGGTAATTTTGTTTCAGACGCAGCATTCGAAGCCGATGGAGCCGAACCACCAGTCTCATACTCGGCCTCTGAGACCAAAGCATTGAGTCCACGTCCCAATCCGCCACGTTTCTTTACACTAGGCACGCTTGATCACCTCTTTTGCAAGGTTCATATACGCTTTTGCACCCTTATTTTGAGGTGCATAGGTAATTACCGGTTCTCCAAAAGACGGAGCTTCGGAGATTTTAACCGTACGGGGGATCAGCGTCTTAAACGCCTTATCACCAAAGTACGATTGAACCTCCTCAACAACCTGATTCGATAGAGAAGTACGCGAGTCATACATGGTCATAAGCACACCATAGGTGTCTAAGCCCTTGTTCAGACGTGATTTGACCATCTTCATTGACTCAAGCAGTTTCGTAACGCCCTCGAGTGCGTAATACTCGCACTGGATCGGAATCAAAACGCTGTCTGCTGCGGTCAAAGCGTTGATAGTAAGCAGGCCGAGCGAAGGAGGGCAGTCAATGAAAATAAAATCGAACTCGTCCTGAATCGGCTCAAGCAAATCTTTGAGGCGGGTTTCACGAGCAATTGCGCTTACGAGTTCAATTTCCGCGCCTGCAAGCTGAATTGTAGCCGGAATTACGAATACCTTTTTGCAATTTGTATCAAGAACAAGCGATTCTGCCGGCACATCATTCAACAATGCATCATAGATGCAGTGATCAAGGTCTTCTTTTTCAATTCCGAATCCACTGGTGCTGTTTCCCTGCGGATCAAAATCGACAATCAGTGTCTTACGACCCTGCTCACCCAGTGCTGCTGCAAGGTTTACAGCCGTCGTTGACTTACCGACGCCGCCTTTTTGATTGATGATTGCAATGATACGCGTGTCTTTTGCGCTCTTAGAACGCTTAACGTCGCGAAATCCCACGGTCCCTCCTGGTGTGTATTAAAGCTGTCAAACGGAGGATGTTTCACGTGAAACATTCCGAATCGATAGCAACTGCTATGTTTCACGTGAAACACTGCAAGCTGTTAGTATCCATTATGTTTCACGTGAAACATCTAGGCAAGCGGATTCTTCTTTGCCATGCCATTTGCACGAGGCAATGAAACGGATGCTGAATGACTCTTCTTAAGAACAATGAACTCCCTGTGACCCAAGCCTTCAGGCAAATCAATTGCGTCATTCAGAAGCAAAGTGAAGCCGCAAATCTTAGCTGCTGACATGCCGGAAGCAAGCTCCTCATCCGAAGGATTGCCCTTGGTGATAACAAATAGCCCTCCATCCTTCAGGTACGGAGCCGCATACTCAACAAGAATCGGTAGAGGGGCCAGTGCGCGGGCGGTTACAACGGAGAACTGCTTCTTATGGCTTCGAGCATATTCTTCAAGACGATCATGAACCGCATGAGCATGTTTCAATCCAAGAGCATGGACAAAGGAATTAACCGCATCAACCTTCTTGCCAACAGAGTCAATATAAGTAGCTTTACGAAGCGTGGTTATGGTTAATGGAATACCAGGGAAGCCCGCACCTGTTCCCATATCGAGCAAAGCTCCCTCAGGAGCCTTATTGATATAGGGGAGCAAAACAAGTGAGTCGAGGATATGAAGTACGGCAGCATCTTCTACGTTAAGAATACGGGTGAGATTGGTTGTCTTATTTGTTTCTAGAACCAAATCCAAATGCTGGATACATTTCCTCAGCTCAATATCAGTTACGCTCAAGGAATATTCTTTGCAATAGGAAGTTAGGCGACTCAACATCTCGTCAGCCTGCTGATCGGTAAGTACAAACAACAGAAGCTCCTTTCTGACAAAAATCAGCGTATCGAGAACTTTTGACAAAAAAAGGGGACGTGGAAACCACGTCCCCCTAGCATAAGCTCGAGTAGATTATCGAGCAACAATCACCACATGGCGATCAGGGTCAGAACCCTCAGAATGAGTATCGACTGCATCGTTGCCACGAAGTGCAATGTGAACCAGTCGGCGCTCGTAGGCATTCATGGGCGGAAGCGAAACACTCTTATGAGTGCGGATGGCACGCTCGGCAGCAGACTGAGCCATGGAGGCGACCTTATCCTGACGGCGACTCTTGTATCCCTCGACGTCCACTACAACCGGATACCTAAAGCCAAGCTTGCGGCTCACCAGCAAAGAGAACATAACCTGAAGAGCATCAAGAGTGCGACCATGACGGCCAATGAGAACAGCAAGGTCGGGAGCCGTTACATCCAAAATCAGCTCACCCTCGTCGCCCTCATACTCATCGATAGGAGAGTTGGCGGCATCGAAGTGCGAAAGGATGGAACGCAGGATGGAAATAGCAACATCGGCAATGGTGTCGAGCTCCTCATCGGTCAGCTCTTCACCAGCCTTGTAGCGCTGTGCAATCTCGGGATAATCGCCCGCGACCTGCGGGGCAACCTCCTCAAGCATATCCTCGATGATCTCTTCAGACATAACGTACTCCAAAAGTTAGGTACCTAAATAAGATTGATATCCCACTACTTCTTCTTGTGCGGGCGCGGCTTCTTCTCTCGACGAGTGACCTCAACCTGCAGCGGAGCGTTCTTAAGACGCTCCTCCTCATCGGCCTTCGCCTTGTCGATGACCTTCTGCGTCACAAAAATCTGCTGGATAACCTGCCAAGCAGACGAGACGTCGTAGTACAGCAGAACACCAACGGGAAGGCTCCAGCCCATCCAAAGCATCATGACCGTCATGACAACGGCCATCATACGCATGCTCTGAGCCTGCTGGCCGGTCTGGTTGCGCGACATATAGAGCTGCGGAATCAGGGTCAGGACGGCGAACAGGATCAGGCAAACCAGCGCAGGCAGTGCAACCATAAAGCCATCGGCAAAGGAAGCACTCGGCGTGGTGGTCAGGTCGGGCAGGATGTTGAAGAACGAGAACGTGCCGTCGTTAAAGTACTGCGGCAGGTTGCGCAGCAATGTAAACAGGGCGAACAGGATAGGCATCTGAATCAGCAGCGGCAGACAGCCAGCCATGGGGTTGAACTTGTTCTCGCTGTAGAACTTCTGCATCTCCTCGGCCTGACGCTGGGGATCGTCGGCATAGCGCTCCTGGATCTCGAGCATCTTGGGCTGCAGCACCTGCATGCGAGCCGTCGACTTGGTCGACTTGAGCATGAGCGGCGTCAGCAGCAGACGGATGATGACCACCAGGATGATGATGGACAGGCCCCAGTCGACCGCAAAGGTCTGGATGAGCTTGAGCAGCTCGAAAAGGATGTTAACGATCCAATCCCACATGTAAGTTTTCCTCCGATAGCGAGTGCCCGCTAGGGCACAGGGTCATAACCGCCGACGTGCAGGGGATTGCAACGAGCGATGCGCCTCACGGCAAGCCAGCAGCCTCTCAAAACACCGTGCTTCTCAATCGCCTGGATGGCGTATTGCGAGCACGTTGGGTAATAAATGCAGGCGTCAGGCAATAAGGGCGAAATAACCTGTTGATATATGCGAATAGGAGCGATGGCAACACGTCGCAAAACGTGATTGCTCATCGCTCCTCCCCGGCAACGCCGGCGCGCTTCATAAGCGAACGCAACGCCTTGTCCATCTCCTGCGGCGAGGAAACCCTCGTCTTGGGAGTTGCAAACAAGATGATGTCATAACCCGCAACGGGAAATCCGCAGCTGCGGGCGGCCTCGCGCATCACACGCTTAGATCGGTTGCGCACGACGGCACAACCGAGTCGCTTAGCACCAACGAAGGCGACCCTTCCGGAGTCGCCTTCGCCAACCGATTCACATATGGTCATTCGAATCAGAGGGTGATTGAAACGACGCCCCTGACTGAACACATGCTCGAAATCTTGCCGAGACTTAATAGTCTTCATGCGAGATGTGTGTATCGCTGCTAGACAGTGAGACGCTTGCGGCCCTTGGCGCGACGACGGGCGAGCACGGCACGACCACCCTTAGTGGCCATACGGGCACGGAAGCCATGGGTCTTGGCACGCTTACGCTTATTAGGCTGATACGTACGCTTCATCTTAAGTTCCTCCTGCTGCATTTCGAGTGTCCGCGGGGACGCGGACGCAGATATAGACACGTGAGCTTGAAGATTGTAGGGAAATCAATGTTCAAATGTCAAGAAATCAAAGGTAAAAGGTTGCGCAGTTCACACGGTTCCCCCATAAGCCAAGCTCGATTTAGCGGTGCATGGCAACTTTTCACGATATTTCATCGAGTTTTCAACAGGTCATGTTGGCAATGTTGAGAACTTTTCGTCCGTTTTCCAAAGTTTTCAACAGGTTTTGAAAGTTTGTCGAAAGATGAGAAACATTGCACGGTGAGCTACTATTTGTTCGAAACCTTTTGGAAGATTGCGAGCGGCATGTCTGACGACTTTTACACCATGGTCGATTCCGGAGACCCGGCACCCGACAACGAGCACATCACCGGCGTGCGCGAAGAGCGTGACGAAGGTGAACAGACGACAACGCAGGCGCCAAAAGCCATGTACGCCGCGCGCATCGCCGTCTATGACGACATGCTGTCGACACCGCGTGTGATCGTCATCGATCCGCAAGATGTCCGCACGTATTTGGAAGAGACGACCAACACCGTCTACCAGTGCATGAAAGAACAAGGTGGCCATATCTCGCTCATGGTCATCCGCGAGATTGTCGAAAACTTTATCCACGCACACTTTGCAGAGCCCATCATCTCGATTCTGGACGGCGGAGACACCATCCGCTTTGCTGACCAAGGACCCGGCATCGACGACAAGGAACGCGCTTTCGACTTTGGCGTTACCAGCGCAAACAGCAAGATGAAGCGCTATATCCGTGGAACCGGAGCAGGGTTTCCCATGGTGCAGGAGTATTTGGAAAACGCCGGCGGTGCCGTATCCATCGAGGACAACATGGGCAACGGCACCGTGGTTACGGTAAGCCTGAACCCTAAACGCGTGCAGGAAATCGAGCGTGCCGGCGGACGCGGTGCTGCCGTGCGGCCCGAGACGGAGCAGCCCACATATCCCCTGCCGGGAGCTTTTGCGCAGCAGCCCATGTCAACGCAGCAGATGCAGCCCCCCGTGGGGCAGATGCAGCAGCCCGGAATGCTTCCCACACAAGAGCCCCAGGCGGCATCTATGTCGATGACGCCAAACATGCCAGAGGCCATGCCGCTGGCAGATCAGGATGCAGCAGCAATGCAGCAGGCGACGGGGGCACCGGGTGGCCAGCAAATGGGCTATCAGCCGTACCAACGGGGATATCCATATCAGCAGATGCCGCCACTGGGGTATGGCCAGCAGTTCCCGCAGCAGTACCAGCAGGGATATCAGCAGCCGTACCAGCAGATGCCGCAGCAGCAGTACAACCCCTGGGCCCAACAGATGCCTCTGCAGCCTTACCAACAGTGGCCTCAAAGTTTTCAACAGCAAATGCCGCCGATGCAGAGTTCTCAACAACCAGCAGCTCAAATGATGTATCCTAATGCAGCAAATCAGTATGCGCAGCCACAACCGGACGTGTTCGTAAGCGATCGCGGCAACGCCGCGCTGGGCTATCTGGCGCAAAATCAAGCGTGCGGTGCAACCGATCTGGCGAGGGCGTTTGGAAACTCGGCCCCCACTTGGTCACGCACGCTCAATGACTTGGCGCAGGCCGGCTTGGTCATCAAGCATGGCCAGAAATACCATCTGACCGAACTCGGCGCCGCTCGCGTGCGAGCTCAGAGCTAAAGAACGGGAGAGACAGTGGACGAGGAAGCAAGCATCATCCTGGGGGATGCCATCGCCTTTTGCCAGCGCGACGGCCAAGATGCACGCCTCATCAACATGCTGGGGCAATCGCGGGCCATAAGCCTGACCGAAGATACGCTCACGATCGAGGCCCCCTCGCGCTTTGCCATCGCGCAGCTCAAAAAGCATCAGCCGACTATTGAGGCCTATCTGGAAGAAATCGCCTTTGCACCGATCGCGCTCGACATCGTGGCACCGCAAGGCGCCGCGACGGAATCCGCTGCCGCGACGGCGCCCGCCACGGCTCCCGCCGCTTCCCCGGCGGTGCCGGCCTCCGCAGGCGACGCGCCGACAATCGAGCACCAGCACGGTGATGTTTCCCGTGAAACCATGGCACCGTTGCCGACCGCGGCGGCGACGTCAACGAACGCACCCGTCACGCACATGCCCATCGTTCACGACGCAGCGGCGGGCGCTGATTCGGGCATTGCAATCAAGAACACGCTCTCGGCCGATGATTTTCGTCGCATGATGAACCAGATGAAGGGCGGAGCGCCGACTAAATCCACGCAAGCTGCGACCCCCGCTTCACCCATGCCAGCACCGACCGTGCCGGCCGAGCAGAATACGGATGGAGCCCCACTCGCCGCGAACTCAAAATTTACCTTTGAGAACTTTGTCTACGGTCCCGAGAACAGCCATGCCTATCGCTCGGCACTCAAGTTTGCCGCCCTCGCGGACGAGCGCGGCACGTGCACATCGCTGTTCATCTACGGCAAATCGGGCCTGGGCAAGACGCACCTGCTGCTTGCCATCAAAAACGAGCTCGCCGAGAAGTCGCCCGAGATCAAGGTCAAGTATGCCAACTCCCAGGCGTATCTGGACGACCTGATGACCGAGTTCGACCGTCAAAAGAAGAGCAACGCCCCCATCATGCAGGCGTACCACGGCGTGGACGTGCTCATCATCGATGACATCCAAAACATCATCGGCAAGCGCGCGAGCGTGGACTACTTTTTCCAGCTCATGGACGAGTTCATTCGCAACAACAAGAAGGTCGTCATCGCGGCAGACCGTGCCCCCAAGGACCTGAGCATGGACGAGCGCCTGACCAGCCGCTTCAACGCCGGCATGCTCTGCCTGGTCGCGGAGCCCAGCTACGAGATGAAATACAAGATCTTGCAGCGCTATTACGAGAACACCATCGTCGCCGCTCCCGAGGCAGGCGACGACTCGCTGCTGGCGGCCTATGGGGGCGACGGCGGGCACCTGACCGACGAGCACTTTAAACACATGGCCGAGGTCTCGGGCACCAACATCCGCGAACTCGAGAGCTTTTGCGAGCGCTGCGCCGGCGAGGCGGGCGACCGCGAGCGCGAGGGCGGGGAGCTCACCTTTGACGATATCGACGCCATCGCCAGCCAGTACTTCGACACATCGGCCAAAAAGATCAACGTCCAGACGGTTCAGTCCGTCATTGAAGAGCAGTACGGCGTGACGCACGAGGAGCTCATCGGCCCGCGTCGCAACGCCAATATCGCCAAAGCACGCCATATCGCTATCTACCTGGCCATCGAGATGTGCGAGATGACGACCACGGCGGTGGGCGCCGAATTTGGCAACCGCAACCACTCGACCGTCAGCACGAGCTACAAAAAGGTCCAGAAGATGATCCAGGAAGACCGCACCGTCACCGAAGATCTCAAATCGTTGCGCGATAAAATTACACTGCGCTCGTAGGGAAATAGAGACACCTGTTGAAAACTTGTCGAAACCACGGGCATAAGGTGTCTAAAACCCAACCCGCGATGATGAAAAGTTTTGCGCAGGTTTTGAACATGGAAAACCACCCCTGTTGCACACAGGTTGCTGTCGATTCTCTTTCTGGGTCTGACCTGCGTCTTTGGGAGTAATCAACAGTTTCGTCAGTGCTATTACTATTATTAAGATATTTATATCTATAGAAAGGTATTAAAAGATGAAGTTCACCGTCAGCCAGAGCTCGCTTACACAAGCCATCGGCGTCGTTATGAAGGGTGTCGCTTCGGCATCCACCCTTCCCATCCTGTCGGGCGTGCTCGTCAAGGCGCAAGACGGCATCTTGGAATTCCAGACCTCTAACTACACTATCTCGATCCGTCATCGCATCGCGGCGCATGTCGAAGAAGAGGGCGAGATGGTTATCCCCTGTAAGATGCTCTCCAATATCACCAAGACCCTCCCCGATGCCCCGGTCACCTTTGAGCTGTCCGAGCGCCAGGTGCTGATTAGTTGCGAGAAGAGCTCTTTTAGGCTGAACACGCTCGATGCCAATGACTTCCCTGAGTTTCCGGCCTATGCCATCGAGAGTGCCGTGGAGCTGCCGACCGATATCTTGTCCGAAATGGTCGGCCGCGTGTGGCGCGTCACCTCGACCGACAAGGCTCGCCCCATCCTGGGCGGCGTGCACATGAAGGTCGAGAACAACACCGTTCGCCTGGTGGCGACCGATTCTTTCCGCTTGGCCGTGTGCGATACGCAGGTCGAGACCTCGACCCTCGAGGGCTCCTTTGAGCTCAACGTTCCGGCCGACGCCTTTAACGACGCGCTGAACATCATGGCCAGCCAGGCGACCATCATGATCGGAGCTACCGACACCCAGGTCGTCTTTGAGGCCGGCAACACCACCTACGTGTCGCGCCGCATCGAGGGCGTGTACCCCAACTACAAGCAGCTCATCCCCGATTCGTGCGTGACGAGCGTCAAGATCGACGTCGCCGCCTTTAACGCCGCCCTCAAACGCGTGGCCGTTATCGCGAGCGCCAACCCCGCCGTCAAGTTCGAGATCGATGTCGAGAACGGGCAGATGGGCCTGTCCTCCATTTCCAATGACCAGGACCTTGCGCAGGAGACGATCGATGTCGAGGCCGAGGGCGAGTCGGGTACCATCGCCTTCAACTACCACTACATCTTCGGCTGCCTCAATGCCCTGTCCAAGGAGAAGGAGATCACGCTGGAGCTCAAGAGCTATTCGCAGGCGGGCATCTTCAAGTCCTACGACAAGATCAACTACCTGTACCTGGTCATGCCGGTCCGCATCTAGCAACCGCCCTATGACCATGTTCGCCCGCGATCTTTCCGTCGCGCACTACCGCAGCTTCGATAGCTATCGCCTTGCCCTGGACGAGGGCGTAACGATACTTGCGGGACCCAACGCGGCGGGAAAGACCAATCTCATAGAGGCACTGCAGCTGCTGACGAGCGGCGCCTCGTTTAGGCATCCGACCGCAGCCGAGCTCGTCCATGACGGCGTGGGCTCGTGCAAGGTCGAGCTGAGGCTCGAGGGCGACGGCCGCGTGCTTGATATGGGATTGAGCGCGGGGGACGGTAAGCGCTCGTTTAGCCGCAACGGCAAGAGATGCTCCGCCGCCGGTGTGCGCGGGGTTCTGCCGAGCGTGCTGTTTTGTCCCGACCATCTGGACATGGTTAAGCGAGGCGCCAGTGTGCGCCGCGCCGCCCTCGATGACTTTGGCATGCAACTGAGCGCACGCTATGCCGATCTTGCGAGCACCTATGGGCGCTGCGTGACCCAGCGTAACGCCTTGCTCAAGGAGACCTGGTGCTGCCGCGAGATGCTCGGCGCGTGGAACGATTCGATTGCCCGCGCGGGCTCGGCTCTGCTTGTGCACCGGTTGGCCCTGCTCGACCGGCTGGCGGGCCATGTGCACACTGCCTACGGGCAAGTGGCATCCGGCGAGGCCGCCAACGTGACCTATACGTCCACGCTGGGGGATTTGCCCCAGGTCGAGGATCGCGAAGAACTGAAGGGCTGGGCGTACGAGCGCATGCTGGCTGCCCTTGATGAGCACGCCGACGAGGAAATTCGCCGCGGCGTGACGCTGGTGGGACCGCATCGCGATGAGATTGAGTTTACCGTGGCGGGTCGTTCCGCCCGTTCATTTGCCAGCCAGGGTCAGCAGCGAACGTTGGTGCTGGCCTGGAAGGTGGCGGAGGTGGCCGTGGCTCGCGATGTCCTGGGCACCGCCCCACTGCTGCTTTTGGACGACGTGATGAGCGAACTCGACGGCGAGCGCCGCGGTGCTTTTTTGCAGTTGATCGGCGATGATATCCAGACGGTCATAACCACGACCAACCTGGGGTATTTTACCGATGACCTGCTTGATCGAGCCAAGGTGGTGAGCATGGGTGAGACGTGCTAATTACGAGCGCGAGAGCGAAACGGTCGCCTTCAGTGGGTTTTTGAACGCAGAGCGCCAGCGCATCCTGGCGGCTGCAACGCCTGAGCGCCGCGCGCAGATGGAGGCTGCCGAGGAGTCGCGCGCGGTCTATCGCGCGTGGAACGCGGTGTGCTCGGGCACGCGCGAGGGGCGGCATGTGACGGGCCTGCGCTACCTGCCCGAGTCCAATGAGCTGCTGGTATATCTCGACTCGCCCTCGTGGACGCAGGAAATGACGTTGTTACGCGAGATCATCCGCGCGCGCATGGAGCGCGCCGGTGCGCATGTGGATGGCCTGGTGTTCAAAACCACCGCGCCCGGTCACACGCCGCCCGCCGCCAAGGAGCGCCTGCGCCCGGCGACGACCGAGCGCCCGCCGGCTCCGCACGCCGACCTCAGCGATGCCGAGCGCACCGAGATTGAGCGCCGGGTGGCGCCCATCGAAGACCAAAAACTGCGCGAGGCCCTCGAGAATGCCATGAGAGCCAGTGCCGAGTGGGCCAAGGGCGTGCAAAGCAAAAAAGAGTCTTAAATCGCATCTGGTGGCCTTGTAGAGCCAAATACCCTCGTTCCCGAGGGTATTTTTTACGATAAACTAGTAAGGCTGTACACATTTTCTTGACTGAAGGAGGACGTGTGGCAAACGAAAACGATTACGATGGCGGCGAGATTAAGATTCTCGAAGGTCTCGAGGCCGTTCGTAAGCGCCCGGGCATGTATATCGGCTCGACGAGCGCCAGCGGTCTGCATCACCTGGTGTGGGAGATCGTTGACAACTCCGTCGACGAGGCCATGGCCGGTTTCTGCACCGAGATCCAGGTGACGGTCCACGCCGACAACTCCATCACGGTCGTCGACAACGGGCGCGGCATCCCCGTCGACGAGCACCCTGTTAAAAAGATCCCGACGCTCGAGGTCGTCATGACGATCTTGCACGCCGGCGGTAAGTTCGATAACTCGGCCTATAAGGTTTCGGGCGGCCTGCACGGCGTTGGTATCTCCGTCGTCAACGCACTGTCCAAGCGCGTGGTCGTTCAGGTTCGTCGCGACGGCAACACCTACGAGATGGAGTTCTCGCGCGGCAAGACCGTTAAGAAGATGGAGGTCGTGGGCACCTCGGATTCGACGGGCACCACCGTCACCTTCTGGCCCGACGACGAGATCTTCGAGACATGCATCTACGATTTCGATACGCTGCACAACCGTCTGCAGGAGACGGCGTTCCTCAATAAGAACCTCAAAATCGTGCTGACCGACGAGCGCGAGGCGACTCCCCATGTGGAGGAGTTTTGCTACGAGGGCGGCATCATCGACTTCGTCAAGTTCCTCAACGAGGGCAAGGACGTCCCCGAGGCCTTTAAGGAGCCCATCTACATCGAGGGCAAATCGGACCCGGACGCGCCTGTGACCAAGATGGGCGAGGTTGAGGTTTCCCTGCAGTGGAATAGCGGTTACGGCGAGAACGTCATGTCGTTTGCCAACGACATCTACACCCCCGAGGGCGGCATGCACCTTGAGGGCTTCCGCACCGCGCTCACCCGTGTGATCAACGACTACGCGCGCAAACAGAACCTGCTCAAGGAAAAAGACGCCAACCTGACCGGCGACGATGTGCGCGAGGGCCTTTCGGCCGTTATCTCGGTCAAGCTGCCCGACCCGCAATTTGAGGGCCAGACCAAGGCTAAGCTCGGCAGCTCCTATATGCGCGCGCTGACGCTCAAGATCGTGACCGACGGCCTCGCCGATTACCTCGAGGAGCATCCCAAGCCCGCTCGCGAGATCGTCAAGAAGGCGCAACAGGCCTGCAAGGCGCGCAACGCCGCCCGCAAGGCGCGCGAGGCGACCCGCCGCAAGAGCCTGCTCGAGACGGCGTCCCTGCCCGGTAAGCTCGCCGACTGCTCGGTGCGCGATGCCGAGCTCACCGAGCTCTTCATCGTAGAGGGCGACTCGGCAGGCGGTTCGGCCAAGGACGGCCGTCGCCGAGACATCCAGGCGATTCTGCCCCTGCGCGGCAAGATTTTGAACGTCGAACGCGTTGGTGACCATCGCGCGTTCTCGAGTGACACCATCCAGTCGCTGATTACCGCGATCGGCTGCGGCGTCACGACGAGTGCCGGCGACGGCGGCGACTTCGATATCACCAAGGCGCGCTACCACAAGATCATCATCATGACCGATGCAGACGTCGACGGTGCGCATATCCGCATCTTGCTGCTGACGTTCTTCTACAAGTACATGCGCCCGCTGATCGATGCCGGCTACGTCTATGTTGCCTGCCCGCCTATCTTTGGCATTAAGGTGCGCAACAAGATTCACTACGTGTATCCCAACGGCCGCCAGCCCGAAGACGAGATCCTGCGCGACACCATCCAGAGCCTGGGCCTGAACCCCGACGATAACGACGAGGACGGCAAGGCCAAGGACGGCAAGATCACCAAAAAGCGCAAGGGCTATACCGTCCAGCGCTACAAGGGCCTGGGCGAGATGGACCCCAAGCAGCTTGCCTCGACGACGATGGATCCCAAGACCCGCATCCTGCAGCGTGTGTCGATCGAGGACGCCGTGGTGGCGGACCGCGCCGTGCGCGAGCTGATGGGTTCCGAGGTCGGCTATCGCCGCGAGTACATTGAAAAACATGCGCATGACGCACGTTTCCTTGACGCTTAAGAGGAGGTAGCGTGGCAGACGATATCAACAATAACGAGGGTACGGGCCAGGCCGGCGATGCCGGCATGCCCGATGATCTGAAGCGCCTGCTTGCCCGTGCTGAGCAGGGCGAGGACGGCGACCCGGACGCCTATAATCCCGATGCCGATGATGAGGAAGAAGAAGACGACGCCGAGCTCGAGGAGAGCTTTGGCGAAGTCGACCGTGGTGCCTCTGCCGGCGAGGATATAAACGGCGGCCAGCTCCAGATTTCGGAGTTCGGCCGTGAGATGAAACAGTCGTTCATCGAGTATTCGATGTCAGTCATCACGGCGCGCGCCCTGCCGGACGTGCGCGACGGCCTAAAGCCGGTTCACCGCCGCATTCTGTATGCGATGAACGAGAGCGGCATCTACCCCAACCGCCCGCACAAGAAGTCGGCCTGGACGGTCGGCGAAGTTATCGGCAAGTACCACCCGCATGGTGACTCTGCGGTCTACGAGGCCATGGTCCGCCTGGCACAGTGGTTCTCCATGCGCACGCCGCTCATCGACGGTCACGGCAACTTCGGTAACATCGATGGCGACGGCGCGGCGGCCATGCGCTACACCGAGAGCCGCCTGGCAAAGCCCGCCATGGAACTGCTGCGCGACCTGCAGAAGGATACCGTCGACTGGCAGCCCAACTACGACGAATCGCTCGCCGAGCCCGTGGCACTGCCTGCGCGCTTCCCCAACCTGCTGGTTAACGGCAGCCAGGGCATCGCCGTCGGCATGGCCACCAACATCGCCCCGCATAACCTCACCGAGGCGATTGAGGCCACCTGCTACCTGATCGATAACCCCGACGCCACCGTCGACGAGCTCATGCAGATCATGCCCGGTCCGGACTTCCCCACCGGCGCCATCATCATGGGCAGCGCCGGCATTAAGCAGAGCTACGAGACCGGTCGCGGCTCCATTACCGTACGTGCCAAGGCACACGTGGAGTCCACCAAGACCGGCCGCAGCCGCCTGGTCTTTACCGAGATTCCCTACATGGTCAACAAGGGCACCCTGCAGGAGAAGATTGCCCAGCTCGTCAACGACAAGCGCATCGAGGGTATCTCGGATATGCGCGATGAGTCCAACCAGAAGGGCATCCGTCTGGTCATCGAGCTCAAGAAGGGCGTCATTCCGCAGGTTGTGCTCAACAACCTGTATAAGTACACCTCGCTGCAGACGACCTTTGGCGCCAACAACCTGGCGCTCGTCAACGGCGTTCCCAAATGCCTGAGCCTGCGCGAGATGTTGCAACACTATATCGACCACCAGGTCGACGTCGTCACCCGCCGCACCCGCTTTGACCTTAAGAAGGCCCAGGCCCGCGCGCATATCCTCGAGGGTTACCTGATGGCCCTTGACCATATCGACGAGGTCATCAGCATCATCCGCTCCTCGCAGACCGACTCCGAGGCCAGCAGCCGCCTGATCGAGCGCTTTGGCTTTACGCCCGAGCAGACCACGGCCATCCTCGAGATGAAGCTGCGCCGCCTGACCGGCCTGGAGCGCGACAAGATTCAGGAAGAGTTGGACGGCCTGCGCCGCGCCATCGCCTACTACGAGGACCTGCTGGCGCACGAGGAGAAGATCCTAGGCGTCATCAAGGAGGAGATGCGCGAGATCTCCAAGAAGTTTGGCGACAAGCGCCGCACCGAGATCAGCCATGTCGAGAAAGACCTGGACGTCGAGGACCTCATTGCCGACGAGGACATGGTCGTGACCATCACCCACACCGGCTATGTGAAGCGTATCCCGGTGGCTGCCTACCGTGCCCAGAAGCGCGGCGGCAAGGGCGTGTCGGGCGTCAACCTCAAAGAGGATGACGTCATCGACGAGATGTTCATCGCGTCCACGCACGAGTACGTGCTGTTCTTCTCGAGCAAGGGCAAGGTCTATCGCCTGAAGGTGCACGAGCTGCCGGTGGGTACGCGTCAGGCGCGCGGTACCGCGATCGTCAACCTGCTGCCCTTTGAGGACGGCGAGAAGATCGCGAGCGTCATCAGCTGCCGCGAGTTCCCGGCCGACGAGTACCTGATGTTTGCCACCAAGAGCGGCATGGTCAAGAAGACCGTAATGAGTGCGTATGACCGCAGCCGTCGTGACGGCCTGATCGCTATCAACCTGCGTGACGACGACGCGCTGCTGAACGTGCGCCGCGTGCGCGAGGGCGACAAGATCATCCTGGCCACCACCGCGGGCAAGGCGATCATGTTCTCCGAGGAGCAGGTGCGCGCCACCGGCCGCGATACCAGCGGCGTTCGCGGCATTAGCATGAAGGACGGCGTGAGCGTTCTGGGCATGGAAGTCACTAACGGCAACGGCGATCTGTTCGTCATCACCGAGCGCGGCTACGGCAAGCGTACGCCGGTCGCGGACTACCCGGAGCAGAATCGCGGCGGTCAGGGCGTCTACACCATCCAAATGACCGAGCGTAAAGGTAACCTCGCGGCCATGAAGACAGTGGGCCCGCAGCACGAGCTGTTCATCGTGACGGAGGGCGCGACGGTCATTCGCGTTAAGACCGACGAGATCAGCCAGACTGGTCGCGCCACCCAGGGCGTCAAGATGATGACCGTCGACGACAGCGACCGCATCTGCGCCGTAGCCCGCATGACGGCCGCCAAAGAGAAGCCCGAAGGCGAAGGTGCCGAGGCCGCAGCCGACACCGAAGAGGCCCCAGTCGACCTAGGCGACGGCAATGATATGCCAGAGGATCTCCTAGACGAGTAAGAGGCCCTAGCTGGTAAAAATCATCAGACCCCATATATCGGCGGTCGGCGCACTGCGCGCCGACCGCTTTTTTGAAAACCTTGGGACCCCATGGTCGCTGGGCTGGCGAGATGGTTTTGGTTTGTCGCGAGTTCCGCACGCAAAGAAGGCCACTTAATGTGGCCTTCGTCTTGCGCAGG
>UQMM01000021.1 GCA_900542165.1 uncultured Collinsella sp. | reverse complement strand
ACTGGTGACCTCTTCGTTACCAACGAAGTGCTCTACCGACTGAGCTATACAGGCACTTGACGGGTGGGAGCTATAGGATTCGAACCTATGTAGGCAGAGCCAACGGGTTTACAGCCCGTCCCCATTAACCACTCGGGCAAACTCCCAATCGTTCAAGTATCCGCTGGTTCTTTGGTCTTTTGGACCGCCGCCCCCGCGAACGAAAAAGATAATACGATGCAACCTTAGGGGCTGTCAACGAAAACCTCTAGATACACGGTGCCGGGCGTATCTATATACCTTTGACCTGCGGTTTTGTTCTGTTTAGAAATGAAGGACGGTGGATTTGGCTGTGCTGGTGACATTTCCCAAGGGAACACTTTGGCACGGTGGAGTACGTCTGGAGCATCGGCCTTCGATAACGGCCCTCTTGCACTATTACATAGGTCGCGATCGGGCTTCCACGGCACGATCGAGCGTGGATAATCTCCCACTTTTAGCGCGGCCCTAAGGCCAAAGCGGCAGATTATCCACGCTCATTCTCCAGGCGGGAGAACTAAAGAGCCGCAACTACTCGGGCCAGGCCAAAGTAGACCCATAGAGCGGCTCCCCCTTGGTGCAGGGGTAGCGACTCAAGTAACACGACGATAGCAAGTCGAAGAAATAAGTCATGGCGTATTTCGAATAAACGCCGAGTCGGTCAATTCCGTTTCCTGCATTACCAAGACGATATACACGGTCAAAAGACCTCGATTTGTCATCGTTGCTAAACGCAGTAATTAGAATCTTCCTGCCCGAACGGCACTCAAGATACTCACGCGCCTGTGACACAAATAGCCCGGAGACCGATACGAGAATTATCAATGACTGCGAAGCGTCTCCCATGTTTTTCAATTCCGCGACGTTAGCCCCAGCAACTATGCGAACTATCTTGCCCGCATAAAACATTTCCTGCTGAAATCGTACGAGATTGGCGCTCACATTATTGGTGCACCAGATTTCAACGTTTTTATGGCCATCAATTTCGTCGGCAAGGTGCTTAATAGCGATATCGGACACGCCGCTTTCGACCTCAGCGAACATCTCGATCATGCGAACGTCGAGCTCTGCCCTGTACTCCTCGTAGCCAAATTCCTCCTCTCGATGGCTTAAGTCGCTTGGAAAGACTGATTGAGTAAATGATTCTTTCAAATCGCTAAGAGACTGGTAGCCCAATCGATTGCAGAAACGACGAACAGCGGAACGGGTCACGAATGCATCGCGGGTTATTGCGGCAACATTGATTTCGCTCGAACGCCTAATGTGAGCGATGAGATATCGAGCGATGGCGGCATCATTTGACCCAAACTCGCTGTTGATGATGGAGCTAATGCGATTGAGCACATCGAAGTCATTGATATTCACGTGATCCCTCTTTCCGCTCTCCTCGATATTATGGTTCATTTATTGAATCAAACAGCTTTGGTCGTTCTCCTATGATTCAAATCAGTTGACGTCATCTTAATCGTAATTCCGTCACACGTATCCACCGTGTTGAATGATGGAAAGGGGATTCATGGGCAACGTGAACAACATGCCGTTTCTCTGGGGTTCCGCCACGGCGTCTTATCAGTGCGAGGGTGCCTGGAACGAAGACGGCAAAGGCCTCGGCGAGTGGGATTTCTTTAACCACACAAGCAATAAGAACATCAACCATGTTGACGGTGATGTATCTTGCGACTTCTACCATCGCTATGAAGAAGATATCCGCATGATGAAAGAAGGCGGACAAAACACCTATCGCTTCTCTCTTTCATGGAGTCGAATCATCCCCACGGGTATCGGCGAAGTGAATGAAGAGGGTATCGATTTTTATAATCGAGTCATTGATTGCTGCCTCGAAAATGGCATAGAGCCCAACGTTACGCTGTTCCATTACGATCTGCCATTCACGCTTGCTTGCAAAGGCGGATGGCTGAACAACGACATGGCAGAGTGGTTCTGCAAATACGCCAAGATTTGCTTTGAGCGCTTTGGAGACCGCGTCAAAATCTGGGCTACCGTTAACGAGCCGCATTTCTACAGCTACTGCGTAAACATGTTGGGCAACTATCCCCCCAATCGATCGCTCGACGTTCAGTCGTACATGCAGTTTCAATACAACCTGATGCGCGCAAGCGCACTCGCAGTCCGAGCATATCGTCAAATGGGCTACGACGGCATCATCGGCGCCGTCCACGATGGCGGCGTTGTCGAACTCGACCCGGCAACCGAGCACCCTGATGACGTATTTCGATACGCAGACTTTTTCGCCAATCGCATGATTCTGGCACCAGCGCTTCAGGGTCAACTGCCGCCAGAAATGGACGAAATCCTTGAAAAACTTGGCGTCTCGCTCTATCGATCCCCAAATGACATAGAAGAATTCAGAGACGGTAAAGTCGATTTTATTGGACTCAACGTGTATTGCCGAGAGTATGTAACCGACTGGCACGGTGGAGAGCTTGCCGTTTCGGCGAACAATAAGGGCGGTTCGAGCAAAAAAGTCGAAGGAAAATGCATTGCGCCCTTGTTTGAAAGCGCCCGCGACAGCAATGTTCCCCGCAATAAATGGGGCCGCGAAATACTCCCAAGTTGCATGTATTCAACCATCATGGATGTCCACGAGCGCTATGACGCGCCCCGCATCTTTATTACGGAAAACGGACATGGCGCCTATGAGCAACCAGACGCAGACGGAATGATCCACGATGATGACCGCATCGAGCTTCTGGGCCAGTTCATCGAGCACATGATGAGGGCTAAGCGCGACGGCGCGCGCGTTGAGGGCTACTACCTCTGGTCGACGATGGATCTGTATAGCTGGATCAACGGCTACGAAAAACGATACGGACTTGTCCATATCGACTTCGAGAACAATCTGGAGCGCACCCCCAAAAAGAGCTGGTATTGGTACCGAGACCTTATCTCGAAGTATCAGGAGCAGGAAGGTTAGGAGAAAGAGATGAAATATCAGGCAATGTCCGAAACAGTCCTAAAGGCTGTTGGCGGCAAAGAGAACATTACATCGGTAACTCATTGTGCGACGCGCCTTCGCATCGACGCACGAGACACCTCGATCATCGATCTCCAGCTCGCCAAATCGGCCGATCAGGCGCTCGGGGCAGTAGTCAGCGGTGGCCAGCTTCAGGTGATCATCGGCCCCAACGTCACCGAGGCTTACAACGACTTCCTCGACTTCGCGGGAATCGAAGTCGGCGGCGGCGCGGTTGCCGACGATGCCCAAACCGCCAAGGATCTTGCAGAGGGTATCAAAAGCGGCAACACTGCCATGAGCCTGGTTGAGAAATTCGGAAATGTCTCCGCACAGGTATTCATGCCCATCGTCCCGGCGCTCATCGTAGGCGGACTCATTCTTTCGATTAAGAATCTCCTGGTCAATTATTGTGGATTGAGCACCGATAGCGGAACTGCCCAGGTTCTGCTGGCGATCTTCAGTGCCTCATTTAGCTTCCTGCCCGTTTACCTAGGCTACCAGCTCGCCGCCGTCATGAAGATGCAGCCTATCATGGGCGCGCTGCTGGGCGCAATCATGATTAGCTCGTCTATTAGCGGTGCTGAGGGTCTCGACTTTCTTGGCATCCCCATCCCGACGAATGACTACTCGAGCACGGTGGTGCCAATCGTACTGGGCGTTGTGTTCATGTACTTTGTTGATCGCGGTCTTCAGAAAATCATCCCGGACGTTACCAAACTGTTCTTGAAGCCGCTACTCACCATGTTCATCGTCGTGCCTGTTGAGCTGATTATCCTCGGCCCCGCTGGCAGCATGATGGGCTACGCGCTGAGTGATGCCGTCACGTGGCTCATGGATAACGTGGCATTTATCGCTACTCCAATCCTTGCAGCCCTTAACCCCTATTTTGTCATGCTCGGTCTTGATAAGGCCTACATCGCAATCGAAGTTACGAGCTTGGCGCAGCTCGGTTGGGCACCCATTATCTTTGGATTCATCTCGAACCTCTGCATTGGTGGCACGAGCCTCGCCCTGGCAACTGCCATGAAGGGAAACAAAGAGAAGAGGGGTATGGTCACCACGGTTGCCGTCACCGCACTCTGTGGCGTAACCGAGCCCGCGTTCTACGGTTGCCTCATCGAGCGTCCCCGCCTGCTTGTCGGCACGGCAATCGGCGCGCTCTGCGCTGGACTCCCTGCAGGCATTTTTGTTCTGAAAGAGTATGTTGCGGGAGCATGCCCCGGCCTTCTTTCGGCACTCATCTTTATCGCTCCCGATGGGTCCATGGGCAACTTCGTGCTGGCATGCGTTGTCGCCATCATCGCCATCGTCGTCTCCTTCATCGCTGCACGCGTGATCATCAAGAAGAACCCCAGCTATATTGAGTAGATGCCCGCTGTTTGCATTGGAGACATCCTCGGCAGACCATTAGCAAGAACCCAAGAAGGTCCTTAGGAGCTCGATTAATCCATTCGGATTCCTGAGGCACAAACGACCCCGATTCCACAATGGAATCGGGGTCGTCGTTTCTAAAGCCGTCGATAGACAATCGGTGTTTACCTTAGCTCCCTATCCAAGTTAATTATCCACGCTCGTTCTCCGGTCGGGAGATTTTTTCTCTCGCGCGTCCAGAAATCCACGCTCGAGCAGGACATCCAGGTCCGTACCCGCCCTTGTCTCGATCTGTAACGGCAAGAGGCCTATTCCGCTTCTACATGTTACAGATCAAGATATTCCTAAAACACCCTAAGTTTCATCTCAATCTGTAACAGTTAGATGCCAAATATCGGTCTTGGTGTTACAGATTTAGACAAACTGGAGGACGAGACAAACCAAAAACGGGATGGGCGCTAACCCGATGGCGCACCACCTAAATAGAAACGGGCCCTGCCCCACAAGGGGACAGAACCCGAAACTCTCATGGAGCCAGTGACAGGAATCGAACCTGCAACCCACTGATTACAAATCAGTTGCGCTACCGTTGCGCCACACTGGCACACTTGGCGCTTTCGCGCGAAGCCAATTAAGAATAAAGGAATTACGGACGGGGCGCAACAGGCCCTTTGACCGACCACATCTTAAAACTATTCGTCAGAACGAATAGTTTTAATTACAATGGAATAGATAAAACTATTCGTTCTGGCGAAGGGTTTCGCGATGTTGACCACGAAGGAAGCTGCAGAGCTACTCGACATCACCCCGCGCAGGGTGCAAGAGCTCATAAAAAACGGAGCACTTGAGGCACGCAAGGCTTCTGGTGTATGGCTCATCGACAAAGACAGCGTCAACGCACGACTCCGCTCCGTGACCAAAGCGGGGGGACGCCCCCGTCGAGGCCATGGAAAAAGCGAGATTACGTTTACCCTCATGAACCGCACGCACGAAGTCGCCCAGCTGGTCTACAGCACATCGCGAAAAGACTTTACCCACATCGGTGCCGACATCGATTACACCCACGCCCCTATTGGAATACTTGGCCCCAATAGTCCCGTGTCGCTCGACTCTTTCCGCATTTGGTGGCGAGGCCGCGGTATCCCGCTCGCGCGTATTGGACTTGCATCTCTGTTGGCAGAAGCAGCAGTCGATGTTCCCGACGAACTCATCCAGCGAAATCTCGGCCTCTCCCTATCCGACCAGTATTGGATTAGACCCCAAGATTCCGGTCTCGCGTGGGAGGATATTAACTTCTTCAATAATGCTTTTGACGACGTCTCTCTGTCCATCGCACCCTTCGCCCCAGAGGGCAAAGCAGCCGCTGCAAAGCCCGATAACACCTCGGACGGCAACCTTCAGAAGTATTGGACATGCGAGGGTGGGCGTCGAATTCTGCATAAGGCAGGAGCGCACCTGAACCAAGAACCATATAACGAGCTGGTAGCGACCGCGCTCCATCGTCGCATCCTAAACGCCTGCGATTATGTGCCTTACTCGATCGAGGGCACGGGCACTTCCGCCCTGAGTATATGCGATGTCTTCTTAACTGATGAAGAAGAGTATGTCCCTGCGTTCTATGTAAACCAGTACGCAAACGCAGATGAAAGACTAACCGACTACGAGCGATATGTAGCAAACTGCGAGAAGCTCGGGGTAACAGGCGTCAAGGATGCCTTTGACCGCATGATCGTGTGCGACGACATCATCGCCAACTATGACCGTCATTGGCGTAACTTTGGCCTTGTGCGAAACGTCAACACGCTAGCCTGCAGACCCGCCCCCATCTTCGATTCGGGATCATCGCTCTGGTGCAACGTTTCTCTAGAGGAGCTTAAGGCAGGAGAGCACAGTTTTACCAGCGCGCAGTTTCATTCAAGCCCCGCGAAACAAATGCTGCTTGTTGAGGATATGAGCTGGTTTGACGACGACAAGCTCGAGGGTTTCGTTGACGAGGCAATTGAAATCCTATCCAAAAACGACGCTCTTACAGCGAGACTGCCTTATCTAAAAGAGGCGCTAACATGGCGCCTCGAAAGAATGATCGACATCGCTGAATGGAGTTAGCGAGACAGCATCGCCCGCCAACTCCCCTACCTCCCGCGCAGGGCCTTGAGCTTGGCCAGGGCATCGGGGCTCAGGCGACTGCCCAGAGTCATCTTGATCTGCGGAGCTTCCTCTGCCTCGTGCACGTCGTTGTCAATCTGCTTGATCTCGTCCACCAGCATGCGGCTCGAGATACGCGTGACACCCTTGCCCATGACGACGGCTTGAATTGTGCCGTCACTCGATACCACGGAGCACGCGCGGCCCTCCTCACGTGCCTCGATGCAGAGCTTCTGCACCACGGTGTCGGCAGAGACGCCCGTCGGCGAAAACTCGATGCGCACGCCGCGGGCCGGCAGGTTGGGGCGCTCGCTGGAGATATTGCCCGCGCCGTCGAACACGATCACAGCCTCGTAGCGGCCCTGGGCAAACGCGGCGACATCGTTGATGAGGGCGGTGCGCGCCATATCGTGAACGTCGCTGGAATACGGATCGTCGGAGTGGTCGTACACGAGCTTTTCGTAGCGCGGCGTGCAGTGGATCACGTTGTAACCGTCGACCACCAGCAGCTCGGGCTTGTTGGAGTGCACCGTCGAGACTGGGTCGGCGATAGCCTGTGCAAACGCATTGCCGCCCACGCCGTAGGTCGCGGCCGAGACAATCGGCTTGGCCGAGCCTTCGCCAAAGCGCTTGGCCTTGGACTTGGCGCGGTTCTTCTTGGACATGCGCTACTCCTCCCCCATGAGCTCGCCGGCGTTGCGACGTAACCACTCAAAGCATAGCGCCGTCGTTGCCTGGGCAACGTTGAGGCTCTCGGTCATGCCGCGCTGGGGAAGCTTGGTCAAAAAGTCACATTTCTCGAGCACCAGGCGCGAGATGCCGTCGCCCTCGGAGCCCATGACGAGCGCCACGCGGCCCTCGAAGGGAGCATCCCAGCAACTGCCTTCGGCGTGCTCGGAGGCACCGCCCACCCAAAAGCCAGCGGCCTTGAGGTCGTCGAGTGCACGGGCGATATTGGGAACCTGCGCGATAGGCAGATGCATGACGGCACCGGCTGAGGTCTTGTAGCTGCCCACGGTCACGCCGGCGGCACGCTTGTTGGCGATGACGACGCCCGCGGCGCCCACGACCTCGGCGGAGCGCACGATGGCGCCAAAGTTACCGTCGTCGGTCACGTGATCGAGCACCACGACAAGTGCCGGACCCTCGCCCGCGCGGTCGAGGATATCGGCAACATCGGCATAAGGGAAATTGCCCACCTCGAGTGCGATGCCCTGGTGAGCGCCATGGCTCGACAGCGCATCGAGCTGTGCACGCGGCACGTACTTAATGCGGACACCCGAAGCGTTGAGGTCATCGACCAAACGCGACAGGGCAGCATCGCGCTCCCCGCCCTCGGCGATGAGCGCGCACTTGATAGGAAAACCGGTGCGTAGCGCCTCGGCGGCAGCGCGGCGGCCTTCGATAAACTCGCCCTTGGGGACCTGAACGTTGTCGCGGTTGCGATCGCGCTGCGGACGTGCGGCCTGGGTGCGCTCGCGCTGGCCCTTGGGAGTGGCAGCGCGATCGTTGCGGCGAATCGGACGCGAGCCAGAAGCAGCCTGCTTGCCGCCACGAGGCGCACGCTTGCGATTGTCGGCCATAAGGCGACCTCCTTAAATAGATAACGAACAAGAATCGACCGTCCGAGCCACGGCACCTTGCCTTTCAATCGTCGGGCATGACCACCAGGTCTATGCCCTCCTCTTTCAAGGCAATCTGCCGCACCTCGAACGGTCGACAAATACTAGAGACTCTTAATACGAGTGCCCGCGGCGGTATCCTCGATCGTCAGCCCGAGGTCCTTGAGCTGATCACGGATGGCATCTGCCAGATCCCAGTTCTTGGCGGCACGGGCCTCGGCGCGGGCCTCGAGAATCTTGGCAGCGGCCTCGTCCACGTCGTCGCCCGTGTAGGCGACCAGACCGGCGGCAACGCCCAGCAGACCCAGCGGCAGCTCGACCTTGGGCTCGGGGAGCTCAACGCCAAACGTATCGAGCAACTCGACCAGCGTATCGGCGGCAGCAAGGACTGCGGCCTTGTCGGCAGCATCGCCCGCCTGCTCCAGGTACTGGTTGCACTCGGTCACAAAGCCAAAGACGGCACCCATGGCACCGGCGGTGTTAAAGTCGTCGTCCATGCACTCCTTGAAGGCGGCACGGGTCTCGGCGGCCTTGGCGGCAAACGCCTCGGATGCTGCCTCATCGGCATCGGCTGTCGCATGGTTCGCAGCCCAGCGCAGGTTCTCGACCGTACCGGCGATACGCGTGAGAGAGTTCTCGGCACCCTCCAGGCGCTCCCAGGAGAAGTCGAGCGGCGAGCGATAGCTCGTCTGCAGCATCAGCAGGCGCAGGGCGGCAGCGGAGTGCTGCTCGAGCACCTCGGCCAGCGTAAAGAAGTTGCCGAGCGACTTGGACATCTTCTCGCCGTCTACCAGCAGCATGCCCGTGTGCATCCAGGTGTTGGAGAAGCCCTGGTGCCAGGCGCAGGTGGCCTGGGCGCACTCGTTCTCGTGATGCGGGAAGGCAAGGTCGGAGCCACCGCCGTGGATGTCGATCGGAGTGCCCAGGTAGCGATGCACCATGGCGGCGCACTCGGTGTGCCAACCGGGGCGGCCCTCGCCCCAGGGGCTCGGCCAGCTGGGCTCGCCGGGCTTAGCGGCCTTCCACAGGGCAAAGTCGAGCGGGTCGTTCTTGTCCTCGTTCTCCTCGATGCGCGCGCCAACCATCAGGTCGTCGATGTTGCGGCCCGAGACCTGACCATAGTTGGGATCGCTGCGCACGGCAAAGTACACATCGCCGTTATCGGCTGCGTAAGCGTGGCCCTGCTCGATAAGCGTCTTGATCATGGCGATCATGGGGCCGATCTCCTTGGTGGCGCGGGGGCGCACATCGGGATCGAGCACGTTGGCGGCGCGCATGACGCCGATGAACTTGTCGGAGAACTCCGTCGCGACCTCGGCGGCAGTGCGGCCCTGCTCGTTGGCGCGCTTGATGATCTTGTCATCGACATCGGTGAGGTTCTGGGCGAACGTGACCTCGTAGCCGCTCGCGATGAGCCAGCGACGAATCACGTCAAAGCTGATGAACGTGCGGGCATTGCCGATGTGGATGTTGTCATAGACCGTGGGGCCGCACACGTACATGCGGACCTTGCCGGACTCGATGGGCTGGAACTCTTCCTTTTTATGGGTAGCGCTGTTGTAGATACGCATTCGTTACTCCTTAACGGTTTTCTGTAGCAGGCAGACGGCCCAGGCGCCGATTCCCTCGCCCTGACCTTCCCAACCGAGCTTTTCGGTCGTAGTGGCGGCGACGCCCACGTTTTCGACGTCAACGCCCAGGGCATGGGCAAGGTTGGCGCGCATGGCATCGCGGTGCGGAGTGATCTTGGGTTGCTGACAGGCAATGGTGCAATCGGCATCGACAAACTCAAAGCCCAGCTCGCGCGCATAGTCCATCACACGAGCGAGCAGCACCATCGAATCGGCACCCTCATAGGCGGGGTCGGTATCGGGGAATAGCTTGCCGATGTCTCCCCCGCGGCAGGCGCCCAGAATGGCGTCGGCCAAGGCGTGCGCGAGCACATCGGCATCCGAGTGGCCCAGCAGGCCGCGCTCGTAGGGAATGTCGACACCGCCGATGATACATCGACGCCCCTCCACCAGACGGTGAACGTCGTAGCCATGGCCAATGCGCAGGTTACTGAACATGGGGAAGGTCCTCTCCCTCGGCCATGCGGCCAAGCAGAATCGCGGTTACGGGACGCAAGTCCTCGGGCACCGTCACCTTAAGGTTATCGCGCGGGCTCTGGACGCAGCGGACGCGCCCACCCATGCGCTCGACCAGCGACGAATCATCGGTGCCGATAAAGCCCTCGGCAATGGCTGCAGCGTGGGCGCGCTTCATGGCGTCGACACTAAAGATCTGCGGCGTCTGCGCGGCCCAATAGAGCTCACGCGGCGGCGTCTCGACGATATTATCGCCGTCGACGATCTTGAGCGTGTCGATCGCGGGCTGACCGCACACGACACCGTCGAGCGAGCGGTCACCCATGAGCACGTCGATAGCGTGGTCGATGGCCTCGGTCGTAATGAGCGGACGAGCGCCATCGTGGATGGCGACATATTCGAAACCCGCCGGAACCGCATGCACGCCGGCACGGGTGGAATCCTGACGGGTATCGCCGGCATCGGCAAAGCTGATGGGCGTGTCATAGTCAAACGGGTCGATGGCAAGGCGGCGCATCTCGGCACGGCGCTCGGCAGGACACACCACCACGATATGGCCGACCTTGTCGCTACGATCAAACGCGCGGATGGACCAGCTCATGAGCGGACGGCCCGCCACGTTAACGAGCTGCTTGCCGCCGGGATTTCCAAAGCGCTGACCGCTGCCGCCGGCAACGACCACGGCGCATACGGGCGCCATTATGCGTTCCCCTGTTTGGTGCCCTTCATGCGGTACAGCGAGTCCGCAAGAATGGCAGGGTTGTTGACGCCAAAGTCGCCCAGGCGCTCCGGATCCTCGCTGATGTCGTCCATGAGCTCCTGCAGCGAGCCGTACTCGTCGACGATCTTCTCGGCCACGCCGTCGCGCACGACGGACACGCGCGAAAGCGTGCGCAGGCCCAGCGGCGTCATGACGGAGTCCTCGTCCAGGTCGTCATAGCCCAGAACTGCCGCCACGTGCTGCGGGTCGGACAGGTCCTTAGGCGTCATGCGAGCGAGCTCTGCACGAATCTTCTCGGCGTTTGCCTCGGAGGAATCGCTCGCGTAGTCGCGGATCATCAGGTCGTATTCGGTATCCATGCTGGAACCGGCGAGCTGCTCGAGCTGCATCTGCACGAGCTTGCCCTGGTTGCCCAGCTTGACGATGCAATCCTTAAGCTCGGTCTTTGCTTGCTGCATGATCTCGAAGCTCGAGAAAATACCGGTAATGTCGGCGAGCGTAACGTAGTCGTCGAGCTCGAGGGCCGTCAGGCGCAGCAGGGAGCGGTCGAGCGACTGACGAGTAGTCTGAAGCGTGGCGACGAGCTGGTTGACCGAGCTCATGATGGTGGTGACGGGCTGGATCTCGTAGCTCTTGCCGTGAACGTACACGTTAACGACGGCACGACGGGCCGAGACCGAGATCACGATGGCATCGGTGAGCACCGACATGCGAGCGGCGGTGCGGTGACGCATGCCCGTCTCGCTCGTGGCAAGCGAGGGATCGGGATTGAGGTGGAAGTTGGCGCGCAGGATCTGGGTGAGGTCGCCGTCGATGACGATGGCACCGTCCATCTTGGAGAGCTCGAACAGACGGTTCGAGGTGAACGAAATGTTGAGCGGGAAGCCGTCGTTACCGGCAGCGAGCACGTTTTCGGTGTCGCCGACGCAGATAAGGGCGCCCAGGTGACCGGCGATGATCATGTCGAGGGCGGTGCGGATCGGCTGACCAGGTGCCGTCAGGCGGATGGCCTGTTCCATACGCTTTTGCAGCTCGTTCTTATCCAAGGCATCGCTCCCATCGTATACGCTCCATAAACGCTAAATAGTTTCTCACGGTTTGTCCCCGCGGCGCTTGCGAAATCCGATGCTTACAGAATGAGCGAACACAGCTGAGAGCCCAACCCAAATGGGCTGCTTATGTGGTAGCATCGGGGTTCACATGAATGAGGGAGTAGTCGCGTGGCCGGGTTCGCCTCCGGTGGCGCGGCAAGTCAACATACTGGCCGAAACGGTCTGGCTTGCCTTAATGAACGAGACTCGTGGTTGTGCGCGCAGCGCGTACGCCACGGGTCTTTTTTGTTATTCCCCCAAGAGGTACACGCGGGCTCGCCCGCAGAGAGGGAGCCAGGCTATGGGACTCGCAGAGCTCGTGTTGCTCGCCGTTGGCCTTTCGATGGACGCCTTTGCCGTTTCCATCTGCAAGGGTCTCGGCATGAAAAAGATCAACCTTAAGGTCGCCGTGGTGCTCGGCCTGTTCTTTGGCGGCTTCCAGGCCGGCATGCCCGTAATCGGATGGGCGCTTGGCAGTCAGTTTATGGGCATCATCGGCCCCATCGACCACTGGATCGCCTTTATCCTGCTCGCCTTCATCGGCGGCAAAATGCTGTGGGAAGCCTTTACCGAGGACGAGGATGAAGGCGACGGCAAGGATGCCGAAAAGATTGACCTGGTCGAGTACCTGCTCCTCGCCATTGCCACCTCAATCGACGCCCTAGCCGTGGGCATCTCGTTTGCGGCACTCTCGGTCGACATCGTGCCCGCTGTATCGCTTATAGGCATCACAACGTTTATCTTCTCCGTCGCCGGCGTGGCGATCGGCCACACCTTTGGCGCGCGCTACGAAAAACCCGCCACCATCGTGGGTGGCGTCGTGCTTATCCTTATCGGCCTCAAGATTCTGCTGGAACACTTGGGGTTTTTGGCGCTGTAAAACACCCTTCAAAACTAAACGTCCGGGCAAGGCCTCATGCAGAGTTTTGCATGAGGCCTTTTCATGCAGACTTTTGCATGTCATACTGATATGCAAAAGTCTGCACGTTAGGAGATCGCCGTGGATACCCTTCCCATCACCACACCGCGCCAAGCTGGCATCTACGTGCGCCAGGCACGCGATGCTCAGGGTCTCACCCGTGCAACCCTCGCTAAAAAAGCCGGTGTTTCGGAGCGCCTGCTCGCATCGCTCGAGCTGGGAGATGCCACGGGTATTCGGCTCGACAAGCTGCTGGCGGTTTTCGGTGCTCTCGGACTGGCACTAGTTGCTCAAGGGAATATCGACGACACGAAACATGAGCAGCCAACCGACGCCCCGCATGCCGATTTGCAACCTTGTAGCACCCCCAGGTGCCATCACACTCAACGTCTTCACCATCGCAACCGACGCGGCGCAGCCATTCCAGCTCTTCCAGATACCCCCTTTACGGCCGAGCTCTACGACAAGGCCTTCGCCGATTTCGCCATGTCCAATCTCGGAGTCTCGATTGCCGCAAGCGCATCTGCCCAAACCAAGCCCGAAGGGAGATAGCCAATGGCCAGAAAAACGCTTCGGACTATTATTTGCGGCGTACCCGCAGGAACGCTCATGCAAGATGAGAGCGGTCTAGTCAGTTTTGCCTACGATCAAGATTATGACGGGCCAGCCCTATCGACCAACATTCCCGTATCAAATCGCACATACGGCCAACAGGTCATGAATCCGTACTTGTTTGGCCTTCTGCCCGACAGCGAGGACCAACGAAAAGCGATTGCCGCCGAATTCGACGCCAGGCCCAATAATCCCGTTGCGCTGCTCAGCCATATCGGACTCGACTGTCCGGGCGGAGTGCAGTTTTGCGCCGAAGAAGATATCGACGCCGCCTTGCATCGCACTGGCGAATACCGCCCTATAGACGACCACGAGATTGCCTTGCGCCTCAAGTCGATCAGGGATGACCGCGAGGCATCGTGGATGGGCCTAGATGAAAGTTGGTCACTTGGAGGCAACCAGGGCAAGTTCGCACTCGCGCTCATAGACGGTCGCTGGTGCGAATGCGTAGGTTCCTCGCCCACGACGCATATTTTCAAAAATGGCGTTATCGGATTTAAACTTGAAGCTCTTAATGAGTTTGTCTGCATGAAAAGCGCCCAGCGCGCGGGTATCGCAACGGCGAACGTTGAGTATCGCTTATTTGAGGACGAACCCGCCCTCATTGTTGAACGCTATGACCGTGTGAAAGCCAAAGACGGAACAATCATGCGTCTACACCAAGAAGACCTCTGTCAGGCCCTTGGAGTGATGCCCGCTCAAAAGTACACGGCAGACGGTGGCCCGACCGCACGCGACATTCAGGAACTCCTCGTCAACACGAGCCATCATCAACTTAACCTGTATCTGTTTACGCAGATACTTTTCTTTAACGCCATCATCGGCGCACCGGACGCGCATGCGAAGAACTATTCCCTGCTTCTTGGAAACGGCAGCACAGCTATGATGGCCCGTATGTATGACGTTGCATCGGGGCTGGCATACGAACGCATGCGGCGAAAAGCGCGCCTTGCCATGAGCGTTGGCGGCGAAAATCGTGTGGGGCGCATCGGTCCAGGCGCTATCCGCCGATACCACGGTATGGGCGACCCCGCGCTGGAGGCGGCGCTCACCGATGCCGGGCTATCCGAGAAGTTTTGCTTTGCGACCATGATGGACCTCGCCTACGAGGTACCCATTTGCATGGAAGAGGTCATGGACGAATACGCCGACCTGCCCGGCATGGCGGACCTGCGCGAGCATATGCTCGGCCCCGTCTGCGAAAACTGCCAGCGCACCCTCGACCTCATCAAGGCGGATATGGGCTAGGTGTCCGTAATCTCCCATTTCCCAAAAGAAGAGAGGAGGCACCCGTCGCAAAAGCTCGGGTGCCCCCTCTCATAATGTCATTTGCAATCCACCAGCACGTGGCTCGGACTGCTGCTAGCGCAACCTTTACGCAGCGAGGCGCTTGAGGACGTCGATGAGCAGCTCGTAGAAGCGCTCGGCAGAAGCGAGCTCCATGCTCTCGTCCGGGGTGTGGACATCGGAGAGCGTCGGGCCCACGGCGATGGCGTCCAGGCCGTGCAGGGCCTCGGCAAACAGGCCGCACTCAAGGCCGGCGTGAATGGACTCGATTCGTAGCTCGGAGCCAAAGAGCTCGCGATAGCTCTCGACAAAGATGTCGCGGACCGGCGAATGCTCGGCATAGCTCCAGCCGGGATACTCGAACTCAAACTTGGCGTCGAATCCCAGGACATCGGCCAGCGTCTGCAGGCGGTCCTTGAACTCGTTCTGCAGCGAGGTGATCGAGGAGCGCGGGGACAGCATGATCTTGACTTGGTCGTCAGAGGTGGCAACCACGCCGATGTTGGAGGAAACCTCGACGGAGCCGTCGGTGGCGACATTGCGGCGGATCACACCGTTGGGGGCAAGACGCAGAGCGCGAATAAGGGCAAGTGCGGACTTTTCGTCCATGGCCTCGACCTCAGTGTTGTCGGCAATCTCAACCGTGCAGGTAAAGCCGGGGTCGAAGACCTCGAGCTCGGCAGTAACGTCGGCGATGATGCCCTTTGCGATCTGGGCCGCGGCCTCGGCTGCAGCGTGGTCGGCGTAGACCAGCTCGGCCTTGCACTCACGGTTGATGGCGTTGTCCTTGGTGCCGCCGTTAAAGCTAACGATGGCGGGCTCGCCGGCAACCATCAGGCGGTCGATGATGCGGGCCATGATGAGGTTGCCGTTGCCGCGCTCCAGGTTGATATCGCTGCCGGAGTGGCCGCCCAGCAGGCCGGAGATGTCGAGCGTGAGGGTGCTACCGGTCTTGTGCTCGCGCGCGATCGGGCAGGTGTAGGTAACGACGACGCCGCCGGCACAGCTGACGGTGGCAACGCCCTCTTCCTCGGAGTCAAGGTTGATCATGGTGCGGGCGCTAATCTGGGACTTGTCGAGCGTCTCGGCGCCGACCAGGCCAGTCTCCTCGTCGGTGGTGAACACGCACTCGAGGGCCGGATGGGTAATCGAATCGTCGTTGAGCACGGTAAGCATAAGCGCGACGGCAATACCGTTGTCGGCGCCCAGAGTGGTGCCGTTAGCGGTGAGGACGCCGTCCTTGACGACCAGGTCGATACCATCGGTCGTAAAGTCGTGCTCAACGGAGCCCAACTTGTCGCACACCATATCGATGTGGCCCTGCAGCATCACGGTCGGGGCATTCTCGGCACCGGCAGATGCGGGCTTGCGAATGATGACGTTGTAGACCTCGTCCTGATACACATCAAGACCGCGCTCCTTGGCAAACGCAACCAGGAAATCGCTGATGCCCTTCTCGTTGCCAGACCCACGGGGGATCGCGCTGACCTCCTCAAAGAAATGGAACAGCTGGGCGGGCTCGTAGCCGGTAATCTTGTAGTCCATGGTGCCTCCTTGGCGCAACTGGTTAGACAGTAAGACATGCGACTTGTATATTCCCAGACTTTGCGTGCATAAACCAGTCGAAAACGCCGAGCGCCCTCGCATCATCGGCTAACGGTGGACCGTATAGCGTAACGGTCACAACTTCCGCAGCTCTACAAATCGAGGCGCCCTTTCCGGAGCGCCTCGATTGCGCGTATCAAATTGTCGCCACGCCCTACAGCGCGCCGGAACCGGCTTGCATCATGCCGCCGGGGCCCGAGGTCACGCCGCCGCTCACGGGCGCGGCGTTGCCGGTGTGCGGTACCGCCGGGGCGGTATCGCCACCAAGCGTGCCCGCCGGACGCGGTGCCGGGATCTCGCCCGTGCCGCGGCTAAAGACAAACTTGCCATCGGCCACGTCGCACAGGACGGTATCGCCCTCGCCCCACTCGCCGGCCAGGAGCTCCTCGGACAGCGGGTCCTCGATGAGCTTTTGAATGGCGCGGCGCAGCGGACGCGCACCGTTGGTGAGGTCGGTGCCCTCGGCCACGATCTTGTCATAGGCCGCATCGGTGAGCTTGATGTTCATGCCGTTGGCAATCAAACGCTGACGCAGGTCGTCCACCAGCAGGTGCGCGATCTTGGTGAGATTCTCGCCCGAGAGCTTCTGGAACACCACAATGTCGTCGATACGGTTGAGCAGCTCGGGGCGGAACAGGCGCTTGAGCTCGCCCATCGCGCGGCCCTTGATCTCACTCGACGTGAGACCCTGCTCGCCGGTGGTGCCAAAGCCAACGCTCGCATCCTGCGCAATCTCGCGGGCGCCCACGTTGGACGTCATGATGATCACGGTGTTGCGGAAGTCGACCGTCTTGCCCTGGCTATCGGTCAGGCGGCCCTCCTCCAGCACCTGCAGCAAGATGTTGAAGATATCGGGGTGCGCCTTCTCGATCTCGTCGAACAGCACGACCGAGTACGGGTGACGACGAACGGCCTTGGTGAGCTGGCCGCCCTCGTCGTGGCCCACATAGCCCGGGGGGCTACCGATGAGCTTGGAGACCTCGAACTCACTGCCAAACTCCGACATATCGAAGCTGATGAGCGCGTCCTTGCTGCCAAAGAGATACTCGGCGAGCGTCTTGGCGAGCTCGGTTTTGCCCGTGCCGGTGGGGCCCAGGAAGATAAAGCTGCCGCCGGGGCGACGCGGGTCCTTGAGCGGCGAGCGGCTGCGGCGCACGGCCTTGGCAACGGCCTCGACGGCCTCGTCCTGACCGATGATGCGCGTCTTGAGCACGCTTTCGGCCTGCAGCAGGCGGCGGCTCTCGCTCTCGGTGAGCGAGGACACCGGCACGCCCGAGGTCACGGACACGATGTCGGCAATCTGGGAGACATCGATGGTGAGCGGGCTGGCGTCGAGCTCGGCGGTCCAGGCAGCCTTGGCCTCGGCGAGCTCAATCTCGGCAGCCTTTTGCTGCTCGGTGATCTCGGCGGCCTTGTTCATGTCGTCGCTCTCGGTGGCCTCCTGCGCGGCGGCCTTAAGCTCCTCCACGCGATGCTCGGCCTCGCGCACCGGCTCGGGCGCGCGGTTGGCGGCGATGCGGGCGCGGGCGCCGGCCTCGTCAATGAGGTCGATGGCCTTATCGGGCAGGAAGCGATCCTGGATGTAGCGGTCGGAGAGGTTCGCGGCGGCCTCGATAGCACCCTGCGTATAGCGCACATGGTGGTGCTCCTCGTAGCGCGGCTTGAGCGCGGTCAGGATCTTGACCGTGTCCTCGACGCTCGGCTCCTCGACATCGATGGTCTGGAAGCGACGCTCGAAGGCCGGGTCCTTGGTGAGGTACTTGCGGAATTCCTCGGCCGTGGTGGCGCCGATAATCTGGAAGGCACCGCGCGCGAGCACGGGCTTGAGCATGGAGCTCGCGTCGATGGAGCCCTCGGCAGAGCCGGCACCGATGATGGTGTGCATCTCGTCAATAAACAGGATGACGTCGTCAGCTTCGGTGGCCTCCTGGATCACGTTCTTGAGGCGCTCCTCAAACTCACCGCGATACTTGGCGCCCGCAACGAGGCCCGGCAGGTCGAGCGTCCAGATGTTCTGGTTCATAAGGTTCTCGGGCACGTTGCCAGCTGCAATCTGCTGAGCCAGACCCTCGACGATGGCCGTCTTGCCCACGCCGGGGTCGCCCAAGATAAGCGGATTGTTCTTGGTGCGACGCGAAAGGATCTCCATCATACGCTGGACTTCCTTTTCGCGACCAATTACAGGGTCGAGCTCGCCGTCGCGCGCCTTCTGCGTAAGGTTGGTGGCGAACTGCTTAAGCGTATCGGTGCCGCTCCCCTTTTGCTGCGACGCGTCCGAGCCGCTAAAGAACGGCAGGCCCGCACCGGGACGCCCGGCACCGGCGCCGGCGAGCGGACGCTTCTTGTCCTGGTCCTTGGCGGTAAGTTTCTCGATAGCCTTTTTGATGGAGGCGGACGACACACCCAGGCGCATGAGGATGTCCATGGCCATGCCGTTACCCTCTTCGACGATGCCAATCAGCAAGTGCTCGGTCGACACGTAGGTCTGGTTGTTCTCACGTGCCACGCGGAAGGAGCGCTCCATCACGCTAATGACGAGCGGCGTAAAGGCAAGCTTGGCAGCCTCGGTCTCCTCGCTGGGCTCGGGAACCGTGGTCTGGACCTCCTTGAGGGTGTCCATGATGTCGTCGTAGGAGATATCAAGCGAGCGCAGCGCCTCGGCAGCGATGCCCTCGTCCTCCTTGGCGAGTGCGAGCAGCAGGTGCTCGGTGCCCACCTTATTTGAGTGCAGATCGAGCGCCTCCTGTTTGGCCATCGACATGACCTTGCGCGCTCGATCGGTAAATCTATCTAACATGCTCGTTTCCTTACATGAGTTCATCGAAATCAAAACGCCCGCCCGTCGGCGGCGCTTTTGTCTCTTTACCCACAGGTTGTCTATGTTAACAGCTGGAGGAATATCTATAAACCCGGCTCACATGAATGCAGGTTATGACCGCATCGCGGGACTCACCGCGCGATGCGCGACGGGCGCCCCGCAAGAGAAACCCTAGACGTCTTTCACCACGTCGGGACTCGTCGCACGCGATGCGCGATAGGCATCGGCCTCCTTGGAGACGCGTTCGAGCAGCTCGGATGTATCGACGCCCTCGACTTGCGCGACCGTTTCAACCGTCTGCATGGCGACCGCCCTCAGGTACGCGCACGCGCTGTCCCCCAGCTGCTCGAGGTCTATCTCCTCGCCGCCCTCCCGGGCAAAGCCGACCGCCATCACAAAGCCCATGATGCCCGAGACCAGAAAGCCCACCGCAAAGCTCGAATCTGCCTTGAGCTCTTCTCCGTCGGGGTGGACGATCTCTCTCACGCGGTCGATGATGATCGTATGGATGCCCTGCTCGACCTGCTCGGCGGCACCCGCCCTCATGGTGATGACGATGCGCCGCAGCAGGCAGCGGACGTCGCGCCGGTCGAACGCCGAAAGGTCGCCCTCGCTCGAAAAATGCCAGAGGGCATCGGTGATGAGCTCGTTATCCTGCAGCAGCTGGGCTATGGCGATGGCGACGAGTTCATCGAAATCGTGAAAATAGTAGTAAAACGTTCCGCGATTGCACTGGGCGGCGCGGGTCACCTCGCCAACCGACAGCTCGAAGATGCTGTTGTTCTCGATGAGCTCCCAAAACGCCTCGATGATACGGGTGCGTGCATCGGGCGCATCGGCGTCCTTACGCGGTCTCGCCATGCGCCTCACCGCACCCCTGCGCCTTGGCGTTCATGATGAGCATCTGAAGACGGTTCTCCACGTTGGCGAAGCTCACGTCGGGATCGTAGTCGAGCGGCAGGAACTGCGCCGTGGGATACTGCTCCTTGAGCGCATGGATGAGCCCGCGCCCCACGACATGGTTGGGCAGACACCCGAACGGCTGCAGGATCACGAAGTTGCGGCAGCCGCGCTTGGCGTGCTCGAGGATCTCCGCCGGAATCAGCACGCCCTCGCCCGCATCGAACGTATGGTGCAGGATCTTATCGCTCGCGCGCACGAGCTCGGGCATGCGCGTCGGCGGCTCGTAGAGCGGGCTCGCCGCGCCCAGGCGGTCGCAACGGTCGTGCGCGAGCTCGAACAGGTTGTCCGCCGTGGCGTACCAGGCCTTTTCGGGCAGCGACAGGTCGACGTGGAACTCGCGCGACTGCGCATGCTTGTAGAAATAGGTCTTGCGGATCACGTCGGTCATGCGCGCCTCGATGACCTCGAGCCCGTTGTCCTCGAGGTAGCGCTCGATCTCGTGGTTGGCGCCGAGATGGAAATTGAGCAGGTACTCGCCCACGATGAGAACGGTCGGATGCGGGTTCGAGCGGTCGTACGGAACGGCGTCCATGATCGCAAGCGCGCGTTTGAAGCCCGTCGCCTGGCCTCTCAGCCCCGAGCGCTCCATGCCCTCGATAACCTCATCGAGCGCGCGGTCGAACGCAGCGTCCGCCGCGCCCTTCTCGAGCTCATAGGGACGGATGCGCCTAAGCATGGCCTCGAGGGCATCGATCATGGGAAGACCGTAGGCGATCTGGATGCTCGGGCCAAGGCCGAGCTTGAAGCCCGGATGCGCATTGTGGGCATCGACGTCGTCGTTGGTGAGCACCGGGACATAGTCGTATCCCGCGTCGTCGAGCGCGCGGCGCAGCAGGGGCATGTAGTGCGTCAGGCGGCAGTCGCCGATATACTTGCCAGTCACCACGGCGACGTCGTGCGGGTCGTACTTACCGCTCTTGAGTGCCGCGAGCGCCTCGCCGATCACGATTTGCGCGGGGAAGCAGATGTCGTTGTGCACATAGCGTTTGCCCAGGCGGATGGCATCCTCGCGCCCGATATCAAGGGCCTCGGCGCGCACGCCCTGATTGCGCATCGCCGCGGTCATGAGCCTGCAGAACGCATGGGAGGTGTTGGGGACCAGCGCGATCTTGTCGTGCCGGTCGCGCTTGGTGTACTTGACCTTATACGGGTCGTCGAGCGGATGGACCGCGTGCACCCGGGCGCCCTCGGCACGCTCTTCCGCGCGACGACGGTTGACCGACTCGATAAACGAACGCACGCGAATGCCCATGGGACCGGCGACGTCGCTCTCATCGAGCTTGATCATCATCGGAACCTTGGAGCCCATCTCGCCCATCATGCGCGCGATCTCGTCGGTGAGATACGCATCGTGGCCGCAGCCGAAGCTGCCCATCTGCACGAGCTCGAGCTCGGGCGTCGATGCGACGATGACCGCGCACGACAGCATGCGCGCATGGTAGTTGTTCACGATGTCGATGCGGCTGTTGGAAAGATCGACGTTGCAGACCCCCGGCACCGCATCGGGCGTCAGCACGGGGATGCCGCGCTCAGAGAAGAGCTTGGGCAGCCCGTGGTTGACCAGCGGGTCGTTGTGGTACGGGCGCGAAGCGATCACCACCGCGTAGCCGCCGTCCTCGCGCACGTTCTCGAGCACCTGCCTGCCGCGCAGCTGCAGCTGGTTCTCAAACGTCTCCTGCGCGCGGTCCGCCTGCTCGGTCGCCTTGGCAACCAGGTCGGCATCGATATCGAAGGTCTCCTTGCACCACGCCTTGAGCTGGCGGTTTCGGTCGCCCTCGTCGTACCAGTGGAACAGCGGCGTATCGAACGGAACGCCGAAACGCTCCTCCGGGTTATCGGAATTGCGCATCACGTAGGGGTATCCCTTTACGACGGCGCACATCCACTCGCTGGTAGAGGCGGTGTTTTCGGTGGGCACCGTCGTGATGATGGGCATGAAGATGCGGTCGACGCCGGCGTCGACGAGATTGCGGATGTGCCCGTGGACGAGCTTGGCCGGGAAGCACACGGTGTCGGATGTGACGTGCGCCAGACCGCGCTCGTACATCGCCTTGGTGCTGCGTCCCGAGACGCGCACCTTAAAGCCGAGCGTGCTGAAGAACGTCGACCAGAACGGCATGGTGTCCCAGAACTCGAGCACACGGGGAATGCCGATCGTGACATCGCGCCCCCCGCAGACGGGAACCGTGGGGTACGACTCGAACAGCAGCTTCTCGCGGTCGACAAAGAGATTGGGGGCAGCCGCGGTCCGGTCGCGCCCCGTGCCGGGTGCCTGTGCCTCGCAAGCACCCTGCGGACGCAGCTCCTCCGCCGCGGGAACCTCGCGCACGAGCTCATCCCATGAGATGGCGCCGCCGCGCGGGCAGCGATTGCCCGTGACGTAAAGCGAGCCGTCGCCAAATGCCACGACCGCGCGCTGGCAGCGGTTGTTGCACCGACGGCAGGTAACGCCGCCGAACTCGCGATGCTCGAAGCGCTCCACGGCATCGAGCCCGATAAACGACGTGCCGGCGTCGCCCTTGTGGCATTCCTCGCGCGCGAGCAGGGCGATACCGATAGCGCCCATCAGCCCCGGGTGGGGCGCACGCGTGACGGGTTTGCCCAGATACTGCTCGAATGCGCGCAGCACCGCGTCGTTTCGGAACGTGCCGCCCTGGACGACGACTTTGTCGCCCAGACGGTTGAGATTTGAAACGCGAATGACCTTGGTGAACACGTTCTCGATAATCGAACGGCAGAGACCGGCCATGATGTCGCCCGGACCCTTACCGCGCCGCTGCTCGGAAACGACGCTGCTGTTCATGAACACCGTGCAGCGGCTGCCGAGAACGGCGGGGGCTTTGGACGAAAATGCCTCGGTCGCGATATCCTCAACGGCTATTCCGAGGTTTTTGGCAAAACCCTCGAGGAACGAGCCGCAGCCCGCAGAGCACGCCTCGTTGACGACGATATCGGTCAGCACGCCGTGGTTGAGCCAGATGGCCTTCATATCCTGTCCGCCGATGTCGAGCACGAAGGTCGCATCGGGAACGCATGCGCACGCGGCGCGGGCGTGCGCGACCGTCTCGACCGTATGGTAGTCGGCGTGGAACGCGCGCGCGAAAAGCTCCTCGCCGTATCCCGTGGTGCCCACGGCATCGATCGCAAGCGTGACTCCCGCTGTCTCCCAGCGGTTCTTCAAGCTGACAAGACCCTGTTGGGCGACGTCGAGCGGTCTGCCGTTATTAGACGCGTAGAACGAATCGACAAGCTCACCCGCCTCATCGACCAGGGCGAACTTGGTCGTCGTGCTCCCCGAATCGATACCGAGCGCCACACGCACCGTCTCTCCGGGCGCATACGCATCCGGACCCTTTGCCGGCGTCTCTTTGCCATGGCGTGCCGTAAAATCCGCCTGCTCGGCAGGTGTGGCAAAAAAGGGCTGGGCAAGACGTCCCTCCCCGCTTGCGGGCGCGACCGTCTCGAGCTTATCCAGCCGGACAAAAGCGTCGGGAAGGTCGATCGGTTGGGACGATGCGAACATGTCGGTCAGCGACAGGGCGGCACCGCGCGCGACCATGATCTGCGGATCGCGCGGGACGATAACCTGATCGTCCGATAGATTCAGTTGCTCCCGGAACACGCGGACCAGTGTGGGGTTGTAGGCGAGCGTACCGCCCTCGAAGATTACCGGCGGCTCGATGTCGATACCCTGGGCCAGACCGCCGATCGTTTGGCGGGCGACCGCGTGAAGCGCCGAAAGCGCCAGGTCGGTGGCAGGAATGCCCTCGTTGAGCAGCGGCTGGATATCGGTCTTTGCGTACACGCCGCAGCGGCCCGAGACCTCGTGGACGGTCGTTCCCCGGCTTGCGAGCTGCTCGAACTCGCCCGATTCGGTGCCGACCCCCATGAGCTTTGCCATCTCGTCGATAAATGCACCGGTACCGCCTGCGCACGAGCCGTTCATGCGCATGTCGGCAACCTCGATGTCTCCCTTATCGTTGGTGCGGAAGAAGATCATCTTGGCGTCTTGGCCGCCCAGCTCGATGGCGCAGCGCGTCTGCGGATAGAACCTGCTGATCGCGAGCGCGTTGGCGACCACCTCCTGAACGTACGAGGCGCCCAGCGCGGTCGCGATATCGCGCGCACCCGAGCCGGTCACCGCAACGCGCAGCGACTCATGGGGAAAGCGCTCGGCGAGCTCGCCGAGCATGGCGCGCACGCTCGCTGTCTGACACGCCCCGTGGCGGCGATATCCCCACCACGCCTCGGTCATATCCTCGTGCATCGCGTAAACTTTGGTCGTCGTCGACCCTACGTCCAGTCCTACTAGCAACGCCATAATGCTCCGTCTCTCGCATTTTTCCCGCTAGAGATATACCACTCTACGTAATACAACAGACTGTTGTATTTAAACTCCGTATAAAAAGCGGCTGCCGAAACGCTTCAGCAGCCGCCGAATGCACCAACAGATTGTTCTGCGCGCTAGCACGTCGGGCAACGGAGCAGCACGGGCCCTCCGGTCATGCGCACCGCTCACGCCCGCGATGTCGCCGAGAGAGCTATCCACGCTTAGGGCTCCAACCAAGCAAGTCGCCCGCGCTCAGCAGATCCCTAAGCGAGCTACTCGCACTCAGGAGCCATAGCCTGCTCCAAGAGCTCGGCATGCTCCTCCTCGAAAACCGTCCCCACAGGGAAGGCGCGACGGAAGACGAAGCGGGAAATCGGACCGGCTACCAAAAGGTTCCACGGCAGCGCCATCACAAAATTATGCGGGATGTTGATCATCCAGATCGCGGGCACGGAATACAGGTTCGCAAGGATGCCGCCGGGCATGTGCGTCAGACCCTCACAGGCACCGTACAGCGACATGATGATGACCATGGGAACGACCATGCAGGAGCTGACGGCGAGCGTCATGGCAAGTGGCGAGCTCTTGCCCGGCGTGACCAGGAATTTAAAAGCGAAACCCTTGGCAAGGGGACTGGCAACAAACCAGTCGCAGCACATGGCAAAAATGTAGGCAACGGGGAAGCCGAGCCACGCGGCGGCAACAACCTCGCCGTTGATGGCCCCATGCTGCAGGGCAACGTTGTAGATGCTCATCCAGAGCACCATGCAAAAGCACATGATAAAGGTGAACAGCAGGCTCTCCCGTTTGTTGATAGGCATAAAGGGCAGATTCCTCTCTGTGTTGTACCGCGGCGCCACGCAACAAAAACGGGCGGGCAAGATGGAGCTGTTGGGACTTCATCTCGCCCGCCCGTGTTACGCGCGTCTGCGACTACTTATGTGGTGGAACTACCCTAACACGAACGGCGCGCGCTTCGTAAGCGTTGAGTTTGTGGAGATGCAGGGCACCAAAACCCCCGACCCCATAAGTTGCGGTGGAATACGGACTGTTTTGACCCTTTAAGCAACAATTCAGTCCCTATTTCACCGCAACTCATTTGGTGCAAAGTAACCTGTCCCCCTTGTACCAATTAGCTGGTGTGGCGCCAGCGAGGGTCGGTGAGCGTACGCGCCACACCCAGTCCAACGGGCAGAAACGCTACGATGAGCACTGCGCGCACAAACCAGCCGAGCATATTGACCGTGTCGAAGGTGCACATGTAATACATCGAGCGATACAGATACAAGCCCGGCACCATAATGACAATCGAAGGCACCGTGAGGGCGATGCGCGGGTAGGTGAGCTTGACTTCAGCCAAGCTTGCGAGCAGCCCCGATACCAGCGCGCCGATAAACGCTGCTGCCTCGGGAGGCATTCCCGTGCTGAGGCCCAGGAAGGGAATCATCGTCGGCGCATCGACAAGGGTCAGACGCAGGGTATTGGACACGGCGCCGATCAACCCAGCTGCCGCGGCCATCTTTACCGGGCTGTTGAACATCACCGAGAAGCCGAATACGCCAACGAAGCTCATCACCACGCGCAGGAGCGTAAGGGCAAGCGACGAAAGGCCCAGTGGGGCAAAGTCGTCCGGCGCCAGGCCAACACACTCGGCAACCATCCAACCTACGAGGGTCGCCATCACAATAATCGATACGGCATATGAAAGGCGCTCGATACCGCTTCGCATGTCGAGCTTAGCGATGTCGAGGCCTGCCGTAATGAGTGGAAAGCCGGGAATCACAAAGAGCATGGCGCCGATATAGCCTTCTTGGTGCGACATTGCCCCCGGTATGACCTGGCCAAGGCCGAGCAATGCCAGCAGATACGAAACGCAAGCGAGCGCAACGCCGGTCGTCAGCGCGCTGAACTGACCAAGGCCTTGCTTGAGAATATGGGAGCGGGCAAAGTTGCCGACACCCGCGCCCACGAACGCGCAGGCCATCTCGATAGGGCCGCCGCCGAGCAAAAAGACGAAGGCGCCGCAAGCACAGGCTGCCGCAAGGCCCTGTTGCCAGGGAGAGTAATCAGGCTTTGAGCTCTCAACGGTCCTGAGCATCTCGTGATACTCGTGTACCGTGAAGCGACGACCATAGGTCTCGATTTCCTTGAGGAAACTCTCCATCATCCAAATGCGATGGGTATTGACTCCCGTTGTGGGCAGGCTGACAACCTCGTTAAAGCAGTGGCCATCTTCGATGCAAGTGCACTCAAACGACAGAAGACTCAGGTCGACGTGAATCGTGACGCCGAGTACGGCAGCAACACGATTCATGGTATCGCGCACGCGCCAGGCACCTGTTCCGCTTGCCAGCATAAGCATGCCGGTGCGGCAGATGATGGATGACTTATCGGTGAGTGGCGCATCGACGGCAAGCTCATCGCCTGCCGTCACGATCTGGTGCCAGTCAGTTTTCATATGGAGCGCGCCGGCACGAACGCCGTGGTGCATGGGGGCTCTCGAAAGCAGCGAGTCAAGGCGCGAAGGCTGTGGGGGCTCCGCTGATCCGACCTCGTCCTCGTCGGGCTCTTCATCAATAAGGTCGAAAGTATCGAGCGCCGCCGGCTCGCGACGGTCGATCAATTCCTCGTCCTCATCATCAAAGTAGTTGAACTGATCGAGCATGTCCTCTTCGATTGCACGCTCGCTCGCGTCGTCCATATAGACGCTCCCTTCCTGCCGACTAACCCCCATCCTAGACAGCAACGGCTAAAGGAAACATAAAAGAGACGACTGTCACGCGAGCCATGTGCGCAATATCCGTTGGGCAGTCGTCTCCCTTGCACCAATAGCTTGACAAGGACTGTCCCCAAGTGCCGGCAGAAAAGGAACGTCCCTAAGTGCCAACCAGGGCAACACCGCAGATAGAGGACGGACAGCGAGCGACGTCCAGGGCGAACAAGTTGGCATGAAAAAGGCAAGGCATAGACCTTCTGGTCATGCCTTGCCTTTTGAATGACAAATTGTCGCCCTGGGCGGCGCGCAGCGTCAACTGGTTACGCGGGTTGGTAAACCCGCGTAACCCCCTAGTACATCTTTGCGCCGGCAGGGATGGAGGCGTCGAGCTGGATCAGGTTGAGGCGCTCCTCGCCCTCCTCCTCGTGGACAGCGCTGATCAGCATGCCGCAGCTGGGAATACCCATCATCTTGCGTGGAGGCAGGTTGGTAATGGCGAGCAAGGTCTTGCCGACCAGGTCCTCGGGCTCGTAATAAGCGTGAATACCGGAGAGGATGGTGCGGTCGGTACCGGTACCGTCGTCGAGCGTAAAGTTCAGCAGCTTCTTGGACTTCTTGACGGCCTCGCATGCCTTGACCTTCACAGCGCGGAAGTCGCTCTTGGAGAAGGTATCAAAGTCGACGAACTCCTCAAACAGCGGCTCAACGGCGATCTTGGAGTAATCGAGCGTGGGCTTAAGCGACGTAACGAACGGGCTCGCGGCGTTGCCGGCCTCGGCAGCCTTGGCGGCAGCGGCACCGGACTGGAAACCCTTCTCGGGCTTCATGTGCGGGAACAGCAGCACGTCGCGGATAGAAGCCTGGTTGGTGAGCAGCATGACCACGCGGTCGATACCAATGCCAATGCCGCCCGCGGGAGGCATACCGTACTCGAGGGCGCGCACGTAGTCCTCGTCGTACTCCATGGCCTCGTCGTCACCGCCGGCCTTCTCGGCCATCTGGGCGGCAAAGCGCTCGGCCTGGTCGACCGGGTCGTTGAGCTCGGAGAAAGCGTTGGCGTACTCGTGGCCGGCGATGACCAGCTCAAAGCGGTGGGTCAAACGCGGGTCGTCCTCAAAACGCTTGGCGAGCGGGCTGACCTCGATGGGGTAATCGCACACGAACGTCGGGTTAACGATGGTGTCCTCGCCCAGCTCATCGTAAATCTCGGCGATGATCTTGCCAGCAGTCCACTCGGGCTTGATCTCCAGGCCCTTCTCGCGCGCGGCGGCAGCAAGCTCCTCGACCGGCGTGTCGATGGTGACCTGCTTGCCGAGCACGTCGGAGACGATGTCGGTCATGGGACGGCTGGCCCACTCACCAGAAAGGTCGATGGTCTGGCCCTGGTACTCGATGACCTCGGGGTTGCCGATGGCCTTGTTGGCAGCCTTGATGACACCTTGGGCGAGTGCCTTCATGCCCTCGAGGTCGGAGAAGGCACGGTAGGCCTCCATCGTGGTGAACTCGGGGTTGTGGGTAAGGTCCATGCCCTCGTTACGGAAGATGCGGCCGATCTCGAACACGCGCTCAAAACCACCGACGATGCAGCGCTTGAGGTGCAGCTCGGTGGCAATACGCAGGTAGCACTCCTGATCGAGCGCGTTGAAGTGGGTAATGAACGGCTTGGCAGTAGCGCCGCCTTGGATGGTCTGCAGGATGGGGGTCTCGACCTCCATGTAGCCGTCGGACTCCATAAAGCGACGGAAGGTGGAGAGAATCTGCGAACGCTTACGGAAGGTCTCGCGAACGTCGTCGTTGGCGATCAGGTCGACATAGCGCTGGCGATAGCGGGTCTCCTTATCGGAAAGACCGTGGAACTTCTCGGGCAGCGGACGAACGGCCTTGGCAAGCAGGGTCGCGCTCTTAGGGGCAACGGAAAGCTGGCCACGCTGGGTGCGCACGACCACGCCGGTCACGCCCAGGATGTCGCCCAGGTCGAGGGCCTTGAGCGTACTCCAGGCAGCCTCGTCCATGTCGTTGATGCGGCAGAACAGCTGAATCTCGGCAGTCGCATCGCGCACGACGATGAACATGATCTTGCCCTGACCGCGCTTGGCGACCACACGGCCAGCGATCTTCACGACGTCCTCGGTGTCCTCGCCATCGGCAAGCTCGGCGTACTTAGCCTCGATATCGGCGACGTAGTCCTCAAGCTCAGAGTGCTCGGGATAGGGGTTCTGGCCCGCCTCGAACAGGGCGGCGCGCTTGGCCAGGCGGGTGGCGCGCTCGTCGTTGAGCGTCGATGCCTGATCGGCGGCGTTCTGGTTCTCTGCCATAAGTTAGCTCCTCAAACTAAAACGCTCCCCAGGATTCGGTCCCAGGGAGCGAAAACATACCTTTACGCGGGACCGTGGTCTAGCGTGCGATCTTGGCGATGGTGTAGACGCGAGTCTTGCCGGAAGGCGTAACGACCTCGACGGAATCACCCTCGCCGTGACCGATGATGGCGTGACCGACCGGAGACTCGTTGGAGATCTTGTGCTCGAGCGAGTTGGTCTCGGTGGTACCGACGAGCGTGACTTCCATGACCTCGCCGTTGGGATCAATCAGCGAAACGGTGGAACCGATGGAGACGGTCAGGTCGCCCGTGGTGGCAGCAACCTGAGCGTTGGCGAGGATGGCCTGGATCTCGGCAATACGAGCGGCGTTCTGGGCCTGCTTGTCCTTAGCGGCGTCGTACTCGGAGTTCTCCGAAAGGTCGCCGAACGCGCGGGCTTCCTTGATGTCCTCGACGATCTCCTTGGCGTAATCGCCCTCACGCCAAGCGAGCTCCTCGACGAGCTTCTGGCGGCCCTCAGCGGTCAGTACGATCTGGCTTGCGTCCATACGGATATCTCCCCAACTCTGATCAAACAATCAACTGTCAACAAAACGAAAAAGACCGGCTAGCCTGCGGGCAAGCCGGTCAGGTGCTCACCCCAAAGGGATGGGACTACTCTGCGTCCGCGTCGCTGTCCTCTGCCTGCTTCTTCTTGGCAGCAGCGAGCTTGGCCTCGAGCTCAGCGATCTCCTTGTCCTCCTCGGACTGCTCGACCACGACCTCCTCGGCCTGCTTGGTCTCGGCCTTATCGTCGCCCTCCATACCCTCGCGGATATTCTTGACGGTAGAGCCGAGGGACTTGCCGAGCTTCGGCAGGTTCTTGGGCCCGAAGATAATCAGGACAACGACGAGAATAATGATGAGCTCAGGAGCCCTCAGTCCAAACATGTAGACCTCCACAATACAGCGAGACAAGCTCGAATGAGTATACCGCGGGTATCGCGGTATCACAACACTAGCTAAAAAAAGGGACCGCAAGAAGCGGTCCCTCCTCATGCTCTGGTCGGGTTGACTGGATTTGAACCAGCGACCCCTGCGTCCCGAACGCAGTGCTCTACCAAACTGAGCCACAACCCGTTAGCTCGACTATAGTAACAAAGATTTTCGTCGTGTGCTAGAGAAATTTTTATTTCTTTGGCGCGTCGATTTGAACCGTGTTGGGAATAAGCTCAGTCGCGCAGGCCCACCAGCCATTTTGCTGGGCAGCATCGGCAAGCCTTTCGGCCGTGGCAGCGGTGTCGCAAATGGCAAACGAGCAGGCACCCGATCCGCACACATCTACAGCAACGGTTCCGTCCTGTTTACGCAGCCAGTCGAGGACCGTTTGAATCTGCGACTCCATCTGTGCGGAAATGACACCAAGGTTGTTATGGATGAGCGCATATGCCGTCTCAGCATCACCAGCACGCAAGGCAGAAGCTATCGCGCCGGGCTCGTCCGCAGGCACCGGGGCCTCGTCAAAACGTCGATAGGCTTCAATTGTCGAAACGCTTGCCTCGCGCGGCTTGACCAGCACGACGGGCGTCGCGGGCAGCGCGGGGTACTCAGTTGCCAGCACGTCTCCCCCGCCTACGTAGAACGCAGGACTCGCGTGCAAAAAGAACGGGACGTCAGCACCAATGCCCCGCGCAATGTCGTCGAGCGCCGGGTCGGTGCGATCAATGCCCCAGAGCTCTGCCAAGGCGACAATGACCGCGGCCGCATCCGTCGAGGGGCCGCCCAAGCCGGCGCACAATGGAATGCGCTTCTCAATCGTCACGCAGATGTTTGCCTCGCGACCATAATGCTCGGCCATAGCAACCGCAGCCCGATACGCCGTATTCTTTTGCATGGGAAAATCTGATGCTGGAACCGTCTGGACGGTCAGCGCCTGCGACGGCGTGACCGTCACGGTATCGGAAAGACCGACGGCCGCCATCAGGGAATCGACCCTGTGGTAGCCGCGGTCATCGCGCTCGGTATGAACCCCCAGGTAGAGGTTAATCTTTGCCGGCGCGGAAAGAGTCAGGGACCGATCGGTCACCGTTAATGCTCCTCGAGCTGATTGCCGAGCGGGGTAAAGATGTGCTCGCCGCTCTCGGGGTCGAACAGCTCGACCTGACCGGTGAGCACATCGATATACTGGTAGGACTGACGCGACTTGCGGCCGCGACGCTCGTCGACCTCGACAATGAAGACGGCCGGGTGGACGCTCTTGATGGTGCCCATGCGCTCGACGACGCGGGTACGGCCCATGTTGGCCTTAACCTTGACGCGATCGCCCACCATATCGGTCAGCTTCTCGTGGATGTCGTCGACGTGATTGACTTCCATCTCTTCCATGAACAGGGCCTCCAGAAGGTGCAATTCAAAAAGGGGATAATACCCCTAAGATAGACAAAACTCTAATACTATAGCACCCTGTTGTGGCCATACGCAAGTAGCTAAAAACCCGGTCCCAAATTGATTACTTACAGACTATCGGTGTCCAAGACGATGGTGAATGGGCCGTCGTTGACCAGGTCGACCTTCATGTCGGCGCCAAAGATACCGTGCGCCACATGCTCAACGTCCTCGCGCACAAGCGTCAAGAAGTACTCGTAGAGCTCGTTGGCGACATCGGGGGCGCCGGCATCCGTAAACGACGGACGGCGGCCGTGGCGGCAGTCGGCAAACAGCGTGAACTGCGACACCACGAGTACCTCGCCGTCGACATCGGCAAGTGCCAGGTTGGTCTTGCCGTTCTCATCCTCGTTGATACGCAGCCCGCGGAGCTTGCCCCACAGCTTGTCGGCCTCGGCACGCGTATCGCCATGGCCCACACCCAGCAGCACCAGGTAGCCGCGTCCAATGCGACCCACGCACTCGCCGTCGACCGTCACGCCGGCGTTGAGCACGCGCTGCACCACCGCGCGCACGGCCTACTCCTCGCCCGTCAGTTTGGCGGATAGGTGCTCGAGCGCATGGAATCGATGGCTGATGGCGTTCTTCTCGTCCGCCGTCAGCTCGGCCATGGTCTTGCCCGGCGTGTCGACCGGCAGGAACAGCGGGTCATAGCCAAAGCCGTGATCGCCGCGCCCCTCGTGTGCGATAGTGCCCTCGCAGGCGCCCTCACCATAGGTGACCAAACCGTCCGTGTCGATGAGTGCAACGACGCTCATAAAGCGCGCGGTGCGATCCTCGTCGGCCACGCCTTCCAGGTTAACGAGCAGCTTGGCGTTGTTGGCGGCATCGTCGCCATGCACGCCCGCATAGCGCGCGCTATACACGCCCGGCTCGCCGTCCAGGGCATCAACGACCAAGCCCGAATCGTCGGCAATGGCCATGAGCCCCGTCTCCTCGACCGCAGCCTGCGCCTTGATGATGGCGTTCTCCAAAAACGTCGTGCCGTTTTCCTCGGGGTCCTCAAAATCGCCCAGCTGACCGAGCGCCACAAAGCGTACCTCGGGCATGACCTTGCCCAAAATGACCTCGATCTCGGTGAGCTTATGGGCGTTGCCGGTTGCCACGACGATGGTCGCCGCCGGGTCGAGGGTGTCGATGTCAATCTTCTCAAGTGCCATAGCTGGCCTCCTTGTCTCTATAGCAATGCCGTGTTGAGGACGACGAGGACCTCGGCCTCTCTCCCCTCTCAATCAACGGCAGTCTTATACTTCGACGTTTTCCCAGATAAAACCTACCAAAATAAACCTGTCCCTTTTTGGTAGGTTAGGCGAGGGCTTGGCGCTGGAGCTCGATGAGCTCGGCGATACCCTTGTCGCCCAGGTCGAGCAGGGCGTTGAGGCGTTTGCGGTCGAAGGGCGCCTGCTCGCCAGTGCCCTGGAGCTCGATCATCTCACCAGTGTCGGTGGCGACGAGGTTCATGTCGACCTCGGCATGGCTGTCCTCGGAATAATCCAAGTCGAGCAGAGTGTTGCCGTCGACAACGCCCATGGAGATGGCAGCCACCTGGCCGATAAGCGGGATGCGCTCGATCTTGCCCGCCTCGACCCACATGGCGAGGGCGTCGTGCAGCGCCACCCAGGCACCGGTGATGCTCGCTGTACGCGTGCCGCCATCGGCCTGAATCACATCGCAGTCGACGGTGACGGTGTACTCGCCGAGCGCCTTCATGTTGACGACGGTACGCAGGCTGCGGCCAATGAGGCGCTCGATCTCCATGGAGCGGCCCTTGCGGTTGGCGTGCTCGCGCTTGCAGCGCTTGCCGGTCGACGCCGGCAGCATGGCGTATTCCGCGGTCACCCAGCCGGCCTTAGCTCCCTTTCGCCAGCCCGGCACGCCCTCCTCGATAGTGGCGGCGCACAGCACGCGCGTGTCACCGAACTCGGCCAGACACGAGCCGTGAGCGTGCTTCATGACGCCACGGGTGAGCTTAACGGGGCGCAACTCGTTGGCGGCGCGACCGTTGGCGCGGTTGACCTGCATGTACTCCATAGAAATATCCTTTCGGCAAAAGATGAGGCGAAGGCTTTGGCGGCTGCCTTACATCTATTTCAGCTCATCGATATCGATATGTTCGATGCTCTTGAGCGGCTGACCAAAGATAAAGCTGCCCGCCACCGCAAACTCGGCAATGTTATCGGCCGTCGTGGCAAAACGATGCTGCGGCTCGGCGGCGTCGCCCGCCAGCTGCTCGCGGCGCGTGAGGATATCGGTCAGCTCGCACGTGGTCTCCTCGGCGGAACTCACGACGCGCACCCCAGGCCCCAGCGCATGGCGGATAGGTCCCACCAACAGCGGAAAATGTGTACAGCCGAGCACCACGGTATCGATACCGTGGTCGCGCAGCGGCTCAACCGTGGCACCCACCAGCGCACGCACGGCAGGCGTATCGAAGATGTCCTCGTTCTCAAGCCACTGTTCCTGCAGATGTGCACCCGAGGCGAGCTCGTGTTCGACAACCTCGACAAAGCTCGAGGCAGGACAGCCGTATACATCGACGCCGGCATCTAGATCCTGAATGGCGCGCGTGTAGGCGCCCGAGCGAATAGTGAGGTTGGTGGCGAGCACGCCCACCCGGCGCGTGCGGGTGCTGTTGATTGCCGCACGGGCACCCGGCGCGATCACGCCGATCACAGGAACGTCGAGCACCTGCTGGGCCAGACGCAAGGCCGCAGCAGTCGCCGTATTGCAGGCGATGACCATAATCTTGACGTCGTGCTTCGAAAGCCAACGACCCGCCTGCAACGCAAACGAGCGCACCTCATCCTCGGTGCGCGTGCCGTAGGGGCAGCGTTTGGTGTCGCCAAAGTAGTAGACGGACTCGTGCGGCAGCGCCGTCGCGATGGCGCGCGCAACCGTCAGACCGCCCAAACCAGAATCGAACACGCCAATCGGGCGCGTGTCGCCTGCCGGATTCTCGATATCGGACATTACCTCACCAGTCTCTCTCGAAAAGACATGTCCAAGTGCGGCGGCGCCGCGCTACGAACGCGCCGCGACCAGCAGCTCTGCCGTCGCCGCCCAACCGTCGACAATTTTGCCGCGCGTAACGAAAGCGTTCTCGCAAGCAGCCAGGAACTCGGGCGCGCCGGCGCTCGTCAGGCCATTCTCGACCAGGCAGAACGTGCCCACGTGATCGGCCATGTAGAAGTCGGACTCGGAATCGCCGAGCGCGAGCGTCTCCTCGCGCTCGATCCCCAGGTGCTCGCAGAAGCGCGCGATGGCAACGCCCTTGTTGAGACCCGCGGGGTTGATGTTGAATGAGCGACCGTCCTCGACGCGATCGAGCTCGAGCGTCGTCGGCTTGGACAGGTGAGTCAGATGGCCGTTGCAAGCCCAGATCAGACCGCAGCCGGCCTCGTCCAGGATGGCCTGAACCTCATCGTCGGGCACATCGCCGCGCATGCCGACGGTGACCTCACGGTATTTGTAGCCGGTCGACATGTCGTTGTGATACTCGATCTTGTGCGGCCAGCGGGCGAGGATCTTCTCGCACACGCCGGTCTGCTCGATCACCTGGTGCGGCGTGAGGCCGCAAGAGGAGTCGTAGGGCATGTCGCCGGTCAGATACTCCCAATCGTTGGCTTTGAGGTCGTACATGACCAGGCCGCCCATCTCGCCGATGTAGGAGTTGAGACCGAGCACGCGCGCGTCCTCGTGGATCATGGTACGGTTGCGGCCCGAGGTGGGAACCACCTGAATACCAGCGCGAGCGAGCGCCACGACGGCCTCGACGAGTTTGGTCGAGGGGTTGCCGTCGTTGTCGCGCAGCACGCACGAGCCGGGTGCGAGCATCGTGGCATCCAGGTCGGTAAAGACGTACTTGACCTTGGCCAAGCGCTCGCGCATCTCGCCCGAAAGCTCAGCGACGGTCGGCAGGGTATTGTGGGACATCGTTACTCCGTTTACGTAGAAGGGTTTGGACTTGGACGGCATGTTTTGATTGAGGGAACACGCTTATGGCGACAGCGCACTCAGGGCGCCGCCGCCATCATGGTTCATTAGTCAAACTGGGTAACATCGATCAGGCGATTGGCCAGCGAAAGGTCGCTCTCGATGGGCACGAACTCGTCGCCCACATGCATGAGCTCCTCGTCACCCTTCGCCAGCAGCAAGACAATGGTGGGAGCATCGGGGTTGACGTACTCCTCGCGCGCCGCCTTGAACGCCGCATGCACAGCGGCTTCGCGATCGAGGATGATCTTGTTCGGCGTATCGTCGGGAACATGCTCGGCAAGCTCGCGACAGACCTTCATCGGGTCCTCGTGAGCTGGATCCTCGTTGGCAAAGATCATCAGGTCGGAATATGGTGCGGCCTCGCGCGGAAGCTGCTCGCGACGCTCCTGCGCCTTGCCGCCGGCAGCGCCAAACAGCGCAATGACGGGGCTAGCGGGAAACGCGCGCTTAACCGACGAGAAAAGCGAGCGGAACGAAAGCTGGTTGTGCGCGTAGTCGACGACACAAATCACGCGGCCGTCCTTCGACTCCACGACCTCCATACGGCCCGGCACACGCAGTTTGGAGAGGCCCTTCTTGATGGCCTCGATACCGATGCCGATCTCGCGCGCGGCGGCGATAGCGACCAGCGCGTTCTCCACGTTAAAGTCTCCCGCGATGCCCAGCAGGATCTTCTCCCCCGCCTCGGACTCGTCGGCACACAGGCCATGCAAGTTGAACTCGATGCTAAAGCCGACCATGCGTACATCGCTCGCCCACAGGCTTGCCTCGGGATGCTCGACGCCAACGGTCACCAAGCGCTCGGCCGTCGACGCTGCCTCCAGCACACGGTCGACCTCTTCGATGCCCAGATTCACCACGGCGGTCTTTGCCTGGTCAAAGATCCTGAGTTTGCTCTCAAAATAATCCTCAAACGTGGGGTGTTCAATCGGTGAGATGTGGTCACGGCCGATGTTGAGGAAGCACGCCACGTCAAACGGCAGATTCTCGACGCGTTGGTACTTGAGCGCCTGGCTCGAAACCTCCATGACCATGGACTGGCGACCGGACGTGCGGCAGTTGGCGATATGGCGCCAAACCTCGGGGGCCTCGGGCGTGGTGTTGGTGCTCTCGTAGCACTCGATACCATCGTCGGTACTCACCGAGCCGATCATGCCGCAGGACTCGCCCGCCGCCTTGATGATGGACTGGAGCATAAAAGCGGCCGTGGTCTTTCCCTTGGTGCCGGTGATGCCCACGATCTTGACGTCGTGGTCGGGACGGTCGTAGACCTCCGGCGGCAACAGGGCCATGGCCGTGCGAACACTATCAACAACCAGCATCGCAGCACCGCTCTCCTTCGCCAGCGGCTCCAGAGACTCGACCAGCGACTCCTCGCACACAAATGCGACGGCGCCCGCATCGAGCGCCATGCTCAAAAACGCGGGCTTAAAGGCAGCACCTTTACAGAAGAACACGTCACCTGCCGAGACCGCGCGCGAATCAAACGAGCAACCGGTCACGGCACGCTCGTCAACCTGCTCTGATGCGCGCAGCTCGCCGCACACATCGAGCAGCTTGGCAAGCGTATCGACCGTGGTCACGGTCGCGGAATCCGAATGGTGCATCTTTCACCTTTCTCAGCCATTTGGCAGGGACGGTTTTCATAGTAACTGAAACGTGCTCGCGCAAAAACGGCTCCCGGAGGAGCCGTTACGCGCAGGCATTCGTAGGCCGAGACTAGGCAGCCTGAACAGAAGGCTGGCCCTCGTCGATAAAGAAGCGCTTGTACCACACTAGGAACACGAGCGGCGTATAGATCTTGCGCTGGAAATCGCCCTTGCCCGCAAAGTGCAGATCGAGCAGGTGCATGAGCTCGTCGGTATTGAAGAACTCACTTGCCCACGGCGCGGTGAAGTACTCCTTGACATAGTCGTACCACTTTTGCTCGCGCAGCCAGTAGACAATCGGCACCGGGAAGCCCACCTTGGGACGGGTGGCCCACTCATCGGGCAGCGACTTGTTGGCAGCGTGGCGGAGTACCTGTTTGTTGCCGTTCTCGTTGATGCGGTAGCGGTCGGGAATGTGCTCGGCGAACTCCATGACTTTGCGGTCCAGGAAGGGCACGCGCAGCTCCAGCGAATGTGCCATGCACATCTTGTCGGCCTTGAGCAGAATGTCGCCCGGGAGCCACATGTTCATGTCCAGGTACTGCTTCTTGACCAGTTCGGGCTGACCCTTCACGCGTGCGTAGATGGGTGCAGCGAGCTCAAAGGCGCCGTCGCCGGTGTTGTACTCGGGCTTGAGCACGCCGTCGACCTCGCGCTCCGGCCATACCAGAGCCTGTCCCAGGAACGACTTCTCGGGGATCTCGGCACCCTTGACCAGGAAGTTATGTCCCTTGAAGTACGGCATATGCAGCGCCAGGTTACCGAGCGCGCGACGGATGGGCAGCGGCACCATCTTTTTGTACTTGCGCACCGGGACCGTATCCTCGTAGTAGGCGTAGCCGCCAAAGAGTTCGTCGGCGCCTTCGCCCGAAAGCACCACGGTGACGTCCTTGCGGGCCATCTCGGCCAAGAACCACAGCGGCACGGAAGACAGGTTGGACTGCGGTTCGTCCATGTGATACTGGATGTCCTCGAGCGCACCGAAGAACTCGTCGGCGGTAATCATCTTGCGAACGTTTTCGACGCCGAGCTTATCGGAAAGCTCCTTGGCGTAGTTGGTCTCGTTGAAGTTCTTGTAGTCAAAGCCCACCGAGAAGGTCTTGTCGGGCATGAGGCAAGCGGCGATGTAGCTGGAGTCGACGCCACCGGAGAGGAACGACGCGACCTTGACGTCGGCGATGCGATGGGCCTCGACGCTCTCGTGCACGACCTCGTCCAGCTCGTCGACGTACTCCTCGAACGGCTTCTCGACGGCAGAGTAATCGCAATCCCAGTAGCGCTCGATGTTCATCTTGCCGGTCGGGATATCGACGGTAAAGTAGTGCGCCGGCGGCAGCTTGTAGACACCCTCGAAGAAGGTCTCCTCGGTTGCCGAATACTGCAGCGTCATGTACGGACGCAGGGCCTTTTTGTTGACAGCCTTGTGGAAGTGCGGGTAGTCCAGGAAGCTCTTGATCTCGGAGCCAAAGAGCACGCCCGGAGCGCCGTCGCCCGCATCGGCCATGGGATAGTAGTAAAGCGGCTTGATGCCAAAGATGTCGCGGGCGCCAAAAAGCTTGTTCTTCTTTTTGTCCCAGATGACGAAGGCGTACATACCGCGCAGGCGATCGAGGACGGCCTCGCCCCACTCCTCGTAGCCGTGCAGGAGGCTCTCGGTGTCGGCGCCGCAATGGAACTTGTAGCCCTTGGCTTCGAGCTCGGAACGGAGTTCTTGGAAGTTGTAGATCTCGCCGTTAAAGACGATAACGACGCTACCGTCCTCGTTGGCCATAGGTTGGGCGCCAGCCTCGGTCAGGTCGAGGATCGACAGGCGGCGGAAGCCGAGGGCAACGCGGCCGTCGATAAACTGACCGCCCATGTCGGGACCGCGATGGACGATGCGGTCCATCATCTTGGTGAGCACCTCGGATTGGTTATCCGTCCCACCGACAAAACCGACAAAACCGCACATATACTATCCCCTCTGCTGTTGCTGGGCATCAAATCGAATCAGTAGCTTTTGAGTATACCCGAGGGCGTAAAGAGGGGCGGAATGTTCAGGCAATCTCAACTGAATCAGCTCCGCTGTGACACGCGCGAGTTACCTTTAATGGATATGAGGTGAATGAGGCGATTGTTTTGCTATACTCTCTCCGCACGGGCGATTGGCGCAACGGTTAGCGCAGGTGCTTTACACGCACAAGGCTGGGGGTTCGAATCCCTCATCGCCCACCACTGATTTGATAGGCTCCCAGCAATGGGAGCCTTTCTTTTTTGGGCCCAGTGCATGGGATTCGAACCCGACAGGGTGCGGAGCTGAGGAAACGCGCAAGCGTTTTCCAGCGCAGCACGCGAGGAGCGGAGCGACGAAGCGGGACGCGGGCGGCGCCAGCCGCACGCGGACATCCCTCATCGCCCACCACAGAATTGGAAACGGTCCTCGCAAGGGGACCGTTTTTGCTTGCGCCCGGTGCATGGGATTCGAACCCGCCAGCACGTCTGTCACAAAGGCCGTGGCCAAATAATGGCAAAAATGAGTACTGCTACTTTGTTTGCAACATATAAAAAGATAGTATTTGCTTAAGTTACGCAGCATATGTCCATTATTAGGACTAACAGTTGGATCAAAATCGTGCATTCATCGCCATTTCGACTTGCCATCTGGCCTTATTAGTCCAAAATTGCTGCTACCAAATCGGTAACACTACTCATATTTGATGTTATTTGACCAGCAGGTCTCCCTGCCTTAGCGAATCTAAGGCAAAACGGGCTCCAGACCGCTGAATCATGCCACATAGGACACGCCCGCAGTCCGGAACCCGGTCCAAATTGAGGTATTGCGCTGCGTTAGCCCAAAACGTCCGACAGAATCTCGACCAAACTGTCCACGTCGGCTTCCTCGCAGACGAGCGGCGGCAAGAAACGCAGCGTATGGGCACCCGTAGCGTTAATCACGGCACCGGCGGGCAGCGCGCGGGCAACAATATCATGCGCATCGCCCGCAGCATCATCCAAATCACAGCCGAGCATCAAGCCGCGGCCACGCACCTCCGTCACGTGCGGCAGCTTAGCGAGCTTTGCCTCCATATAGGCGCCTACCTTGGCAGCATGGTCGGCATAATCGCCGCGCACGAGCGCGGAGAGCGTCGCGGCACACGCCGTGATGGCCAGGCAGCTACCGCCAAAGGTCGAACCATGATCGCCGGGCTTAAAGACGTCGGCGATTTCCTTCTTTGCCACCACGGCACCCATGGGCACGCCGTCGGCAATGCCCTTGGCAAGGCTCATGATGTCAGGCTCCACGCCATAGGTTTGGAATGCAAACGGCTTGCCGGAGCGGAAGATGCCGCACTGGACCTCGTCGGCGATAAGCACGGCGCCCACTTCGTGTGCCAGGTCGCGCGCCGCCGCCATAAACTCCTCGGTCATGGGGTGCACGCCACTCTCACCTTGGATCGGCTCGAGCATCACGGCGCAAATTTCACTGCCCAGCTGCTTAAAGATCGCACGCAGTTCATCGACATCGTTGGGCGTGCAGGCCACAAAGCCACCCGGCAGTGGGCGGAAGCTGTCCTGCAGCCAATCCTGCATGGTGGCGGCAATGGTCTCGAGCGTACGGCCGTGGAACCCGCCGCGCATGCACACGATGGTGTTGCCGCCATTACCGGCACGCTTGGCGTACAGGCGCGCGAGCTTCATCGAGCCCTCGTTGGCCTCGGCGCCAGAGTTGGCAAAGAAGGTCTCCCAAACCTGCTCATCCGCAGCCGGGGCACCAAGAGCAGCTGCCGTGGTCTCATCGCCGGCGACAACGGCATCGGCAAGCACGCGCGCACCATCTACGTCGTCGTTAGCAAGCTTGGACAGCAGCGCCGCGACCTGTCCGCGCTGCTCGATGTAGAAGTAATTGGAGACATGCATGAGCTTTTTGGTCTGTGCCTCGAGCGCCGAGAGCACAGCCGGGTCGCCATGACCTAGGCTGCACACGCCGATGCCGGCAAGAAAGTCGAGGTACTCACGGCCATCGTCGCCGGTGAGCTTCATGCCGTGACCCTCGACAAACTCGACCGGAGAGCGGCCAAAGGTATGCATAACGTAATGGGATTCAAGCGATTGCTGAGCTGCAAGTGACATGGGATGCCTTTCGTTGGGCGCCAGACGGCGCGGGGCTATGGGTGCAGGAATGGGGCGGCTGCGGGTCAGCTAGACCGTCTGAAGCTTCTCGACCTCGTCAAGGTTTTCGGTCAGACGCGCAGCAAACGTCGAAAGCGGATGCGGATGCGTATCGAACTCGTAAGCCGTCTCGGTGGAATGGATCACGGTGCCGACGCCGGCATCGGTCAGCAGCTCCAGGAGCAGCGAATGCGGCGTAGTACCGTTAATGATGTGGGCACGAAATACGCC
>UQMM01000020.1 GCA_900542165.1 uncultured Collinsella sp. | reverse complement strand
GGCCGCGCGGCAAGGAGATATATTGCCAGACCGGAGGGGCCCCGTGGGCGGGAATTCCACTCTTCACAAGTCCTACACAATACATCGCTTCCTATATAAGTCATAGAAAGGCTGGTGCAGAAATACTGCACGTATCAGATGATGACCCTTCGGTTAAGAGATATATAAAGATCGGTCACCTGTAAGTGTCTATCTACCCGCGCTTTTGCTATATAAACCAGCGCCTCAGATAAAAAGAGGGAGCGCCGCGCACAACGCGACACTCCCCTAGCGATTCAAGAGAATCTATTAGGCCTCGAGAGCCTTCTTGGCGATGGTAGCCAGCTCGTTGAAGGACTCGATGTCCTCGTAAGCCATCTGAGCCAGGACCTTGCGGTCGAGCTCGATGCCGGCAACCTTCAGGCCGTGCATGAACTGAGAGTAAGAGATGTCGTTCAGGCGAGCAGCAGCGTTGATACGAGTGATCCAGAGAGAACGGATCTCGCGCTTCTTGTTGCGGCGATCACGATACTGATACTGCAGGGAGTGCTGGACCTGCTCTTTAGCATGCTTGTAAGTACGCGAAGCGGCACCGTAGTAACCCTTCGCACGGTGCATAACGGTACGGCGCTTCTTCTTGGCGGCAACAGCGCGCTTAATACGTGCCATGTTCTATCAACTCCTAGACGGTAAAACGAAAAACGGGAACGCGAATTTAGGCGAGACGCGACTTGATGACCTTGCGGTCGGCAGCGGCGATCTCGGTCTCCTGACGGAAGCCACGCTTACGCTTGGTGGACTTCTTGCTCAGGATGTGGCTCTTGAAAGCCTTGGCGCGCATAAGCTTGCCGGTACCAGTCTTGCGGAAACGCTTCTTGGTGCCGCTGTGGGACTTCATCTTAGGCATGAAATACTCCTTAATCGGTTACAGAACACTAGTTACTTGGTATCGCTTGCCGCTTTATCCTCATCGAAGGCGCCCTTAATCGGGGCGAGCAGCATAAGCATGTTACGGCCTTCCATCTTAGGCTTGGACTCGACCGTAGCGTAAGGCTTGAGATCCTCGGCGAGACGCTCGAGAACGTTAAGGCCCTGCTCCGGGTGAGCCATCTCACGGCCGCGGAACATGATGGTGATCTTAACGCGTGCGCCCTTCTTGAGGAAACGCAGAACGTGGCCCTTCTTGGTCTCGTAGTCGCCAACGTCGATCTTGGGTCGGAACTTCATTTCCTTGACCTCGACCTTGGACTGGTTCTTACGAGCAGCCTTGGCCTTCATGGCCTGCTGGTACTTGAACTTACCGTAGTCCATGACCTTGCAGACCGGCGGCTCCGCGTTGGGAGCGATCTCGACCAGGTCGAGACCCTGATCGTCGGCGACGCGCTGGGCATCGCGGATGGCGAACAGGCCGAGCTGAGAGCCATCGACGCCAATCAAACGGCACGAAGATGCAGTGATCTCGTCGTTGATGCGGGTGTCATCAGACTTAGCTATTTTCCCTACCTCCATTCATAAAAAAATAACCCGGCGCTTCTCAGCAACCAGGTCGTACACATAGATTTCCTCGATTTGAGGAAGGGAATCTAAGTTGTATGACCAGTCAGCTGCTCATTGGCGCCAAAAGGTGGGAGCCCTCGGGTTCCTCTTTAGGGCATTGCGGGGACAACGCCTTGCGAATAATAACACGTACAGCGCGTTATCACATTACGTACACGAAAAAGGGGCCTTGACCCCCTTGAACGCTCGCTTGCATGTATGGTGCCCGAGGCGAGACTCGAAGGGCCTTCGCTTCGCGAAGCCCCGGGCTTCGGGCGCGTGGCGCCCTCGCCACGCTCCGCTACAGACAGGCCACAGGCCTGTTTGCTTAACGCTTCGCGCGCTCACGCGAGTTCGGCACGAAAAAGGGGGCCGCAACCCCCCTGAACGCTCACTTGCATGTATGGTGCCCGAGGCGAGACTCGAACTCGCACGTTGTTGCCAACGGTGGATTTTGAGTCCACTGCGTCTGCCAATTCCGCCACTCGGGCACGCAATGCGTGAGTTAGTTTATCACAGCTTTCTACCGATTAGTCCGAAAATGGAACTTCGAGCATTTCGATGAGTTCGACCGTGCGGAGCATCTCGCGCTGACGGCATCCGCGACCGTCGACCGAAGCCTCACCCATCTGGTTATCGTAAGGGTCCTCGCGCATGCCGTCGAAAGAGGGCTCAAACTCTGCCTGGAATCGATTGTTGGCCACCATACGCCACGGGTCGAGATTGCCAAAGTAGTGACGGCGGCGCCACTCCTCCCCCATCCTGCGAGCAGAAGATCCAAATGACACGTCGGCGTTGAGCCAACCGGTCTGCGGCGTATAGAACTCTGCCCAGTCGTGCGACCCCACCGAATCGGGCGCAACGTACAGGCCGCTCTGCCAACGGGCAGGCACGCCCGCGATACGGCACATGGTGATAAACGTGAGCGCCATAACGCCGCAATCGCCGCGGAGCGAATGCGCGCAGTCATCGGCAATAGATCCCAAAAGCAAGTACGGCGGTTGATAGCGATAGTCGACATACTGCGTCAGATAATCATAGATAGCACGGGCGCGATCGAGCGGATCCTCGAGTCCGTCAACAACACTGGCCGTCAGCTGCTGCAGATACGGCGTAAATGCAATGTGCGGACGGTCCTCGGAAATATCCTCGGGCAGAGGCACGTCCATACGCGGATGAACCGGAAGTGTGCCACCGTAGACATCACAATAAGCAGCATCGATGTGATAACGATAGGTCACCGAGAATGAACGTTCACTCGAAGAAGACCACGAAGCGGTACGCGCCGAAGCGTTCGCGGGAGCAACAGCACCCTCCGGCGTCATGTCGAGAATCTCGACCCGAGACTGCTGGCGGCAGGTGGCGGCAACGGGAAGCCAAGCGCGAACGGTCTCCCCCTCTAGAGCGCCGGGGACAGACACAGACGCTTTAAGCGTAATGACGCGAGCCAATCCGTTTTGCGACTCCATCTCCTTGAGCATCTCGTTGCGCAGTGCAATTCCGTCCGTAGGATCGGGCCGCATGCCGGGAACCTCTTTGGGATATACGCGAAGCGAATCGAGGAAGTTGTCGAGAACGAACAGCTCGCCATCGATAAAGCGCCAGTCAATACGCTTACGGTCAATCAGATCGTCAAACTGCTCCTCGGTAAACCCAGGCCACTCCTCGCGAATCATCGCAATAGCTCGGTCGCGTGACACCGAAAAATGAAGCGGCGTCTCAAGCATGCGATACCGCTCGGCACGAACACAGGCAGCCAGCGAGGGCTCGGGGTTCTGCTCCAAAAGGCGATCACAAGCAGCAACAGCCTGCGTCAAATATCCAGCATCCTTGAGACGAAGAATCTCAGGCGGCAGTCCAATATCGAGATGACGAAAGTCATCACAGCAAACATCAACAGAGCAACCAACAGGACCCTCGTCAATAACCTTCCCATCCGAAGGCAGTACATAAATAACAGCCATACCAAACTCCAAGTCATTAGAACTCTTGAAGTCCATTGTAGCGAGATAAAAAAGAAAGCCCCAACAAAGGAGCCATCAACGCCGCTGAACGGTAGCAAAAATGAATTCAGCCTCGTAACCCTGCAGCGAGTTAACAAAGGAGGCCCCGTTCACCCGAAGCTTTTCCCATTGCGCGACTTCTGGCAAAGCCAGTAGTCATCTTAATTCAGACTTGTAACCCTGCGGCGTTAAACAAAGGAAGCCCCATCCTCCGGAACTGTTTCCTTGGCGCGACTTCTGGCGAAGCCAGGTGAGCGCAAAGGAAACAGTGTAGGGAGACGGGGCTTCCGGTGGGAAGTTTAGCGACGCTTACGCCTTGTTGACGGAGCCAAACTCCTCCATGAGCTCCTTGGTGCGGGCAACGATGTTGTCGCGACCAGGCTTGAGGAGCTTGCGGGGGTCGAAGCCCTTGCCCTGCTGATCCTTGCCAGCCTCGATGTACTCGCGAACGCCCTTGGCGAAGACGAGCTGCAGGTCGGTGTTGACGTTGATCTTGGAGATACCCAGGGAGATGGCCTTCTTGATCTGATCCTCGGGGATGCCGGTGCCACCGTGCAGAACGAGGGGCAGGTCGCCGGTCTCGGCCTTGATCTCGCCCAGACGCTCGAAGGAAAGGCCAGCCCAGTCGGCGGGATACACGCCGTGGATGTTGCCGATACCGCATGCGAGGAAGTCGACGCCCAGGTCAGCAATCTGCTTGCACTCAGCAGGATCAGCGAGCTCGCCGTTGGAGGTCACGCCGTCCTCGGTGCCGCCGATACCGCCGACCTCGGCCTCGATGGACATGCCCTTGGAGTGGGCAAGCTCAACGAGCTCCTTGGTGCGGTCGAGGTTAAGCTGGAAGGTCTCCTCGTGAGAGCCGTCATACATGATGGACGTAAAGCCGGCCTCGATGCACTTGAAGCAGTCCTCGTAAGAACCGTGATCGAGGTGAAGGGCGACGGGAACGGTAACGCCCGTGGCCTCGACGGCAGCCTTGACCATGTCGGCGCAGACCTTGAAACCGCCCATCCACTTAGCGGCACCAGCGGTGCACTGAAGGATCAGCGGAGACTTGGCCTCCTCGGCGGCCTGGAGAATAGCCAGGGTCCACTCGAGGTTGTTGGTGTTGAAGGCACCGAGAGCGTACTTGCCGGCCTCGGCCTTCTTGAGCATGTCTGCTGCGTTGACGAGCATAAAAGAAACCTCCTGTAAGGTTGCTCCGATAACGCCTGAGATTTTACCACGACATACCCGAGCATAAACGTTCGTTTGTTCACGAATACCATCCGATTGGACAAATTTTGACCGTTTGCCCCACAGAATCGACCCACTGGGGAAAATAGCTTGACGATTGAGCGGTCTTCGTGGTTCGAAAGACGGCTTCGAGCCTACATCTGCATAAACGGATTCTGCATAAGTTCGCGCGCCATCGTGGTCGAATCGCCATGGCCCGTCAAGCAAACGGTATCGGGCGGAAGCGTCTTGGCAAGTTTGGAGAGCGAGCGCATAATCGCCGCCTCGTCACCGCCGGAAAGATCGGTACGACCGTGGCTGCCCGGGAAAAGCGTGTCGCCCACAAAGGCGATGTTCCCCTGCTCGGTCGCGGCGAACAGGACGATGCCGCCCGGCGTATGCCCCGGCGTCTCGATCACCTGCAGACAGACGTCGCCCACCTCGATTGTATCGCCCTCGGCAAGCAAGCGCGTCGGCTCACCCGGATCGGGCGTCTCGATACCCCACATGGCGCGCTGCTCCTCGATATTTGCGCGAGGTACCTTCACGTCCTTAGCGCACAACTCATATAGCGCGCCGTCGCCAACGACAGCTCGAACCCCGGCAACCCCGCCAACATGGTCGGCATGACCGTGCGTGCAGACAGAGCCGAGTACGCGCACCTCGGGATGCGCGGTGCGGATATGCTCCACAAGACGCTCGCCCTCCCACGCCGGATCGACGATTAAGCACTCGTCATTCGAAATCACGGCGTAACTGTTGGTCTGAATGGGGCCGTTGACGAGCGCCTCAATCGAAGCCGCACCTCGGGGTGTCAGGTCCAAAGTCATATCGCCCATGCGCATACCCTCCTTCTAAAATACGTTCGAGGCACCAAACGATGCCTCGAACGTAACCAATATCTATGATGCTGAGAGGCTCTCGCACCTACACACGACGCTTGAGCTGAGCTCCGCCCTCGCCGGGCATCAGGCGGCGCGCGTCGTAGACCGAGTCAACACTGCTGATGGAAGCCAGCAGCGGATCCAGACCACTCGCGTCCGAGATCTCGACCATAAAGCGCAGGGTTGCAATACCCTCGCGGTTGGTCGACGTGGCGGCAGAAAGGATATTGCCACCCGCATCGCCAATGGCAATGGTGACATCCTTGAGCAGGCCCATGCGGTCCAGGCACTCGACCACGATCTCGACCTGGAAGAGAGTGTCGGCAGCGCCGTCCCACTCCACATCGATCATGCGCTCGGGATGTTCCATAAGACCCTTGACGTTAGGGCAGTTGGCGCGATGCACCGAAACGCCACGACCGCGCGTAATGAAGCCGACGATGTCGTCGCCCGTCACGGGGTTGCAGCAATGAGCCAGACGGACCAGCAGGCCGCTGTTGCTCTCGCCCTTGACGATAATGCCGTTACTGGCGCTCTTGCCGCGCTTTTGCGGCTTGCGGTTGGAGCCGCGAGCGGGCTGCTTCACGACCTCGGCGATAGCCTCGGCCTTGGTGAGCTGTTCCTCGGGCTTGGGGTCCAAGATTTGCTCGACCTTATTGCCCACAGCGCGCGGGGCAACCTTGCCGGCGCCGACGGCGGCAAACAGGTCCTCGAGCTGCTTGAAGTTAAACTGCTCCGCCACGGCGTTGAGTGCACGCGTCGAACGCGGCGTAGAAATGCCATAGCCACGCTTACGCAGGTCCTTGGCCAGCATATCGCGACCAGCAGCAGCGTCGTCGTCCTTGGTCGCAGCGGCAAAATAGCGGCGGATCTTTGACTTGGCGGAAGGTGTCTTAACGATCTTGAGCCAATCACGCGACGGCTTGGAACTCTTGTTGGTCAGGATCTCGACACGGTCACCCGTCTTAATCTCGTGCGTGAGCGGAGCCACCGCACCGTTGATTTTGGCGCCGACGCAATGGTTTCCCACCTCGGTGTGAACGGCATAGGCAAAGTCGAGCGGCGTGGAGCCGGCACGAAGCGCCATGACCTCGCCTTTGGGCGTGAAGACAAAGATCTCCTGATCGAACAGATCGACCTTCAGCGAGTGCAGGTATTCCTTGGCATCGGTGATCTCGTCGGAAGCCGCCCAATCGAGCGAATGCTTGAGCCAGTTGATCTGGTCGTCCAAACGTTGAGCGTCATTGGTCTTGGAAGCAGACGATCCGCCCGACTTCTTATATAGCCAGTGGGCGGCAATGCCGTACTCGGCCTGCTCATGCATCTCGTAGGTTCGAATCTGAATCTCGAGCGGACGAGCCGTAGGGCCGATGACCGTCGTGTGGAGCGACTGGTAGTTATTGACCTTCGGCATGGCGATATAGTCTTTAAAGCGACCAGGCATGGGGTGCCACAGCGTATGCACCGCACCGAGCGTGGAGTAGCAATCGCGCACCGAATGGGTAATAACGCGCAGCGCCACCAGGTCGTAGATCTCGGAGAACTCCTTGCCCTTGCGCTTCATCTTTTGGTAGATGGACCAATAGTGCTTGGAGCGGCCGTTGATCTGGAAGTCCTCCAGACCAATGCGGTTGAGCTCATCGGTGAGCGTCTTGATGGTCTCGGCAAGGTAGCGCTCGCGGACCTCGCGCGACTCAGCCACCATGCGCGCGATGCGCTGGTAGGCATCGGGCTCCAGGTAGAAGAAGGACAGGTCCTCGAGCTCCCACTTAATAGAGCTCATGCCCAGGCGGTCGGCCAAGGGCGCGTACACGTCCATGGTCTCGCGAGCCTTAAACAGGCGACGATCCTCGCGCAGAGCTGCCAGCGTACGCATGTTGTGCAGACGGTCGGCAAGTTTAACGATGATGACGCGAATGTCCTTGGACATGGCGAGGAACATCTTGCGCAGCGTGAGCGCCTGCTTCTCGTCCATGCTGTCGACTTCGATGTTAGTGAGCTTGGTCACGCCATCGACGAGCTCGGCAACGGTTTCGCCAAACAGGCCGGAAACATCGGCGAGCGAGGTCTCGGTGTCCTCGACGGTATCGTGCAGCAGCGCGGCGCACACAACGTCACAATCCATTTTGAGATCGGCCAGAATGATGGCCACCTCGACGGGATGGTTGATGTACATCTCACCCGAGCGGCGCTTTTGGTTACAGTGCTTCTCGGCGGCAAAGCAGTAGGCTTGCTCCACCTTGGAGAAGTCGTCCTCATTCATATATTTGAGGCACAAGCGCTCCAGCTTGTCGTAGCTGTCCGCCATAATCTCGGGCGGCAGCTCATCGGCATGCTTATAGTGCTCCATCTCCGAGAACGGCTGGAGGGTGGAATCATGGGCGGTACGGGCTGCGGCATCCATCGAGGTCCCCTTCCCCTAGGCCCGCGGTACGATCGGGCGGTTAACTTTGGCTAGCATATCAGAAGCGCACGAGTCGAGTGCCCAACTCCGGAAAGCCGAGAACTCCATGCGCGAGCGCAAGCCCTCCAAATAGCGAATTGACCTGCTCAATTGCACGCGGCCGGGGTTTTCGGCCATCGCGATGCGACGGGTGTCGTCAAACCCCGAAACGCGACAAAAACCAAGCTCTTCGAAGATTCCCAAGCCGCTTTCCACCGAGCGCTCGTCGACCGGCGTGCGAGCATCGATGGCAAGGCACATCTGCGCGATGTCGATATCGCTCGCGCTAAAGGAATCGTCCCCGGTCTTGCCGCGGTTGGAGCGCCACATGGTCTGCAGCGCGCGATAGAGCGTGACGAGCTCGTCGCGCTCGGGCGCATAGCAGTCGAGTAGGCGCTCGTTAATACGGGCGTCACGCGACGAATAGAGTAGATGGATCACGGCGGGTTGGCCATCGCGACCGGCGCGGCCGCTCATCTGGTTAAACTCAATGCCGCCAAACGGCATGTGATAGAGCACGACATGGCGAATATCGGGAAGGTTGACGCCCTCGCCAAAGGCGGATGTCGAGACGATGCAGCTGAGGCTGCCGTCTCGAAACGCCTCCTCTACGCGATGGCGGTCGGTGCGCGTAAGGCCAGCGTTATAGAACGCGATACGGGTCGCACAGTCGGGAACGCGTTTGCGTAGTGTCTTGGCGAGCGCCACGGACTGGTCGCGCGAATTGACGTAAATGACGGTCTTCTCCCCCGTCGCCACGATCGACACCAAACGGTTCTCGCGGCTCGCAAGATCTCGGTCGTCCTCGAGCTGCAGGTTCTCGCGCACCGTCTCGTCGACCACCGTGTGAGTGATCGGAAGCATGCGGGCAAGCTCGGCCACGACCGGAGCCGTCGCGGTGGCCGTCGCGGCCATAACGACCGGGTCGCCCAGGGCTTTGAGGATATCGGGCATGTCGAGATAGGCGCTGCGGTCGCCGCCCTTGGCAAGGCCGGCGTGGTGCGCCTCATCGATAACGACAAAACCGATGCGCCCCGAACGCGCAAAGCGGTCGCGGTGAATGGACAGGAACTCGGGCGTCGTGAGCACGATGCCGGTACGGCCCGAAGCCAAGCCGGCAAACACGTCATCGCGCGCCGCCTCCACGGTCTCGCCGGTCAACACGCCGACGCCAATGCCGAGCGCGGCCATCGTCGACGAGAGGTGATAGGCCTGGTCGGCAACGAGCGCGCGCAGCGGATAGACAAAGATGCTCGCACGCCCGCGAAGAACCGCCTCGCGCGCGGCATGCACATGGAAGATGAGCGACTTGCCGCGCCCCGTTCCCATAACGGCCAGAACACTTTGGTGATCGGCCAGGGCATCGAGCGCCTCGACCTGCGCGCGGTGCGGCTGGTTCGAGCCTATAAAGCTATGGATAAGCGAGCGCGTCAGCTCGGTATAAGAAAGCTGGGCGAGTGTCTCGCGCTTACGCGACTCCAGGCGCAGGCCGGAATCCGCCGGCTGTACGCCACGACGAAGCTCGCATGCCGGATCGTCGACGCTGGGCAGCGTGGTATCGCGGACCAGAACATCCTTGATCATGAGCTTGGGCTTCACACGCCCCTGCCAATGCTCGGCAACGGCCTCGAACACCAAGTCGACAGCGCTATCGCAGTTGATAAGCTTATCGATTTGCGGCACGCGGAACATAATGGCCGGCACGCTCGCGGCGCCATCGGTCGCCACAAAGCGCATGTGCTCGCCGGTTTTGCCCACCACGGCGCGATCGCACATCGTCACGCCCTCGGCGGCCAGCAGCGGCACCTTGTTGCCCTGGCCAAACGGCTCCAGACGGGAAATCTGCTCGATGGTCTCGATATTCAGCTCGGAAAGGTCGACCGTGGCGGCAACCTCGTCGATGTCTTCAAAGTCCTCGGCGGGAATCTCCGATAGCACGGCGGAAAGGCGACGACGGAATTCATCGAGCTTGGATGCCTCGATGGTCACACCCACCGCACCGGCATGTCCGCCGCGACGAATCAGCAGGTCGGAACAGCGCTCGACGGCGTCAAACAGGTTAACTTTGCCCACCGAACGACCAGAGCCACGCGCGATACCGTCCTCGATCGAGAACAGCAGCGCCGGCACGTGATAGCGGTTGGTCAGACGGCTTGCCACGATGCCCTTGACACCCTCGTGCCAGCCTTCGCCGCCCACGACGATCGCGCGTCCGCCGTCATAGGTCTCCTCGACCTTTGCCATGGCATCGCGCGTGAGCTCCGCCTCGATCTCACGGCGCTGGCGGTTGATTTCCTCGAGCTCAGCCGCCAGCGCGCTTGCTTCGATGGGATTGCGGGCAAGCAGCAGGTCGAGCGCCAGCTTGGGATCGGCCATGCGGCCGGCAGCGTTTAAGCGGGGAATGAGCGAGAATGACAGGCCATCCGCCGTAATGCTCGAAAGGTCCGCCTTGGCAAGCGCGGCAAGCGCGATATAGCCGGGGCGAGCGGTTACGCGCATCTGCTGGATGCCCTCGGCAACCAGCGCGCGGTTCTCGGGCGTGAGCGGCATCATGTCGGACACGGTGCCCAGCGCCGCGACCTCGATTAGCGAACGCCAATACGACGGCTTGCCCAGGCGCTCACCCAGGACTTGCACCAGCTTGAGCGCCACACCAGCACCGGCAAGCTCGCGCGAGGGGCCCTCGTCTTCGAGCTTGGGGTCGGTCAGGGGCACACCCTGCGGCACCTGGTCGGAGGGCTCGTGATGGTCCGTGACCACCAAATCGATCCCCAGGCTCTCCAGATAGGAAACCTCTTCCTTGGCGGCAATGCCGTTATCGACGGTCACGATCAGCTGGGGGCGAGCGAGCTCGTTAACGCGGTCGAGTGCCGCGCGCGAAAGACCGTAGCCCTCATCAAAGCGATGCGGAATAAACGGCGTGACATCGGCGCCAAACGTGCGCAGCGCCTCGGTCAACAGACAGGTCGACGTAATACCGTCAACGTCAAAATCGCCAAAGACTGCAATGTGCTCGTGGTTGCGAATAGCACGCTCGACGCGGTCGGCAACGACCGACATGCCCGGGATAATGAGTGGGTCGGCCCAGTCGCGATCGAGCGAAGGCGTCAAAAACAATTGGCCCTCTTTGATGGAGCCGATGCCGTGCGCGACCATAATGCGCGCCACCAGCCCGGGAATGCCCAGACCAGCCGAAAGCTCCTTTTCGAGCTCGGGGTTTTGCTGAGCGACCGCCCAGCGATGCGTCGTCTTAAGCAATGACATAGGCACCCACCCCTGATAGGGGCAGGTCGCCGCGATACCTCTCACGGTTCATAGCGATGAGTCCTCTGTGTACGCCCGCTTCGGCAGGCAGATCTGTTGAACGGATTTATTATACCGTGCGGCGCGGACGCAAATCGCCGCAGCACGCCGCGGTTTCGGTAAACGATGGCGGTAATGCCCTCGAAATAATCGAGCGTTTCAGCCGCACGGACACATACGAGCGTCTAGCATATCCATACAAACGAGTTCGCGGATAAAGGGAGTCACGGGGCATATGAAGCAATGGGCTGGACTGGGAAAGTTCCTCGCGGGGCATATGCAGATCATCGTTCCGATTTGCGTGGCGCTCGGCGTGCTCTTTCCCCAGCAGATCGGCGTGCTCAAGCCCATTGTTCCCGCCCTCTTCGCCTTTATGACGTTTCAGGGTGCGCTCAGCAACACCTTTCACCAGGTAGCCGAGGTGTTCCACCGTCCGCTGCACCTGATTCTGGCGTTGCTGGTCTCGGCAGTGCTTATTCCCATCGCGGCGTATGCCATGGGGTCACTCTTCTTTGGCTCCAACCCCAACCTTGTCTGCGGCATCGTGCTCGAGTACAGCGTGCCCGTGGCAGTCACCGCTTTTATGTGGATCAGCATGTTCGGCGGCAACGGCCCGCTCGCGCTCACCATCATCCTGACGTCCTCGGTTATCTCCCCTGTGACGATTCCGCTCACGCTTAAGCTCTTGCTGGGTGCCACCGTCTCGATCGATGTGCCGAGCATGATGCAAGACATGGCCTTTATGATCGCCATCCCCGCCGTGCTCGGCATCGTGATCAACGAGCTCACGCGTGGATGGGGACACGAGAAGCTCTCCCCCGCGCTCTCGCCCGCCTGCAAATTCATGATGATGGGCGTTATCGCCTCCAACTCCACTGCCATGAGCGAGTACGTGCTGCACATGAACGCGGTGCGCCTGGAAGTCGCCCTCTTTATTTTGACCTTCGCCATCAGCGGCTTTGTCGTCGGTTTTCTGGTCGCCCGTGCGCTGCATCTGCCATATAGCGAGACGACTACCATGTGCTTTACCTGCGGCATGCGTAACATCTCTTCGGGCGCCGTCATCGCCACGCAATACTTTCCGGGCGAAGTTGTGTTTCCCGTCATGTGTGGAACGTTGTTTCAGCAGGTGCTCGCCTCGTTTATCGGGCACTTCTTTGAGCGTCTGACCGGCGAGGAGCGCGCCGCCCAGCGCAAGCGGGTCGAGGCCGGCCGCGACGCCATGGGACGCTAGACTGTCCGCATTACGCGGGTGTTAGTCTTACTATACGAGCGTTTCCAGATGCGCACGCAGGCGCTCAGCATCGACATCGAGCGTGGTCTCAGCATTGACCTGGGCCAAACGATAGCCGACAAAGTAGGGCGAAACCACCCAACGCGGCAGCGCCTTGGCAATGGTCCGACCGCCCAGGTGATAGAAGAACAGGTTGTACGACTCTGCGCGACCACCGTGGTGCTCGTTCAGGATATAGCGCAGAGCTACCTGGATCGCATCGGCGAAGAGATCCGCCTCGGCTTGGTCTCTCGTGTCATCGCTGGCGGCGATTCCCTGCGGGGCTGAAACATTGACCTCAAAGAACCCCATAATCGGTTCGGTTGAGATGTTGACCGAGATTCTCTCCTGTTGCCAGACATTTATGCCTTCGAAATTGGCGGAAGTCAGCGAAGCATAACCGTTTTCCTGCTCCAAACCCACAATCTGCATGTGCGGATGAACGAGACTACCGCCCGAGAGCGGACCCTTGTTCTTGTACATGAGAACGCTGCGATACTGTCGGGAGTCAATCATCCGCTGCCAGCAATCCAGAGCAAACCGCATAACATGATGCAGTTCGTCCGGCGCATAGGTCACCAGGTCGGCGTCGTGGTCGGACGACTCAATCAATACGGTCTGGCGAGTGGCCCGCAAGGTCTTAAACTTATTCTCGAGCCAGATGCAGTCACCGTCGCGCCGGATGATATTGGCGAGTTCCTCGGTATCGCAAAAGGGGCACGCGGTGCCGGGGCGGCGGTTGTCGTCGGGCTTACCGCTCGCCTGCCGAACGTCAAATACCAGCGCCACGGGTTATACCTCCAGCGGCACGATCTTGGTGCCATGGAGCTCGGAGACGCCCAGTGCCGCCGCCACGGTATCGCGGTTGGCCGTAGAAATGCCACCGCCGGGAAGGATGGTCAGGCGGTCGCCCGCATACTCGATAAGACGCGACAGGTGCTCCAGGTTGTCCTCGATCGGCGTTCCGGCAGCGCCACCATGCGTCAGGATGCGCGTGATACCGCAGTCGGCGAGTGTGTCGACGGCATCGAGCTGAGCCTCGGGCGAGAGCTGGTCGAAGGCCATGTGGAAGGTAATATCGATGGGCCCGCGCTTGCACTCCTCGGTCGCGCAGCCCGCGGCCATCACGAGGGCGCCCAACGTAAGCTCGTCGAGCGCCCATCCGCCAGCGCAGGGCTTGCAGCAGCCAAAGACCAAGCCGTCAACGCCGGCGCTTACGGCAAGGCCCAGGTCCATCTCCATCATGCGCAGCTCGTCTTGGTTGTAATGAAAGTCACCGCCACGCGGGCGAATCATGCACATCACTCGCGCGTCATGCTCGTGAGCATAGCTGACTGTAGCGCTGATAACGCCGGCAGAAGGCGTGGTGCCACCAACGGCAAGGTTGTCGCACAGCTCGATACGCCTTGCACCGGCATCGATAGCCGCCGGCACCCGCTCAAAGTTCTCGGCACAAAACTCGTACAGCATAGATAGACCCCCAAAGACAGCAGATGTTTTCCGACGGGCATTGTCACACATCCCCATGAAGTTGCGGTGGAATAGGGACTCTTTTGGCCTCTGGAGCCCGTATTCAGTCCCTATTTCACCGCAACTTAAAAAGGGGCGCTGACTGAGATAGTCAGCGCCCCTTTTGTTAGGTGGGTTAGCCTCCGAGGTAGGCTTTGCGGACGTTGTCGTCGTGCAGGAGCTCTTGGCCGGTACCGGTCATGGTGATCTTGCCGGTCTCGAGCACGTAGCCGCGTGTGGCGATGGAAAGCGCCATCTGCGCGTTTTGCTCGACCAGGAGCACCGTGGTTCCGGCCTTATGCAGATCCTCGACGATCTGGAAGATCTGCTCAATCAGAATCGGTGCCAAGCCCATAGAGGGCTCATCAAGCATGAGCAGCTTAGGGTTACTCATAAGAGCGCGACCCATAACGAGCATCTGCTGCTCGCCGCCTGAAAGGGTGCCGGCGACCTGGCGACGACGTTCCTTCAGGCGCGGGAACTGCTCGTAGACGCGCTCCAGGCCCGGAGCCACCGTGGACTTGGGCTGTGTATAGGCACCCATCTCCAGGTTCTCCTCGACCGTCATCTGCAAAAAGGCGCGACGACCCTCGGGAACCTGAGCCAGGCCCTTACCAACCAGCTTATCAGCGGGCGTATGGGTAATGTCCTCGCCCATAAACTTGATGGAGCCGGTCTTGGAGCGCAGCAGGCCCGAGACGGTCTTGAGCGTTGTGGACTTGCCGGCACCGTTGGCACCAATCAAGGCCACGATCTCACCCTCGTTAACGTTAAAGGAGATGTCCTTGATGGCGTGAATAGCGCCGTACCAGACGTTGATGTTGTAGACGGAAAGCATCGGCTCTGCCATTTAGTTCTCCCCCTTATCCTGCTTACCCAGATACGCCTCGATAACGGCGTCGTTGTTCTGGATTTCCTCTGCCGTGCCCTTGGCGATGACCTTACCAAAGTTAAGCACGCAGATGCCCTCGCAGATGTTCATAACGAGCGACATATCATGCTCGATAAGCATGATGGCGATGCCGAAGGTGTCGCGAATCTTGACGATGTTCGCCATGAGCTCTGCGGTCTCGGACGGGTTCATGCCGGCGGCAGGTTCGTCGAGCAACAGTAGCTTGGGGTTGGTGGCAAGCGCGCGGACGATTTCCAGACGACGCTGAGCGCCGTAAGGAAGCGAGCCGGCCTGTTCATTTGCCAGGTGCTCCATGTCAAAAATGGACAGCAGCTCCATGGCGCGCTCGTGGGCGGCCTTCTCGTGCTTCCAATACGTCGGCAGGCGCAGCACGCCCTCAAAACCGGAGTAGCGCTCCTGATTGTGCAGGCCGACCTTAACGTTGTCCTCCACCGTCATGGTATTGAACAGGCGGATGTTCTGGAACGTACGGGCAATACCCATGCGGTTGACCTGGTAGACCGACTTGCCCGAAGTGTCCTCACCGTCGAGCAGGATGGTGCCGTGCGTAGGCTGGTACACCTTGGTGAGCAGGTTGAAGACCGTGGTCTTGCCGGCACCGTTGGGGCCGATGAGACCGGCGATCTCAGTCTTGCCGATGGTCAGGCTAAAGTCATCGACTGCCTTAAGGCCGCCGAATTCAATGCCCAGGTGGATGCACTCGAGCGCCGGGCGCTGGCCCAAGTCGCGGTCGGGAACGATGGCGCCAGAAGGATACGGGACCATCTTGCCCTTGTTGAACTCAAACTTACTGGGCATCGGCTGCCACCTCCTTCTTGGAAGCAAAGCGGTCCTTAATGCGTGCGAAGAACGCCTTGAGCTGTGGGTTGTTAGTAAAGACCATGACCAGAATCAACACGATGGCGTAGATGAGCATGCGGTAGTCCGAGAACTGACGGAGCAGCTCGGGGAGCACCGTGAGCAGCGCCGCGGCGATAACGGAGCCGCGCATGTTGCCCAGGCCGCCCAGGACCACGAACACCAGAATGAGGATGGACGTATTGAAGTCGAACTTAGTGGCGGAAAGCTGCGAGAAGTTACCGCCGAACAGGGCTCCGGCAGCACCGGCGAGGGCAGCGGAAACCACGAAGGCGATCATGCGGTACTGGGTGACGGAGATGCCCACAGACTCGGCAGCGATCTTGTTGTCGCGCACGGCAATAATGGCACGACCGGTACGGCTGCGAACCAGGTTGAGCACAATCACGAGCGCGACCATAACCAGGATTGCGCCGGCAAGGAAGGTCGAATAGGTCGACACGCCCGATGCGCCCTGCGCGCCCTTGATGATGGCGGTGCCGTCCTCGAGCAGGTGCAGGTCGTCGATCGTAGAGTTACCCGTGATGTTAAAGATCACATGCAGGCCGCGGGAATCGACGCCCACAATGAGGCAGGTGACGACCTCTTTGATGATCTCGCCAAAAGCCAGGGTCACAATGGCCAGATAGTCGCCGCTCAGGCGCAGGACCGGGATACCGATCAAGAAGCCCAAGATGGCAGCGGCGATAGCGCCGACCACAATGCTGATGATCAGACGCATCGGATCGGACGGAACGGTGCTCTCCAGCGCGACGGCAGTGACGATGCCCGTATAGGCACCGACGCTCATAAAGCCCGCGTGGCCCAGCGACAAGTCGCCCGCGATGCCGACGACGAGGTTAAGGGAGATGGCCATGACGATATAGGCCGTGATGGGAACCAGCTGACCGGCGATCATGCGCGGGATCATGTGGTTGGACTGCATAAAGAACACGATGGCGAACGCCACAACGCACATGGCGTACGTGACAAAGTCGTGACGCGTCTGCTTGTCTTTAAGAAACTTCATAACGCTCACCTACACCTTCTCGGGGACGTACTTGCCCAAGAGGCCGGCAGGCTTGACGAGCAGGACGATGATCAAAACACCAAAGACGATGGAGTTGGCAAGGCTCGTGGAAATGTAAGCCTGCGCCATCGCCTCGATGATGCCGATGAGAATGCCGCCGACAAAGGCACCGGGGATGGAGCCGATGCCGCCGAAAACGGCAGCGTCGAAGGCCTTGATGCCAGGCATGGCGCCCGTGGTGGGCTGCAGGACCGGCGAGTAGGAGCACAGGAGCACGCCGGCGATGGCGGCAAGGGCGGAGCCGATGGCGAACGTCATCGAGATGGTGCGGTTGACGTTGATGCCCATGAGCTGAGCGGCGGCCTTGTCCTCGGACACGGCGCGCATGGCCTTGCCCATCTTGGTCTTACCTGTAAAGAACATCAGGCCGGCCATGATAACCAAGCAGGCGACGATGGTGACGAGCGAGACGGCGCTTACGTTAAACTTGGCCAAGAACTCCGGCACCGGGAAGGTGACGAGCGAAGTAAAGTTCTTGGGCGTGGCGCCCCACAGAAGCTGCGCGGCGTTCTGCAGGAAGTAAGACACGCCGATGGCCGTGATCAGAACGGCCAGCGGGCCTGCTTGGCGCAGCGGCTTATAGGCCAGACCCTCAATGAGAACACCGAGAACCGTGCAGACCACACAAGAGAGAACTACAGATGCCCAGCCCGGGAGGCCGAGATACGACGTGGCGCAGAACGAGACATAGGCACCGACCATGATGACATCGCCGTGAGCGAAGTTGAGCATCTTGGCGATACCGTAGACCATGGTGTAGCCCAACGCGATGATGGCGTAGACGCTGCCCATGGACAGGCCGTTGACCAGGTATTGGATAAAGACCGTCATGTTCCACATCCCCCTTTCGAATAGGTTTCCAGTTAATGTATGAAACAGGGACGTTACACTGTCCCTAGATACCAAGCAAGCAGGGAAGGCCAAAACCTCCCCTGCTTGGGATCAAAACCGCTCTATGTAAGGCGGCCAATTAGGCCTGTACGTACTTGCCGTCGGTGATGACGTACGCCGTGGGCTCCTTCTGGACCTGGCCCTTATCGTTCCAGGTGAGCTTGCCGGTCAGACCGTCAACGGTAATCTTGAGCATAGCCTTGGACAGCTTCTCGGCAGCCTCGGTCGGATCGGCGTCGACACCAAGACCGGCCTCCTTGACGGCCTCGGCCACCGCGTGCACGCCGTCGTAGGCGTCGGCGGCAAACTGGTCGGGGGTATCGCCGTACTTATCCTTGTAAGCGTTAACGAAGTCGGCGTTCTTCTCGTCGTCGGCGGAGAACGGGGTCATGAGCAGCAGACCCTCAGCAAGAGAGGTATCGAAGCCCTCAACGCCCAGGATGCCGTCCATGCCGTCGCAGCCCATCATCTTGACGTCGTAGCCCATGTCCTTGGCGTTCTTGAGCAGGACGGACGCCGGCGTGTAGTAGATCGGCGCAAAGATCATGGTGGCGCCGGCCTGCTTGGCCTTGGTCAGCTGGTTGGTAAAGCTCGTGGCGGAGTCGTCCTTAAAGGTCTCCTCGTCAACAATCTCGAGCTTGGACTCAGCGGCCTGGGCCTTAAAGGAATCTGCGATGCCCGAAGAATAGGCGTCGCCGGAGTTATAGAACAGCACGAACTTCTCGTCCGCATACTTCTGCGCCAGGAACTTGGCAGCGTTGACACCCTGGTTGGGGTCGGTGAAGCAAACCTGGAAGACGCAATCCTTGCCGTCGGTGACGTCCTCGGAGGACGCGGACGGGGTGATCATGAACGTCTTGGGGTCGTTACCGCACTCGGCGGCAACGGCAACCGACGCACCCGTGGTGGTCGGGCCGACAAGGGCCTGCATGCCCCAGTCGAGCAGGGTGTTGAAGGCGTTGACGGCCTTCTCGCCGTCGGCCTGGTCATCCTCGGCCTTGCTGGCAAGCGGCAGCTCCTTGGTCGAGAAATCCTTGCAGCCAAGCTCGACACCCTGGGTAACGGACTTGCCGTAGGACGCGTTGGCGCCGGTCAGCGGGCCGATGGTACCGATCTTAAACGAAGCGTCGCTCGAAGCGGAACCGCTGTCGCCGCCGTTGGAGGAGCAGCCAGCTAGAATGGACATCGCCCCCAGACCTGCTGCGCTCGCGATAACGCTCCTGCGATTCATAACAGGGTTCAATGACTTACCGGTGAGGCTCGACATGCGGCTCTCCTCTCAAATCTCGTCGGGTTTCGGTTACCCGACAGGCCATCCTTCGCCGTGTTCGGCGTTCGCAAAATACTAGACGCTTTAGTTAAGGAAAGTGGCGATTATTTCAACTTTTCTTTGGATTTGTTCATTTATCCATAATTCTGCGTATTTCTATTACTTTATGCAGTAATGCCACTTTATTGTGTGAAAGTAATGTTTCCGTTCTGTTACAGGCGTCCCTGCCCTGAATAAAACGGCCTCACTGGTCGCGCTTTATGCGCACTTAGGCGGCGATGTACTTGCCGTCCTGGATCACATAGGCTGTGGCGGGCTTTTCGACCTGGCCCTCGTCATTCCACGTCAGCTCGCCCGTCAGGCCCTCGATCTTGATCTTGCGCATGACCTTGGCAAGGTCGCCGGCAATGTCGGCACCGTCGGCCGAAATGTCAATCCCCGCCCTATCGATAGCCTCGGCGATGGCGTGGACGCAATCGTAAGCGTCGGCGGCAAACTGGTTGGGCGTCTCGTCGTAGGCATCCTTATAGGCCTTGACGAAGTCGGCATTCTTCTCATCGTCAGCCGAAAACGGGGTCATGAGCAGTACGCCCTCGGCAAGAGAGGTATCGAAGCCTTCCACAGAGAGCAGGCCGTCCATGCCGTCGGTACCCATGAGGGTCATGTCGTAGCCCATGTCCTTGGCGTTCTTGAGCAAAACGGACGCCGGCGTGTAGTAGATCGGCGCAAAGATGAGCGTGGCGCCGGCCTCCTTGGCCTTGGTGAGCTGGTTGGTAAAGCTCGTGGAAGAGTCGTCCTTAAAGGTCTCGGTATCGACGATGTCGAGCTTGGACGCCTTGGCCTGCTCGGCAAAAGCGTCGGCAACGCCCGAGCTATACGTATCGCCAGAGTTGTAGAACAGGGCGATCTTGGCATCCGCGTACTTCTCGGCCAAGAACTTCGCGGCACTGGCGCCCATGGTGGGATCGGTGAAGCAAACCTGTAAAACCGTGGTCTTGTCCTTGGTAACGTCGAGCGACGAGGCCGAAGGCGTGACCATGAGCATATCGTCGGCGATCTCGCCCGAGACGGCGACGGCGGCACCGGTGGTGACGGGGCCGACGAGCGCCTGCATGCCCCAGTCGCACAAGGTATTGAAGGCGTTGATGGCCTTCTCGCCGTCAGCGACGTCATCCTCAGACTTAAGCGAGAGTTTGAGGTCCTTGGTCGAAAAATCCTTGGCGGCGAGCTTGGCACCCTTCTCGGCCGAAACGCCATAGGTTGCCGCGGCGCCGGTCAGAGGGCCGATGACACCGATCTTGAAGGTCTTGCCGTCATCGGCGGAGCCGCCGTCCGAGCCGCCCGACGAGCAACCAGCGAGTGCCGCGGTGCTACCGAACGCCGCGGCGCCAGCCAAGAAACTCCTGCGGTTAAGTACGTTGTTGATGCTAAACATGGTGTCCCCCTTTTCGCTGGCCGCGGTGCGGCCGTCTTGCGGTACAGGGCAAACCTTATGGTGCAAACGTTGACAGTTTGTTACGGAAGTTCGTTTGTAGCGAGCGTGTTTCCAATGTTTCCGCAGCGTTTCGGGGGTGGCGTTTTGTGCTGCTCCCGCTGCCAGGCAAGCACACGCCCTCTGTTCACGCTAGAATGCACTCAACCTTTAAGTGGTTAATCCATCCATAAGATGCACGAAGGAGCTATCTATGAGCGAACCCCTGCGCACCGTGAACGTCGGCCTCATCGGTCTGGGAACCGTCGGCGGCGGCGTGGCCCGTCTGATCAAGAGCCACCACGATGAGTACCTGGCCGCCTACGGCATCGACCTTAAGCTGACCCGCGCCTGCGCGCTTGCTTGGGAGCAGGCCGAAGCCGCCGGTATTGAGCGCGAGGCCTTTACGAGCGACTGGCACGACGTCGTCACCGACCCCGCCGTCGATATCGTCGTCGAGCTCATCGGCGGCGAGCACCCCGCGACCGAAATCTTCACCACCGCCTTCGAGAACGGCAAGCACGTCGTCTCTGCCAACAAGGCCCTGCTGGGCCGTCATGTCGAGACGCTCGCCGAGAAGGCGCGCGCGTGCGGCGTGCAGATTAAGTGCGAGGCCAGCTGCGGCGGCGGCATCCCCATTGTCAGCACGCTCGAGCACGACCTGGTGGGCAACAAGATCCTGACCATCGCTGGCATTCTCAACGGCACCACCAACTACATCCTGTCGCGCATGGACGCCGAGGGCGCCGATTACGCTGACGTGCTCGCCGACGCCCAGGCAAAGGGCTATGCCGAGGCCGACCCGTCCGCCGACGTCGACGGCTTCGACGCCGCCAGCAAGACGGCAATCCTCGCTTCCATCGGCTTTGGCACCCGCGTGACCACCGACGATGTCTACCAGCAGGGTATCCGTACCATCGGCGCCGAGGACATTGCCCAGGCCCGCGAGCTCGGCTACACCATTAAGCTGCTGGGCATCGCCCGCAACACCGATGCCGGCGTCGACGTCCGCGTGCATCCCACGCTCATCCCGGCAGACCATATGCTCGCCAAGGTCAACGGCGCCATGAACGCCGTCTACGTGGTGGGTGACGCCGTGGGCGAGACCATGTTCTACGGCGCGGGCGCAGGCTCCTTCCCCACCGCGAGCGCCGTCGTGGGCGATATCCTGTCGCTCTCCGAGCAGATCAGCCGCGGCGTGGCTCCGCTGCCCGAGATTGAGCCCTATGGTCACAACCTCGCCTTTAAGCCTATGGACGAGCTCCAGACCAAGTACTATGTGCGCCTGAAGGTCGCCGACCGCGTGGGCGCCCTGTCCGAGACGGTCGACATCTTTGCCAAGCACAACATCTCGATCTCGCTCATCAACCAGGTCGAGGACGGCAAGTCGGGCGTCAGCGATGCCTGCTCGGTCATCTTCCTGACGCACCGCGCGCTCGAGAAGGACGTCCAGGCTGCCGCCGCCGAGCTTGCCAGCGTCGACTGCGTAGCCGAGGTCGCCAACGTCCTGCGTATCGAGGACGTTGAGGCTTGGACCGAAGGCGTTATGGCGAACTAATTCGCTCTTCGCTATACGGCATATATGTTTTCCTAGCGAGCGACATGTCCTCCTATGTCACGGGCGCCGTGCTCCCCGTCGACGGAGCCGCCCGCTCCTAAAGGTCGCAAGCCACGACTTCGGACCTCAACGAGGCCCAACGCAATAGGCGCGCTGTCTGCATCAACCGCAGGCAGCGCGCCTTCTATTATTTGGACGGAACCCGTATCCCGACATTCCTTGCTACTTGCCGTCGTCGTCCTCGGCTTCTTCTCTTGCATAGAGCTCCAACATGCGGCGGCGGTATTCGCGCACGGCGAGCTTGGCGCGCTCCAGACGGCGGCGCTCGCGCGGGGTCAGCTCGGACGGGTCGACCTCGTCTCCATAGGTCTTATCGGCAAGCAGGTGCGCCGCGTCCACGATGCGGGCATCGATGTGGCCGCTCGCCGCCTCGGCGGAAAGACGCTCGGCAATCGTATCGAGCGTAGGCAGGCCCTCGAATGCGCGACCATGGCCATGCGAAGTCAGCAGCTCGTGCTCTCGTGCGAGCAGACTCGCCAAATCGTGATGGGCGCGCAGGATGTCGAGCGCATCGGATGGATGCTCGGCAACCTCTGCCACGGCGGCGACCGGCGCAGCATCCACCACGCGGTAGAAGAGCTGCGCGAGCAATGGCATCAAGAACACCGTGATGGCGCCGGCGGCAACCATAACCGACGCAATATCTTGCGACAGCGCGCCCGCGTTGACGGCAACACTCGTCACGGCAACGATGATCGGCAGCGCCGTGGTGCAGTACAGGGCCACGGTAATGCGACCATACGCCGACACATCGCGCGTCGCAGGACAAATGCTCATAGAGATGAGAATGGGCACGGCACGAATGATCAGCAACGCCACGATAAAGCCCACGAGCAGACCCGGGCGCGACGCCACGGCCGTCAGATCGATCTTTGCGCCCGATACAGTAAAGAACACCGGAATCAAAAAACCGTAGGCCAGGCCGTCGAGCTTGGTCTCGAGCGTATGGTTGCCCTCGGGGATGATATAGCGCAGGACAAAGCCGGCGGCAAAAGAACCCAACACGATGTCGAGATCAAAGACGGCCGAGAACGCCACGAGCGTGACCAGGATGAGCACCGTCAGGCGCACGAAGGTCTGCGACGTGGTATCGGCGCGCTCCTCGACAAACGCAAAGAAGCGGCTGCCGACGCGCTTGGAGCGGCTCGGGACCACGGCCAGCAACACGCAAACCACCGCAAACAAGCCAAGGATTACGAGCGTTTGGATGCCGGTGCGGGCAGACAGCAGCACCGACATGGCGAGCACGGGACCGAGCTCACCCCAAGTGCCATACGCGAGAATCGAGTCGCCTACACGCGTGCCGGTGAGCGAGCGCTCACGCATGATGGGCACGAGCGTGCCGAGCGCCGTAGAAGTGAGGGCAAGCGTCACGGCGATACCGTCGAAATGGCTGACCGAGAACCACGGGGTAAAGCGCACGGCAAGCCAGGCGATACCAAACGTGACGACCCACGTCGCCAAGCCGTAGCGCCCCTCGACGCCCGTGATGCTCTTGGGATCGATCTCAAAGCCGGCAAGCAGGAACAAAAATGCCAGACCGAGCTCGGACACAAGCGAAACCTCGGCATCTACATGGATGACGCCGAGCATATGGGGTCCCAGCACCGCGCCGAGCACGAGCAAAAAGACCGTCTCGGGAACGGGTTTTCCAGGAATCGCCGAGGCGATGAAGGGGCTTGCAAAGGCCACGAGTGCGATGATGGCGAGCGAAACGAATGCCATGTGATGCCTTTCTCTTGTTTGCGCTTCACTGTAGCACCCTCGCCGTCCTCACCGCGCCGCGAGCTGTCGTATCATAGTGAGGTTTACAAACATGTGGCTCAAGGCGACCGCAGGGCAGACCCCGCAAACCGACCGCTGCCGCATACCGTACCGTACGCCCAACCGATCAGGAAGGCAGGAACCAATGGTCTCTCGTATCTACGTGGAGAAGAAACCCGGGTTCGACGTCGAGGCTCAGCAGCTCAAGGGCGAGCTGACCGAAATTCTCGGCATCAAGGGCATCGAGGCCCTGAGGATCATCAACCGCTACGACGTCGAGGGCATCGACGAGGAGCTTTTCCGCTCCTGCGTGCCGACCGTCTTTAGCGAGCCCCAGGTCGATGTGACCTACGACGAGCTCCCCGCAAGCGATGGCGCCGTCTTTGCCGTCGAATTCCTGCCTGGCCAGTTTGACCAGCGCGCCGACTCCGCCAGCGAGTGCGTGCAGCTCATCAGCCAGGGCGAGCGCCCCGCCGTGCGCTCCGCCAAGGTCTATATGATCTCGGGCGCTCTGGACGAGGCCGCCATCGATGCCATCAAGCACTACGTGGTGAACCCCGTCGAGGCGCGCATCGCCTCGCTCGACCTGCCCGAGACGCTGTACATGGAGACCCCCGAGCCCCAGCCCGTCGAGGTGCTCGACGGTTTCCGCGAGCTCGACGAGACCGGCCTTGCCGCCTTTATTTCCGAGCGCGGCCTTGCCATGGACGAGGCGGACATCGCCTTCTGCCAGCAGTACTTCCGCGATGAGGACCGCGACCCCACCATCACCGAGATCCGCGTGATCGACACCTATTGGTCCGACCACTGCCGCCACACCACCTTCGGCACCGTCCTGGATGACGTGACGATCGACGACGCCGTGGTGCAGCAGGCCTTCGACCGCTACATGGAGATGCGCCACGAACTCGGCCGCGACGCCAAGCCCGTCTGCCTCATGGACATGGGCACCATCGGCGCTAAGTACCTTAAGAAGACCGGCGTCATGACCGATGTCGACGAGTCCGAGGAGATCAACGCCTGCACCGTCAAGGTGAAGGTCGATGTCGATGGCGAGGACCAGGACTGGCTGTTCCTCTTTAAGAACGAGACCCATAACCACCCGACCGAGATCGAGCCCTTCGGCGGTGCCGCCACCTGCGTGGGCGGCGCCATCCGCGACCCGCTCTCGGGCCGCAGCTATGTGTATCAGGCCATGCGCGTCACCGGCGCCGGCGACCCCACCGTCCCGGTTTCCGAGACGCTCGAGGGTAAGCTGCCGCAGCGCAAGCTCGTGACCACTGCCGCCGCCGGCTACTCCAGCTACGGCAACCAGATCGGCCTTGCCACCGGTCAGGTCAACGAACTCTATCACCCCGGTTACGTGGCCAAGCGCATGGAGGTTGGCGCCGTCGTGGGCGCTACCCCGGCAAACCACGTTCGTCGCGAGTGCCCCGCCCCCACCGACAAGATCATCCTGCTGGGCGGCCGCACTGGCCGTGATGGCATCGGTGGCGCCACTGGCTCCTCCAAGACCCAGAACACCGAGTCCATCGAGACCTCGGGTGCCGAGGTCCAGAAGGGCAACGCCCCTGTCGAGCGCAAGCTGCAGCGCCTGTTCCGCCGCGGCGACGCCTGCCGTCTGATCAAGCGCTGCAACGACTTTGGCGCCGGCGGCGTCTCGGTCGCCGTGGGCGAGCTTGCCGACGGCCTGTATGTCGACCTTGATACCGTGACCAAGAAGTACGACGGCCTGGACGGCACCGAGCTCGCTATCTCTGAGTCCCAGGAGCGCATGGCCTGTGCCGTCGCCGACGGTGACGTCGAGGAGTTCATGGGCTACGCCGCTGAGGAGAACCTCGAGGCGACCGTTATCGCCGAGGTTACCGCCGAGCCGCGCATGCGCATGGCCTGGAACGGCGTCGCCATCGTCGACCTGTCCCGCGAGTTCCTCAACTCCAACGGCGCACCCAAGCACCAGGTCGCCCACGTGTGCGCCCGTAGCGTGTGGCAGCCCAGCTGGGCCGGCACCACGCTCGCCGAGCGCATGACCTCGCTTGTCACCGACCTCAACGTCGCTTCCAACAAGGGCCTTTCCGAGCGCTTCGACTCCACCATCGGCGCCGCGACCGTGCTCATGCCCTTTGGCGGCAAGACGCAGCTCACCCCCAGCTCGGCCATGGTCGCCAAGTTCCCCGTGGACGGCGAGACCACCACGGCGAGTGCTATGGCATGGGGCTTCAACCCCTATCTGATGGAAGCCGACCAGTTTGCGGGCGCCTACCTGTCCGTGGTCGAGTCCATCGCCAAGCTCGTTGCCGCCGGCTTTGAGCACAAGCGCGCCTACCTCTCCTTCCAGGAGTACTTCGAGCGCCTGCGCACCGAGGCAGAGCGCTGGGGCAAGCCCATGGCCGCCGTCCTGGGTGCCCTTATGGCCCAGGTCGACCTGGGTGCCGGCGCCATCGGCGGCAAGGACTCCATGAGCGGTTCGTTTGAGGACGAGGCCGGCGAGCTCAACGTTCCGCCGACCCTGATCAGCTTCGCCGTCGCCGTGGGCAAGGCCGCCCGCGCCGTCTCGCCCGAGTTCAAGGGCCTCACGCACCGCGTCGTCCGCATCGCCCCCGCCACCTATGGCGAGGACTACCGCCCCGATGCTCAGCAGCTGCTCGCCGCGTTTGACGCCGTCGAGGCGCTCACTGCTACCGGCAACGCCCTGGCCATCTCCACGCCCGGCTACGGCTGCGGCGCCGAGAGCCTCTTTAAGATGTGCGTCGGTAACCAGATCGGTATCGAGCTTGCCGAGGATGTAGACGTGGAGAGCCTCTTTACCCCGCTCTACGGCAGCTTTATCGTCGAGCTCGCCGAGGATGCCGAGCTGCCCGAGGTCGCCGACGGCGTTGTCGTCGAGCCCCTGGGCACCACCGTCGAGGGCTATGTCATCGACACCGGCTCCGAAGTCATCGAGCTCTCCGAGCTCCAGGAGGCCTGGGAGAGCGGCATCGAGGGCGTCTTTGCCTACCGCAGCGCCGGCGAGACCCCCGAGGTCGAGACCATCGACTTCCGCGCCAAGGACATCCACGTGTACGGCGGCGCCAAGATCGCCCGCCCGCGCGTGGTTATCCCCGTGTTCCCCGGCAACAACTGCGAGTACGATAGCGCCCGTGCCTTCCGCGCCGCCGGCGCCGAAGCCGACACCTTCGTGATCAACAACCTCACGCCCGAGGCCGTCGCCGAGAGCACCCACGAGCTTGCCCGCCGCATCCGCGCAAGCCAGATCGTCATGATCCCCGGCGGCTTCTCGGGCGGCGACGAGCCCGACGGCTCCGCCAAGTTCATCACGGCGTTCTTCCGCGCTCCCGAGGTCACCGAGGCAGTCCGCGACCTGCTCAAGGCCCGCGATGGCCTGATGCTGGGCATCTGCAACGGCTTCCAGGCCCTGATCAAGCTCGGCCTGGTGCCCTACGGCGACATCGTCGACGCCACGCCCGATGCGCCCACGCTGACGTTCAACACCATCGGTCGCCACCAGAGCCGTCTGGTGCGCACCCGCATCTCGTCCAACTTGTCCCCGTGGCTGTCGCAGTGCAGCCTGGACGACCCCTACACCGTCGCCATCAGCCACGGCGAGGGCCGCTTTGTCGCCAACGACGAGGTACTCGCCCAGCTTATCGCCAACGGCCAGGTCGCCACGCAGTACGTGGGCGAGGACGGCAAGCCCAGCATGGATCTTTCCGTCAACCCCAACGGCTCCGCACTCGCCATCGAGGGCATCACGAGCCCCGACGGCCGCGTCCTGGGCAAGATGGGCCATGCCGAGCGTCGCGGCGACAACCTGTACCGCAACGTGCCCGAGCATGTCCCCGGCGATAAGTTCATGCCAATCTTTGAGAGCGGCGTGGCCTACTTCGCTTAAACCTTTCCCATCGGGTACAATCCCTTCGGGTAACAACACCCGCCACCGACACATCCGGTGGCGGGTTCTTTTTTGCTTCGCGCATGTAGGAAGGACATCATGGAAAGCCGCAAGCCGCATCTCGCCACCCTGCCCGGACTCATCCTGGGCTGTCTTGTTTGCTGTGCACTCTGGGGATCGGCCTTTCCCTGCATCAAGATCGGCTACGCACTCTTTGGTATCCCGGCGCACGACAGCGCTTCGCAGCTGCTCTTTGCAGGTTTACGCTTTACGCTTGCCGGCGCCCTGGTTATCGTTGGGATGAGCGCGGCCCAACGCCGCCCTCTCATACCGCAAGCGCGCGACATCAAGCCCATCTTTGTCTTGTCGCTCTTCCAGACTATCGGGCAGTACTTCTTTTTCTATCTGGGCCTCTCGCGCGCCAGCGCCATGTCGAGCTCCATCATCGAGGCCAGCGCCAACTTCCTCGCAATCCTCTTTGCCGCCCTGGCATTTCACACCGAGAAGCTCAATACGGCCAAGGTGCTTGGCTGTGCGCTGGGCTTTGCCGGCGTCGCGCTCGTCAACCTTTCGGGCGCAGATGGCACCTTTGGCTTCAGGCTCGATGGCGAGGGCTTTATCCTAGCCTCCACTGTCGCGGGTGCTCTTTCGACCTGCCTGATCGGCATCTTCTCGCGCAAGCACGACGGTGTTTTGCTTGCCGGCTGGCAGTTTTTAGTCGGCGGCCTGGTCCTCACCGCCATCGGCTTTTTGATGGGTGGCGCGCTCTCCCCCACGGCGATTGTCCCCGCCATCGTGCTCATCATCTACATGGCGCTTATCTCCGCGGTCGCCTACTCGCTGTGGTCGCGCCTGCTTGCCGTCAACCCCGTCAGCCGCGTCTCGGTCTTTGGGTTTATGAACCCCGTCTTTGGTGTGCTGCTGAGCGCGCTGCTGCTCGGCGAAGGCGCGGGCACGAGCCCCGTTACCGTCATCGTTGCCCTGCTGTTGGTCTGCGGCGGCATCATCATCGTCAACAAACCCAAAAAAGCCTAGCGAGCTCACCTTTTTAGGGAGGGCATTCGCATACTTTAGCTTAATGGAGCACACTGGTTCTCGTTGATTTCGTACCGAGTCGCGGCGGCAGACGCCCGTCTTGCCGCACCGCGCCTGGGCATTATGGCCGGTGGCCCCCCCACAAACGCAAAAGGGGCGCACGACCAAACACGGTCGTATGCCCCTTTTCTAGCGTATTTGTACGCCGGCTTTCTTTTTCTCGGCCTTGACGCGATAGAGCTCTGCATCGGCAGCGCGAAGTAAGTCTTGCCAGGTATCAACACTATCGCCGAACCGCGCGTAACCGATGGACATCCGCAATGCATACGGTACCTCGGCACGAGCGAGCTCGTCGTCAATCGCCGAACACAGGTCTATGATGTCCTGTTCCGCCGCGGCCTTTTGGAGCACCACAAACTCATCGCCACCATAACGTGCGATAAAGCCACCAGCCGGCGAGCAGACGTCCTTGAGCGCCGTCGCAACAACCTGAAGAGCATGGTCGCCCTCAACATGTCCATAGTGATCGTTAATCTGCTTAAAACCGTCAGCATCCATCATCAGCAGATACACACCCTCGGCCTGGTCAGTACCCGAGAACAGCGACAGCATATAGGTCTCAAAACGGTTGCGATTGTTAAGGCCAGTCAACGGGTCGGTCGAGATCAGCTGCTCCTGGCAGATGATGTAGAGCAGCAGGATGCTCAGCGTTATACCGACACAAAGGCCCGGTATCGAAAACACCACCTGGAAGGTACCACCCACCAGAGCGGGAACCGCAAAGAAGGCAAGAGTGCGATAAATGGCCTTCTTTTGCAGGCTTTCGACTTTTCGAGCATGGACAAAGGCATGCAGGGACGTATATATGACGTAGCAGTAGCTAACAATAGGCTGAATCATATAAGCCGCACCGCGACGATATACACCCTGTGCATCGATGTAGAACAGGGCGTGTGTCCAGTAGCTTGTAAACGCCAACACAACCACCAGCACCGTCGGAAGCGTCGCGAGCACCACCCTGGAGCGCGTGGTCAGAAGTCGAGAGCCCTGCATCGTCTCGGAATAGATGAACCAGATGAGGCACGCGATGGCAAACAGCGAAAACGAAACCGCGTTGGAAACCCAGTTGGCAGCGATGCCCAAGGAGGTGTTAACCCCGTCCGAGAGCGTCCAGATCATATCGAAGAAGACATAGGCGGCAGATGTGTAGCCGAGCATACTGAACAAAAGCTGCTGGGTGCTCGAGAACAGGGAGCGACGGCTTCGTGCGGCAAGTACGATAAGAATAATCATGCACAGCATAAATATCTCGATCTTGAGTGCCTTAACCACTAGGTCCCATCCCCTCTATATCCAAGTCGCCAGAATCGCCCGAGTCATGCCCGGGCACCAAACACCCCTTACTCCGCAGGGGTAAAGGGAATAATAGCAGAGCGTCCGAATGACTCTGGATAACAGATGCCGTTCGGACGCTCTGATGGCGCGAATTGCACGCACCGTTTCACTGATTCGAAGAGACGACTACTCGCCGTCGATATCGGTCGCAACAGCCTCCTCAATAGCCTCGACGCCTTCGACCGACAGATCCTCTTTGCCGTGGCAGAACTTCTTATCGACCCAGCCAGTCAGAATCGGGGCCATGATTGCCGTGATGATGACGGCAGTGGCGATCTGCGCATACGCGGTGGGCGCAAGCTCGGCATAGCGCGGAGCGACCTCGGCGAGGGCGACCGGCGTGGTCATGGCCGTGCCGGCAATGGTGGAGCAGGCAACGGCCGCCTTGCCGTTGCCGCCACACAGGCGCTCGAAGGCAAAGGTAATGGGACCGACGATAAAGAGCGTGATGAGGCCCAGCAGGATGCCCGAAATGCCGCCGGTGATGAAGCTCGAAAGGCTCATGGACGCACCGAGCTGAAAACCGATGACAGCGATCGCGGGATTGGCGCCGGGGACCAGCAGGTTCTTGATAAACGGGAACAAGTTGCCCAGGACCATGCCGATAACAAGCGGCAGGATGGATCCGATGATAGTGCCGACGGGGATGTTGGCGAGACCCGAAACACCAAGGATGATCATCGTGACGGCGGGGCCGGCCGTAAAGAACAGGATACCGACAGCGCCCTGCTCGGACTCATCGCCGAACTCGCCCATGATGCCCGTATAGAGCGCCATGTTGCAAAACGTAATGCCGCCGATGATGGAAACCGAACTCAGGCCTAAAAAGTTATCGTTAAAGAAGTACGCGACGCCCAGACCCAGCGCGGCTACCACTACAAGCTTAGGAATCAGCACGACGATGCCGGTCTTGATGGCGCCCGGCGTGGACTTAAAGCTGATGCCGGCGCCCACGAACAGCAAGATCGCGGCAACGATGGTGTTGGAGCCGCCGCGGCAGGCAGCCGTAAAGAAGCCGCCGACTTCAAAGACCTGTGGGCAGAAGGTATTGAGCAAAAGGCCGACGATCATCGGATAGATCATGATGTCGCCCGGGATGCGCGGTACCTTGAATTTCTTTTGCTCGTTGGCGGTCGCTTCCTGTGCCATGAAACCCCCATTTCCGCTGACGCAGAACAAAAGCCCACGTCACGCTTTGCTACAGTAAAGTTTGACCATGGTACCAGAAGAAGCAGACCGCCTCGGTGAGAAATTCGATTCGTTAGGCCGGGACGATAACGCGTCCTGCTCCTATACGAGGCTCAAAACGATATAGAACACGATGCCCGAAACGCAGCACCACAACATCGACTTTGTCTTGATTGCCACCGCTACGACGCCGGCGGCCGCAATCCAGGGAACCAAGGCAGGCCAGAGTCCCGCGTCGAACGCGCCGGGGTTCACCAAGTCGTTGGCGACCAGCGCGGCAAAGGCAGCGGGCGGGATATAGCCCAGGGCCTCGGTAATGCGGGGCGACAGGGTCCGCCCGCGCAAGGCGAACGCCGGCGCGATGCGAAAGAACGCGATAGCAGCCCACGACGACAGCCACAGAACCAAGAACTCGTTAACGGGCATCGCGGGCACCTCTTCCGTCAAATACAGCATCGCACGCCAGCGCAATGGCAATGCCGACCACGACACTTGCCGGCACGGCAATATTCGTGAGGCCCAAGAACTTGCATACGGAGACGGATACCGCACCCGAAACCGCCGCGACAACGTTGCCGCGCGACAGCCGCTGCGAAAAGAGCAGACAGATAAAGAGCGAGGTGCAGACAAAGGCTGCAATGGCGGTGGGAACATCGACAACGGCGCCGACGATAGCGCCCATCGTACACGAAACGCCCCATGTTGCGATAAGGATCGCGTTGAGCACAAAGGACTCGCGCGGGCCCCAATCCTCCCCTTCAACCAACTTGGCAAGCGAGATGCCATATGCCTCCTCGGTAAGTGTCGCGGCAACAGCCAGCGTCTGACGCTTCGAGGCACCCCTCAGATGCGGCGCGATCGATGCCGAGTAAAGCGCAAAACGCGAGGAGATGGCGGCAACGCTCGCGATAATCGAAGGTGCCGGTACGCCCGCCAGCCAAAGATTGCAGATCATAAACTGACCGCTGCCCGTCACAAACGTGCTGCTCAGGGCAAAGACCATCCAAGGCTCCATTCCCGTCTGTCCCATGATCATTCCGCACGGCGCGCCTATTGCAACATAGGTAAGCATCACTGGCCAGACGGTTCTAACGATTTTGAGCACCATACGCTTCTCATCCTGACAAGGTCTCCGAGCCGCATGTAGCGACACGGCAGAATCATCATCCGACAGCAACCGAGTTCACCTACAATTGCCACCGGATCGAAAGACACAACTTTTTAGGAAGTCATTATGACAGCTATCGATCGAGACCGGGCGCGCGCGGCCTTCAAAAGCTACACCGATGCCTACGACGCCACCAACCCACGTATCGCGCTCAAAATCGAGCATACGTACCACGTGGCCGAGGCATGCGATGCCGTAGCGCGCGAGCAGGGCTGGTCGTCAGAAGATATTGACCTGGCATGGCTTTACGGCCTGCTACACGATATGGGCCGCTTTGAGCAGCTGCGACGCTGGGACACCTTTAAGGACGCCGAGAGCATGAGCCATGCGGCGCTGGGCATCGAGGTCCTCTTTGGCGAGAATCCCGCCGATGCACCCGCCGTAACGAGCATCCGCGACTTTATCGATGACCCGGCAGAAGATGAGCTCATCCGAGCGAGCATTGCCTATCACAGCGATTTCCGTCTACCCGCGCAGCTCGACGTGCGCACGCGAAGCTTCTGCGATATCGTGCGCGATGGTGACAAGATCGACATTATGCGCACCATCGCCGACAGCACCGTCGAGACCATCCTTAAGGTGGATGAGGACGCATTTCTCGCCAGCCACTTCTCGGCACCGACGCTGGCCGCCTTTGACGAGCACCGCTGCGTCACGCGCGATGAGCGCGATGAGCCCGCCGACTTCTTGGTGGGGCTCATCTGCTTTATGTTTGAGCTCGTCTATCCGGCAAGCCGTGCGCTGGCGCGCGTGCAGGGCGATATCTATCGCCTGCTCGACGCGCCCTTTGGCATTACGCGCCCCTTTACCGATCCCGCCACGCAAGCGACCTGGGAGCGCCTAAAGGACGAGATGCGCGACTGGCTGGCGCGCGCCTAGCGCTCAAGCTGGGCCAGTAGCTCCTCGACGACCTCGACGGCATCGCCGACAACCTTGTACTGGGCAGCACCAAAGATGGGGGCATCCGGGTCCTCGTTGATGGCGATAATGCACTCTGCCCCACCGATGCCGGCAAGATGCTGGATGGCGCCCGAAACACCGATACTCACGAGAAGTTTGGGCGAAACCGATACGCCCGTCTGGCCAATCTGATGGCGATACTCCAACCAGCCGGCCTCCACGACAGGTCGCGTGCAGCCAAGCTCAGCTCCCAGAGCCTCGGCGAGCTTTCGCATCAGGGGCAGATTCTTCTTGGAACCAATGCCGCGACCCACCACGACTAAGCGCTCGGCATCGGCGATCGAAGCCTGCTGTCCCCACTCCTCGGCGGGAATCGAGATCTCGACACGAGCTTTGACGTCTTCTGAAAGCGTTACCTGGGTAATCGTTCCAGAACGGCTGTAGTCGAAGTCGGGCGCCTTAAAAATACCGGGGCGCACCGTGGCCATCTGGGGTCGGTGATTGGGGCAGATGATGGTGGCCATCAAGTTGCCGCCAAACGCCGGGCGCGTCTGCTGCAGCAGACCCGTCTCCGTATCCATCGAAAGCACGGTGCAATCGGCCGTAAGGCCCGTCTGCAAACGTACGGCGACACCAGGTGCCAGCTCGCGACCAAAGGCGGTCGCGCCGTAGAGGATGGCCTCGGGCTTGCGCTCGGCCACCAAATCGCAAATCAGACGGGCATAGGTCTCTGCGTCGTTTTGACACAGACGCTCGTCGCGACAGACCACAACTTCATCCGCACCGGCACAGACCAGATGCTCCAGCTCCTCGAGCGAGCTCTCGGGGCTCATGCCGACCAATGCCACCAAACGGCAGCCGCGGGCATCGGCAAGCTCACGGCCCTTACCCATCAGCTCATAGGCAACAGGAGCCACTGTATCGTGCTCGTCGGTCTGCACGAATACCCAGATGTCTCGATATGTATCAAGGTCCGCCGCGCCGGCGGCCTCGTCACGCTCGATCGAGATAGCGTTGACGGGGCAGGCATCGACGCACCCGCCGCACAGAATGCAGCCGTCGGTTACGCGGGCACAGCGGTTGGGACGCCCACCCTCCACCACAATGCCGCCCGAGGCGCAGGCACGGACGCAGCGACCGCAACCGATGCAGGCTTCGCTATCGATATTCAATCCGCTCATCTATGCCATCCCCTCGATAATCTTGGCGAGCTTTTCCGCCTGCTCGGATGCCGTGCCCTCAACGGTCTCGCACGTTTGATCACGGTCGGGCACAAACGAGCGCACGACCTGTGTCGGCGACCCGGCAAGACCGCAACGCGCGGGGTCGGCGTTCACGTCGGCGGCACTGACCACGCGCACGTCCGCCTCCTCCGCCGCGCGAATACCGGCAATACTCGGCATACGCAACTGGCCAATCTCCTTGGCAGTCGTCATCGCGCACGGCATCTCAAGACACACCGTCTCCTCGCCGGCATCGCATCCGTGAACGAGCGCCAGCGAGCCACACGTCGTAAAGCCCGCGCTTTGCACGCAGCTCACGTCGGTCACGCAGGGAATCTCAAAGGCACCGGCAAGCTCGGGACCAATCTGGGCCGTATCGCCATCCACCGCCATCTTGCCGCAGATGAGCAGATCGAAGTCCTCGTCGAGCGCCTCGATGCCGCATTTGAGAGCATAGGTGGTCGCCAGGGTATCGGCACCTGCAAAGGCGCGATCGGTCAGCAGCAGCGCGTCGTCGGCACCTCGAGCGATGCAGTCGCGCAGCAGCAACTCGGTCGCGGGGATGCCCATCGACACCACCGTTACGCGCACGTCCATGCCAAAGCCGATAAAGTCGTCTTTCAGCGCCAGCGCGCATTCCAAAGCGCTCGCATCAAAGGGATTAATGACCGTCTGCTTGCCATCGCGCACGATGGTATTGGTCTTGGGGTCCATCTTGACCTCGGTGCTGCCCGGCACGGCCTTGACGCACACCACCATATGGAAATCGCTCATCTTCACGCACTCCCTTTCTGGACGAGCTCATCCAAGAGCTTCTCCGAAAACAGGTTGCCGCGACCCAGCTGCCCGTCGGGATCGAGCTGGAGCTTGAGCCGCGCCGACTCGACCATGGCCTCGTGACCGTACATCGTCTCTAAGAAGCCCGCCTTGATCTTGCCGACGCCGTGCTCGGCAGAAACGGCACCGCCCATAGCCGTTACCTCCGCAGCCCACTGGGCAAACAGCTCGCCACCGCGACGGTAGTCCTGCGCATCGCGCGGCAGGATGTTCACATGCAGATGGTTGTTACCGATGTGCCCCCAGGCAGCAGATTCAAGCCCGCTTTCGGCCAGTGTGCGGCGATAGAGGGCCACGACATCGGCAAGGCGTGCATTGGGCACCGACATGTCCGAACCCAGTTTGGTGATGGTGAGATCCGTGCGGCGACGCTCGTCGATAAGCATGTTGACGCTCTCGGGCACCGCGTGGCGGAAGAACCGCTGGCATTCGCGATCGACTTCGGTGCGCGCGACCCATGTCGCATCGTCGCTGCCGCCCGCAAGCTCTAGTACCCACCCCAAGTGATACAGCTCCTCAGTCGCCTGGGCTTCGTCGTCGCAGTCGAGCTCCACGTAAACACAGACCTTAGCGTCTTTGTCGAGCGCCGGCAGCGAGGCGAACGCGGTCGACTGCTCGCGCTGGCGACGTAGAATATCCAGGGCGCCAGCGTCGAAGTACTCGATGGCAGCCGCATGGGACAGGACGGGGCGCACGGAATCGGTAAAGGACACGGCCTTGTCTTCGCTATCGAAAAAGCAGCTCACACCCCAAACGACCGCAGGCGCCGCCTGCAGGGCAATCTCGAGCTCGGTGATAACGCCGAGCGTGCCGCAAGCACCGATAAAGAGGTCGATGGCGTCCATTTCGTCCGCAACGAAATAGCCTGAGGCATTTTTTGTCTTGGGCATGGTATAGCCGGGAAGATCGAGCTCGAGCGTACGGCCCGCTGCCGTCACGAGCGACAGGTGGCGGCCCTGGGCAAACGCCTCGCCGCGCTGAAGCTCAAGCAAATCGCCATCAGCCAGTGCGACGTGGAGTCCCATGATATGTGGGCGCATGGGACCGTAGGCGTAGCTGCGGGCACCAGAGGCGTTACATGCCGCCATGCCGCCCAGACAGGCAGACGTCTCGGTGGGATCGGTGGGAAAGAACTGCTCGGGGGCCTCTTGGAACTCCTCGTAGGCCTCAAGCGATGCCTGGTCCCAACCAGCAGTCGGCAGAACCTTCTTGCTCAGCTGCTTGCGCAGCTCCGAGAGCACAACGCCCGGCTCCACGCGCAGCAGAAATTGGCCTTGTTCATCGCGGCGAAGGCCCAAGTAGCGATTCATACGGGAAGTATTGAGGATATGCCCGCCGTGGGGCACGGCACCGGCGGCAAGGCCGGTTCGGGCGCCCTGAACCGTTACCGGGACACGCTCGGCATGGAGCTTTTCCAAAATGGCACGGACCTCGTCTTCCGTTGTCGGAAACGAGATGCTCGAGGCCTCGCCCGATGCGCGAGACTCATCGCGACCATACTCTTCGAACTCGTCGGTGAAGGGTTTGATGGTTGCAGACACGCGAACTCCCCCTTTAGCTAACTACAGTGTTTGCAGGGAGATGTTACCGCATCGTTTCGTCGACGTGTTCGAGACCGTCTCCATAATTGGCGATTTTTACGTTCGTGCAATTCGGCGAGCGGCTTGATTTCCTCGGCAGACGATGCTTTTGACACATATGGCCCCGCCGTCGCCGACCGCGCGATTGTCACTCGAAAAAAGTTGGAGTATTTTTTGCCGCCTTTTACCTGCGGAGACACCAATCCGTCAAGCATTTGGTCAGCAATTGGTCAAGTAGCGGCTGATACCGTCGGCATCGACAGCCAAAACCGACAGAAGTTTTGACCCTAGAAGCAGGGAGGTTCCCATGGCATATTACTGGCCCCAGTACGGCATCGCCATCGAAGTCGACGACGATCCCCATCTCCTGCCTTTCGACGAAGAGGCATTCCCCGATACGGCGGTCTACCACGTTACCACCGATGTGATCTGCGACCCCGAGTCGTTCTCGGCGCTCGCCCACCATATCGCGCATATCCACGACATCGTGCTCCCTCCCGACTTCGACGAGCTTGTCTACTCGCGCCGCCTGATGCTTCATATGCTCTTTGGAGCGGACCCGTCCACCTTTGCGCGCATCTATACCGCCAAGGATGCCGCATGAGCGCGAAGAAGCTACCCCACTTTGCAGGCCTGGGGCATCGCAAGAAGCTCATCGTTGCCTGCTTGGCCATCGTCTGCGCCCTTGTCGCCGTAGGACTATACGCTTGGCAGTCGCAGCCCGTACCCGAGGCGGGCGCTTCGGTTACGACGGCGGAGGGCAAAACGCGTCAGGAAATCCAAGATGAGCTCGACGCCATCGTCCGCGACAACATGATGACGATTTCGGTCGCACCGGTCGCTCAGCTGCAGGAGGACGGCAAGCTGCGCGTCAACGTGCAAAACGTCCAAGACAATAGATTTCCCCAGCGATTCCGCGTCATCCAAAACGACGAGACCATGTACGAATCCGGTGTGGTCGAGACCGGCAAGACAATCGAGACGTGCCCCGCCGGCGACATCAAAGAAGGCGAGGCGTACATCGAGATCCAGGCACTCGATGCCAAGACCCTCGACAACCACGGCAATCCGACACGTGTCAAGGTGCGGGTTGAGCAAGCCGAGAACTAGCTTTTCCGGCCGACGCGGCACCGCATGCAATTCACCAGCATTCGTCCAATCATCGCGGGGACGGCCCGCGGCGAATAGAAAGGAACGACCATGGACATCACCAGGAACATGAACGGAGCCAGAGCGCTCGTCGTGGGCGCAGGGCTCGCGCTCGCGCTCGCAATGGGCGCTGCCCCGACGCCAGCTATGGCGGCCGGGCGCGTTGGAACCACGAAAGTAATGGTCAGGACCGAGATCGACAACGTTGAGTTCAAAGTTCCGACGGTTATTCCCTTCGTCGCCAAGGCCGACGGCACGCTCCAGGGCCCCTCAGAAGACGCGACCACCATCGATAATCATTCGGCCTACGGCATCCATGTCACCAACATGAAGATCGACGCCATGAACACCTGGACCATTGCTGCCGACGCCAAGGCCGGAACCGCGCAGAACTCCATCGACTTTAAGGTCGGCCCCGACGGCGCACTCCAGAACGCCAGCGCCGCAATGCAGGGGACGGGCCTCGATCTTTCCAAGAACGCAGCCTTCGACATGGGCTACCAGGGCATTGCCGGCGGCAAGGACAAAATTAAGCTCAAGACAAGCGGAAACGTCGCCCGCGTCACGCGCGACATCTTCCACGTAACCGGCGAAGGCGATCAGGTTGCAACGATCACCTGGACGGTCGAGCCCGGTGCGCACACGGCATAAGGCCGTTGCCCTGGCCGCCGCCATCGGTATTTTGGCGTTTGGCCCAGCCATGGCCTTTGCCCAGCAAGAACAGGCGCAGGCCGCCACGCAAGTGACGGTCGACCTCTCGGGGCTCGACCGCGGCGACCGCGAGGAACCATTGGCGCAGACAGGCGATGGACGATGGCTCTTGGCAGCAGGCGCCACAGCAGCAGGCGCGGGAACCGCCAGCCTCGGCCTGCACATCAAACGCAGCCAGAAACAAAACACGGACAGGCCGCACTAAATTAGCTAAGGAGACCCCATGGCATCGAAGAACCTTTTGCCCGTCGTCGCACTCTGCGGCGCGCTCGCAACCGGAACGCCTGTCGCCGCTTGGGCGACTCCCGTCATGGCAGACTCCTTACCAGCAGCCCTAAGCTCCGCATCAAATCCGTCGAGCGCCATTGCGTGCAAGCGTTTTTCGATCGCACAGGCTGCAATCTCAACCTCGGGATGCCTTCGTCGTAATACGGACGGTTCGATAGTCGTGGATATCAATCGTTCGAACAAGGCAAACGGCTCCCAGGCGGGGTACGCCGTCTGCACGTGGCGCTCGGTTGTGCTCGACGCAGATGGCGATCCATGCAATTTAGAGCTGCACATCGACATCGCTTCGATCGATGACTCGGCGAACGGAGCGAAGGTCGCCTTCGACGGTGCGTTTTTCGAGAAAGGAGGCGGTATATGTCTGGGCTGCGCCGCCGCGAATGCAGACGATGCGCAGCCCACCCTCTCATTCACGGCATCGTTGCGGCTGACCAAAGCCGGTACCGATGCCATCGCGGCGGGAGAAGCGTCCCTGCTGTTCTACGCCGTCAGCACCAAAGACACAGACGCTCATTTCGAGAAGCCAGCCGGATCACTCAGCCTTACACGAGGGATAGAGGCAGGCCCTATTGAAATCGATGCCCACGCGCAAAGCAGGCAACGCATTCTTGCCGACCCGGCGCTTCTCGAAATGGAGTGGAACGGATCAGGAGCCATCGGAATTATCCCCTCCGCGCTTGACGCCAAGACGCTCCCCTCAAACGACGAACCCATCAACGCAACCGTACAAGAAGAGAACGCGGACAAAGAAGCAGGTGCGGGCGACACGCCGTCGCCGACAAACAGCGTCCCAGCTTCTTTCGAAGCACCGAATGAGCCCACTACCGATCCAAACGATCCCGAGCTCGCAGACAGTCTGGGGCTTGCTAATCCTCAAGAGATCGATGAAGGTAACTGCTGCGTGCTTGCCGCGCTCGACCACACAGAGGTCATCGACGCTGCGAACATCGAAGCTGCCGCCGCCAATCAGCCCGTCCGCAAGTCGGCTATCATCGCATTTCCTGAATCCATCGAAGTCGTCTTTTTGCCATCGGGCGAGGTCGTGGCCCCAACACTGCTCACCTTGTTGGGCGCCAAGAATACTCGAAACGAAATTAAAAAGGTCACAGTTGTCGACCCTGCAACCACCGCAAAACTGCGTCTATACGCCGTTGCTCCAGACGGAGGCAAGACCTTGGAATTCGATGGCGACACACTCCTAGCCTGGCGACGTCTGGACATTATGCAAGACGTCTCGTACCAGATCGAGCTCGAAGGGTTTGATCGTGCCCGCGATGCCAATATCATCGCCGCGGCTATCGAATCCCCGCAGCGGCTTATGACACTGCGCTTTGAATACTATCCCTATGTCCCGACAACCACCTGAGGCTTAAATGCTGCGCATCATTCCTAACACCACTTATATAACGTATTAGATGAGTCGCGATGTGCCTCGCATTTCGTTCTGCTACGATTGCCACGTTGGCATCAATACAGGAGGGCTCATGCCGGGCTTGGGAACAATCATCAACGTTGTGCTTTTAGTTGCGGGCGGTCTTTTGGGATTAGCGGGCGGCCGCTTCATTACACCGCGCATCCAAGACACGCTCATGAAAGCATCGGGGCTGTGCGTCCTGTTTATCGGCCTTGGCGGCACCATGCAAAAGATGCTCCTTATCGATGGGAAGGCGCTAGCGACCACCGGTACCACCATGCTCATCGTCTCATTTGCGCTCGGTTCGCTCATCGGCGAGGCCGTCAACTTGGAAGCCGCCATCGAGAACCTTGGCGAATGGCTCAAGCGCAAAACCGGCAGTGAGGGCGATAACGAGTTCACCAACGCTTTTGTCTCGACTTCACTCACTGTGTGTATCGGCGCCATGGCCATTGTGGGATCGATCCAGGACGGTCTGCTCGGCGACTGGTCCACGCTCGCCCTGAAAGGCGCGTTGGACTGCATCATCGTCTGCACCATGACGGCGTCGCTTGGCCGCGGCTGCATTTTCTCCGCCCTGCCCGTCGCCGTGTTCCAGGGGACGATCACGCTGTTTGCCGGCGCACTCTCCCCCATCATGACCACGGCAGCCCTCGACAGCCTTTCGCTCGTAGGCTCCATGCTCATCTTCTGCGTCGGCGTCAACCTCATCCGTCCTCAGACCTTCCGCACGGCCAATATGCTCCCCTCCGTCGTCATCGCCGTCATCTACGCCCTCCTGTTCTAAATCTATCAACGCAGCGGCATCCCGAACACCTGTTTGATGCTGTGCTATGATATGAGGTCACCGAAGCTGCGTTAGGAGAGGAGAAGCGGTGGCCGACCAGGACATCAAGATGCTCATCGAGCGCATTATGGCCGAGGCCCGGACCCATCAGTCCGCTCGCTTCTCACATGAGGTCTACGCAGACGAGCCGATTCTCAAGACCGGCCGACAGATGCAGAACTTCCTCCCCGACCAGTACCGCAAGATGCGTGAGATATCGCGTTGGCAAGAAGACCCCAAGGGCGGCGCGGGCCGTTGGCTTTCGGAAGCCGAGCTTTTCTACCGCCAAGGCCTGCTGATGGCCGACTTTGAGGACGACTGCCCCTACAACGGCACCTTTAAGTCGTACTTTCCCACCTACAACGCCATGAGCGACCGGCAGTTGCGCGGCTACTTTACCTGGCGTGCCCAAGTGCGCCGCGGAACCGTCGAGGAAACGTCTACATCCTTTGCCTTTCTGTATCTCTATGAGCTGATTTGCGGCATTGGCGTAGATAATCCGCTCGAGGGTTTTAACAAGATCAAGGCCTTTTGGGATGCCTACCGCGCCTTTGAGCCCGGCATCGACCGGTTTGCGCGCGTGTGGCTGCAGGATTACGCCGTGTTCCACGCGCTCGACCCCAAGCTGCTTCGTGACTCTAAAACCGTCATGTTCGATAATGCCCTTATCGAGCTGTGGCACGCGGCACGAGACCTTGTGCCAGCGCCGGCACCGTCCGGCCAGACCCCTAAGCGTCGCAAAACCTCCGAGCCCACGCTCCCCCTTCCGCCCGATGAGGTGCGCGAGGAGCGACTCATGGCCGCCATCAACGCCCTCTCCACGTACAACCTAAGTAACTCGCGGCTCGACCGCAGCCACCACCGCGATCTGCGCCACGTGGCGTGCGCCGTGTATGTCCGTATGGCGCGCTACTATGACACGCACCGAAAGACCGGCATCGTGGCGAGCTTATTTGGGGAGGAGACGGCCATGCCCTACACCATGTTTGCCTCGGCCGTATTCTTTGCGCCCGAGCGCCACGAGGACTGCGAATACCGCCTGGATCCCATCCATATCTACCGTTGCCAAAACGGCTTTTGGGAATGTATGCGTATCCACGGTAGTAGGCAAAAGAGCAGCAAGCTCGGTGAAATGATGCGCGCCTGCGACCAACGCCTGCGCCTGGCGCTGGACCCCGCCCATCCCCTTAAGGAAGAAAAGGTCCCCAAATATCTGGCCAAGATTATCGATGACGAGATTGTGGCATGGCTTTCATGGGATACCGCACACCAGCCCGTCAAGATCGATATCGATCTGAGTCAGCTGGGGCACATTCGGAGCGCCGCCGCGCAAACGCGTGAAGCGCTTTTGAT